>NZ_BAAHBN010000030.1:0-505 GCF_054776655.1 Mariniluteicoccus flavus | reverse complement strand
GCGGTGGCGGAGTTGAAGCTTCCGGCGGGGCGGCCGCTGGTGGGGCCTGATCCGAGTGTGAATGAGTGGAACATGGTGGCGGTGGGGTATCCGATCTGGTTGTGGACCGATGATCCCGCTACGCAGTCGTTGTCGGTGACGCAGGAGGGGATCACGATTGTGATGACGGCCCGGCGGACGGTGACGCGGTTTGCGATGGGGGACGGCTCCACGGTGTCGTGTGGGGTGATGCATCGGTGGGATCGGCGGGTGGAGCCGGGGGAGCGGTCGCCGTCGTGTGGGCATGTGTATGAGCGGGTGCCGCAGTACGGGAAGACGTATCCCATCAGCGCCAGTTCGGACTGGGTGGTCGACTGGTCCGCGCTCGGTCAGTCGGGCACGATCCCGTTGACGCGGACCAGCCCGGCCCGAACCCTGGAGGTCGGGGAGTTGGTGTCGGTCATCCGGCGGCCCCGCCGCTGATTCATTCCGGCCCGCGACTTCGGGCCGGGTTATCCGGCGGCTT
>NZ_BAAHBN010000029.1:0-506 GCF_054776655.1 Mariniluteicoccus flavus | reverse complement strand
GTCGTAGGAGTCGCCGACAGACCCGACCGAGGCCTCGATCCCGGCCTGCGCGAGCCGTTCGGTATAGGAAATGGCGACGTACTGGACGCCGTGGTCGCTGTGGTGCACCAGCCCCTCGAGGGTGTCCTCACCTTCCTGACGGCGTGACCAGATGGCCTGCTCCAGGGCATCCAACGCGAGGTCGGTGCGCAGGTGGTTCGCGACTCGCCAGCCCACGATGCGTCGGGAGTACAGGTCGGTGACGAACGCGACGTACACGAACCCCGACCAGGTCGACACGTAGGTTATGTCGGCGACCCAGCGGCGGTTCGGGGCGGGCGCGGTGAAGTCTCGCTCGAGCCGGTCCGCGGGGAACTCGACGGCCTTGGTGGGGCGGCGCGTGGTCGTGGGGTGCCGCTTGTTCGGCACGCCGGCCAACCCCAGCGCTCCCATGCGTCGCTCCACGGTGCAGCGGGCGACGTGCTCGCCGGGATACTCGCGCGCCAAGGCCTTCCACATCTTCCGGA
>NZ_BAAHBN010000028.1:0-514 GCF_054776655.1 Mariniluteicoccus flavus | reverse complement strand
GCTATAAAATTAAATTAGTTAATTTATTTATTTTTAATTTATATATTAAAATAAAATTATATATAGCTAGTATATTAAGCTATTAAATATATATTAATATATAAATTTTTGAAATATAATATAAAATAAAATTTTAATGTTTTTTTAAGAAAATACTAGAAGTAAATTAATATAATATATTTTAAATATTTAAATTAAGTTTATTAGTATATTTATTACTAATAATTAATTATTATTTATTATATAATAAAAAAATAGTATATAATACAAATAGTATAAAACTTTTATTATAAATTATCTATACTATCTAGCAAAGTATAAATTAGTTAATAAAAAACTAACCTACTTAGTGTATTAGACTAGCTAAAAAAAATAATAGCTAATATTATAGCAATGCGCGCTACTATTTTAAATATAATAATCTTCTAAATAAACTAAAATAAAAATAAAACTTAAAATAAGTTTAAAATTTTTCTAGACTACTAGTTTTTAAATTTTTTTTTTAACAAAAAAG
>NZ_BAAHBN010000027.1:0-551 GCF_054776655.1 Mariniluteicoccus flavus | reverse complement strand
GCTAATTTAGGTATTTTTACTAAAAACAGCGTTTTTATTGCAATTTATATTAATAACTTTTTTATTACTAAACTAAACTTATTTTAAATTTAAAAATTAAAAAATACTTTTTTAAAATACTTTTTTATAATAAATTTAGAAAAATACTTGTAATATTTAGATATATATATTTTTTAAAACTATTAGTATAAAATACTAAAAAAAAAAATAAAAAAATATTATATTATTATTTATTTTAGTACTAGTTAGCAAAGCTAAAATAAAAATAAAATTTTACTTATTAAAAGTATTATATTTTTATCTTTTAATTTTAAATATGCTATTAGTTTAAATAGTTTTATTGCTTCTAAAAGTAGAATAAGTTTTCTTTTTTAAAAATATATTTAAATAAAAAAATAAAAATATTAATAAAAATATTAATTTAAAAATATTTTAAAACTAAAAGTAAATAAAATAAGCTTTATTTTTTATTTTTAAAAAATTTAGTTTAGTAATTATCTATATATTTGTAAATATATATTATAATAATATTAATTATATTTAGCTAATAG
>NZ_BAAHBN010000026.1:0-938 GCF_054776655.1 Mariniluteicoccus flavus | reverse complement strand
TCACGTTGGCTGAGCGAGGAACGAGTCGAAGCCACCAGCCCGCGATCACCTTCCCCACAAGAAAAAAATAGTTCGAGATTCTTTTCGCAGAACCCTGTTCTGGACCCGAGATTGTCAGACCCCCTTCCTAGGCTGGAATCATCACCACACCTCAGGGGGAACGATGGACGATCTCACCGAACAGCTTGTTGCGAAGGGAAAACCTGACCGCACCGGGGTCATCCTCGGCCTGAAGGATGCCGCCGACCGCCAACACCAGGCAGAGATCGACCAGATCTCGTTGATCGCTGCCGCAGCAAGGGCGTACTCGTGGATCAACGAACCGCTGTCCGACAACGATTCCGCGCCGTCGGTGCTTCATGGCGAACGACTGATGGTCCTCGGCGGCGACGGCACGCCGCAGGTCGCCGAGTTCTGCACGTTGGAGGTCGGTCCGGCGCTCGGCATCTCCCCGGACGCCGCCGCCCAGCTCATCGCCGATGTCCTCGACCTCCAGCACCGTCATCCGAAGTTGTGGGCGCTGGTGATCGGCGGCCACGTCCGCGTCTTCGCCGCCCGCAAGGTCGCCCAACTCACCCGCACCCGTGAACTCACCGCCGAGATGGCCGGGGAGGTCGACCGGCAACTCGCACCATTCGCCCCGCAATACACCGTCACCCGGCTACTCAACCAGGCCGAACTGCTGTGTGACGTCGTCGACCCCGACGGCGCCGAGGAACGTCGGAAGGCCGCGCTCGAGCGGCGCTTCGTGAACGTCCGGCCAGGGGAGGCCGGGACGGCCCTGGTCACTGGTCAGGTCGATGGCCCTGCCGGGTTGCGGCTCGACAAGACCATCACCGAACTTGCCGGGATCCTGCGCGACAGCAGGGAATCCGAGGACGGCACGGAGTTCGAGGTCCTGCGCGCTGAGGCGTTGGAGTTGCTGGCAGACCCCGCCC
>NZ_BAAHBN010000025.1:0-1298 GCF_054776655.1 Mariniluteicoccus flavus | reverse complement strand
GTTACGTCGTGAGCTGTTCGACGACGCGATGCTCGACAAGTTGATGGCCGCGACCGGTGAGCGGGGCGTGGCGTTGACCGGGGAGGGCGGATTCCTGCCCGAGATGATCAAAGCCGTCCTCGAACGCGGGATGCAGGCCGAGCTCAGTGACCACTTGGGCTATGAGAAGGGCGACCGGGCCGGTCACGGGAGTGGGAACTCCCGCAACGGGACCACACCGAAATCGGTGGGGACCGAGGTCGGCGACATCGGCCTGGACCAGCCCCGGGACCGGAACTCCACGTTCGCCTCAGCGCTGGTCCCCAAAGGCGCACGGCGGCTGGGCGGGCTGGAAGACATGATCATCAGCCTCTATGCCGGCGGGATGACGATCCGCGATATCCAGCACCACCTCGCGGCCACGTTGGGCACCGAACTGTCCCACGAGACGATCAGCAAGGTCACCGACGCCGTGGCCGACGAAGTCACCGTCTGGCAGGCCCGCCCGCTGGAGGCGTTCTACCCGGTGATCTACCTCGACGCGCTGGTCGTGAAGATCCGCGACGGCGCCCACGTCGCGAACCGCGCCGCGCACATCGCGGTCGGGGTCGACCTCGACGGCGTCAAGCATGTGTTGGGGATCTGGGTCCAGGCCAGCGAGGGCGCGAAGTTCTGGGCCGGGGTCTGCGCCGAGCTCGCCAACCGCGGCGTCAGCGACGTGCTGATCGTGTGCTGCGACGGGCTGACAGGGTTCCCCGAGGCCATCGAGGCGACCTGGCCCCAAGCGATGGTCCAGACCTGCGTGGTGCACCTGATCCGGGCCTCGATGCGGTTCGTGGCCTACCAAGACCGCAAGGCCGTCGCGGCGATGCTGCGTCCGATCTACACCGCCCCGACCGAACAGGCCGCGTTGATGGCATTGACCACGTTCGCTGACTCCCTGCTGGGCAAGAAATACCCGGCCGCGGTCGCCTCGTGGGAGAACGCGTGGGACCGGTTCGTCCCGTTCCTCGCGTTCGGCCCGGCACTGCGCAAGGTCATCTACACCACCAACAGCATCGAGTCACTGAACTACCAACTCCGCAAGATCATCAAGAACCGCGGCCACTTCCCCTCCGACGCGTCCGCGATCAAGCTGCTGTGGCTGGCGATCCGCACCATCGAGGACAAACGCGCCCGGGAACGCGCCAAAGAAGCCGGCCTCCCCAAAGGCACTGCACGCAAAGCCCCCGGCAAACTCGTCGAAGGCTCCGTCATCCAAGGCTGGAAAGCCGCCCTCGGCGAACTCGCCCTCGTCTACCCCGACCGAATCAACCCCT
>NZ_BAAHBN010000024.1:0-1419 GCF_054776655.1 Mariniluteicoccus flavus | reverse complement strand
GGCTCATCCCAAAGCAGGGTGGGTTCTGAATCCGCCGGTCTCGAGTAGGCATCGGGCGATGTAGTTGGTGAGGTTGCGGAAGCCCAGGGCAGAGCCGCGGAGGTGTTCGAGCCGCCCGTTCAGGGCTTCGGTGGGCCCGTTGGAGGTTCCCGGCCGGTCGAAGTAGGCGAGCACGTCAGTTGCTCGCTGGTTCAGGGTCCGGCCCAAGCGTCGGAGCTCGACCAAGGCCGTGGGCACGCCGTCGCGCAGGGCGGCGATGACGGCGGTCATTGCCGCGCGACCGGTGGCCTTGTCGGGGTGGCGGTAGGCGGCGATCGTCCGCTGGAGGATGCCCCAGGTGGCCTCGACCTCGACGTGGTCGGGGTTGGTGAACAGGACGATGAGTCGCTGGCGCTGGCGGTCGGTGAGCAGGTCCTGTCCGGTGTGCAGGGTTCGCCGGGCCCGGTAGAGCGGGTCGTTGCAGCGGCCTCGGTGACCGTGCAGGTCCTGTTGGACCCGGCGCCGACACTGGTCGAGGGCATCCCCGGCCAGGCGGACGACGTGGAAGGGGTCCATGACCGTGACCGCGCGCGGGAGTTCCTCGGCGGCGGCGGTCTTGAACCCGGTGAATCCGTCCATGGCGACCACTTCCACGGCATCACGCCACGCTTGGGGCCGGTCGGCGAGCCAGGCCTTGAACGCGGCCTTGGAACGCCCCTGGACCATGTCCAGCAGCCGGGCGGGGCCGGTGCCGTCGCGGATCGGGGTGAGGTCGATGATGACGGTGACGTACTTGTCGCCCTTCCTCGTGTGCCGCCAGACGTGCTCGTCGACCCCGACGACCGCGACACCGTCGAACCGCGCCGGGTCGCCGATCAGGACGCGCCGGCCCTCGGCCAGGACCGCGTTGTTCGCGGTGTCCCAGGCGACCCCGAGCCCTTCGGCGATCCGGGCCACGCTCAGATGCTGCACGATCAGTGCAAGCAGGGCCCATCGAAGGCCGGTCCGGGAGATCTTCGCGCGCGGCTCGGCCGCCGCTGTGGTGTCCTGCCGCCACACGTGCCCGCAGCCGGTGCACCGGTAGCGGCGCACGGCGATCAGCAACATCGTTGGTCGCCACCCGAACGGTTCGTGCGCAAGCCGGCGGGTGGCCACATCATGCACGCTGCCCTCGCAACCGCACCGCCGGCACCACCGGTCATCCTCGATGACCCGGCAGGCCAGCACCGCACGGCCTGGCTCAAGGCGCTGCCCAGTCACCTCCAACCCGAGACCGTCGAGACGGCAGAACGTCGTCAGATCGGGCGTGGTGAAGGTAGCGTCGGCCATGTCGAGGTCTTCCAGATGGGGAGCGTGAGAACTCCCATCATGTGAAGACCTCGACGCCTACCCCGAGACCGACGCGCCACCCCCGCGACCCACCCTCGATTCGGATGAGCC
>NZ_BAAHBN010000023.1:0-1427 GCF_054776655.1 Mariniluteicoccus flavus | reverse complement strand
TACGACTGCGAGCATCGTGACTGCGCCACCACCTGGGGTCTGACCCTTGCTTATGACCGGCCCTGCGGGTGCCCTCGCGTTGACGTGTCGGCCCCGGGTGGTGGCGTTCACCAGGCTGCTGGCCGGGTGGGCAGTGACCTGATAGGAGCCTGACTCGACCAGGGCCTCATCGCAGTCCTGTCCGCCCACTCCGGCCAGCTGAGCCATGGACAGCCCGCCCGGAAAGTGCGAGAGAGGATCCACAGCCCGATGCCCAGCATGCAGCTTCGGCGTGACGATGTCATCGTCGGCGTCGACACCCACAAGGACAACCACGTAGCGGTCGCGATCGACGGCTTTGGCGGCCGGCTCGGCGACATCGTCGTGCCCACCACCATCGCCGGGTTTGAGGAGCTCCTCGCCTTCTGTCTGGCCTTCGTCGGGTCGGCCGGTCGGCTGATCGGGTTCGGCGTCGAGGGCACCGGCTCCTACGGGGTCGGCTTGGCGCGCTACCTGCGCAACCACGGTCACGACGTCCACGAGATCGCCCGCCCAGCACGGGCCGCGGAACGTCGACTCGCAGGGAAGAACGACACCATCGATGCCGAGCACGCTGCACGCCAGCTACTGGCTGGGCACGGGCTGTCGACACCCAAGACCGCCGACGGCGCGGTCGAAACGATCAGGCTGGTCAAGATCGCCTACGACGGTGCCGTTCAAGCGCGGACAACCGCGATGATCACGCTCAAGGCGACCCTCGCGACCGGGAGCGAGGCGTTGCGGGCGGAGCTGGAGACGCTCACCGACCACAAGCTGATCCTCGCGTGCGCGGCGCTGGAGGGTCCGACTCCACTGCCGCCCGTGCGCCGTGGCGCACCTGCCGTTGTTGTGCCGGGCGACCCGGATGTGGCGATGCGACACGTGCTGTCCTCGATGGCGAAGCGTTGGCTGGCGCTGCACGAGGAGGCCAAGGCTCACGCCGCATCACTGAAGGCACTCACTGCGGCCGCTGCGCCCCAGCTCGTCGAGGCCGTCGGCGTCGGCTACGACACTGCGGCACAGATGCTGATCACCGCCGGCGACAACGCCAACCGGATCAAGTCCGAGGCAGCGTTTGCCAAGATGTGTGGCGCGTGCCCGATCCCGGCTGGATCCGGCAAGACCAACAGCCGGCACCGTCTGTACCGCGGCGGGAACCGGCAGGCCAACGCCGCGCTGTATCGCGTGGTCATCGTGCGCATGCGCTGGCATCAGCCGACGATCGACTACGTGGCCCGTCGCACCGCCGAGGGCATGTCGAAGCGGGAGATCATCCGGTGCCTGAAGCGGTACCTCGCTCGCGAGCTCTTCCGCCTGCTGCCGGCCCCGGACGCCATCGCCAAGCCCGTTAATGGAGAGCTCGAAATCGCGGCCTGATCGACTTGACGATCTATAGGAGCATCAACGCC
>NZ_BAAHBN010000022.1:0-5530 GCF_054776655.1 Mariniluteicoccus flavus | reverse complement strand
GAAGCGAGGTGTGTGGTCGATTCTTGAGAACTCAACAGCGTGCTTAAAGTCAATGCCAAATAATTTGTGCAACTCTTTTTGGGGTTGTTCCCGTGGCCTCGCCTGTGGGTGGGGTTCATGGTTTCTTTGAGTAGATTATTGGGCCAGTTAAGTTTCTGGTTTTGCCTGGTGATTGCTTGAGGTTGATGTGACGCTTGACGCTTGCCCTTTTGGGGTGGGTGTGGCGATATTTTTCAACGGAGAGTTTGATCCTGGCTCAGGACGAACGCTGGCGGCGTGCTTAACACATGCAAGTCGAACGGTAAGGCCCTTCGGGGTACACGAGTGGCGAACGGGTGAGTAACACGTGAGTAACCTGCCTCTGACTCTGGAATAAGCGCTCGAAAGGGCGTCTAATACTGGATATTCACATTTGATCGCATGGTTTTTTGTGGAAAGTTTTTCGGTCAGGGATGGACTCGCGGCCTATCAGCTTGTTGGTGAGGTAGTGGCTCACCAAGGCTTCGACGGGTAGCCGGCCTGAGAGGGCGACCGGCCACACTGGGACTGAGATACGGCCCAGACTCCTACGGGAGGCAGCAGTGGGGAATATTGCACAATGGGCGGAAGCCTGATGCAGCAACGCCGCGTGCGGGATGACGGCCTTCGGGTTGTAAACCGCTTTCAGCAGGGACGAAGCGCAAGTGACGGTACCTGCAGAAGAAGGACCGGCCAACTACGTGCCAGCAGCCGCGGTGATACGTAGGGTCCGAGCGTTGTCCGGAATTATTGGGCGTAAAGAGCTTGTAGGCGGTTAGTCGCGTCGGAAGTGAAAACTCAGGGCTTAACTCTGAGCCTGCTTCCGATACGGGCTGACTAGAGGAAGTTAGGGGAGAACGGAATTCCTGGTGGAGCGGTGGAATGCGCAGATATCAGGAGGAACACCGGTGGCGAAGGCGGTTCTCTGGGACTTTCCTGACGCTGAGAAGCGAAAGCGTGGGGAGCAAACAGGCTTAGATACCCTGGTAGTCCACGCCGTAAACGGTGGGCACTAGGTGTGGGTCACATTCCACGTGATCCGTGCCGTAGCTAACGCATTAAGTGCCCCGCCTGGGGAGTACGGCCGCAAGGCTAAAACTCAAAGGAATTGACGGGGGCCCGCACAAGCGGCGGAGCATGCGGATTAATTCGATGCAACGCGAAGAACCTTACCTGGGTTTGACATACACCGGAAACACTCAGAGATGGGTGCCCCGCAAGGTCGGTGTACAGGTGGTGCATGGCTGTCGTCAGCTCGTGTCGTGAGATGTTGGGTTAAGTCCCGCAACGAGCGCAACCCTCGTCCTATGTTGCCAGCGGGTAATGCCGGGGACTCATAGGAGACTGCCGGGGTCAACTCGGAGGAAGGTGGGGATGAGGTCAAGTCATCATGCCCCTTATGTCCAGGGCTTCACGCATGCTACAATGGCAGGTACAAAGGGCTGCGAGACCGTGAGGTTGAGCGAATCCCAAAAAGCCTGTCTCAGTTCGGATTGGGGTCTGCAACTCGACCCCATGAAGTCGGAGTCGCTAGTAATCGCAGATCAGCAACGCTGCGGTGAATACGTTCCCGGGCCTTGTACACACCGCCCGTCAAGTCATGAAAGTCGGCAACACCCGAAGCCGGTGGCCCAACCCTTGTGGGGGGAGCCGTCGAAGGTGGGGCTGGTAATTAGGACTAAGTCGTAACAAGGTAGCCGTACCGGAAGGTGCGGCTGGATCACCTCCTTTCTAAGGAGCAGATGGCATCACACGTGCACTGTCCAGGGCTGTTGTTCTGGTGGTGGTGTGGTGTTCACACCTATTGCCCGGCCGTCCGTGTCGGGGTGGGTGGCTCTGGTTTGTGGAACATTGACCTGGACCTTTCGGGGTTCTGCTGCGTTCAGTACTGCTCGTGCTCGCTGTCCTTGTCGGATGGTGGGTGGGGGTGTGGAAGGGGTGGTGGGATGTCGGGGGGTTTGAGCACGCTGTTGGGTCCTGAGGGATCGGCCCTGTCGTAAGGGTTGGTTTCTTGTGTGGGCCCCTGTCGCCGGCGCCTTTGGGTGTGGGTGGGTGGGGGTGTCGCCCGTATGTTGAGAACTTCACAGTGGACGCGAGCATCTTTGTAGTTGTATGAACGAGTTTTTATTTCAAGCTACTAAGGGCAATCGGTGGATGCCTAGGCACCAAGAGCCGATGAAGGACGTTGTAACCTGCGATAAGCCCCGGGGAGCTGGTAAACGAGCTGTGATCCGGGGATGTCCGAATAGGGAAACCTCGAAGGTAACCGGAGTAATGTCCGGCGACCCCTACCTGAACACATAGGGTAGTGGGAGGGAACGTGGGGAAGTGAAACATCTCAGTACCCATAGGAAGAGAAAACAATAGTGATTCCGTCAGTAGTGGCGAGCGAACGCGGAAGAGGCCAAACCAGGCGTGTGTGAGAGCTGACAGGCGTTGCACGTGTGGTGTTGTGGGGCCGTCCTGATCGGGCTGTTGACCGGTCGGCCAGTAAGAAATGATGAGTGAAGACGAAGGACGTTGGGATAGTCCGGCAGAGAAGGTAATACCCCTGTAGTCGTAGCCTCATCACTGGTGGATGTCACCCCAAGTAGCACGGAACCCCTGAAATTTCGTGTGAATCTGGCGGGACCACCCGCTAAGCCTAAATACTCCTTGGTGACCGATAGCGGACAAGTACCGTGAGGGAAAGGTGAAAAGTACCCCGGGAGGGGAGTGAAATAGTACCTGAAACCGATTGCCTACAATCCGTCGGAGCCTTTCGGGGTGACGGCGTGCCTTTTGAAGAATGAGCCTGCGAGTTAGTGGTGTGTGGCGAGGTTAACCCGTGTGGGGTAGCCGTAGCGAAAGCGAGTCCGAACAGGGCGATTGAGTCGCACGCTCTAGACCCGAAGCGGAGTGATCTATCCATGGCCAGGTTGAAGCGACGGTAAGACGTCGTGGAGGACCGAACCCACCTCAGTTGAAAATGGGGGGGATGAGCTGTGGATAGGGGTGAAAGGCCAATCAAACTCCGTAATAGCTGGTTCTCCCCGAAATGCATTTAGGTGCAGCGTCGTCTGTTTCTTGCCGGAGGTAGAGCACTGGATAGTCTAGGGGGCCCAACAGCTTACCGAAATTAACCAAACTCCGAATGCCGGTAAGTGAGAGGACGGCAGTGAGACTGTGGGGGATAAGCTTCATAGTCGAGAGGGAAACAGCCCAGATCACCAACTAAGGCCCCTAAGCGATAGCTAAGTGGAAAAGGATGTGGAGTTGCGGTGACAACCAGGAGGTTGGCTTGGAAGCAGCCACCCTTGAAAGAGTGCGTAATAGCTCACTGGTCAAGTGATTCTGCGCCGACAATTTAGCGGGGCTCAAGCTATCCGCCGAAGTTGTGGCATTCACGCGTGTACCCGGCTTTGGTCCAGGTGCGTGGATGGGTAGGGGAGCGTCGTGTGCGCGACGAAGCGGCGGGGTGACCCAGCCGTGGAGTGCACACGAGTGAGAATGCAGGCATGAGTAGCGAATGACGGGTGAGAAACCCGTCCGCCGAATATCCAAGGGTTCCAGGGTCAAGCTAATCTGCCCTGGGTGAGTCGGGACCTAAGGCGAGGCCGACAGGCGTAGTCGATGGACAACGGGTTGATATTCCCGTACCGGCGTACGAACGCCCCTGCCGAATCAGGTGATGCTAAGCATGGAAGCTTGCCCGATCCCTTCGGGGTGATGGTGAGTGACTCTGTGATCCGAACTTGTAGTAGGCAAGCTGCGGAGGGACGCAGGAAGGTAGCTCATCCCGGGCGATGGTTGTCCCGGGCTAAGTGTGTAGGGCTGGTCGTAGGCAAATCCGCGGCCTGTGTGCCTGAGACATGATGGCTGGGTGGGATACGTCCTGCTCAGTGAGTGATCCTATGCTGCCTAGAAAATCTTCGTGAGCGAGTTCGTGAGCCGCCCGTACCCTAAACCGACACAGGTGGATAGGTAGAGAATACCAAGGCGATCGAGATAATCGTGGTGAAGGAACTCGGCAAAATACCCCCGTAACTTCGGAATAAGGGGGACCTGATGCGTGACGGAACTTGCTTCTTGAGCGTTGAGGGTCGCAGAGACCAGGGGGAAGCGACTGTTTACTAAAAACACAGGTCCGTGCCAAGTCGTAAGACGATGTATACGGACTGACTCCTGCCCGGTGCTGGAAGGTTAAGGGGAAGGGTCAGCCGCAAGGTGAAGCCCTGAACTTAAGCCCCAGTAAACGGCGGTGGTAACTATAACCATCCTAAGGTAGCGAAATTCCTTGTCGGGTAAGTTCCGACCTGCACGAATGGAGTAACGACTTCCCTACTGTCTCCACCACGAACTCGGCGAAATTGCACTACGAGTAAAGATGCTCGTTACGCGCAGCAGGACGGAAAGACCCCGGGACCTTTACTATAGTTTGGTATTGGTGATTGGTACAGCTTGTGTAGGATAGGTGGGAGACTGTGAAGCATTCACGCCAGTGGGTGTGGAGTCAACGTTGAAATACCACTCTGGTTGTTCTGGTTATCTAACCTCGGACCGTGATCCGGTTCAGGGACAGTGCCTGATGGGTAGTTTGACTGGGGCGGTCGCCTCCCAAAAAGTAACGGAGGCGCCCAAAGGTTCCCTCAGCCTGGTTGGCAATCAGGTTTCGAGTGTAAGTGCACAAGGGAGCTTGACTGTGAGAGAGACATCTCGAGCAGGGACGAAAGTCGGGACTAGTGATCTGACGGTGGCACGTGGAAGCGCCGTCACTCAACGGATAAAAGGTACCCCGGGGATAACAGGCTGATCTTGCCCGAGCGTCCATAGCGACGGCATGGTTTGGCACCTCGATGTCGGCTCGTCGCATCCTGGGGCTGGAGTCGGTCCCAAGGGTTGGGCTGTTCGCCCATTAAAGCGGCACGCGAGCTGGGTTTAGAACGTCGTGAGACAGTTCGGTCCCTATCCGCTGCGCGCGTAGGAGTCTTGAGAAGAGCTGTCCTTAGTACGAGAGGACCGGGACGGACTAACCTCTGGTGTGCCAGTTGTCCTGCCAAGGGCACGGCTGGTTGGCTACGTTGGGAAGTGATAACCGCTGAAAGCATCTAAGCGGGAAGCACGCTTCAAGATGAGGGCTCCCACCCCATGTGGGTTAAGGACCCCGGAAGACCACCGGGTGATAGGTCGGATGTGGAAGCACAGCAATGTGCGGAGCTGACCGATACTAATAGTCCGAGGGCTTGATCTAACACATACTCGTCTTCTGCTACGAAGATGCTACGCGTCCACTGTGAAGTCTCTCGAGATACGGTCGAGAACCCACCACACCCAGGACCATGTCCTGACGGTGTGGGATCGGGTTCCACGAATATCTCCATAGAGTTTCGGTGACCATAGCGTAAGGGAAATACCCGGTCCCATTCCGAACCCGGAAGTCAAGCCTTACAGCGCCGATGGTACTGCACACGGGAGTGTGTGGGAGACTAGGACGTCGCCGGACAAACAACACACATCGTGAGGGCCGCACCCA
>NZ_BAAHBN010000021.1:4003-15797 GCF_054776655.1 Mariniluteicoccus flavus | reverse complement strand
CGTCGGCCGCCTCCGCGCTGGGGGCCTCGTAGACCGGGCGGAGGTTGGTGGCGATCTCGGGCCAGTGCCGCTTCGACGCGTAGCCGAAGCTGTTGCGCAGTAGATGGATCAAACAGGTCTGGACCTTCGCGGCCGAGAAGACCTGCCCGATGCTGTCGGGCAGGCCCCTCAACCCGTCACCGACCATGAAGAACACGTCCTTGACGCCCCGGTTCTTCAACTCGGTCAGGCAGGCGAACCAGAACTTCGCCGACTCCCCGTCCCCGTTGCCGGGCCAGATCCCCAGGATGTCCTTGTGCCCGTCGAGGTCGACACCGATCGCGGCATAGTAGGGCTGGTTGCGGACCTGCCCATCCCTGACCTTGATCACAATCGCGTCGATGAAGATGGCGGCGTAGATCGGCTCCAACGGACGGCTCATCCAGATGTTCATCTCGTCGACGACGCGGTCGGTGATCCGGCTGATCGTGTCCTTGCTCACGCTGGTGCCGTAAACCTCGGCGAAGTGGGCGGCGATCTCCCCGGTCGTCAGCCCTTTCGCGAACAACGACAGCACCATGGCGTCCATGTCCGACAAGCGGCGCTGCCGCTTCTTCACCAGCTGCGGTTCGAAGGTTCCGTTACGATCCCTGGGAACGTCGATCTGGATGGCGCCGACGTTGTCGGTGACCACTGTCTTCGAGCGGGTGCCGTTGCGCGAATTGCCCGTGCCACGGCCGACCGGGTCGTGCTTGTCATAGCCCAGATGCTCGTTCATCTCTTCGTCGAGCGCGGCTTCGACGACTTGGGCGGTCAACGCCTTCAGCAGGCCGTCGGGGCCGGTCAGGGCAATGCCAGCGTCCTTGGCCTGACGCACCATCTGCGCGATCACTTCACGCTGGGCCTTGTCCAACTCGGCCGGCTCATCCGGTGGGGGTGGGTTCACACGCTCCAGTCTGGCCGACCCCACGGCCGACGAGCTGCTGCTGATGGTTGTCTCGGTCATCATGACTCCTCCTGCCCTCACGGGCGATGGAGCCACTCACACCGTTTCTCTGACAGACCCGATGGCCACGCCATGACCCGTCGAGTCACAGAGTCTGGCGAGCTCGCGTGTGGGCGAGGCGATAGGAGTTGGTTCCGGTCTCGATGATGGTGGCGTTGTAGGTGAGGCGGTCGACGATCGCTGCACAGAGCCTGGGGTCAGTGAAGGTGTCGGTCCAGGCGGAGAAGGACTGGTTGGACGCGATCGCGATGGCGTTCTTCTCCTCCCGCTCTGTGAGGACCTGGAACAACAGCTCGGCGCCGCGCCGGTCGAGCTCCATGTATCCCAGTTCGTCAATGACCAGGAGATCCACTCTTCCGTAGCGGTTGATGGTCTTGGTGAGTTGCTTCTCGTCAGCGGCCTCGACGAGCTCGTTCACCAGGCGGGTGGCCAGCGTGTAGCGGACGCGGTAGCCCTGTTCTGCGGCGGCGGTGCCGAGTGCGATGAGCAGGTGGGACTTGCCGGTGCCGGAGTCCCCGATCAGGCACAGCGGGTCGCCGCGGCGGATCCAGTCGCCGGTGGCGAGCTCGTTGATGGTGGCGGGGTTGATGTTCGGGTTCGCGGTGAAGTCGAAGTCGGCCAGCCACTTCTCGCGCGGGAATCCGGCGCTCTTGATACGGCGCAGGGTAGAGCGCCGGTCACGGTCGTCGACCTCGGCCAGGAGGAGTTCGGCAAGGAAGCCCTGGTAGGTGAGTTGTTCCTTGGTGGCGGTGGTGATCGCCTCATCGACGACGGACCGGATGGTGGGCAGTCGTAGGCGGCGGCAGGCCTGGTCGATCGCGGCCTGGGCGGCTTGTTCGGTGAGGCCGTGACGACGACGAAGACCGCCCGGACGGGAGCTGCTGGTGTTCGTGGTCATGGGGTTCCTGTCTGGGTGTGGTGGTGGACCTCGGCGGAGGCCGGGGCGGGGTCGGGTTGGCGGCGGCGCAGGAGTTCGTCGTAGGCAGTGACAGTGGGCAGGGGGCGGGTGTCCTCGGGCAGGTGCGCGATGACCTGGTGCGGGTCGGTGGGGCGTCGTGGTGGCAGGTTCACGACCGTCCCCCGCCTGGTCGGGCTGACTGGGGCGGGTGTGTGGGTGGTGGCGTGGCGGCGGGCTTCGACGGCGACGACGTCGGGGCTGATCGCACCAACGGACAGGGCTGAGGTGATGCCGGCGATCACCGCCTCGGCCGGAAGGGATCGGTGGAGCAGGAGCACGTCGATCAACTCCTGGGTGCCCGCGACGTCGCCGCTGGTCTTGCGGGCGGCAGCCCAGAACGCGTCGTGGGCGGCGGTGAACGCCCCCGCGGCTCTGGCTTGGGCCAGGGCGGTCGAGCCGGGGAACGCGCCGGGCTTGTGGCGCAGAACCTCGAGGTAGTGGTCCAGCTCGACCCGGGTCACCCCACGCGTGCCGAGGCGGGGATGGGTGGCGACCACGGTGCGGCCCTCGAACACGACCACGCACGAGGCCCGCAGACTGACCCGGACGCGCTGCCCGATCAGGTGCGCCGGAACGGAGTACTTGACCATGCGCACGGTGATCAGGGCGGAGCGGTCGACGCGCGGGTGGAGGATCAGGCCGGGGTCGAAGTCATCGGCCGGCAGCGGCGCCAGGTGGTCGAGTTCGGCGCGGTAGTCCTGCCCGATCGTGTTCGCATGGCCGGCGATCCGGCGGGTGTTGTCGTCGACTTCCCAGACACGGATCTGGTCGTTGAGTTCGTCCAGGCTGGCGACCTCGGGCATCGGGGTGAGGTGGTTGCGGCGGAACCAGCCGACCTCGCCCTCGACACCGCCCTTCTCATGGGCGCCGTCGATGCCGGGCTGGCAGTAGAACGCGTCGAAACCGTAGTGGGAACGAAACAGCACCCAGCGTTCGTTCTCCTCGCGGAGCCGGTCACCGCCATGGATTACCTGCACGACCGCGGACGTGAGGTTGTCGTAGCGGATGTGGCGGGTCGGGATGCCGCCCAGGGCGTGGAAGGCCTCGATGTGGCCCTCGAGGAAGGCTTCCTGCCCGCCGGTCGGGTAGACGCGGTGGATCGCCTTGCCCGAGTGCGACAGGCGGTAGACGAACATGTGGCACTTGGTCTTGACGCCGTCGAGGATCACATACACCTCACCGAAGTCGACCTCCGCCTCCGCGCCGGGGGCGTGGTCCTGCGGCACCATCGCCTCCACCCGCCGCCCGGCCTCCAGCTCGATCTGCGCCCTGCGGATCCGGACGTAGTCCCGCACCGTCGAGTAGGACAGGTCCGTCGCGCCGTGCTCGTCACGCAACCGGGCCAAGATCCTCGTGGCGGTGTGGCGCTGCCTGCGCGGGGCGGTCAGGTCGTAGAGCAGCATCTGGTCGATCGCCGGCTTGTTCGGGTCCAGCCGTGGGGCGGTGCGGACCGGGGTCTTGCGGGGTGGTGGTTCGGCCGAGGCGAGTGCCTGGCGGACGGTGCGGCGGTGCACCCCGTGCTTGCGCGCGAGTTCGCGGATGGACAGACCATCGACTCGCGCGTCGTGGCGGATGTCGGCAAACAGTTGCACTCGTGACCCCATCTCGGCCTCCTCGCCTCACACCAGTGGATGGGGACCAGCGTGGAGGGGCGGGGCCAATTCAGACCGTCAACACCCCGGCAGGCTGCACGTGGGGCCGATTCAGGCCGTCACAACGGGGCCAAACCAAGCTGTCACAACCACCCACCCGTCCGGTGGAGTCGTGATGATGGCTCCCGGCTTGAAGGTGGTCGCCACATCCTCGGTGAACTCGCCGCTGAAAGAACTCCGCTTCAAACAGTGGGCGCCTGGCGTGATGTTCATGGCGCTCGGGGCTGTGGTTCAGGTGGTCCTCGACGGACTCGGAGTCAAGGCGGTCGAGAAGATCGGGAACATCGCCAAGTTCGCTGAAGACTTCGACCAATTGGGATGTTGGGCTGATATCGCGTCTGCTGGGGAGAGCGTTCAACGAGGCCTCAACGTCGAATCAGCGGCAAAACTCACCCGTGCCTTCCTGAGCTGTGGAACGCCGGTGCTGCTCGAGATGCTGGGGAGCGCGAGAGGGGCGGCGGCCATCATCATCGGCATTCTCGTTGGCGCTCCAGCGCTCTTCAGCGGACTCGTCATTGGAGCGATCCAAGGGATCTTCCATCCCGATCAAAATGAATTCCAGGTCCGGTTGGATCGCGAGAGCGCGCGTACCAAGGGGGAGGTGTTCGTTCCGAACCCGAAGGCGATCCGATCGGTTGCCGATGCCCAGGCACTGCTTCCACCCGAACTTGGAACGTTCGCGGCCGACCAGTTTCGACGCGAACTGGCAAACATCTGCCCAACGGGGCGACAACCGGCCATCACGCTGGAGAAGGTGCGGGCTCATGACCTCGTGTCGGGATCGGTGTCCCAGTGTCTAGAGGTCTACGCGTTCCTGTGGGCCAAGACGGATGGGCGATGGAAGGTGGCGTGGGCAGGGATGGCTGATCCCGAATGCTCTATCCTGCGTCGGTCTGGAGTGGCAACAATTCCCCCGGGATTCACCGGGGCGGAATGCATGGAGGGTGGGCGCCTAGTGCCCTACCGCGCGGTTCCGCCACCTGTCACTGAAACCTGTTCGGTGCCGGTGGAGGTGTTCCGGACTGGGCTGGGCAACCCGGATGTGGTGATTCGCGGGACGCGATGCTCGACAGTCGACCCAGCGTGGGCACGCGTGGAACTGGCCGCCAGCGCAGCGGCGTCAGGGAACACCAGCAGCGACGGCATCGGGTTTGCGCATCGGGTGAGCGGGACATGGGTCTACGCAGCGGCGGGGTTCCGCTACGGGCGGTTCTGCGATGCGCGGTCTGATCCGTCTTTCCCATCGGACTTCAGAGCCGAATTGGCGTCGGAGTGCCCGTGACTCATCTTCAGCTCTACGGCCCTTGTTGCCACTGTTGTGAACCTGGTCGAGCGTCACGTAATCTCAAGTTGTGGCAAATAGACGTCCTGTTCTAGAACGTCAAGAGTCCTTCAGTCATCCTCAACCGTGGGCGCGCGCTACTGCGTACGGGGCCTTCCTCGTGACCCTGCCGTCAGCGATCTGGCGCATCCTGATGATCTTGGACCTGCTGCCGGGGACCGACGATCTGCAGCGGCTGCATGCGGGTGAGCACGGCTATGTCTGGGGGCTGAGTGTCGTGCAGGTGGCGTGCGGGGCGCTGTGTCTCGGGCTGGCGCAAAGGTGGGGCGAACGGATCGCGGGAGTGCCGATCCCCCGCTGGGTGCCGGTGGTTCTTGGAGGGCTGGGCGGGCTCGCGGTGACGTGGCTGTTCACGATCAGGATGACGGGACAGATCTTCGGCGGGGCGCGGCCGGATCAGTACACGGTGCATGGGGTGCCGCTGGCGATCATGATGGCGGCGTATCTGCCGATTCTGGCGTGGGGACCGCTGACGCTGGTGGCGGTGGTGGGGTATTGGATGAGGCGGCGGTAGCCATCGGCTGTCGACCACTGGGATGCCGCGGCCCCAAAACCCTCAGTCCTCCATATGCGGGTGAAGGATTGTCAGCGGTCTACCGACCAGCATCTCGTTCCTCAACGTGTTCATCACCCGACTTGGTGAAAGTGTCGAACTTGGCTTCCTGCAAGTCCGGCTGGCGGTCCGCAGCAGAACCGCTGCCCTTCACAGAGTCCTGCTCAGGATCCTGAAGCCCATCGATCGCATCCAAGGTCACTGAATCCTCGGACTTGTCCTCAACCGGTGGACCGTCTTGGTCCGAATGCTCGCTCATGAAGTCACCTAACTATTTGGATTCCGATAACGACGAGCAAGAGGCCCAACGACGCCATTGCCAAGAGCATCAGGACCCCCGCCCATTTAAACGATACTGCCCTGCTATTGGCCGCATCGAGCGTCAACTCGAGAGCGCATGCCTCATCGAGTGATTTCGCAAGGAGGAATCCTTCCGCAATGTCCTTAGCCGCGCTTCCCCGACGCTGTGACGTCACCCAAGCTCGCCAATTTCGACGGAGTTGCCTGATCGCTGGCGCCTTCAGGTCCCGCGGCCAGAGGGTGCGCAAACACGCTCCAGCAGTACCCATGAGCAGAACAACCGTGGAGACGAGCGCCACCACAACCGCTCGAGAGGGCGACACGCCTACGGGCAGTTCCCATCGCAAGATCAGGGCCAGCATCACGCCGGAAAATCCCAACAGCGCCACGGCCCTGGTTGCCAGCGACTCTCCCCGTCTGTCGTGGTAGTCAATCAGCCAACGTGCTTGGTCGATGAACTGCTCAATCTCCTCGTCAGGCCTTTCCCGAACAGCACCCGGAGGTTCGAGTGCTGTGGACAGCATTACTTCATCGTGGACCGTTGACCGTTTCCATGGTTTCCAAGACAAGGCTCTCATCTTTCCTCATCCTTCACAAAGTCAAGCCATGCAGGTCGACAGTCATCAGCAGTTGGCGCACCTGTTCGGCGAAGTGTGGACAGTCAGCCTTCCGCAGCTTGTCGACAAGGTCGACGCTCTCCACACCAGGCCGGGACAGGTGGTGGCGGATCTGGTCGATCGCCACGCTGGCGACAGTCTGTGGTGCCGACTTCGCCACCAGACAGAAGAAGTCGTCGGCGGTATAGACGTCATAGGGACGCTCGTCGACGATTGAAGACCACCCTCCATCGTTCGTGAGCAGTATCCCAATACCTGCATGGACAGCCGCCCCGTGGACGTGGCTGTCATTGGCATCTGACCCGGGAAAGTGTCCGACCGCATAGTCGCGAATCATGTCGTCAACATTCTCGACAATGAGTTCACGAACGCGGGCGATGTGGCCGCCCGACAAGTGCGGGGCACTTCGCCGAATCGAGTGGATCGTCTCAGCCATGATGTCCTCCGTGCACGCCACCGTGAACATCCTTGCGCCCGTGGCCTGCTTGATCATGAAGAGCCAGTCACGCAAGCAGCGAGAATGCAGCACGTTGGCGTCCACGAGGACCCGAGTCGTCACCCTCGGCAGCGTACTGGCTCGGAGCTCAGTCCATGCCGAGTTCGGACTCCAGATCCAGCAACTCAGAGAGTGCTGCCCGCTGCCTCACGAGACGGGCACGACGAAACTCCAAGACATCGTCGCGGCGCAGCCGGTGGTGACTGCCGACCATGTGAGACGGGAGCCCCCCCTCTCCGATGAGCTTCATGAGGGTGCCCCGCGAAATGCCCAGAAGATCGGCCGCAACCGACGTCGTCAGCTCTTCCGGCAGCGTGCCGACCTGAATGGTGCCACCACGAGCCACTGACTGAATGACCTGCGACAGGACCTTCAGCATCTCGCCACTGACAGCGATGCGCATGTCTCCTCGTGCGATGACCAACTCGGCATCGTCATGCTCCATCGCTCCGAGCATGCCCTTTGCCTGTTGCTGCGTGCGATCTTCAACCAGAATGTGTGTGGTCATTAAAATCCACCCCCTTGACACTTATAAACGATAGCACCGATAGATACAGGTGTCAGGTGTGTCATGCACACTGTGCGTTCGCGGCTGCGTACCGTTGGCTCTCAGCCAGCCGACAAAGAACCAGCGTCCCGTTAGTGTCGCGACATGGCGTATCCACGTGCCGACCGCGAGCGACGCCAAGCAGCGCCGGACTCGAATCTCACAACCCCCGGTGGGCAGCCGATCGTCCAGAGCGACAAACGCGTCGATCTCGGCCAACCCGTGATTCCCCAAGGGGGGTTGATCGAGGCACGCGACGCCCACCTGTCCCAGCATCTTGGGACCGATTGGTCGGTGCTGCACGAGCTGGCCAGCGTCGGCATCCACCTGGACGTGTATGTCTTTCCCCCCACCCCAGAGCGCCCTCACCTCACGTTGGTGACGTCAGGGATGTCCGATCTCCCGATGACAGTTCCGGCGGGGCTGGAATAGGCAGCGAGGCTGGAACTGCTGATCGGCCTGCCTGCGGGATGGCCCGGGCTTTCCCTCGACGACGACAGCCCCGACGCACTGAAGGACCCGCGGAACTAATGGCCCATCCGGCTGCTGAAGGACATGGCGAGGGCGCCCCACGACTATGCGACCTGGTTCGGCTGGGGGCACAGCATTCCGAACGGAGACCCGGAACAGGCGTACGCCGAGGGGGTCCCGTTCACCGGGGCGATCATCGGGCCGCCGCTGGTATATCCGCCGGACATCATGACCGCAGACACGCCCGTGGGTCGGATCAACTATCTCGCAGTGCTCCCCGTGACGTCGGCCGAGATGGACTTCAAAATCTCGCAGCCGGAAGGCGGGGACGCGTTGATCGATCGGTTCATCGAGCAGCGGCCGATTCTGCTCTGGGGACCGCTGACGCTGGTGGCGGTGGTGGGGTATTGGATGAGGAGGCGATGACAGGGGCGCTGCTGAGCTGGATCAGTCACAAGGAGACATGAGATGCCGCCGGACTTCGTCGGCAAACTCTGGAACCCCGCAACGAGCCAACCCACCGATGATCTGATCCACCGACCGGCGCGGCCGTGTGGACTCTCCGGCCTGCCGGCGCACCGCCTTCACGACCGCGCCAGGCCCGAGGTCCAGTTGATTGAGCAGAAACTCATCCGGATGGATCGCCTCCACTTCCCAAGGCTGAAGACTCGCAGCAGGAAAGTCCTTCAGGTTGAAGGTCACGATCGTCGGAGCGGGCGCGCTTATGGCCGTGGCCAAGACGTGCCGATCCTTGGGATGATTGGTCAAGACTGACTCCAGGCCCGGCGGCGCGACGACGCTCGCCAAGGGGAAAGCACTCGCCATGTGCCGGAGTCGCCGATCGGCGGCCTCGTCCCCCACGCCGTTGGACACCAACGCGCGCCGCGTTTCGTCGAGGATTCGAGGGGACCAGCGAACGCCAACCGACCCGGCTTCGGCGATGCGCAAGATGGTGTCAGTCAAAGTGATGGGAACCAGAACGCATGCGTCCAGCACGACGGTGAACATCGTCAGCGCGTAGGTGCGGGCGGAGCGTCCAGCAGGTCATACAGTCCCTCAGCCTCAGCATCATCCTGCATCGCATCCAAGGCACGCGTCCGATTCTCGCGGAGACGTCCCTGATAACTGAGCAACTCGTCGAGCCGAACACGGCGGTGGCGTCCCCTCATCTCGTGCGGAAGTTCTCCGCGCTCGAGCAGCCGGACAAGCGTTGGACGCGAGACATTCAACAGATCAGCGGCCTCCTGTGTGGTCAACAGACGCTGACGCGAGAGAACCGTCACGCTCTGCCCATCGGCGAGCGCCCGCGCGACCTGCACAACCACGTCGGCGACATCATCGGGCAACCTGACCTGCTGCCCATCGGAGGTCCTGACGTAGCACTCGTCGGCCGAGGTCCGACCACGTTTCTCGAGCGCGGCGACCAGATCGAGCAACTGCCCGTGCTCCTCCTCGGCAGGAACATAGGTCTCGGCTTCTCGCTGTGACTCGCTCATGAGGACATGGTAGTCGAAAAATTCGAACGCAGGGTGGGCACTTCTCGAGAACGTAGCTTCGACTCCCTCGTCGCTCAGCCAGCGTGGGGTCGCTCCTCGTCTCGCTGCGCTCGCTCGGAGAACGCGGTATCAGGCGTTGCCGGGCTTCCCGGACACGCGTACATCGGCGACCACCGGCAGGTGGTCTGATGCCTGCGAGGGGATGACGTGGGCCGACAGGGGGCGCGCGTCCCCGCGTACGAGGATGTAGTCGATGCGCCGGTCGGGGTTCTCGACCGGATAGGTGTAGGCGTCGTCCTGGCCGAGCGCCGCGAAGGTGTCGGTGTAGGCCGTCATGAGGTCGCGCATCTCCGGCGACGACGGGACCGCGTTGAGGTCACCGGTGAGGATCGTCGGGCGATCGGACTTCGTGAGGGCGAGGATCTCGCGGACCTGCGACGCGCGCTGCTCGGCGCGCTGGTGGTCGAGATGGGTGTTGTGGACGTCGACGCGCAGCCCGCGCACGTTGATCGTGACCGACAGCAGGCCGCGCTGCTCGGTGGGACGCGTCGGGTATTGGATGCTGGTCAGCCTGTGGTTCTCCGCCTCGAGGATCGGGAAGCGGCTGAGGATGGCGGTGCCGTATTGGCGGCGCTCGGTCTGGCCGGCCGCCGGAGCGAGGTCGAGGTTGGCGCCGTAGGCGACGTGCATGCCGAGGCGGTCGGCGAGCCAGGCTGCCTGATCGGCGAACGCGCTGCGCGCGCCCCAGTGGTTGTCGACCTCCTGGAGGCCGATGACGTCGGCGCCGGACCGCTCGATGTCGCGGGCGATGCGCTCGGGGTCGAGCACGTCGTCGGCGTCGGCGGCGTGATGGATGTTGAACGACAGCACGCGGAGGGTGTGCTCCTTGTGGGGAGCGGCGTGGGCGGGTGATGCGGTGGTTGTCGCGGTGACGAGCAGGGAGATGAGGGCGGCGGTAAGGGCGAGGATGCGCTTCATGGAGGCGACGCTAGGACGGTCGGGGCGGAGTGGACAGGGACGTCATGGGATGGTCAGGGAAAGTTCACTCGGGCCTAGGGTGAGTGCATGACGCCGTCGGATGCCCTGCCCCATCTGACCGCGAGTCTGGAAGCCGGGGCAGAAGATCGCGCAGAGTGGGTGCTGCGGGCGTACTTCACGGACCTGTCAGGCAAGAACGTGGGCTTCACGGGCGGGCGATGGGACACCTTCGATCCGTCAGGTCGGCGCGAGGCGTCGACGAATGTGTTCACTGCGGACGATCTGGTGGCATGTTCCCTGCTGTCGACGCCGATCAGCGGGAGGGCGGCGATGGAGTTGCTGTGTCGACAGGCGGATCATTTCTCGCGACTGCTGGAGGCACTTGGGCCAGACCGCGACCTTGCTGACGAGGATGACATTGATGGGCTTCACGAGGCCACTGAGCTGTACGAGGCTCTTCGCGGCCTGCAAGGCATCGGTCCAACCAGGGCCTCCAAGCTCTTGGCTCGCAAACGTCCACGGCTGATCCCCATCATCGACGCCGTGGTGAAACGTCACGCCTTTCCTGGACTGTCCCGGCGTTGGCGGCCGCTCCAGAAACTGCTTCAAGAGAACGAGCGCGATCTTCATCATCGACTGCTCGGGTTGCGCGAGAGCGCAGGGATCGGTGATCACGTGTCTGCTCTGCGGGTGTTTGACGTGCTCACCTGGATGGATGGATCGGGGAATTCTCGTCGCGTCCTGTCAGGTCTGCCGCCACGAGAACCCGAGCTGCTGCAGTCGCCTCACGAAGACTGAAGGGGACGGCAATGACGCACCTCTGGATCGCGCTCGAACAGGACGACGACGGCTATCCGCCGTTCGTCGAGGAGGAGCTACACGCCACCGCGGTCGGCCCTGACCTCTATCGGATCGACCGTGCGCCGGCCTTCGCGTACGGCATCGCGGTCGGCGACGTCGTGGCGACCACCACCACCGAGGACGGGCGCGTGTGGGCGACGTCGGTCGCGGTCGAAGGTGACCACTGGTGCGCGCGAGTCGTGCCGCTGGGCGGGGTCGAGATGGGCCGCGTCGTGAAGGTGTTCACGTCCATGGGGGTGAACGCGAGCGCGACTGACTATGGGGTGGTCACGCTGGACGTTCCCGCTGGCGTGGAGGTTGAGCATGTGCTGGCGGAGCTGCGGGCGGGGCGTGATGAGGGTGACTGGGACTTCGATGTGGGGGTGGAGGGGCGGGGGTAGCTTCGACTCCTTCGTCGCTCAGCCAGCGTAGGTAGCTTCGACTCCTTCGTCGCTCAGCCAGCGTAGGTAGCTTCGACTCCTTCGTCGCTCAGCCAGCGTAGGTAGCTTCGACTCCTTCGTCGCTCAGCCAGCGTAGGTAGCTTCGACTCCTTCGTCGC
>NZ_BAAHBN010000021.1:0-3905 GCF_054776655.1 Mariniluteicoccus flavus | reverse complement strand
GCTCAGCCAGCATTTCGTCGCTCAGCCCACGTCCCTGCGTACTCCCGGCATTCGCTTCTTGAACTCCCCCATGAACGCTTCCTGGACCGCACGGTTGTCCAGCGCGCCCTCCAGGCCGCCGAGCTGGCCGTTCACCGCCCGCGTACAGACCGCGACCCAGGCCTGGCCCATCGCGAAGGTGAACGTCGAGGCGACGCCCGCGCTGATCGCTCCCCCGGCCACCGTGCCCGCGCCCGGGACCATCTTCAGCAGGTTCGTGAACGCCGCGCGGCCGCCCGCCGTCGCCGCCGACGTCGACGCGACCGCCATCATCGACGCGCGCTCGAAGCGGACGTTGTAGAGGTGGGCGATGCGGGCCATCATGCCGAGCTGGATCGGAACCAGCATCGCCGCATCCGAGAACGGGATCGGCGACGCCGCCGCAGCAGCCGAGGCCGCCGCGCTCGTCGCTATGACTTTCTGGGCCTCCTTGGCCTTGGCAGCGAGATCGATCCTCTGCGTCGCCGCGAGGGCTCCGTGGACGGCTTCGGGCGCGACGCGAAAGGTCGCCGTCAACAGGTCGATCAAGCCGTGCTGCGGCTGACCCGAGAACGAGTCCCTCAGGGCGTTGGTCATGAACGGACGCCCGCCCACGATCGGCAGCTGCATCGACTCGATGTGACGCGCCAGCGCCACCGCGTCCGGGTGATAGCCGCCCTCGGCGTTGCGCGGCACCTGGGTGAACACCATCACCACCGGGAGCTCGAGCTTCGCGATCTCGCGTACGAACTCGGCTTCGGCCGCCTCGAAGCGGCGATCCATGGGGCGTACGCAGTACCAGGCGACGTGGACCTGCTCCGCCACCGGCTTCTTCCGCATGTCCTTGACGAGCTTCTGGAGGTCGCCGACGAGCGCCTTGTTGTCCTTGCCGACCTCGAGGCCCTGGGTGTCGACGATGCCGAGCTGGCCGCGCTGGTCGAGATAGAGGTGGGAGCCCTGGGTGACGGGCTCGCCGATGCCGGTCGGGGCGACGTTCTCGCCGAAGATCGCGTTGACGAGCGTCGACTTGCCGACGCCGGTCTTGCCGAAGATCGCGAGGTTGAAACGACCCATGATCTGGGTCTGGCGGTCGAACTCGTGACGGAACGAGTCAGTGAACCAATCGGACATGAGAGCAAGAGTAGGCGGAGGGTGCGTACGCGGGGTCGCGGCGCGAATGGATGGGTAGTCCTACGGCTGCCACGAAGACCGGGCGACGCTCAGGCCGCGCGCGCCTTGCCGTTCTCGACGACGATCTTGCCGTTCTCGAACGGGACCGACGTGTCGGTCGCGCCGTCGATCGGTGCGCCGAGGCGATCGCGGAGGGCGGGGTCGGAGCGATAGAGGGCCCAGGCGGGACCCGTGAGCGGGAAGGCGCCGTGGGCGTTGGTCCACAGGATGATGCCGCGCTCGAAGACGACCAGCGTCATGCCGTTGGGGCCGTCGGCCTCGCCGCCGACGGGAGCACCGAGGGGTGAGGCGGGGCCGCCCAGCTGCCGGTATTTCTCCCCGATCGTGCCATCGACGTTGACCGGGCCGGCCGGCGCGGCGGGGGGCGGGGTGAGGTTGGTGAGCGCGGCCTGGTCGAAGCGGCGCAGGTCATGGGCGTCGACGAGGCTCATGACGAGCTGGGGATAGCCGGGGTCGGTGGCATAGCCGGCGCGGTGGATGCGGGTGACGAACTCCTGAGGATCCTTGGTCCTGAAGGCGTCCGCGTACCGCGGGTTCGTGCGCAGGAAGTCACCGTGATCGGCGAAGGAGTCGCGCGGGGACGCATACGTGCGGAAGGAACTGACCTCCGCGCGCGGGCTCGCCGACGCGTCGTACTCCAGCGACGACTGCGCCACGCACCCCGACTGATAGCGGCTGGAGACCCGGGAGCACTTGATGCCGAAATAGGCGCCGCCCCAGATCGTGAGGCCGGACCTCCCCCAGCCCGACTCGAGGATCGCCTGGCCGATCGCGATGGACGCGGGGACGCCATGGGTCTTCTCGCCCTCCTGCGCATAGGGCGCGACCGACTCGATGAAGCGCGCGTTCGCGACCTTCTGGGCCTGCTTGGTGGGGCGCGGGGTCCTGGGCGCCTTCGGGGTCTCGGGAGCGCAGCCAGCGAGGGCGAACACACAGGCGAGCGCGAGGGCGAAGGGGCGAAGCACGGGTCGATTGTGTCAGGTGGAGTGAAATCGTGGTTGGTATTTATTCGAACATGTGTTTGCTTTTAGGCGGGGGTTGGGGTAGGTTGGGGTCATGACTTCGGGGGAAGTGATCGACACGCGTGAGGCGCTCGTACGCGCCGCTGCGGCGTTGGACGCGCTCTCCGAGGACCGGGCTTGTCTGGGTGATGGGGCGCGGTTGGAGTTGGTCGACCTGTCGCGTCAGGTGGCGCGGCGGGTGTCGGCTCTGGCTGTGGTGTTGGTCGCGGAGGCCGATGCGGCGAAGTCGTGCGAGACGGCGACGGGGACACCTTTGGCGACGTATCTGATGACCGACCCGTCGGTGAGCAAGAGTGAGGCGATGGGCGCGGTCTACACGGGCCGCGAGTTGGCGGAGAGCCAAGCCGTACGCGAGGCCGCCCTCGCCGGGGACCTGCCGGTGGACCGGGCCAAAGTGGTGCTGAAAGCGGTACGCCAACTCCCCGACGGGTTGAGCGAGTCGGAGCGGGCGGCGGCGGAGGCCGACCTCGTCGCGCACGCCGCCGACGTGACCGGCACGACCGTCGCGAAAGCCGTCCGGGACTGCCTGGGGCGGGTAGCACCGTCGCAGATTCCGTCGGCGGAGACCGAACAGCAACGGCTTGAAGCGCAGAGGAAACGCGCGTACGCCCGCCGCCACCTGCGGTTGCTGGACGACGGTGATGGTGGCCTCGACATCCGCGGCAACCTCCCCGCACTCGAGGCCGCACCCCTGGTCTCCATGATCAATGGGTTGGTCGCGGCAGGGCGACGGGAACAACGCGAATCCCGCGACCGGTTGGACCCGCTGCACGACGTGACCCACGAACAACGGAGCGCTGACGCCCTCATCCGGCTCGTTGCACAGGCGTCCGGCGCGGTGGCGGGGCCCGCAGGACCACACCTTTCGGTGATGGCAGCCGGGTCGGGGTCAGTCGGATCAGGCTCGACCGATCCGGGCTCAGCTGGAGCAACGGCGGCCGGATCCCCGCCGGCTGGACTGGCCGCAGCCGGTGCAGACCCGTCTGGACCAGGTGCGGCTGGATCCGTTGCCCCGGGTGTCTCGGAGTCGGGCTACGCGGTGGGGGTGCGGGCGCGGGTGCTGGTCACGATGAGCCTGGAGGCCCTCACCGCCGGGGCCGAACAGGCCGGGCTCCTGACCGACGGCACCGAGATCTCCGCCGGCGACCTCCGACGGCTGTGCTGCGAAGCCGACATCATCCCCATCGTCCTCGGCGGCGACTCCGAAATCCTCGACGTCGGCCGCACCCAACGCCTCGTCACCCCCGCGATGCGCCGCGCCCTCACCCTCCGCGACCGCGGCTGCGTATTCCCCGGCTGCAAAGTCCCCGACCACCGCTGCGAAGCCCACCACATCATCCCCTGGTGGGCCGGCGGCGTCACCGCGCTCCACAACCTCGTCCTGCTCTGCCCCCACCACCACGCCCTCGTCGAACCCCTCCGCCTCCACCGCGCCAGCCGACCGGACCGCTGGGAGATCGAGATGGACCCCGGCGGGATGCCGGTCGTCATCCCACCCACCCGCGTCGACAAACACCGCCGCCCCATCACCCGCGCACCCACCCAGAAAGCCGCCGGATAACCCGGCCCGAAGTCGCGGGCCGGAATGAATCAGCGGCGGGGCCGCCGGATGACCGACACCAACTCCCCGACCTCCAGGGTTCGGGCCGGGCTGGTCCGCGTCAACGGGATCGT
>NZ_BAAHBN010000020.1:0-26628 GCF_054776655.1 Mariniluteicoccus flavus | reverse complement strand
GGAAATACCCGGTCCCATTCCGAACCCGGAAGTCAAGCCTTACAGCGCCGATGGTACTGCACACGGGAGTGTGTGGGAGACTAGGACGTCGCCGGACAAACAACACACATCGTGAGGGCCGCACCCAACAGGGCGCGGCCCTCACGTGCAATTCCAGACGCTTTTGTGGCCCGCCCGACCGGTCGTGTGATGCCTCCGACCTCTATCAGCGAGCCTTGCAGGGACTGGTCGAGCGCTATCGGACTCGATCAGTCAGTCCTCGACTCGCCCATACGAGATTCCGCCCACGCACGGTCGGCCCGCACCTCGCGGTCCGCGGATCGCCCGGGTTCCAGCAGAGTTGGCGCTGACGGCGCCATCCGGCAAGATTGTCGGGTGAACGAGAATGATCGACCTGGCCCGGATGACCGAGACGACCGCGGACGCGCCCCCCGGGGTGGAGGCGACGGTCGACGCGGGGGATCTGGCCGCGACGGCGGTCCGCCGCGTGGCGCGGGCGGAGGGCGTCGTGACGACGGCCCCCGTGGGGGTGGCGGACGCTCGAATGACGGACGCAATCGCGGCGGCTCCGGGAGCGGAGATCGCCGGCGGGACGATCGCGCGACCGGAGGACAGGACCGTCGTCGCGACGATCGGGATGTGCGTGGTGCCAGCGGGTCGGGCCGAACGTATGGCGACCGGCCGCAGGGCGGCGGGGATCGCCGACGTGACGACCGCAGTGCCGGTGGCGAGAACCGGAACCGGGACGATCGGTCGACGCGCGGTGGCGACCGCGGCCGCGACGACCGGAGTTCGGCAGGGCCGCGAGGCGGCGGTCCGGCCGGCGGACGCGGGCGCGACTTCCAGGACCGATCGGGTCGTGACGATCGAGGACGCGGTGACCGTCCGAACCGCGGTGGACGACCTGACCGAGGTGGGCGGGACGACCGTGGAGGGCGAGGACCTCGCGATGATCGGGGTCGCGGGCCGCGCGAGGAGCGCGAACCCAAGCTGATCCCCCCGGGACTTGAGCCCCGCGACGACGAGCCCGAGCTGCCTCAGGGGCTGGACCTGCGCGAGCTGCCGCGCGGCGTACGCGCCGAGCTGCGCGGCCTGCCCGGAGATTTGGCCGACCAGGTCGGCCCCCATCTGATGATGGCCGGGCTGATCATCGACGAGGATCCCGAGCTGGCCTACCGCCACGCCCTCGTGGCCCGTCGCATGGCGTCGCGGCTTCCCGTCGTGCGTGCCGCTGCGGCGGAGGCGGCGTACGCGGCGGGGGAGTACGCGGCTGCGCTCAGCGAGTTCCGGGCCCTGCGCCGCATGACCGGTGACCCCGAGTTCCTGCCGGTGATGGCCGACTGCGAGCGCGCGCTCGGCCGGCCCGAGGAGGCCCTGGAGGTGGCCCGCGAGGCCGCGAAGCTCGAGCTCGACCCGGCGAGCGCCGTCGAGATGCGCATCGTCGAGGCCGGCGCGCGCGCCGACATGGGGCAGCGCAGCGAGGCCCTGCGCCTCCTGCGCCAGGAGATCCAGGCCACCAACAAGGGCCAGACCCCGCCGAGCGCGCGGGCACGCCTGAGGTACGCATACGCCGACCTCCTGCTGGCCGGTGGGGACGAGCGGGCTGCGAAGGAGTGGTTCGAGGCTGCCGCAAAGCTCGACACGGATCAGGAGACCGACGCGGTGGACCGCGTGGCCGCCCTGGACGGTTACGTCATCGAGTTCGACGACAGCGACGAGGAGGAGCCGGAGTCCACCGAGGAGCCTGGGTCCACCGAGGAGCCTGGGTCCACCGAGGAGCCCGGGTCCACCGACGAGCCCGGGTCCACCGACGAGCCCGGGTCCACCGACGAGCCCGAGGACGGCCCCCGTGGCTGAGCGCCTCGTCGACGCGTACGACGCCGCCCTGTTCGACCTCGACGGGGTCGTCTATCTCGGCCCCAGCCCGGTGGAGGGCGCCGCCGAGGGAATCGCGGAGCTGCGCGAGTCCGGCGTGCGGATCGGCTTCGTCACCAACAACGCCGCGCGTACGCCCCACCATGTCGCCGACCACCTGGTCGAGCTCGGTGTCGAGGCGACGGCCGACGACGTCGTGACGTCCTCGCAGGCCGGCGCGCGTCTGCTGCGCGACAAGGTCGACCAGGGTGCCGCCGTCCTGGTGGTCGGCACCGACGCGCTGAAGGCCGAGGTCGAAGCCGTCGGCCTGCGGGCCGTCGCTGCGGCGACCGACGCGCCGGCCGCGGTGATCCAGGGCTACCACCCCCAGCTCCCGTGGCCGCTGGTCGACGAGGCCGGCTTCGCGATCCAGGCCGGCGCGCTCTGGGTCGCGACCAACACCGACGCCACGCGGCCCACCGACCGCGGCCCCGTGGCGGGTGCCGGCGCCCAGATCGGCGCCCTGCGGAATGCGGTCGACGTCGACCCGGTGGTCGCCGGCAAGCCGTGCGCTCCTCTCATGGAAGAGTCCGTACGCCGGCTCGGCGCCAACCGCGCCATCTTCGTCGGCGACCGGCTCGACACCGACATCGACGGCGCGGCCGGCGTCGGCATGGACAGCCTGTTCGTCTTCACCGGGGCCCACGGCAAAGCCGATCTGCTGCGGGCCGAGAACCTGCCGACCCACCTCGGTCATGACCTGCGCGCGCTCCTGGCGCCGCCGCGTACGCCGGTGGTCGACGGCGGCACCGCCACCTGTGGCGAGGCCAGGGCGACCGCAGCTGACGGACGCATCGAGGTCTCCCTCGCGGAGACGGGCCGTGACGCCCAACTCGACGCCCTGCGGTGCGTGCTGGCCCTGCTGGCCGCCGACCGGGGGCTCGACGCCGACGATGCCGTGGCCCGACTGGACGAGATCTTGTGAGCGAGGACGGAGCCATGGACGACACCCCCAAGAACCCGCCCCCGACCACGGGGCACCCCGACGTCGATGCCGCCCTGGTGCGACTGTCCGACCTCGACCAGACGCCGCTCGGCGACCATCACGAGCGCCTCGCCGCGGCCCACGAGTCCCTCCACACCGTCCTCGACGAGGCGACCCGCCCCCAGCGATGAGGCTCGACCTCGCGCTGGTCGCGCGCGGCCTCGCGCGCTCCCGCTCCCATGCCCGCGCCCTCGTCGACCGGGGCCGCGTGACCGCCGACGGCTCGCCCGCGACCAAGGCCTCGTCGACGGTCGATGAGACGACCGACATCGTCGTCGACGACGACGGTTGGGTCTCGAGGGCCGCGTACAAGCTGCTGGGCGCGCTCGACGACACCGGCGTACGCGTTCCTCCGCGCTGCCTCGACGCTGGCGCGTCGACCGGAGGATTCACCCAGGTGTTGCTGGAGCGCGGCGCGCGCACGGTCTATGCCGTCGACGTCGGCACCGACCAGTTGTCAGCCAGCCTGCGCGACGACCCGCGCGTCGTCGTCCACGAGCACACGAACCTGCGCGACCTCACCCTCGGCCACTGCGGCGGCGAGCCGGTGGACCTCGTCGTCGCGGACGTGTCGTTCATCTCGTTGCGGCTCCTGCTCACGCCGATGCTGGCCGTCCTGGCCGACGACGGCGTGGCCCTGGTCATGGTGAAGCCCCAGTTCGAGGTGGGCCGCGAGCGCCTCGGGAGCGGGGGAGTGGTCCGGGACGCCGCCGAGCGCGCCCGCGCCGTTGACGCCGTCGTGGCCGACGCCCAGTCCCTGGGATGGTCGTGCGCCTCCCGCCACGAGAGCAGGCTGCCCGGTCCGGCGGGGAACATCGAGACGTTCGTCGAGCTGCGACGCGACCCGTCGGGACGTGTCGGTGACGCTGACTATGCTTCCGAGGGTGACGACAGCTGACCGCGAGGCCGACCGCCCCGAACCCCGCCGGTGTGTCGCCGTCCTGACCCACGTCCACCGGCCCGAGGCCGTCTCGGCCGCGCGGCGGTTCGTCGACTCACTGGCCGACCAACCCATCGTCGTCTCGATGCCCCAGCACGACATCGACCTGGTCGGTCCGTTCCCGGGCGCCGTCGCCCTTGACCTGACCGACGAGGCCCCCGCAGTGGAGGTCGCCGTCGTCTTCGGGGGCGACGGCACGATCCTGCGCGGGGCCGAGTGGGCTCTCGAGCGCCAGATCCCCCTGTTGGGGGTCAACCTCGGCCACGTGGGCTTCCTGGCCGAGGCCGAGTCCCACGAGATCGACCAGGTCGTCGACCAGGTCATCGCCCGCAGCTGGACCGTCGAGGAGCGCCTCACCGCGCGCGTCCGCGTCCGCGACGGCGCCGCGGGCCATCCGGTCCTGTGGGAGTCGTTCGCCGTCAACGAGGTCTCCATCGAGAAGGCCGCCCGCGAACGCATGCTCGAGGTGGTGGTCGCGATCGACGACCGGCCGTTGTCGCGCTGGGGTTGCGACGGCGTTCTCGTCGCCACGCCGACCGGCTCGACGGCCTACGCGTTCTCCGCCGGCGGTCCGGTCATCTGGCCCGGCGTCGAGGCGCTGCTCGTCGTCCCCATCAGCGCCCACGCCCTCTTCGCGCGCCCCATGGTCTTGGGCCCCCGCTCGTCGGTGAGGGTCGGGCTGATCCAATCGCTGGACGCGCAGGGCGTCGTCTGGTGCGACGGCCGACGCTCGTTCGAGCTCGCTGCCGGCATGGAGGTCGAGGTCGTCGCCAATCCCGTCCCGTTGCGTCTGGCACGCCTGTCGCCCGCGCCGTTCACCGACCGCCTCGTGCGGAAGTTCGGCCTGCGGGTCGAGGGCTGGCGGGGCGCCGCCGAGCAGGCGGCGCGGTGATCACGGAACTCCGCATCGCCAATCTCGGCGTCATCGACGAGGCCACCCTCGAGCCCGCCCCCGGACTCACCGCCCTGACGGGCGAGACCGGCGCCGGCAAGACCATGGTCGTGACCAGCTTGGGGCTGCTTCTGGGCGCCCGCGCCGACACCGGCGTCGTGCGCCGCGGCGCCGATCGCGCGCGCGTCGAGGGCAGCTTCGCCGCCGTGCCCGCCCACGTCCTCGACCGCGTCCGCGAGGCCGGGGGAGAGGCCGACGACGAGCTCATCGTCACGCGCGTGGTCGGCGGCGGACGGTCGCGTTCCATCGTGGGCGGGGCCGGGGTTCCGGTGACGCTCGCGGGCGAGGTCGCCGAGCGCCTGATCACCATCCACGGCCAGTCCGAGCAGGTACGCCTGGCCCAGCCCGAGCGCCAGCGCGCGATCCTCGACCGCTACGCGGGGGCTCCGCTCGCGAAGTTCATGGGTCCCTACGCGGCGGCGTACGCCGAGCGCCTCGCCGTGCGGGCGGAACTGGCCGACCTGCGTTCCCACGCGCGCGAGCGGGCCCGCGAGGCCGACGTGCTGCGCTTCGGGCTCGAGGAGATCGAGAAGGTCGACCTCAGACCGGGTGAGGACGCCGAGCTGGCCGCCGAGGCCGACCGCCTCCAGGCCGTCGACGACCTCCGCCTCGCCGCCCACCGGGCCTCGGGCGCGCTGTCGGGCGACGAGGCCGACCTCGACGCGCCCTCGGCCCTGGCGCTGGCGTCGGAGGCCGCCAAGGCGCTGCGCCAGGCGGCCGACACCGACCCGACCGCCCGGCCCCTGGCCGACCGCGCCCGCGAGGTCGGCGTGCTGGCCTCCGAACTCGCCGCAGACGTGGCCGGTTATCTCGCCGACCTCGAGGCCGACCCGGCGCGCCTGGAGTGGATCGCCGGGCGGCGGTCGGCGCTGCAGGGGTTGACCCGCAAATACGGCGAGGACGCCGACGCCGTCCTCGCGTGGGCGGCCGACGCCGCGGGCCGACTGGGTGGGCTCACCGGCGACGACGATCGCATCGCCCAGCTCGAGGGCCGCACCGCCGAGCTCGACGCGACCATCGCCGAGCTCGCCGCCCAGATCCACGACGCCCGCGCCAGGGCCGCCAAGCGACTCGCCAAGGCGGTCCGCACGGAGCTCGCCGCCCTCGCGATGCCACACGCGCGCCTCGAGTTCGCCCTCGAGCCACTTCCGGAACCCGGCCCGACGGGCGCCGACCAGGTCGTCCTCCAGTTCACCGCGAACCCCGGCTCCGACCCACGGCCCCTGGCCCGCGTGGCCTCGGGCGGCGAGCTGTCCCGCATCCGGCTGGCCCTGGAGGTCGTCCTCGCCGACGACGACCCGGCCCAGACTCTGGTGTTCGACGAGGTCGATGCCGGCGTCGGCGGAGCCGTGGCCGTCGAGATCGGCCGGCGACTCGCCCGACTCGCGCGCTCCACCCAGGTGATCGTCGTCACCCACCTCGCCCAGGTGGCGGCGTTCGCCGACACCCACCTCGTGGTCCAGAAGTCCTCCGACGGACAGGTGACCACGTCAGGCGTACGCGCCCTCGCCCCCGAGGAACGCGAACGCGAGCTGGCCCGCATGATGGCCGGCATCGAAGCATCCGAGTCCGCCATCGCCCACGCCCGCGAGCTGCTGGCCGAGGCGCACGATTCACGATAGGTTGGAATCCCGTGGGAAACGCCAGTGTGACCAAACATGTGTTCGTGACCGGAGGCGTCGCCTCCTCGCTCGGCAAGGGGCTCACTGCCTCCAGCCTCGGCAGCCTTCTGATCGCTCGCGGACTGCGCGTCACGATGCAGAAACTCGACCCCTATCTGAACGTCGACCCGGGGACGATGAACCCGTTCCAGCACGGTGAGGTGTTCGTCACCGAGGACGGGGCCGAGACCGACCTCGACATCGGCCACTACGAGCGCTTCCTCGACGTGAACCTCACGGGCGACGCGAACGTGACGACCGGCAAGGTGTATTCCAACGTCATCGCGAAGGAACGGCGCGGCGAGTTCCTCGGTGACACAGTGCAGGTGATCCCGCACATCACGAACGAGATCAAGGACGAGATGCTCGCCATGGGCGGGCCCGGCATCGACGTGGTGATCCACGAGATCGGCGGCACCGTCGGCGACATCGAGTCGCTGCCGTTCCTCGAGGCCGCTCGCCAGGCGCGCCGCGACGTCGGCCGCGAGAACGTCTTCTTCCTCCACGTGTCGTTGGTGCCCTACATCGGCCCCTCGAAGGAGCTGAAGACCAAGCCGACCCAACACTCGGTGGCCCAGCTCCGCCAGGTCGGCCTCCAGCCGGACGCGATCGTCTGCCGCGCCGACCGCCACCTGCCCGACTCCGTCAAGCGCAAGATCGCGCTGATGTGCGACGTCGAGGAGGAGGCCGTCGTCACGGCCTTCGACGCACCGTCGATCTACGACATCCCCAAGGTCATCCACGCCGAAGGCCTGGACGCCTACGTCGTGCGCAAGCTCGACCTGCCGTTCCGCGACGTCGACTGGACGCGCTGGAACGACCTCCTCGACCGGGTCCACAAGCCCACCGACGAGGTGACCATCGCGCTGGTCGGCAAATACATCGACCTGCCCGACGCCTACCTCTCGGTCGTGGAGGCGTTGCGGGCCGGCGGCTTCCACCACCGCGCGAAGGTCGACATCCGCTGGGTCGAGTCCGACGAGTGCCAGACACCCGAGGGCGCCCAGCGCCAGCTCGGCGACGTCGACGGCGTATGCGTCCCCGGGGGCTTCGGCATCCGCGGCGTCGAGGGCAAGCTCGGCGCCATCCGCTATGCCCGCGAGAACCGCATCCCCACGCTCGGCCTCTGCCTGGGTCTCCAGTGCATGGTCATGGAGGTCGCCCGCAACCTGGGCGGTCTCGAGGGCGCCGCGTCCACCGAGTTCGAGCCCGACACGGAGTTTCCCGTCATCGCGACGATGGCCGAACAGCAACACATCGTCGCCGGCGAGGGCGACATGGGCGGCACGATGCGGCTCGGGTCCTACGAGGCCGACCTCGTACGCGGATCCGTCGTGGCCGGCCTCTATGGCGTCCACCGCGTGACCGAGCGCCACCGCCACCGCTATGAGGTGAACAACGCCTACCGCAAGCAGCTCGAGGAGGCCGGGCTGGTGATCTCCGGCACGAGCCCCGACAGCACGCTCGTGGAGTTCGTCGAACTGCCCGCGAAGGTCCATCCGTTCTTCGTCGCGACCCAGGCCCATCCCGAGCTCAAGTCGCGCCCGACCAAGCCCCATCCGCTGTTCTCGGGGCTGGTCAAGGCGTCGCTGCGCAACAAGGCCACCAGCCCGTTGCCGACCGACGAGACCTCGGACGAGGCCTCGGTGTCGTCCGACGACCAGACCCCCGCGGAGGCCTGATGACCCACCTGCCGGTCCTGGCCGCCGCCGACGTGGTCGACGTCGCCGACTCGTGGGAGGTCGCCCACCGCGACAGCCCCGAGGGTGGGCGCGTGATCACGTTCCACCGCGACGCCGTGGTCTCCCCGTCGGGTGAACAGATGACCCGCGAGTGGATCGGCCACCCCGGTGCGGTCGGCGTGATCGCTCTCGACGACGAGGGCTGCGTGGTCGTCGTGCGCCAATACCGCCATCCGGTCGGCATGGTCATGGTCGAGCCGCCCGCTGGCCTCCTCGACGCCGAGGGGGAGGCGTACGCCGACGCCGCCGCCCGCGAACTCGCCGAGGAGGCGCGCCTCGCGGCCGACCACTGGCGCGTGCTCGTCGACCTCGTCACCTCGCCCGGCTCGTCGGAGGAGTCGACCCGCATCTTCCTGGCCACGGGGCTGCGCGAGGCGCCCCGCCCCGACGGGTTCGTGCTCGAGGGCGAGGAGGCCCACATGGACGTCCAGCGCGTCCCCGTCGACGACCTCGTCGACGCCATCCTCGCGGGCCGGGTGCAGAACCCGCTGCTGGTGTCCGGGGTGCTCGCGCTGCGCGCGGCCGGAGACCGGCTCGACACGCTGCGTCCCGCCGACGCGCCCTGGCCGGTCCGCACCGTGCGGGCCGAGCGCCCCGCCCCCGCGGATGCCAGGGGTGCCTGACGAGCCGGGCGCACCGGACCCGGCGGGGGAGCGGGGGCCCACCCCGCTCGACCGCTTCGTGCGCGGCTTCCTCGACCACCTGACGGTCGAGCGCGGCGTCTCGCCCCACACGGCGGCCGCGTACCGTCGCGACCTCGCCCGCTACACCGTCTTCCTCGCCGCGCGCGGCATCACTGAACCGGGGGCGGTCACGACCCCCGACATCACCGCGTACGCCGCCCACCTGTCCACCGGCGCCGGCGAGCGCGCCGCGCTCGCGCCGGCGAGCGTCGCCCGCAACGTCGTGGCCGTACGCAGCCTCCACCGCTTCGGTGTCGAGGAGGGGACGACGGCCGACGACCCCGCCGCCACCGTGGCGCCCCCACAACCGGGCAAGCGTCTGCCGAAGGCGCTGGCCCTCGGCCAGGTGCAGGCCCTGCTGGATGCCCCCGACACCACGACCCCGCTCGGACTGCGCGACGCGGCCCTGCTGGAGCTGCTGTACGGCACCGGGGCCCGCATCTCCGAGGTCTGCTCCCTGGACGTCGACGACGTGGCGCGCCTGATCGAGCCCGATGTCGACGACACCCCCGGCCTGCGGCTCGTCGGCAAGGGTGACAAGGAACGCGTCGTCCCCCTGGGCAGCTTCGCCCGCGAGGCGTTGCGCGCCTGGCTCGTGCGCGGTCGGCCCGCCCTGGCCGAGCGGGCCCGGCGGGCGACACCCGCCCTGCTCCTCAACGCGCGTGGCGGTCGACTGAGCCGCCAGAGCGCGTGGGCCGTGCTCCGCGACCAGGCCGAGCGCAGTCACCTCGGGGTCGAGGTGTCGCCCCACACGCTGCGCCACTCGTTCGCCACCCACCTCCTCGACGGAGGCGCGGACGTGCGCGTCGTCCAGGAACTGCTGGGCCACGCCTCGGTGACCACCACCCAGATCTACACCCTGGTGACCGTGGACCACCTCCGCGAGACCTACCTGACGTCACACCCCCGGGCGTACTAGTCTCGGACGAGCACATGACCCAGTCTCGGACCGGGCCGGAGACCCGGCCGCCAGGTCCACAGGAAGGAAACTCGGTGACGGACGAGCACACCGGTGCGTACGCCCCCCGACCCGGCGCCCCCGGGCACAGCAACGGCGGCGACGAGCCGCTGTTCGAGGTGCCCCCTCCGCCGGCGGTGGATGCGATCGACTCCGGGGAGGCGTCGCGCGAGGAGGCCGAGCCGACCGTCGCCCTGGGCCCGACGGGACGTCCGCTGTTGGATCTGCCCGAGCCCACCCCGCCGCCCCCGGGTCCCAAGCACGCGCGCATCATCGCGATGTGCAACCAGAAGGGTGGTGTCGGCAAGACCACGACCACCATCAACCTCGGCGCGGCCCTGACCGAGACCGGCCGCAAGGTCCTCCTCGTCGACTTCGACCCCCAGGGCTCGCTGTCGGTCGGTCTGGGCGTCAACCCCCACACGCTGGACCAGTCGATCTACAACGTCCTGCTCGACCGCGACGTCGACATCCACGACGTCATCGACTCCACGACGGTCGAGGGGCTCGACATCCTGCCGTCGAACATCGACCTCTCGGCCGCCGAGATCCAGCTGGTCTCCGAGGTCGCGCGCGAGCAGATCCTGGCGCGGGCGCTCGACAAGGTGCGGTCAGACTACGACGTCATCCTGATCGACTGCGCGCCCAGCCTCGGTCTGCTGACCATCAACGCGCTGACCGCGTCCGACGGCGTCATCATGCCGCTGGAGTGCGAGTTCTTCGCCTTGCGCGGAATTGCACTGTTGACGGATACAATAAGCAAGGTCCAAGAGAGGCTGAATCCCCGACTGGAGATCATCGGCATCCTCGGAACGATGTATGACGCACGCACCCTCCATAGCCGGGAGGTGCTCGACCGCGTGGTGCAGGCGTTCGGGGAGACGGTGTTCCACACGGTCATCCGCCGGACCGTCAAGTTTCCGGAGACGACCGTCGCCGGGGAGCCGATCACCACATACGCTTCGTCCTCGCCAGGGGCGGAGGCTTACCGTTCACTGGCCCGTGAGGTGTTGAACCGATGCCGCGCAAGCTGAGCATTCCCGGAACGTCCGACCTGTTGCAGTCGGGGGTGACCGCCGACCATGTCATGGCCGATCCCGAGCCGACGGCCGATCGCGTGACCCCTCAGCCGTCCCCGGGCGCCGCCCGACGATCCTCCGGCCGGGTGCGCCACGACGAGAAGATCACCGTCTATGTGTCGCGCGACGAGCTCGTGCGACTGGAGCAGGCCCGCCTGACCCTGCGCGCCGAGCACGGCGTGGCCGTCGATCGCGGCCGCATCGTCCGCGAGGCCGTTGCCGCGTACCTCGACGACCTGCAGGAGAACGGCGAGGACAGCGAGCTCCTGCGCCGCCTGCAGGGCTCGTGACGGCGAGCGAGATCGTCACTCCCGGCGAGCCGACGCCGGGTTTCACCCTCCACCTCGACAACTTCGAGGGTCCGTTCGACCTGCTGCTGCAGTTGATCGCGAAGCACAAGCTCGACATCACCGAGGTCGCCCTGTCGCGCGTCACCGACGAGTTCATCGCCCACATCAGGGCCGCCGGTGAGGTGTGGGACCTCGAGCAGACCAGCCAGTTCGTCCTCGTCGCCGCGACCCTGCTCGACCTCAAGGCCGCCCGGTTGATCCCGAGCGGCGAGGTCGAGGACCCCGAGGACCTCGCCCTGCTGGAGGCGCGCGACCTGCTGTTCGCCCGGTTGCTCCAGTACCGCGCGTTCAAGGAGGTCTCGGCGTGGCTCGCCCAGGTGCTGGTCGCCGAGGAGAACCGGTTCGCGCGCCCGGGCGGCCTGGAGCCCCACTTCGCGCGCCTGCTGCCGGAGGTCACCATCCACGTCACGTGGGACCGCTTCGCCCAGATCGCCGCCCGCGCGATGGCCCCGAAGCAGGCCGCGGAGGTGTCACTCACCCACCTCCACGCGCCCCGGGTGTCGGTGCGGGAACAGGCCCACGTGGTCGTCGACCGACTGCGCCGCTCGGGAACCCTCACCTTCCGCGCCCTCACGGGTGACTCGCCCGATCGCGTCACCACGGTGTGCCGCTTCCTGGCCCTGCTGGAACTGTTCCGCGAGCGGGCCGTCGCGTTCGAGCAGCTCACCCCGCTGGGCGAGCTGACGGTCCGCTGGACCGGTGACTCCGCGGGCGAGCTCGACATCTCCGACGAGTTCGACGAGCCCCAGACCGACCCCGACCAGGAGGGCAGCGATGAGCCAGCCGAGTGACCCGATCGCCACGCAGGACACCGGTGCGGAGGCCCCGCTGGCCGGTGAGGGGGCATCGCTCGACGACGCCACGCTCGACGGCGCACTCGAGGCCCTGCTCCTGATGGCCGAGGAGCCGATGTCCGCGGCCACCCTGGCCGAGGCCACGCGTACGCCGGTCGGCCGCGTGACCGACGCACTCGCCCGTCTGGTCGCCTTCTACGACGAGCACCACCGCGGGTTCGAGCTGCGCCACCTGGGCGGCGGATGGCGCTACTACATGCGCATCGAGCACGGCGACCTCATCGCCCGCTGGGTCCTCGAGGGCCAGCAGGCGCGCCTGTCGCAGGCGGCGCTCGAGACGCTGTCGGTGATCGCCTACCTCCAGCCCATCTCGCGCACGCGGGTCTCCGCCGTCCGCGGCGTCAACGTCGACGGGGTGGTGCGTACGCTCATCGCCCGTGGCCTCATCGAGGAGGCGGGCCACGACGAGGAGTCGGGTGCGGCGGTGTTCCGCACGACGGACCACTTCCTCGAGCGCATGGGCATGGCCTCGCTCGGCCAGCTCCCGCCGCTGGCACCCCACCTGCCGGACGCCATGGACCTCGAGGCCGAGCTGGGCCAGCTGGTGACGCAGGATTCCACGGCCCCCGAGGCACCGACGCCCGATTCGCCGTCGGGCGGGGCGACGGGGGACAATGAGGGTTCCGAACCCGGCGCCGACAGCCCGGACCACCCCGACGAGAAGGCCGACGATGAGTGACGAGACCGAGGGCGTACGCCTCCAGAAGGTGCTGGCGCAGGCCGGCGTGGCGTCCCGACGGGCCGCCGAGATCCTCATCGAGGAGGGCCGCGTCGAGGTCAACGGCCGTCCGGTCACCGAGCAGGGCCTGCGGGTGAACCCCGAGACCGACCACATCCGTGTCGACGGCTCCCGCATCCCCCCGCCCCGCCGCCACGTCTATCTCGTGCTCAACAAGCCGCGCGGCGTCATCTCGACCATGGACGACCCCGAGGGTCGCCCGACGCTGGCCGAGTTCCTGCCGCGCAACGTGCCCCGGGTCTTCCACGTCGGCCGCCTCGACGGCGACACCACGGGCCTGCTGATCCTGACCAACGACGGGGACATGGCCCAGCGGTTGAGCCACCCGTCCTACGAGGTCACCAAGACCTACCTGGCCGAGGTCGAGGGCCTGATGGACAACCACGCCCTCAAGCGCCTCGAGAAGGGCGTCACCCTGGAGGACGGGCCGGTGAGGGCCGACAAGGTCAAGCTCGTCAGCCGCAACCCCGGCTCGAACCTCACGCTGGTGCAGGTGACGCTCCACTCGGGCGCCAACCGGATCGTGCGCCGCATGATGGACTCGGTCGGCCACCCCGTGAACAAGCTGTCCCGCATCGGCTTCGGCCCGGTGCGGCTCGGCTCGCTGCCGGTGGGGGAGACCCGCGAGCTGACGCGCGAGGAGATCGGCTCGCTCCTCGACTCGGCGAAGCTCTGACCGGCCCGCGCTGATGGCCCACCTGCCCCGCCGCGTCTACGGCATCGAGACCGAGCTCGGTGTCGCCTGCACGGCGCGGGGGGCCCGGCGGCTCACCGCCGACGAGGTCGCGCGCCAGTTGTTCCGCAGCGTGGTCGCGTGGGGCAAGTCGTCGAACGTCTTCCTGCGCAACGGCTCGCGGGTCTATCTGGACGTCGGCTCCCATCCCGAGTACGCGACCGCCGAGTGCGACGACCTGCTCGACCTGGTCGCCCACGACCGCGCCGGCGAGGCGACCGTGAACGAGCTGGCCGACGACGCCCAGCAGCGCCTGGACGCCGACGGGGTGGACGGCGAGATCTTCCTGTTCAAGAACAACACCGACAGCCACGGCAACTCCTATGGCTGCCACGAGAACTACCTCATCGGGCGTGGTGGAGACTTCGGTGACGTGGCCTCGCCCCTGCTGCCGTTCCTCGTGTCGCGCCAGTTGATCTGCGGCGCCGGAAAGCTGCTCCCAGACGGCACGTGGCTGGTGAGCCAGCGTGCCGACCACATGTGGGACGGCGTCTCTTCGGCGACGACCCGCAGCCGGCCCATGATCAACACCCGCGACGAGCCCCACGCCGACCCTGCCCGCTGGCGGCGGCTCCACGTCATCGTCGGCGACTCGAACATGTGCGAGACCTCGACGCTGGTGAAGGTCGGGACCACCGAGCTGGTGCTGAGACTCATCGAGAACCGCGTGGCCATGCGTGACCTCACCCTCGAGAACCCCGCCAAAGCCATCCGCGACCTGAGCCGGGACGCGTACGGCCGCGCGACCGTGCCGCTCGCGAACGGGCGCACGATCAGCGGCCTCGACCTCCAGCGCGCCCACCTCGACGCGGTGCGCGGCATGGTCGACCGCGACGGCCCGCCCGGCCCCGTGCTCGCGCGGGTGCTGGAGCGGTGGGAGACCTACCTCGTCGCCCTCGAGTCCCGCGACCTCGGGCCCATGGCCCGCGAGGTCGACTGGGTGATCAAGCGCCGCCTGATGGAGCGGTACGCCGACCGCCACGGCCTTGCGTGGGACAGCCCGCGCCTGGCCCAGTTGGACCTCGCGTACCACGACCTCAAGCCCGGCCGGGGCCTCTTCCGGCTCCTCGAGGCCCGCGGGGCGGTGGCCCGCGAGGTCGACGACGCCCGCGTACGCACGGCCACGGTCGAACCGCCGCAGACGACGCGGGCCCGCCTCCGCGGAGCGTTCGTGGCGGCCGCCCAGGACGCCGGGGTCGACTACACCGTCGACTGGGTCACGATGAAGGTGAACGAGCACGCCCCACGGCCGTGGGAGGACGCCCTGCCGATCAGGCCGGGCCTGCACACCCCGGTCTCGTGTCGCGACCCGCTGTCCGCCACCGATGAGCGCGTCGAGCGCCTGCTGGAGGCTCTCCGCAGCCGATGATGCGGAGCGTTCGGAGGACTGTGTGGCTTTCCCACACTGGTAGCGTGACCCTGACTTTTTCCGACCAGAAAGCCTGACACCGTGAATCGACGTCTGCTCGCCGCCAGTCTCTGCGCGGCCGCGCTCGTGCTGCCCGCCTGCTCGAAGGACAAGCCCGCCGAACCGGCCACCGCGTCGCCGTCGGCGGCGGCCTCGGCGGCGCCGAGTGCGAGTGCGAGTGCGACGCCGACGCCGACCCCCACGCCGACGCCGAAGGCGAGCGTCGCGCCGTCGACCAACCTCGACGCGATCAAGGTCGAGGGCGAGCGACTCAAGGAGCCGAAGGTCGAGTTCCCCGCGCCGTGGGCGATCGACGAGACGAAGACCAAGGTGATCCAGCCGGGCGACGGCCCGACCGTGCAGGAGAACGGCACCGTCGAGGTGCACTACTACGGCGTGAACGGGCGCACCGGCAAGAAGTTCGACGACTCGTTCAGCCGGGGCCAGGCCATTGCCTTCCCGCTCGACCAGGTCGTGCCGGGGTTCAAGAAGGGCCTGGCCAACCAGAAGGTCGGCAGCCGCGTCGTGGTCGCCATGCCGGGTAAGGACGGCTATGACCCGTCCGGCGGCTCGCCGCAGGCCGGCATCGAGGTCGGCGACTCGCTGGTCTTCGTCGTCGACATCGTCTCCACGACGATGGACAAGCCGGAGGGCGATGTCGTGCCGCCGAAGGAGGGCCAGCCCAGCGTCACGGCCGACCCGCAGGGAAATCCCGTGGTCAAGATCGCGGGCGACAGGCCGAGCCAACTCGTCGTCCAGCCGGTCATCGCGGGCAGGGGCAAGAAGGTCCAGGCCCAGGACACGGTGACGGTGCGCTACATGACCGTCGGCTGGGACGGCCGGGTCATCGAGTCGACCTACGGCAAGGCGCCCGAGCAGGGTCCGCTCCCGCGTCTTGTCCCCGCCTGGGCCGAGGGCCTGGTCAACCAGCCCGTGGGCTCGCGCGTCATGATCGTCTCGCCGCCCGACAAGGCCTATCCGCAGGGCAACGAGAACCCGAAGATCCAGCCGGGCGAGACCCTCGTCTTCGTCGTGGACATCCTGTTCAGCCAGGCCGCCCAGTGATCCACTGAGCCCAGCGACCCCACGCCGGGCCCGACTGACCCATCACTCGACCGCCGTCCACCTCCAGGGGCGGCGGTCGATCCGTTCGGGGGCGAAGCGTTCCAGCAGCGTCGTGAGCGACGGCCGCTCACCCGGCTCGGCGAGCCCCAGCGAGGCGGCGAGCCGCGCCCGCACGTCGAGCGCCGTCATCCCGTCCTCGGCGAGGTCGGCCAGCGTGATGGCGCCGTTCCGTTTCGCCAGCCGCTCCCCGGTGGCGTCCAGCACCAGGGGGACGTGCGCGTACGCCGGGGGTTCGCCGCCCAGTTCGCGCGCCAGCCACGCCTGGCGCGGCGCCGACGAGAGCAGGTCGTCGCCGCGAACGACCTGGTCGACACCCATCGCGAGGTCGTCGACGACGACCACGAAGTTGTAGGCCCACGCGCCGTCGTTGCGCCGGATCACGAAGTCGTCGACGCGCTCGGTGTGGGGGCCGTGCACGAGGTCGTCGACCGTCAGGTCCACATCGGCCGACCGGACGCGCCACGCCGCCGGGCGCTCGGCCCGGCGCCGCGCCCGCTCGGCCGCGGACAGGTCGCGGCACGTCCCCGGATAGGGCGCGTGGGTGTGGTGGGGCGCCTGCGTCGCCTCCCGGATCTCCCGGCGGGTGCAGAAGCACTCATAGATGCGGTCGCCGAGCCGCTCCGCCTCGGCCGCGTACAGGTCGAGCCGCTCCGACTGCCACACGACCGGTCCGTCGTGGTCGAGTTCCATGGAGGCCAGCGCCTCGAGCTGGCGCCGGGCCGTGCCGGGGGCGGAGGCGACGCGCACCTGGTCGAGGTCTTCGACCCGCATCAGGAACCGTCGGTCGGTCGAGCGGGCGAACAGCCACGCCACCAACGCGGTGCGCAGGTTGCCCACGTGGAGGTCTGACGTCGGGCTCGGTGCATAGCGGCCGGCGCCCGGCTCCCGGATCGTCACTGCGGTCCTCCTCAGGGTCGACAGACCCCAGATCGTACGCCGCGCCCTGTCGCTGCCGCGTCCCTTGCGCCCCCTGCTGCCAGACTGTGCCCCATGGCCGCCCACAAGTCCGAACGGGTCCTCAACCTGACGATCTGCCTGTTGGCGACCTCGCGTTATCTCACCCGCGAGCAGATCCGCGGCATGGTCGAGGGTTACGGCGGCTCGAGCCAGGAGAACTTCGAGCGCATGTTCGAGCGCGACAAGGACGAGCTCCGCAACCTCGGGGTGCCGATCGAGACCGGCCCGATCGGCGCCGAGGACGAGACCGGATATCGCATCCGGCGCACCGACTTCGAGCTCCCGCCCGTCGAGTTCACGTCCGACGAGGCCGCCGTGATGGCCGTCGCCGGTCGCGTGTGGCAGGAGGCCCGCCTCGCCGGCTCGACCGCGAGCGCCATGGGGAAACTGCGCGCCGCGGGACTCGAACCCGACGCCGACCGCCTGCGTACGCTGACCCCGGTCGTCGCCGCACGCGAGGCCGCGTTCGAGCCGCTGTGGCAGGCCGTGGTGACGCGTACTCCCGTGGGGTTCGGCTATCGCACACAGCGGCGAAGCCTCGAGCCGTGGGGCATCACCTCCCATCGAGGGGCGTGGTACGTCATCGGCCACGACCGCGACCGCGACGCCCCGCGCATGTTCAAGCTCGCGCGCATCACCGACATGCCGGAGCCGATCGGCGAGCCGGGCGCGTACGCGGTGCCCGCCGACCTCGACATCCGCGACCTCGCGCGGAGCCTCGACCCGGCCGAGCCGAGCCGCGAGGCCGTCGTCGCCGTCCGCGGCCACAAGGCGCCCGACCTGCGGCGCCGCGGGGTCGCGGTGGAGCCGCCGGTGGCGCTGCCGACCGGTTTCACGACCTGGCGCGTCGCCTACGCCGACCGCGAGGACATCGTGGCCGAGATCGCGGCCAGCGGCTCCGATGTGATCGTCTGCGACCCGCCCGAACTGCGCACCGCGGTCCGTCGCCACCTGCGGGCCGTCGTCGGCCGCTCCGGCGTCCCGGGGAGCGCCGCATGAGCGCCGGGACCGCACAGATTGCCCGGCTCCTGGCCCTGACGCCCTACCTCCAGCGCCATCAGGGCATCTCCGTGGCGAAGGCGGCCGCCGACTTCGGCATCACGCCCGCCCAGCTGCGCAAGGACCTCGGGGTCGCCTATTTCGTGGGGTTGCCCGGCCTCATGCCCGGTGACCTGGTCGAGATCGACATGGAGCTCGTCGACGACGAGGGCGTCATCTTCCTCACCAATGCCGAGTTCCTGGCCCGTCCGATGCGCTTCACCCCCGACGAGGTGCTCGCGCTGGTCGTGGCCCTCCGGTCGCTGCGGGCCATCGCACCCCCCGCGTCGGTTCCCGCGATCGACTCGGCGCTGGCCAAACTGGAGACGGCCGCGGGGGAGTCGGCCGAGGCGGCCGCCCGCGTCGACGTGCGCGTACGCGGGGCCGATGACACCATCCGCGACGCGATCGCGCGGGCCGAGCGCGACGGCGTACGCCTGAGCCTGACCTATGACTCCGCCAGCCGGGGCGAGACCACCGAGCGCCTGGTCGACCCGCGCGGCATCACCGTGCGCGACGGGTACGCCTATCTCGAGGCGTGGAGCGACGCGGTGGATCCCGGCGCCGAGGGCGGCTGGCGCAGCTTCCGGCTCGATCGGGTCGTCGCCGCCGAACCGACCACGGAGCGGGCCGGGGAGCACGGCGACCCGCCGCCGCCCGAACAGGGCTGGCTCGACCGCGTCCCGGATGCCGAGACCGTCATGCTGCGGCTGGCGCAACCGGCGTCGTGGGTCGCCGAGTACTACCCCGTGGAGTCGGTGACGCGCCGCCGCCGCGGGCTCGAGGTCAGCCTCAAGGTGGCCGATCCGGGCTTTCTGACCGGCCTGCTGCTGCGGCTTGGTGACGCAGCACGAGTCATCGAGCCGGCCGACGCCGCCCGCGGGGCGGGGGAGGCCGCTGCCGACGCCCTGGCGCAGTACGCCGCCCTCTTCGGCGACGACGAGGTCAGCCCCACGTGAACTGGATCCTGCTGTTCGGAGGCATCGCCCTGGTCACGGTGGTGGGTGCGGTGGCGTACGCGGTGTGGCTGTGGCGGCGCGCGAAGGCGCTGATGACGGAGGTGGCGCGGCTGGCCGAGCGCGTGGAGGAACTGGCCGCCCTGGCCGAGCAGGTCCGCCTGCCCGACGCGCCCGCGACGCCGGGCGGGGCGGATGATTGGACCCAGCCCGGCCGCGGACTAGGATTGCCGAGCGGGTCGTCGACGACCCCACCCCGACGAAAGAGGACGACATGACCCCGCTGATTCTTGGCCTCGGTGTTCCCGAGCTGCTCATCATCCTGGCCGTCGTGCTGCTGCTGTTCGGCGGCACGCGCCTGGCCGGCATCGGCAAGAGCAGCGGCCGGGCCATCCGCGAGTTCAAGGAGGAGACGAAGGGACTGTCCGCCGAGGAGGCCAAGAAGGCCCCCGGTGCCACCGGTGGCTCCACCGCCGCCGGCTCGACCGAGGCGGGCGCCGAGCCCCGCGTCACCGAGGCCGAGCGCAGGCCCGACGACCTCCGCTGACCTGTGGCCGTCCGCGTCGCGGGGCGCAGCCTCAGCCTGGCCTGGCTGAAGCCCCCACCCGTCCCACCGGACGGCAACATGTCCCTGTTCGAACACCTCAGGGAGCTGCGGTATCGCCTGGTCATGGCCGCGGTGTTCATCGTCATCGGCATGATCGTGTGCGCGTTCTTCTACGGTGACCTGTTCCGCGTGCTGCTGCACCCCGTCGACCTGGCCATCGCCGACCTCAGGCAGACACGACCCGACCAGCAGATCAATGTCGTCACGACCGGCGTCTCAGCGCCCGTCACCCTGTCGCTGAAGATCGTCGGCATCGCCGCCCTGATCCTCACCTCGCCCTTCTGGCTGTGGCAGGTCTGGTCGTTCATCGCGCCGGGCCTGCTCGCCCGGGAGAAGAAGTGGGCGTACATCTTCATCGGCTCGGCCGTCCCGCTGTTCCTCTCCGGCGTCGCGGTCGGCTATCTCGTGATGCCGAAGGGCATCTCGGTGATGTTGAGCTTCACGCCGCAGGACCAGAACATCAACAACCTGCTCGACCTGCCCTATTTCCTCAACTTCCTCATCCGGCTGATGCTGGTGTTCGGGGCGGCCTTCCTGCTGCCCGTCGTCCTGGTCGTGCTGAACATGGCGGGCGTCCTCACCGGTGAGCAGCTCGGCAAGGCCCGCACCTACGCGATCTTCGGCACGTTCGTGTTCGGCGCCGTGGCGACACCCTCGACCGACCCGTTCTCGATGCTGGCGCTCGCCCTGCCGATGACAGTGCTCTACATCGTCGCCGAGATCATCTGCCGACTCCGTGACAAGGCCAAGCGCAGGCGCTCCAGTGAGCTGGAGGTCGTGTCGTGACCCTCGGCCGCTACGACGGGCCGACCATCCACCTCGTGGCCAACCCCAGGGCCGGGCGGGGCCGCGCCGCCAAGCTGCTGCCGCAGGTGTGCCGGGAGCTGCTGCAGGGCATCCCCGACGCCAACCTGCGGGTCCACCAGACCACCGACTACGCCGAGGCGCGGCTGCGGACGATCGCGGCGGTGGAGTCCGCCCGTCCGGCCCACGGGGTGCCCGGGGAGCCCGGCGTACGCGCGGACGCGCTCCTGGTGATGGGCGGCGACGGCATGATGACGCTCGGCGTCAACGCGTGCGCCGAGACCGACGTCCCACTCGGGCTGATCCCGGCCGGCACCGGCAACGACATGTGCCGCGGCCTCGGCATCAAGGTGTTCAACCCGGTCGACGCGGCCCGCCGGGTGATCGACGGCCACACCATGCGCATCGACTCGCTGCGGGTCGAGGGCGCGCTGGTCGGGGGCGCCGAGGTGCGCCACGTGGGCACCGTGGTGGCCACGGGCTACGACTCGCGCGTGAACCGCCGCGCGAACCGCATGCGGCTGCCGATCGGCCCCCTGCGGTACGCCGCCTCCGCCCTCGCCGAGCTGGCCGTCTTCGAGCCGGTCAACTATCGCCTCGTCATCGACGGCCGGCGCCGCGATCAGCCGGCCATGTTCATCGCGGTCGGCAATGCGGCCTATTTCGGGGGTGGCATGCAGATCTGCCCGACCGCCGACATCACCGACGGCGAACTGGACGTCACCGTCATCCACCCCGTCAGCCGCGCCACGTTGCTGCGGCTGCTGCCGTCGATGTTCAACGGCTCCTTCGTGCGTGACCCGGCCGTCGAGCGGTTCCGCGCCCGCACGGTGGTGATCGACGGCGACGACCTGTACGGCATGGGCGACGGCGAGGAGCTCGGTCCGGTGCCGCTCGAGGTCGGCGTGGCCCCGCGCTCGCTCACGGTGTTCGGCCGCCCCGTCGCCTAGCGGGACGGCGCACGCGACACCGGCCCGCCCGGCTAGGGTGACCCGGTGCCCCGCCCCTCGTCGTCCGCGGCCGGCCTGCGATGGCTCGTCCTGGCCGGCATGCTGGCGATCACCCTCCAGCTGCGGGCGCCGATCACGAGTGTCCCGCCCGCACTCGACCGCATCAGCGCGACGCTCCACCTGACCCCGACGGTCGCCGGCCTGGTCACCTCGCTGCCCCTGGTCTGCTTCGGGGTGTTCGCGTTCGTCACCCCGGTGCTCGCCGCGCGCGTCGGTCTGGAGCCGACGCTGTGGGCGTCGGCGGTCCTGATGATGCTCGGCATGGCCGTGCGGCACGACGCGCACGCCCTCACCTTCTTCGCGGGCACCCTCGTGCTCGGCATGGGCATCGCCCTGGGCAACGTGATCCTCCCCGCGCTGGCGCGGAGCTGGTTCCCCGACCGGCTGCCGCTCGTCATGGGCGTCTACACGGTCGTGATCCAGGTCAGCGGTGCCGCGGGCCCGTTCCTCGCGGCCCCGCTGCTGGCCCGGGGCTGGGCCTGGCCGACGACCATCTCGGTCTGGGTGTGGCCCGGGCTGGTCGCGCTGGTCGGGTGGACCCTCATCAGCGTCCGCGTCGCCCGCTCCCGTCGCGGGGAGCCCCACCACGGCGCGCCGCCGGCCGGCCTGCTGGCCGTCGCCCGGAGGCCGCGCAGTTGGGCGATCACGTTCGTCATGGGCACCCAGTCCCTGCTGTTCTTCGCGCTGCTGACCTGGCTGCCGGTCCAGTTGCGCGGCCACGGGCTCGACGAGGCCACGCTCGGAGTCGTGCTCGGGGTCTACAGCATCCTCGGACTGCCGGGCTCGTTCTGGGCAGCCGACCTCGGGCGGGGCACGGGGGCCCCTGGACGCCTCGCGGTGCTGACGACCGCGTACGTGGTGGGTTTCGCGCTGCTCCCCACCACACTCGTGGGCTGTCTTGTCGGGGTGCTGATCTGCGGAGTGTGCCAGGGGCTGTGGCTCGTCGTGGCCCTCACCTTCATCGCCGACCAGGCCGAGCCCGGGGACGTGCCCGCAGTGTCGGCACTGGCCCAGGGGGCGGGCTACCTGTGGTCGTCACTCGGACCCGTCGCGGTCGGGGCGGCGTACGCGGCCACCGGAACGCTGGTGGCGGGGGAGGCGCTGCTCGGCGTGCTCGCGGCCCTGCTGGGCCTGGCCGCGGTCGCCCTGGCCCGCCGCGGCGTACGCGGGTCCGCAGCGGCAAGGTGAGCGATCCTTGACTTTCATCAGGCGGAGGTCTCTACTGGAGGGACCCACGGGCGGATTCGCCGGTGGGTCCCCAGCGAACTCGCGGTAGTGGCCCCCGGGGCCCCGCGCCAGGAGCGGTCTCGCCGCCTCCTCCTTTCATTCTTCGTGTTTCCGCATCATGGTGCCTCGTCGGCGCCAGCCCCAGGAGGGCTTGTCATGCGCACTGCCTATCGTTCGCTCGCCTACGTCATCTGCGCGCTCGTCGCCGTCCAGGCCGCGATGCACGCGTGGTCCTCGGCCGGGCTCATCAAGTTCCTGGGCGGGGGCGGGACGCTGGACATGGGCGCCGCGGCTCCACCCCCGGTCCCGGAGTTCGCCGGCGTCATCGCCCACGCCATGATCGGGACGTATGTGATCCCGCTCGTCGCGGTGGCCCTGGTGGTCGTCGCGTTCCTGGCGCGGGCCTCGGGAGCGGTCCGCGGCGCCATCATGGTCCTCGTCCTGGTCGTGGTGCAGGTGCTCCTCGGCTTCCTCGGCCACACGCTCACCGTCCTCGCGCTGCTCCACGGGCTGAACGCGCTCGCGCTGTTCAGCGTCGCCTTCGTCGCGGCGCGAGCCATGGCGTACGCACCGGAGACGGTGCCGACCCACGCCGCGCCCGCGCTGGTGTGAGGCGGTGAACCGCGATGCCGGGGGTCGCATCGGGGGATCCCCGGCATCGTCGGTGACGGCCGGGCTGAGCCGCTGACGCGTGCCCACCCGGTAGCGTGGACGGCATCATGACCGATCCCGATAACGAGCTCAGCCCGGCCGAGCGCATGGCCCGGTTCCGGCAGTTGAGCAAGAGCCCGATGCTCCAGGAGTTCTCGGCCGTCTATGGCTTCGAGTTCGACGACTTCCAGCGCCGCGCCTGCGAGGTGATCGAGGCGGGCTCCGGCGTACTGGTGGCCGCGCCCACCGGCGCCGGCAAGACCATCGCGGGCGAGTTCGCGGTGTTCATGGCCGTGCAGACCGGCCAGAAGGCGTTCTACACCACGCCGATCAAGGCGCTGTCGAACCAGAAATACAACGACCTCGTGCGCCGCTACGGCGCCGACTCCGTGGGCCTGCTGACCGGTGACTCGTCGATCAACTCCGAGGCGCCGATCGTCGTGATGACGACCGAGGTCCTGCGCAACATGATCTATGCGAACTCGCCCACGCTGACCGGGCTCGGCTATGTGGTCATGGACGAGGTGCACTACCTCGCCGACCGGTTCCGCGGCGCGGTGTGGGAAGAGGTGATCATCGGGCTGGCCGAGTCGGTGCAGCTCGTGGCCCTATCGGCGACGGTGTCCAACGCCGAGGAGTTCGGCGACTGGCTGCGCGAGGTGCGCGGCGAGGTCGAGATCGTGGTGTCGGAGCGTCGGCCCGTGCCGCTGTACCAGCACGTGCTCGTCGGCCGGAAGATCCACGACCTGTTCGAGGACGTGGCGCCGACGGCCATCACCGGCGAGCAGTCGGGGGCGGCCGTCGCCGCGCGACACGACGTGAACCCTGTGCTGGTGAGGATCGCGAAGGACGAGTCCCGCACGGTGCGCGACGACGCGCGCCGGCCGCGGGGACGCAGCGGGCGCGGGAAGAAGGCCCACGGGCAGGGGTCCGGGTCCTACGGAGGCGCTGCCGCGCGCGTGCAGCAGGAGCGGTCGCGCCACCGCCCGCCGTCGCGCGCGGAGATGGTCGAGACGCTCAGCCGCGCGAACCTGCTGCCGGCCATCGTGTTCATCTTCTCCCGTGTGGGTTGCGACGCGGCGGTGAAGCAGGTGATCGGGGGCGGCGTACGCCTGACCGACCACAGCGAACGCGCGGAGATCCTGACGATCGCCGAGAGGCATGTCGAGGGGCTGTCGCCGGCCGACCTGGAGGCGCTCGACTACGACGGGTTCCTCGACGCGCTGGTGCGCGGCGTCGCCGCCCACCACGCCGGCATGCTCCCCGCGTTCAAGGAATGCGTGGAGGAGTGCTTCGTCAAGAACCTGATCAAGGTGGTCTTCGCGACCGAGACGCTCGCGCTCGGCATCAACATGCCGGCCCGCTCGGTCGTGCTGGAGAAGCTGGTCAAGTTCAACGGCGAGGCGCACGTCGACATCACCCCGGGCGAATACACCCAGCTGACCGGACGCGCGGGGCGTCGCGGCATCGACGTGGAGGGTCACGCCGTCGTGCTCTGGCAGCCCGGGCTCGACCCGCGGGCCGTTGCCGGGTTGGCGTCCAAGCGCACCTATCCGCTGAAGTCGTCGTTCTCGCCGACCTACAACATGGCGGTGAACCTGGTGTCCGCGGTCGGTCGCGAGCGTGCGCGAACCCTGCTGGAGCAGAGCTTCGCGCAATACCAGTCCGACCGCTCTGTCGTCGGCCTCGCCCGCGGCATGCAGCGCAACGAGGACCAGATCGACTCCTATCTGGCGAAGGCCGTGTGTGACCGCGGCGATTTCCCTGCGTACGCACGGATCCGCGAGGACATCTCCCGGCTCGAGGCCGAGGCCGCCCGCAGTCGCCGGACCGACCGGCGCGCCGAGGCGTTCCAATCCCTGCTGGAGCTTGAACCGGGCGACATCATCCACGTGCCGAGCGGCAAGCTCCAGGGCTGGGCCGTCGTGCTCGACCCCGGCGTGCGCGGTCATCGTGACGAGCCCCACCCGCTGGTGATGAGCGAGGACCGCACCACCAAACGCCTGACCCTGAACGATTTCCCGACGCCCGCCCAACCGGTGGGCCGCATGAGGATCCCCAAGAAGTTCAACGTCAAGGAGCCGCACTCGCGGCGGTCGATGTTCGCCGCGTTCCAGTCGAAGCTGCGTGAGGTCGACCGGTCGCCCGAGCGCTGGCGTCCGGGGGCCATGGACGAGGAGATCGCGGCACAGGTGGCCGAGCTGCGCGCCGAGCTGCAGTCCCACCCGTGCCACGCCTGTCCCGACCGCGAGGACCACGCGCGCTGGGCCGAGAAGGCCCTGCGCCTCGAGCGGGAGAACGCGCAGACCCAGTCCAGGATGGATCGCCGCACCAACACCATCGCCACCCAGTTCGACCGCATCTGCAACGTGCTCCAGTCGTTGCACTACCTCGACGGCGATCCGTTGCGGGTGACGACCGACGGGCAGATGCTGGCCCGCATCTACAACGAGCTCGACCTCGTCGCGGCCGAGTCGGTGCGCCGCGGCGTGTTCGACGGCCTGTCGGCGCCCCAGCTGGCGGCCGTGCTGTCGACGCTGGTGTTCGAGTCGCGGCGGGTCGACCCGAGGGCCAGGCCGCCGCGCATGCCGGACGCGGAGACCGATTCCCGCATGACCGCGCTGCGGCAGGTGCACCGCGAGATCGCCTTGCTGGAAAGGGACTTCCGGCTCGAGCGCGGGCCCGACCTCGAGATCGGGTTCGCGGAGTCGGCGTACGCGTGGGCGGCGGGCCGTCCTCTGGCGGAGGTGCTGGGCGCCTCGGGGCTGACGGCGGGCGACTTCGTGCGCTGGGTGCGCCAGGTGATCGACTTCACCGACCAGATCGGGGATGCGGCGGGCCCGGGTGACCTGCGCCGGACGTGCCGGGAGGCGACGCATGGGATGCGGCGGGGCGTGGTGGCGTTCGTGGCGGACACGACGGGGGAGTAGGTGTTTGGGCGCGCGGGCGTGGCGAGGGCCGGGCTCCGCGAGCTTCGGCTTGCGGCTGGGACGCCGAGCCGTGAGTTCTTTGGCCCCGCCTGTTGGCGGCGTCTTTACGCCGCTTCGCCGAACTCCCGGTCACCCGGCCCACGCCCCGCTGCGCTCAGGGTCCTCCCCAGCGGGTCGAGGTGGGTGGGTGGTCAAAGGGGCTCATCCGAATCGAGGGTGGGTCGCGGGGGTGGCGCGTCGGTCTCGGGGTAGGCGTCGAGGTCTTCACATGATGGGAGTTCTCACGCTCCCCATCTGGAAGACCTCGACATGGCCGACGCTACCT
>NZ_BAAHBN010000019.1:0-28229 GCF_054776655.1 Mariniluteicoccus flavus | reverse complement strand
TCGTGAGATCGTTGGACCCCAAGGGCACCGGCCAAACTAGGTGGGGCATGCGCTGGAAGCCAGCGTTGAACGCGTTCGCCACCACCTTCGCTGACCGCATGCCCGCGGCCAGCACCACCCAGTAGAAACCGCCACTTACACCGTTAATCGGACACTCCCTGGCCATCGAGAGCAGTGCACGGCAGAGAGGCGGCCGAACCGAGTGCCGGTCGACTTCTGGTGGGTTTCTGTGCCACTGCGGGTACTGCACAGGTCCGGGGCATCGATGGTCCGGACGGGGGAGGTGGGTGACAGCCGGTGTTCGCGGTGGATCTTGATCATTTCTTCACACTGTCTCGCTCGTGGCTCGACATGCCGCCTGGAGGCTTGGCGGCATGACGACGAATGAATCCTCATCCCTGGCTCGTGGGTCCCTCGCATTCCTGGGAATTGCCAGCGTGGCCGCGGTCGGGCTGGCCCTGGCCGTGCCCGACCTGACTGCTGGCTCGGGCATGGCTGGCATGGCGATGACCCACTACATGGAACTTCTCGCGGTGCGGCAACCGTGGAACCTGCTGTTGTTCATGGCCCTCCCGGTCATCCTGGCCGAGACCTTGGCGATCACGGAACTGGTCATGCTGCTGGGGCGCCGCAATGACCGGCCCGCAGCCCCGTGGGTGGCGAGGCTCAGTCGGGCTGCTGGCCTGCTCGCCGGTCCCGTGTGGGTCTTCATCGGGACGCACCTGATGGTCCACGCGGTGGTGCCCTTGACCATGAATGGGGGATGGCGCGGCCCGGCTGATGTCATCGCGGTCCTCAGCTACCTGGTCGGTGGCCTGCCCATGCTCGTGATCAGTCTCCTCGAGGCGGGGGTCCTGGGCCGCAGTAGTGAGAACCGTCTGCGGATGCACGTGGCGATGGTGGCGGCCTTCCTCGTGGTGGCCCACGTGGCGATGATCTTCGGGATGGTCGATCCGGCAGTCCTGGGAGGTGACACGTCGTCGAGCGTCATGACCCATGACATGGGTGGCATGTCCGGCATGAACCACGACATGGGCAGCATGAACCACAACATGTCCCCGTCCTCGCAACCGACGAGGTGACGCCTGCTGGGTCTCGTGGTGAGGTGGAGCCATGAGCGATGTGGCGCGCACTTCGGTGCTGGTGGTCGACGACGAACCGGTGCTGGCCGGCACGGTGAAGAACTACCTGGAACGGGCCGGCATGGCCGCAGACACCTGTGCAGACGGGAACGAGGCGGTGTCGCGGATCCGGGAGGAGCAGCCGGATGTCGTCATCCTCGACCTTGGCCTTCCGGGCCTCGACGGAGTGGAGGTCTGTCGCAAGGTGCGCACCTTCAGCGACTGCTACGTCCTGATGCTGACCGCGCGAGCTGACGAGGTGGACATGCTCATCGGGTTGTCCGTGGGCGCGGATGACTACCTCACCAAGCCCTTCAGCCCGCGCGAACTCGTCGCACGCGTCCAGGTGATGCTGCGTCGCCCGAGATCCACGGCTTCGGCATCCGTCGCCCGCAGGATCGGGGAACTGGTGGTGCATCCCGACTCGCGCGAGGCTTTCATGGATGGTGTGGCGGTGGACCTGACACGCACCGAGTTCGACCTGCTGAAGGCGCTGTCCGCGCATCCCGGACGTGTGTTGAGCCGGCGTCAGCTCACGGACATGGTCTGGGGCGAGGACTGGGTCGGCGACGACCATCTGGTCGATGTCCACGTGGCACACCTTCGCAAGAAGCTGGGTGAGGAGGCCGCCGATCCCCGCTACGTGCTGACTGTGCGGGGCGTGGGCTACCGGATGGGCCGAGGCTGATGGGAGGACGGCCATCAGAGCTGTGGCCCGGGTTGTCGTGGGGTCGACGGCTGGTGTGGACCCAGTTCGCCGTCATGGTCACCATGAGCGTCACGCTGGTCCTGACCGCCCTGGAGATGGGCCCGCCGTTGTTCAAGAAGCACATGGCCGAGGCCGGGCACACCCAGCCCATGGTGCTGGACCATGCCGAGCGTGCCTTCCATGACGCCGGTGCGGCCTCCCTGGGATTGGGGCTTGCCGCCGCGATGATGATCGCGGCGGTGACGTCATGGGTGCTGAACCGCAGCCTCATCCGAGGGCTGGATGCCCTGGCCGAGGGGGCTGAGAGGGTCGCGCACGGCAACTACGACGACCCCGTGCGCATGCCGCCACTGGGGCGCGAACTCGAATCCGTGGCCCATGAGTTCAACCGGATGGCGGCCCAGATCGCGGCCACGGAGGCCACCCGACGACGCATGTTGACCGATCTTGGCCATGAGCTGCGAACGCCCCTGTCCGTGACGCGGGTGACGCTCGAGAGCCTCCAGGACGGAGTCGCCGTGTATGGGCCGGAGGTCCTTGAGGTCCTCCAACGCCAGAACGAGCGCATCACGGCGCTGGCGGCCGACATCTCCGAGGTCTCCAGGGCAGAGGAGGGGCGGATCCCCTTGGAACTACGGCTGACCCGCATCGATGACCTGGTGAAATCGGCGGTCACCTCGTGTGCGAAAGCCTGTGCCGAGGCAGGTATCCAGCTGGTGACCCGTGGCAACTGCCCCGTGGAGGTGGATGTCGACCCTGCACGCATCGGCCAGGTCCTGGACAACCTGCTGCGCAACGCCGTCCAGCACACGCCACGCGGGGGTGAGGTATGTGTGACGAGCTGGTCTGACACGGACTCGGTGTCCATCCAGGTCAGCGACACCGGCGCAGGCATACCCGCCGGTGAGGTGCCCCACGTCTTCGAACGCTTCTTCCACCAAGGATCACGCAGGGTCCGTGACGTCGACGGCGGAACCGGAGTCGGCCTGACCATCGCCAGAGCCGTCGCCCGGGCACATGGGGGCGACGTGCTGGCGGCCAGTCCGGGGGTGGGCTGCGGTGCGTCGTTCACCCTGGTGCTGCCACGAAATCTTGATCGAATCTCCACACTTCCCTGACCCGGTCACAATGCGGGGCGGGAAGAGTCGTGGGCATGAACACGATCACTCGCCGACAGGCCTTGCTCGCCGGCCTCGGCCTGGCATCCACCAGCGCCCTGGCTGCATGCGGCGCCAAGCAGCCCGCCCCGGCCAGCACCACCCCGGCCACATGGGCCATCCCGACCCAGACACCACTCGCCACCCCGGCCGGGGCGACGACCGTCACCCACACCCTGACCCCGCGCCCTGTCACCTTGGACCTGGGCGGTGTCCTGGCCAAGACCTGGGCCTACACCGACGAACTCGACGGGAACGTCCTGCGCGGCAAGGCGGGCGACCTGTTCCGGGTCACGGTCGACAACCAGCTCCCCACAGCCACCTCGGTGCACTGGCACGGCATTGCCCTGCGCAACGCCTCCGACGGTGTGCCTGGTGTCACTCAGGACCCCATCGCCGCCAAGAGTGCCTTCACCTACGAGTTCGTCGCACCCCATGCCGGAACCTACTTCTTCCATCCCCACAGCGGAGTCCAGATCGACCGGGGCCTGTACGCTCCCCTCGTGCTGGACGACCCACGCGATCCGGGCGACCACGACGCGGAATGGGTCCTGGTCCTGGATGACTGGACCGATGGGGTGGGCAAGTCACCGGATGCGATCTTCGCCGACTTCAAGGCCAACAGCGGCCCCCTGTCCCAAGGAATGAACCACGACATGGGAGGCATGGACCACGGCAGTTCCCCCTTGGGCGATGCCGGAGACATGAGCTACCCGCACTACGTCGTCAACGGCCGGATCCCGGCCGCACCGCGCACCCTCACGGCACGCCCCGGAGACAAGATCCGGCTACGGCTGATCAACGCCGGAGCCGACACGATCTTCAAGGTCGGCCTGTCCGGGCACCGACTCACCATCACCCACGCCGACGGATTCGCCGTGCAGCCAGTCGAGGCGACGGCCATCTACCTCGCCATGGGAGAAAGGATCGACGCCACCGTCACCGTCGGCGACGGCGTCTTCGTGCTGCAGGCCGCCCCCGAGGGCAAGACCGGTACTCCCGCCCGCGCCATCGTCAAGACCGGCGCCGGCAGCATTCCGCCGGCCACCACCCGAATCCCCGAACTCGGAGGAAAGGCTGTCCTTGGCACCGCCCTGCGCGCCGCCGACGCAGCCAAGCTGCCCGACAAGGAACCGGAGCAGACCCTCGAGGTCCAGCTCAACGGCCAGATGAAGCCCTACGCCTGGGGCATCAACGGCAAGAAGTTCGGTGAGGACACACCCCTGTCGATCAGCCTGGGACAGCGGGTCCGGATGCGGATGACGAACATGACGATGATGGCCCACCCGATGCACATCCACGGCCACACCTGGTCCCTGCCGGGCAGCAACGGACTACGCAAGGACACCGTGCTGCTGCTGCCCATGCAGACCATCGAGGCCGACCTGCAGGCCGACAACCCCGGAGCCTGGATGCTGCACTGCCACAACATCTACCACGCCGAGATCGGCATGATGACCAGCCTGCGCTACTGACCCCAGCCCACGCCGATGCGGTTCCCGCGTCGCCCCGGGAACCGCACCGCCGCATGCCCGCACATGCCTCCGACGTCTTGGTCAAACCTTCATCATTTGCCCCGGTCCAGCTTCATGGACGCTCGACAGTCTGGATGGTGACGGCAGCCAGCCACACACGACGAAGGAGACCACCATGTACACAAGCCCCACCCAGCTCAACCGCAGTGACAGCGACGCTCCCCGCCCCGCCGCCGACCCGGTACTCGAGCCCGTGCAGCACCGGCACGACCCGAAGATGACAGGCCACGGCAAGAGCCACCACTGGATGCACCTGCTGATGTGTGCCCCGATGCTGCTCATCGTGGCCGGATACCTGTGGACAGGTCGTGCCAGCCTCGCCGCAGGCGGCGTCATGGCCGCCGCCATCCCCGCCCTCGGCTGCGTAGTGATGATGTGGCTCATGATGCGGATGATGAACCACGGGGCCGATCACCACTGAGCCAAGAACCTCGCACCACGCGCCCACCAGCACCACAGAGCACCACCACTCAACGGACGAAGAAGACCATGACCAGCCCTACCCCACCCGACAAGCCCATCACGGCTGAAGGGGACTCCTTCACCTGCCCCATGCACCCCGAGGTCACCAGTGACCACCCTGGCCGCTGCCCCAAGTGCGGCATGTTCCTCCAACCGGACGGACAGCCCCCCGCGCCAGCAGCACACCAGCACACCCACCCCGGGCAGCCTGCTGCCCACCAAGAGCACGGCGGGCAAAGCGCCCCGCCACCACAGGCCGACACCGGCCCACGCGATGGCGAATGGACCTGCCCCATGCACCCCGAGATCCGGCAGGATGGGCCGGGCGAGTGCCCGATCTGTGGCATGGCGCTCGAACCGGTCTCGGTGGGCGTCCACGACGGACCCAACCCAGAGCTGGCAGACATGCGCCGCCGTCTCCGCGTGGCAGCCGTGCTCAGCCTGCCCCTGGTGGTGCTGGCGATGGTCCCGGCCCTGGCCGTCGGGGCGTGGGTGCCCTGGGTCGAACTCGCGCTGTCCACCCCCGTGGTGTGGTGGGCCGGGTGGCCATTCTTCGCACGTGGCGCCCGATCAGTGGCCAGCCGGCACCTCAACATGTTCACCCTCGTCAGCCTCGGTGTGGGTGCCGCGTGGTTCTACAGTGTGGTCGCCGTCCTGGCCCCGGGGATCTTCCCGGCCATCATGCGTGATGACGGTGGCCGGGTCGGCGTCTACTTCGAGGCCGCCGCCGTGATCATCACCCTGGTGCTGCTGGGGCAGGTACTCGAACTGCGGGCACGCGACCAGACCTCGGGTGCCATCCGCGCCCTGCTGGACCTGTCGCCAGCCACCGCGCACCGCATCAACCCCGACGGAGAAGAAGAGGAAGTGCCATCCGCGGACCTGCAGGTCGGCGACCATTGCCGGGTCCGCCCCGGTGAGAAGATCCCAGCAGACGGCATCGTGGTCGACGGCCACGCCTACGTCGACGAATCCATGATCACCGGCGAGCCGGTACCTGTTGACAAGAACCCCGGCGACCGTGTGATCGGCGGCACCATCACCAGCGGCGGCAGCCTGGTCATCGAGGCCACCGGCCTGGGCGCCGACTCGACCCTGGCCCGCATCGTCGACCTCGTGTCCCAGGCGCAACGTTCCCAAGCCCCCATCCAAGGGCTCGTCGACAAGATCTCCGCTGTGTTCGTGCCGGTCGTGATCGGCATCGCACTGATCACCTTCGCCGTCTGGGCCACGGTCGGGCCACAGCCCCGGCTACCGTTCGCGATCGTTGCTGCAGTGTCCGTGCTCATCATCGCCTGCCCTTGCGCGCTTGGCCTTGCCACACCCATGTCCATCATGGTCGGGGTTGGTCGCGGAGCCCGCGATGGCGTCCTGGTCAAGAACGCCGAAGCACTCGAACGACTGCAGAAGATCGACACCCTGGTGGTCGACAAGACCGGGACCCTGACCCAGGGCCATCCCAGCCTCGTCGACCAGAAGGTCGTCGCCGGCCACCACGCCGAGATCGTGCTGGCCATGGCGGCCGCTGTCGAGTCCGGGTCCGAACATCCCTTGGCCCGCGCGATCGTCGACGCGGCGCGAGAACGCGACGTCACCGTACCGACCGCCACTGCATTCACCGCCCACCCGGGTGGCGGCGTCGAAGCATTGGTCGACGGTCACCAGGTCATGGTCGGCAGCCCTGCCTTCCTCACGACCCAGCATGCCGACACGACCCCCCTGACCGACGACATCGACGCCTTCCGTCGCCAAGGAGCCACTGCCGTCATCGTGACTGTCGATGGTCAGCCTGCAAGCATCCTGGCCATCGCCGACCCACTCAAGCCCACCACCGCCCAGGCCATCGACGACCTACGTCACCGTGGCATGCGGATCGTGATGCTGACCGGGGACAACGCCACCACCGCCCACGCCATCGCCGACGAGCTCCACATCGACGAGGTGATCGCGGACGTGCTTCCGGATCAGAAGCATGGGCACGTCCAGCGGTTCCAGGAGCAAGGTCACACGGTCGCGATGGCCGGTGACGGCGTCAACGACGCCCCTGCCCTGGCCGGGGCGGACGTTGGCGTCGCCATGGGCACCGGGACCGACGTCGCCATCGAGAGCGCAGACGTGACCCTCCTCGGCGGCGACCTCGCAGCCCTGGTCAAGGCCCGCGACCTGTCCGTCGACACTATGCGCAACATCAAGCAGAACCTGCTGTTCGCATTCATCTACAACGTCATCGGCATTCCGATCGCCGCGGGAGTGCTCTACCCCGCCTTCGGCTGGCTGTTGTCCCCGATGATCGCCGCAGCCGCCATGGCCCTCAGTTCGGTGAGCGTCATCACCAACTCCCTGCGCCTGCGCCGACACCACTGACATGAACCGCCCCCCATAAGCTGCCCGGAGTTCACTCTGGGTTGGCTTCTCGCACCCAACCGGGGCCCAGCCAGACCGACAACCCGGGGCCAAATGAAGTTGACATAGCCACACGGGTGGGTGCACTCGCTGGTGCACGTGCACTTCCTCGCCGCGGGCTACCTGTTCGCATACTCCATCTGTGGCGCCGATCCCGCGCCGCACCGGCCGTCGGTGCCGTTCCGGCTGGTGGTGCTGGGCGTGTCGATCACGGTGCACGCGCTGCTGGCGCAGGCGATCTATGGGGGCCTGTGGACGCAGGTGCCAGCGACGCCGGCCGAGCGCAGGGCTGGAGCCGACCTCATGTACTACGGCGGGGACATCGCCGAGCTGGGCCTGGCCCTGGCGATGGTCTCGACGTGGCGTCCGCGGCCGGCGGTCGGGCGACGACGGGCGCTCAGCAGCCCCGCAGCACGGACGCCTTGACGTACAGGGATCGATGCTCGCGCTGTCGCTACGCGGCGGTGCCGGCTAGTACGGGCGGCCCTCGTTGAATCCTCTGGTGTAGGCGTCAAGCAGGTCGGGGGCCGAGGCGCGAGGTCTTCCGAAGTCGATATCCAGACGGCGACGGGTGGCTTCCTGGCACAGGACCTGAGTGACAGCCGCAGCCCGGGCAGGATCTGTGAAGAGGCCGCCAGCGAGCCTTCCAGAACGAAATGCCGCGGCCAGAGGATGGTCGTGATCGCAGGCACGCAACGCGTGCTCGTCGTCCCATGTCTCGTCGCCGTACACCCCGTCCGAGGCCGCCTCGAGAAGGGTTCTGAGGTCGCGTGCGTCCTTCGGGTCTTCCCGGCCCCGGTCCCGCCACGCAAGTATCTTCAGTGCCGTCTGGGCCTCTGCGCTGGCGACCGGTACTGCAAGGTGGGCGGCGAGTTGTGCGATGTCGGGTGCTTCCAGGGCTTCAGCCAGTCCGACCACGTCGAGTCTCGACTCGTCGGTGAACGTGACAGTTCCGGCTTCTTCCAGACCGCCGAACGGAACCACATCCACCTCGACGCCGAGCACGCGCACCTTGTGGTCGAGGTTGGGGATCCGCTCGAACCCACTCGTGAATTCCTGAAAGTGGGGCGTCCCCTGGACGGCAACCGCGATGTCGATGTCGTGAGTCTGACGGGTCGGTCGGTTGCCGAGTGGAGCGTGCACCGTGAGGTCGCGCGCGGCTGCGCCGATCAACAGCCACTTGGTGCCCAGCGTTTGCGCCTGTGCGGCCAGCTCTTCGATGACTGGCACAGCAACTTGGTGGTCAGCAGAAGTAAGGTCGAAGTATCGGGTCACGACGCTCGAACTCCCTCCTGACCTGATCCACCCGTGGGTCGGCAGCAGCCACAAGATCAGCGTAGACAACGACCGACGGAGCAACGCCGGGGCGAGGACGTCCGACCTCGGCCTCCGGAGCCCAGAAGGGGCGGCGGATCGTGACGTGCCCGTCAGGGTACGGCCTGAGGCGCAGTGCTCGGATGAGCTTGCCTGGCTCGTGCGTATAGAACTCCCCTATCTCGGTGTAGAGGTCGTACTCGAGTAGGGAGAGGGCTGTCTCTCCGGAGATGAGTGCGCCTGATTCGGCGACTGCTGGAATGGCAGACCTCAAATCTGTGTCCGTCCGGAACCGGCCCACCAGAAGGCCGTCACGGGCGTGGGTCGCATAGCTCGTGACCCACGAGATCAGGAGGTTGCGCCAATGTTCCTGCGCCTGTGGGTTGTGGTCGGGCATCGTTTCGTAGCCTTCCCCACGGAGTTGCGTCACCACGCTGTGGGCGGTTGCGACTGAGACCCCGGATTGTTCGGCAATGGTGCGCAGGGGCTCGTTGAGTTTGGTGGGCTCGCTGAGGATCGGAAGTAGCGCTCGGAGTCTTGCTCGGGTGAAGAGAGGGGCGTCCGATCGTCGCTCGATCTCCGATGGCCGGGGCGGTCGTCGCCCCTGAATCTCCAAAGCCATGCCAGGAGCCCTTACGGAAGCGTTGCCGGCCGTATCGAGGTAGTTCCATCCATGGGCACGCAGAAGGCTCCCGACCTTGGGCGTCACATGGTCCGCAATCACCATGCGGGGAGTGCTCAAGGCTGGCAGAAGCGGCACCCACGCTGGACGGAGGTTTCGTTTGAGCGTGACGGGAAACGTGTGGGTCACGTCGTCAAGGCTAACTATGGCGTGCCCGTCCTCAAGAGAGTCTGAGGCGTCCAGGGACCACTGTAGGTGCCCCCCCTGAGGCATCGCCATGGATGCGGCCTCCAGCAGGTCCCGGTCGCGCGTGTTCAACTTTGTCACGCTTTCACGATACGCGAACGGGGAGGAAAAATGAACAAGCCCCGTTCGTCGAAGGCCATGCTCAGCACCCCCGCAGCACGGACGCCTTGACGTACGCCCCGGTCTCGTAGAGCACGGCGACGGCCTTGGCGCGGCGGCCCTCGGACTCCTGGACGTGCATGCGGACCGTGCCGGGGAAGCAGCGCTCCATCAGCATGCGGGACCGCGACAGGTGGGTGCGGTGGCTGACCACGGTGACCGACGTCCAGCCGCGCTCGCGGGCGAGGCCGGCGAACACGCGGGCCTCGCCGCGGGTGGTGAGCGGGTCGGGGGTGGTGCAGACGACCTCGCGACCACCGCTGGTGCCGGCGGCGCAGATCTTCGCGTACGCGGGCATGGCCATCAGCTCGGGTGTGGTGGAGACGACGAGCACCCGGCCGGGCAGCTTCGTGTAGAGGTCCTGGAGGATGACTTCGACGCCGCCACCGGACGCGAGCACGTACGTCGCGTCGGTCTGCTGGAGGGGGTCGACGACGGGCCGTAGGATGTAGCGGGAGGCGAGCGCGGCCCATGCGCTGCCGGCCAGGAGGGCGGCGAGGGTCGCTGCGGCCAGGATGCGTCGCGTCCTGGGGCCATGCACGTCGCAAGTCTATGCAGCCATTCAGGGGCGCCTCCTTAGTGCAGTCGCGTCCTCGCAGGACCGGTGAGCGAAGGGGCGGCGGGCAATGACGGATGAGAAGACAGAGAACGAGCGCGTCGTGAGACGCGAGCTCGAGCGGCTTCGGGGCTTCGTGACGGGCCTGAGCCTGGAGGATGTCCGGTCCGGTGACTGGTTTGCCAAACTCCTCACATTCTCTTTGGGCCGGTACACGGCGCAGGTGGACGCGGACTACTTCCGAAAGAAGTACCCTCACCTCCCTCCCGATGCGATCGCCGCGGCGCGCATCGACCTGGCGGCGAAGTACGCAGGCATCGAGGGTGCTCTGAGCGCATCGGCCTACACGGGCGCGGTGGCGGCAACGATCGGCAGCGCAGGAGGTGCCTCTCCCGTCGCGCTTCCTGCAGGGCTCACGAGCTTTGTGGTGGACCTCACCTATGTCTCGCAGCTCCAGCTCAGGTTGGCCTACGACCTCGCGGTGATCTACGGGGTTCCTTTGGACACTGACGATCCAGAAGAACTGTGGAAGCTCATCAAGATCGCCTTCGGTGTGAAAGCGGCCGAGACGGGCGGCAATGCGCTGATGAAGGGTGTGCCGGCCGTAGTTCGTCCTGTGGTGAAGAAGGTGTTCAGCGGCTCCACGCTGACTGCGGTCAGGAGCCTGCCTGTGGTTGGCCGGTACCTCCTGCAGCGGAACCTGATCAAGTTCGCGATTCCTGCAGTGGGAGTCCCGCTGACGACGGGTGTGAACTTTTGGACGACGAAGGTCGCAGGACGGCAGGCGCTCAAGACGTTCCGAACCGAGGCCCGGATTATCGAGGAAGCTGGCAGGGCTGTGGCAGGCACGGAACACCATGAGCTGCTGCTCTGGGTGGGGTGGCTCGCGGCCGTTGCGGACGGACAGGTGACCGAACGACAACGAGCATTGCTGCACCACGTGAGCGTGGGCGTTGTCGAGCGAGGGTTGAGCACGGAGTTGATCGACCAGTTCCGAGGAACGGTCGAGGTCGATCGTGCTGCTATCTGGGCGAAGTTGGCGGCGGCGGGGGACTCGCTCGAGTCGGTCTATGGCATGGCGAAGCTGGTGGCTGTCATTGATGGCAAGGTTTCAGGGACGGAGAGAGAGCTGTTGGCCCAGATCGCAGGCCGGTGCGGTGTGACGTTCGACCCTTTGGTCGTGCGGAAGGTCGCAAAGAGCTGGGAGTGACCATGCGGGTCGGCCTCGACGGCCACGACACCGCCCCCCGAGGCCAGCACGTACGCGGCGTCGGTGGGACGGTCGGGGTCGACGGTGGGGTGGACGACATAGCGCCAGCACGCCCCAGCCCACACGACGGCGAGCAGCGCAGTGGCGGCGGACAGGACGAGCAGGGGCTTGCGGTTCACGCCGCGAGGCTAGCCGGAGCGGGAGAACGGGGGGTTACGGCCGGCCGTCAAACGGCGTACCCCGTGACGGGCCCCTCGGTGTTCGGTCGCCATCCGAGCTCCGGCGCGACGTGCTCGGCGAAGTTCTGCAACACCCGGAGGTTCGCGTCGACGCCGAGCTGTGACGGGATGGTCAGCATGAGCGTGTCGGCCGCCATGACCGCGGCATCGCTCCTGAGCTCATGGACCAGCCGGTCGGGCTCCCCGACATAGGTGCGGCCGAACGTGGAGCGGAAGCCGTCGATGACCCCGATCTGGTCGTGGCCCTCGCGGCGCATCTGCAGCCAGAGCGCATCGTTGCCGTCGACGACGGGGAACACGCTGCGGCTGACCGACACCCGCGGCGTCCGCGCGTGGCCGGCGGCGGCGTACGCATCGCGATAGCGGGCGATCTGGTCGGCCTGGAGGTCGCCGAACGTCTGGCCGGTGGCCTCGGTGAGGAGGGTGGAGCTCATGAGGTTGAGTCCCTGGCGACCGACCCATTCGGCCGACTCACGTGAACCGGCACCCCACCAGATGCGGTCGCGTAGCCCGGGGGAGTGGGGCTCGACGGACAGCCGCACACGGCGGCCGTACTGCGCGGGGTCGGCGTCGACCATCGTCTCGCCGTCGATCGCCTGCAGGAAGGTCGTGAACTTCTCGCGGGCGATGTCGGCGCCCCTGGGGTCGGTCGAGCCGGTGTAGCCGAACGCCTCCCAGCCGCGGTCGGCCGGCTCGGGTGATCCGCGGCTCACGCCGAGGGCGATGCGATTGTTGGCGATGAGGTCGAGCGCGGCGGCCTCCTCGGCCATCTGCAGCGGGTTCTCATAGCGCATGTCGATCACGCCGGTGCCGACCTCGATGCGTTGCGTACGCGCGGCCATTGCGGTGAGCAGCGGCATGGGGGAGGCGGCTTGGCGGGCGAAGTGGTGGACGCGGAGATAGGCGCCGTTGACGCCGATCTCGTCCGCGCCGACGGCGAGGTCGACGTGGTCGTGCAGCATCTGCTGCGCATCGGGGCCGGGCGCGCCGTAGTGACCGAAGCTGAGGAAACCGAAGGCCTTCATGTGTCGGGCAACGTGGGTGACTGTTCAACTATTCCCGCTGGGAGCGGGTCGAGGAATGCGTGTGCTCTTCGAGCGAGCGCCGCGAGTCGCGAAGCCTCTACCATGGCCCTTATGCGGATCGCGGCCTTCGGTATGGGTTATGTCGGCATGGCATCGGCGGTGCTGTTGTCGCAGCGCCACGACGTCGTGGCCGTGGACATCGACGAGTCCCGCGTACGCGCGATCTCGGAGCGGCGCTCGCCGATCGTCGACCCCGACATCGAGGAGTTCCTCGCGACGAAGGACCTGCGGCTGACAGCGACGACGGACGCGGCGGAGGCCCTGGCGGGCGCGGACTTCGTGATCATCGCGACGCCGACGGACTACAACACCGAGACCCAGTATTTCGACACCTCCACCGTCGAGAAGGTCCTCGCCCAGGTCGCCCAGCACGCGCCGGCCTCGACGGTCGTGATCAAGTCGACGATCCCGGTGGGCTTCACCGAGCGCGTACGCCAGGACTTCCCCGATCAGAAGATCCTGTTCTCGCCGGAGTTCCTGCGCGAGCTGCGTGCGCTGCACGACAACCTGCACCCGTCGCGCATCGTCGTCGCCGACCCGTGCCCGGAGGCGGAGACCTTCGCGAACCTGCTGAAGGAGGGCTCGCTCGACGAGGACACCCCGGTCATGCTCGTGGGCGCGACCGAGGCCGAGGCGATCAAGTTGTTCGCCAACACCTACCTGGCGATGCGGGTGGCGTACTTCAACGAGCTCGACACGTACGCGGCCACCCACGGCCTCGACACCCGCCAGATCATCGAGGGCGTGGGCCTGGACCCGCGCATCGGGAACTTCTACAACAACCCGTCGTTCGGCTACGGCGGCTACTGCCTGCCGAAGGACACCAAGCAGTTGCTCGCGAACTACTCGGACGTCCCTCAGACCTTGATCAAGGCGATCGTGGAGTCGAACACCACGCGCAAGGATTTCGTGGCGTTCGACATCATCGCCAAGCAGCCGAAGGTCGTCGGCATCTACCGCCTGGCGATGAAGGCGGGCTCGGACAACTTCCGGGCGTCGTCGATCCAGGGGATCATGAAGCGGATCAAGGCCAAGGGCATCCCGGTGGTCCTGTACGAGCCGCTGTTCGAGGGCGACTCGTTCTACAACTCCGAGGTCGTGAAGGACCTCAAAGACTTCACCTCACGCTGCGACTTGATCGTGGCCAACCGGATGGTCGACGAGCTCAAGGACGTGGCCGACAAGGTCTACACCCGCGACCTCTACGGCCACGACTGATCGGGGATATCGGCCTGCGATCTAGTCCGGGAACGGAGCGTCGTCGTGTAGGTGTTCATCCGCCGTCCCTGCGGAGTGGTGAACTGGTAGTGGAGCCTCCATCCGAGACGGGCGTAGAACCGGTTCACGGCTTCATTGGCGTCCCGATCGGTCGTCAGGTACGCGGCCCGGCCACCACGCGCACGAACCGCGTCCAGCCAACGCTCCACCAGGTCGGCGCCGATGCCCGATCCCCTTTCAGCGGGGTCGACGCAGATGGAGGAGAGCAGGGCCCCCTCCGGCATCGAGCCTCCGGCCTGCCCGCGGTATCGGACCGCTCCGAGGAGGCGGGGGACCTTTCGCGGATCCCTGATCGCAGCCCGGGCGCTCGCCAGACCGAAACCGACCACGCGCTTCAGGAGCAGCCGCTTGAAGAAGGACTCCGGTTGGGTGCTGCCCACCACCGCCCCGACCGCGCGGTCCCCCCGACGAGCGATCACCGTCACGGCCGTGTAGTCCTGCAGGAAGGCGGCATAGAACTCACGCAGGAACGGTTCCCCGAGTGAGCTGAGGAAGAACTCGGGGAAGGCCGCACGGTGCAGTCGCGCGAGGTCTGGGACATCGCTGGACCGCAGTGGGCCATATGAGAACTCGTCGTCAGTCGTGTCCACGTCATCTCCCTGTCCGGCCGCCGCTCGGAGCGACGCGGCAACGGCCTCGGTACCAGCAGCCAACGAGAAGTGCTCGCGGTAGAAGCGCTCCGCAGCGACGCCCTTGGCGGCGAGCCCCTCGCGTCCCAGCGAGCACGCCGTCCTGAGCTGGGCGGCCACCGAGTCAACATCTGGATCCGCCACGAGGCAGGCCCCCGAGGCTTCGGCGACCTCGGCGACGTCCCCTTCGGCAGAGACCAGCAGGGGCTTGCCTGCCGCGAGCCCTGCCTGTGTCTTGCTGGGCATGGTGATCCTGGACGCCTCGTGACCCCTGAGTCCGACGAAGTTGATGTCGGCGGTGGCGCAGAGCTGCGTCATGCGTTCCTGCGGGACCCGACCGATGAACCGCACGTGGGGTAGGTCGGAGGCATGTGCTCGGAGAGCCTCCTCCTCGGTGCCCGACCCTGCGATGACACACACGTACGAGGGGTCGCGGACTTCCCTGCAGGCGTCGACAAGGGTTTCCAGACCCTGCGCCTGGCCCAGTGCGCCGGCGTACAGGACCACAAGGCTCTGCGGGTCGATCCCGAGCTCGGCCCGCATGTCGCTCGAGGAGGGGTGGAACACCTTCTCATCTGCCCACATCGGGATGTAGCGCAGCTTCTCCCGGGCCACGCCACGACTCGCGAGCACCGGACCGACGCCGGGGCTGATGTAGGCGACCCTGGCCGACATGGCATACATGGCGCCACACCAGGCGTGCAGGAGACGGTCGGCGGCTGCACCGGCCAGACCCTGCGGAGCGACACCGCTGGCATAGAGGGTGTCCGGCCAGAGGTCGAGCACATGGCACATCTGGGGGATGCGGCGCAGCCGATTTGCAACCATCGGCAGGATCAACGTGATGGGGGAGTAATTGACCCACACTGCGTCGCAGTCTCGGAGGACCGGGCTGCCGAACACGGTGGCGCTGACAGCGAACGAGCCGTAGTTCGCAAGCCGTTTGACCGCCGACGCGTCGTGGCTGGGGTAGAGGGCCACCCTACGGATCCTGACGCCATCCACCTCTTCGTCGGTGAATGGGCGAACACGATACCCATCCATGATCCGACCGGTCGGGTAGTTCGGGAAGCCGGTCACGACCTGCACGTCGTGGCCGAGCCAGCGTAGTTGCTGCGCGAGCATGGTGGGCAGCTGGGCGGGTCCCGGCTCCGGCGCGTACCACTGGGTGAGGATGCCGATCTTCATCGCACGATCGCCTCGAAGGTCCGAAAGATGATCTTGATGTCTTCGAGGAGAGAGGGGTTGCGTGCGTACTCAGCGTAGAGGGCCACCTTCTGCGGGAGGATGACTTCTCGGTAGTAGCGATCGGGGTCGGACCGCCGTCCGAGGATCTCCGACTCGTGACGGAACTCGATGCTGGCGGGATCGGTGATCCCGGGCCGGACCGAGAGGATCTGGGTCCGTTCCGGCTCGGGCCACAACGCGACGTACTCAGGAACTTCGGGTCGTGGGCCCACGAGACTCATACGGCCCTGCACGACATCGAGGAGTTGCGGGAGCTCGTCGATCTTGGTCTTTCGGAGGACAGCCCCCACGCGCGTGATGCGATTGTCTGCGCCAACGGTGATCGATGCTCCGGGGGCCGCGTGACGCATCGTGCGGAACTTCCGGATCAGAAACTCCTGCCCGGCTAGCCCCACCCGGCGCTGTCGGAACAGGACCGGTCCGGGCGAGTCGAGCTTCACGGCGACCGCGGCGCCGACGAGGAGCGGGGACGTCAGCGCGACGCCAACAGCGGCTGCGGTCACGTCGAAGATACGCTTGGCGACAGTGGTCACGACAGGGCCTGTCGAAGGGCCGCGATGGTCTTGTCGACATCGTCATCAGTCATGCTCGAGAAGACGGGCAGGCTGAGGACCCGGGCGAACTCCGCCTCGGCCACCGGGAAGTCCGCGGCGGACAGCCCGCAGGTATCGCGCCAGTACGGCTGCTTGTGGAGAGGGATGAAGTGGACGCTGCACCCCACGCCGAGCTCGGCCATGCGGGAGATCAGATCGTCACGGCCCAGTGGTGACGACGCCTGGAGGCGCGGCATGTAGAGGTGCCAGGAGTGTGAGTCTTCCGGCCGCGCGTGTGTGGGGAGCTGCAGCGGGAGATCGGCGAGGGCCTCGTCATAGCGGGCGGCGATGGCAGCTCGACGATCGGCCATCTCCTGCGCGCGTCGAAGCTGTACGCGGCCGATTGCTGCCGCAGGATCGGTGAGGTTGTACTTGAACCCGGGGGCCACGACCTCGTAGAACCATGACGGCTTGTTGCTCGTGTAGCGATCGAAGACGTCCCGGTTGATCCCGTGGAGACGCATGGTCCTGATGCGCGACGCGACGTCTTCGTCGTGGGTCACGACCATCCCGCCCTCACCGGTGGTGATCGTCTTGGTCGCGTAGAAGCTGAAGACCGTGGCGTCCGCCACGCGGCTCTGACCAGCGAGCTGTCCACGCCACCGTGTAGGGATCGCATGCGCGGCATCGCGGATCACCCGCAGTCCGTGGCGGCCCGCAAAGTCCGCGAGCCGGCCCTCGTCGAGCGGCAGGCCTGCGAGGTCGACGGGGATGACGGCCTTGGTCCGCGACGTCACGAGTCGCTCGGCGGCGTTCCAGTCCATGTGGAGCGTCTCCGGGTCGCTGTCCACGAAGACCGGATCGGCACCCACGTAGCGGATGACCTCCGCCGAGGCGGTGAACGTCCAGGTGGGCACGAGAACTTCGTCGCCTGGCCCCACCCCGAGGGCCTCGATCGCGAGGTGGAGGCCGGCGGTCGCGGAGTTGGTGGCGATGGCGATGGACTCGTTGCCGATGAACTCGGCGAAGTCCGACTCGAATCCGGCGGCGATCCTGCCAGTTGTCAACCATCCGCTGCGGATCGCGTCCGCTGCGGCCTGTACCTCTTCCTCCGTGATGTCCGGACGGGCAAAGGGGACGAATGACATTGCGCTCGATTCTCGTGGGTTATCGGAGGCCGGACCAGAACTTGTGCCGCGAGCTGGTGGACAGGATGAAGTTCACGGTTCGCTCCGACGTGTTGTCGATCGCGTACTCAGCGGGGATGACTGCAGCGGAAGTGGCGTTCAGAACCTGCTCGACGCCTTCGACGACATTCTGGGGATCCAGCCCGACCATGATGATCGCGCCCGTGTCGAGGGCCTCGGGGCGTTCGATCGAGTCACGCAGCGTGACCGCGCGGAAACCGAGGATCGACGACTCCTCGGAGATGGTCCCGGAGTCGGACAGGACCGCCTTCGCGTGGAGCTGGAGGTGGTTGTAGTCGTTGAACCCCAGCGGCTTGTGGAAGATGATCCGCTCGTCGACCTCGCGTCCCAGCGCCTCGAGGCGGTTGCGCGTACGCGGGTGGGTGGAGACCAGGACCGGCAGGTCGTACTTCTGGGCCACGGCCTCGAGGCAGTCGAGCAGGGCCGAGAGCCGTTCGGGCTTGTCGACGTTCTCCTCGCGGTGGGCGCTGACGAGGAAGTAGCCCCCGTCGGTGAGCTCGAGGCGCTCGAGCACGTCGGATGCGTCGATCTTGTCGCGCTGGGCGAGCAGGACCTCCTTCATGGGCGAGCCGGTGAGGAGGATGCGGCGGGGGTGCAGACCCTCGGCGAGGAGGTTGCGTCGTGCGTGCTCGGTGTAGACGAGGTTGAAGTCGGCGACGTGGTCGACCATGCGCCGGTTGGTCTCCTCGGGCACGTTCTCGTCGAAGCAGCGGTTGCCGGCCTCCATGTGGTAGACGGGCACGCGCATGCGCTTGGCCATGACCGCGGCGATGCACGAGTTGGTGTCGCCGAGCACGAGGACGGCGTCGGGCTGCTCGTCCTTGATGACCTTCTCGACGCCAGCCAGCACGCCGCCGAGGACGGCGCCGAGGCTGGAGGTGTCGACGTTGAGGAAGTGGTCGGGCCGGCGCAGGCCGAGGTCTTCGAAGAACACCTCGTTGAGCTCGTAGTCGTAGTTCTGGCCCGTGTGGACGATCACGTGGTCGACGCTGGCGTCGAGACGCTTCATGACGGCGGCCAGGCGGATGATCTCGGGGCGGGTTCCGACGACGGTCATCACCTTGGTCACTGCGAGCACTCCTTCGAGTCGACCTTCACCCAGAACGTGTCGGGGTTCTCCGGGTCGAACAGTACGTGGGTCCAGAACTGGGTGAGGACCTCGGTGTCCCCGGTGTTGGTGATGTTGTGGGTCCACATCGTCGGCATGTCGATCGCCACGGGCTCGTCACCGCTGACCTCGAACTCGACGAGCTCCTCGGTGAACATCTTGCGCAGCGCGATGCGGGCCGTGCCCGAGAGAACGGCGAATCGCTCGATCTTCACTAGGTGGTAGTGGTCGCCGCGGGTGATGTCCGGCACGGTGGTGGACACGAAGCTCTGGCCCTGGCCGCCGTGGGAGCGGATGGTCTCGACGAGCCGGCCGCGCGGGTCGGACTTCGGGTCGAGTCGGATGGGGTAGTGGTCGGGGAACAGCGCGGCGCGGTAGGTGTTGAAAAGCGCCACGTCGAAGTCGCAGGTGAACGGCGGGATCTCGCCCCGCACCGGGTAGAGCTCGTGGAAGGTGCACAGCAGGTCCCACACGCCCTGGACGCTGGTGGGGTGTCCCTCGGGCTCGGTGACGGTCGATTCCGTGGCGGCGAGGCCGTCCATCAGGGCCTGGGCGGCGTCCTGGACGTGCAGGAGGTTGATCGGACGGTCGTTGATCGTCGGCGGCTCGTCCTTGATGCGCCAGTCGACGAAGTTCGCGACGAACGAGTTGTACTGGGGGCGGCAGTGCTCGCCGAACAGGTTCGGCAGGCGTACGTCCACGAACACCGATCCGGTCTCGGCACAGGCCGTACGCAGCACCTCGGCGGCGGCGGCCTTGCCGTCGCCGTACGGGGTCTCGTTGCCGGCCTGGATGGAGTTGGCGAACACGACCACCGGCGGCTTCGCGGCGGAGCGGGCGGCCTCCGCGACGTCGTGGGCCAGCTTGGCGTTGCCCTCGCTGAGCTCGTCGGGCTCGGCGCGGTTGACGCCGGCGACGTGGATGATGGCGTCCACGTCGGACGCGAGCTGGGGCAGGGAGTCCCAGTTGTCGCGGGTGACGGCAACGACCTCGTGGTCGGTGAGGGCGTGCAGGCGGCAGCGGGTGTGCCAGCCGAGGAAGCCCCCGGCGCCGGTCAGGAGGACCTTCATCGGAGGGCCTCCACCAGCTGCTGGATCTCGGGGAGCTTCATGAGCAGCTCCTTGGTCCCCTCGACGTCGAGGCGGCGCGCGTTCTCGGAGTCGTAGTCCTCGTCGCGGTTGATCTTGCGGTCGCCCTCGTCGAAGTACAGCTCGTACTGCAACGAGCGGGCATCGAGCGGTACGCGGAAGTAGTCGCCCTGGTCCTCGGCCTTCGCCATCTCCTCGCGGCTCAGGAGGGTCTCGTGCATCTTCTCGCCGTGACGGATGCCGATGGTGCGCAGCTCGGCCTCGGGCTGGCCCATGACGTCGGCGACCGCCTTCGCCAGCGTCTCGACGGTGGACGCCGGGGCCTTCTGGACGAACAGGTCACCCGGCTGGGCGTTGAAGAAGGCGTGGAGGACGAGGTCGACGGAGTCGGCGAGTGACATCAGGTAGCGCGTCATCGACGGCTCGGTGAGTGTCAGCGGCTTGCCCTGCTGGAGCTGCTCGACGAACAGGGGGATGACGGAGCCGCGGGAATACATGACGTTGCCGTAGCGTGTCAGCGAGACCGTCATCTGCGAGTCGGGATGGTTGCGGGCGAACGCCTGGACGGTCTTCTCCATCAGGGCCTTCGACATGCCCATGGCGTTGACCGGGTAGACGGCTTTGTCGGTAGACAGGCACACCAGCGACTTCACGCCGGCCGCAGAGGCGACGTCGAGCACGTTCTGGGACCCGATGACGTTGGTCTTCACCGCCTGCTGGGGGAAGAACTCGCACGAGGGGACCTGCTTCAGCGCGGCAGCGTGGAAGACGTAGTCGACGCCCTCCATGGCCGGCACGATCGAGTCCTTGTCGCGCACGTCGCCGAGGAAGAAGCGGAGGCGCTCGTCACCGAAGCGGCGGCGCATGGCGTCCTGCTTGGCCTCGTCACGGGAGAAGATGTTGATGCGATCGGCACCGTTGTTGACCAGGTGGGTCACCATCGTCGACCCGAACGATCCGGTTCCACCGGTGATGGCGAAGACCTTGCCCTGCAGCGAGACGTCAGTCACGTGCGTTCCTCCCGTAGATTTTCTGGGTGAGCGAATGCAGCATGGCACTCGCCGAATCGTTCGATAGCCTAGGGCACCAGCCGCGAAACGGGTGTTGAATGCCGTGCTCAATCGGGTAGCGCGTGGCGATCAGATGAGAGGAATCACATAATGAGGGCACCCCGCGTTCTCGTGGTGACAGTGAACGCTCTCTCGACGACGTCCAACAACGGGAAGACCTTTTCCTCGTTCTTCGAGGGATACCCGAAGGATTCGCTGGCCCAGCTGTTCTTCCACCGTGAAGTTCCCACGTCGCCGGTCTGCGACAACTACTACCGCATCGGCGACGAGGAATTCGTTCGCCATCTCGTGCGACGTCGTCCCGTCCTCGGAGAAGTCGCCGAGCGTGGGGACGCCGTGGACTTCCTGGTGCCCCAGGACGCCATCAATGTGGCGAAGTCGTCGGAGACCATCCGCATGGCGCGCTCGCTCGTGTGGACGCGGCTGGACTTCACGGCACCGGGAGTCACCGAATGGCTGGACGATTTCGCGCCGGAAGTGATCTTCTTCTGCGGCGGTGACGCGAATTACCTCTACCGCCCCGTGCTGGACCTCGTTGAGCGGTTCGATGCCAAGCTCGTCTACTACATCACCGACGACTACGTCCTCGACCGGGAGGACGCCTCCTTCATCGAGAGGCGCAAGCGTGCCTGGACCCGGCGACTCTTCATCGAGACGGCGCGCAGGAGCGATCTCGTCCTGACGATCGGGGACGAGATGTCGCGGGTCTACCGGGAGACGTTCGGGGTCGAGTCCGAGCAGATGATGAACCTCGTCCACCTGCCGGAGAGGCTGCAGGCGCGTGCAGAGGTGACGCACACGCCGGCGCGGCTCGCGTTCGTCGGTGGGCTTCATCTCGAGCGTTGGCGGAGCCTGCTCTGGATCGCCGATGGCCTGGAACGTGTCTCACCCGAATGCGATGCGATCCTGGACGTGTACAGCCAGTCCGTACCGGAAGAGGTGGCCAAGGCGTTCCAGGCGCATCCGCGGTTACGCTACGCGGGCTCCCTCGACGCCGACGCGGTGCCCGGCGTGCTCGAGAACGAAGCGGACGTGCTGGTGCACGTCGAGTCCTATCTCCCGGAGGCGCGCCACGCGACCGCGCTCTCGGTGTCGACGAAGATCCCTGAATACCTGGCAGCCGGCAAGCCCGTGCTCGCAGTGGGACCGGGCGAGGTGGCGTCTCTGCGCTATCTGAGCGAAGGGGGCGCTGCCTTCGTGGTCCCCACCGAGTCGGACGATGTGCTCGACCAGCAGCTCCGCTCCGCCCTCACATCCGCCCCCGAGCGGGAACGCGTGGTGGATCGTGGGTTCGACCTGCTGCGGGCCAACCATGACGGTGGGGCAAGGCGCACGTGGTTCCACCGCAGGTTGCTGGAGATGCGGAGTCGATGATGACGCAGATTCATGCCCCTACCGCTAAGGAGCCAAGGGTCGAGCCGCGTCCGCCTGAGGGGATCGGGGCCTTCGGGGCGTTCCACTTTGCTCTCGGGCTGATCGTCGTTCTCTGGCTCAATTCCGGAACCGCGGAAATCGTCCTAGGGAATATTGCAGGCATTTACAAGTGGCTGGGGGCAGCCGCCTGGCTCGGGCTGTCTCTCTTCGAACGGCGCCACAGTGCTCGCTTGGTGTCCACCGGTTGGCCGCTGGCCGCTTTCCTTCTATATGCCGCCTTGGTCTTGGACAGATCGGGGGGTGCCGAGCGTGCCATGCTGCAGAACTTCGCATACCTGGTCGTGGCATTCGCGCTGTACTCCTTCTATTCCCGGCACGCCGTCCCCGCATACCGCGCCATCATCGTCGGGATCGTGATCCTCGACATGATCGTGGTGGGGGTTCGCACCTGGCTCGAGCTCAACATCAACCCCGAGGTCTCGCGATACCTGGCTACCGGTGGCGCTTACGAGGACGTGGCGGCAGCCACGGAGGGACTCTGGGGCATCGGTGGGTACGCGTACGCCTACGCGATGCCTCCGCTCCTCCTTGTGTTCCTGTTCCATGCGCTCACGCGCCAACGATTTCGCCGGGCGGCGTGGGTCGCGGTCGTCGTGGGCACGGCCCTTCTGATCAAGATGGCCTTCACCATCGCTGTCCTGCTGTGGGTCGCGTGTGCAGGTCTCCTGATCCTTCGCCATCTGGTTGGACGAGAGAGGCGCGCCTTGGCATACCTCTGTGTCGCAATCTCGCTCGGGATGGCGTGGCTCATCGCTCCTGCGCTTCTCGCAGAACTGGGTTCTTCCGACTTGCTGCCAGACGTCTTGACCGTTCGCCTGAATGAGGTGGCTGATTGGCTGGCAGGGAGCCACAGCGACAACAGCGACCTCGGCGCCCGTGCGGACCGGTATCTGTCGTCCTTGGCCGTCTTTGCGGAACACTGGCTGGGGGGCGTGTCTGTCACGGGTCGGGGAGTCGAGGAGATCGGCGGACACTCGGCGTGGCTTGATGGTTTGGCTGTGTTCGGGATCTCGTTCCTCCTGCTCTGCGGTTTTCTTTGGAGCGTTTGGCGTGACCAGAAGGACGCGGTCGGCGCGGAAGCGGCGCCAGTCCTGAATATCGTGTGGGGATACTTCGGCGTCCTCGGCATGGTGAACACCATCTTCTTCGCCCACATCATCCTCGTCTGGATGGTGATCGTGCCGTTCTTCCTCGCGGGGAGCGAGGCTTCGAGACGAAAGCAGGCCGGATGAAGTCACTGTGGATCACGAATGCCCCGATTCCGGCGGCGGCAGAGGCCTTGGGCGTGCCACCCTCTCGGTTCGCCACCTGGATCGAGTCGGCCCGACACGGACTGGCGTCAGAGCCCGATCTCGACATCGCGATCGCCTTCCCTAGTCCGGGTGCTTCTCGGTGGGGGCGTGGGGCAGACGGATCCGAGTATGTCTCCTTTCCCCCGATGGATTTCGGCGCTGGCAGGAACGGAGAGGAGGAGTTCTCCCGCATTCTCAAACGTGTGCAACCCGACCTGGTGCACATCTTCGGCACTGAGGCGGGCCACGCTCTGCCCGCCGTCGATGCTGCGCGGGCGCTCGGCATCCCGGTCGTGGTGGGGTTGCAAGGGCTCACATCGACGATCGCCCAGCACTACACGTCGGGACTTCCCCCTTGGGCCGTGCATGGTTTCACGGTCCGTGATGTGGTGCGGCGGGAGAATACACATCTGCTGCGATCGAAGTACGCCTCCTGGGGCCGGGAGGAAGTTGAGACTCTGAGGCGCGTGCAGTACGTGATCGGACGCACGACCTGGGATCGGGCGGTCGCAGAGCTTGCCAACCCAGACGTGCGCTACTTCAGCGTGCCCGAGACGATCCGCCCCGCCTTCTATGAATCCGCATGGAACTTCGAGTCCTGCGATCCCTACTCCATCTTCCTGTCTCAAGGGCACTACCCCATCAAGGGACTGCACTTTGTTCTAGAGGCTCTACCGGCGATCATCGAGCGTTACCCAGCAACGCGAGTTGTGGTAAGCGGGCACCCTCCACGCGGGGAGGGAATCCGTGGTCGACTCAAGCAGACGAGCTACGCAGCCTATCTCTATCGGCTCATGAATCGGCATGATATTCGTGACCGAGTGCGTTTTGTTGGAGTCTTGGATGAGGGCCAAATGGTGGAGCAGTATCTGCGGTCCCATGTATTCGTCTCGGCGTCGACGGTGGAAAATGAATCCAACTCGCTGAGTGAGGCCAAGCTGCTCGGACTTCCGGCCGTGGCATCTTACGTCGGTGGCGTCGTCGACAGGTTGGAGCATGGACGGGACGGATTCTTCTACCAGCACGACGCTCCCTACATGCTGTCACATTACGTGAACAAGTTGTTCGGGGATCGTTCACTGTGCGAGGTCATGGGTGCTGAATCCCGCAGGCGAAGTTTGGTGCTGAATGATCCACTTGCGAACGCAAAGCTAATGGCCGAGGCGTATCGGCACATCGTGGATCCTGCGCGTGCCTAGGCGGTCGAGCGCATGGGGGGCCAGCGGTGGTCAGATCGTTCGCGGCGCCATGCTCTCATATCTGGGAATTGGCTTGGCCATTGTCTCCGGATTGGTGGTGACGCCACTTCTGGTGCGTTACCTAGGTCGAGAGGATTACGCAATCTTCTCCCTCGCTAATTCGGTTGTCACACTGCTCGCATTCGATCTCGGTCTGAACTCTGCCGTCGCCCGCTTTGTAGCGACAGCTGAGGCTAGGGCATCGCGACGCAGGACGTTGCAGGTGCTGCGGATCATCCACAAGGTGTACTGGGTCTTGGACCTGCTCTTTCTCGCCGTGTTGCTGCTCGTGTGGCTCAACGCATCCCGCGTCTTCCCAGCGCTAGAGGTCGCCCAGCTGGAGCGATTCCGTACGGCCCTATTGGTCGCGGGACTGGTGATGGTGGCCAGTTTCCCGCTGCAACCAGCAAACGGCACACTGCAGGGGCTTGAACGGTTCGTGGCGCTCCGAGGGAGCGATGTCGCTTGGCGCATTCTTGGAATCGCGGTCGTATTGGCAGTGGTGGCGGCGGACCTCGGTCTCTACGTCTTGGTAGCCGGGACAGCGGCGGTCACCCTGGTCATCGGGTTGTTCAGAGCCGTTGTGTGCTGGCGCGCCGGGGTCTGGACATTTCGCTCACCGCGAGCAGATCGGGATCTGCGGCGGGAGGTCGCCAGCTACACGTCCTGGTCGTTCTTGGTCGCCCTTGGAATGCGCATGATGGTCATGGTGATGCCGAGCGTGCTCGCAGCCCTCTCGGGAGCCCATGCTGTAGCGGGGTTCGCTATCGCGGCCATGATCGAAGGCTACGTCTGGCTCATTGCCAATGCTGTCAACGGGCTCTTCCTGCCGAAGGTGGCGCGATTGATGGCGGACGAAAACCATGTCGAGTTCGAAGCGCTGGCAATCCGGGTCGGGAGGTTCCAGCTGATCATCCTGGGGTTGGTTGTCGGGGGGGTCGCAGCCTTCGGTAAAGAGTTCATGAGGCTGTGGCTGGGGACCGGCTTCGATGACGTGTACCTGATCTGTCTGGCTCTCATCGTGCCCAGCCTGGTGGTGCAGACTCAAGAGGTGGCCATGTCCGCGTTGGTCGCCCGGGGCGAGATCCGCTACAGGGCTGCTTGTACCGCAGTGGCCGCGGTGGTCAACCTGTCCGTCGCCATGCTTCTGGTCCCTGGAATGGGTGCGCTGGGGGGAGCGATATCGGTGGCCTGCGGATCCGTCGTCGGCTACGTGATCGCCATGAACATGGTCTATGCGCGCGTCCTCAAGTTCGGTGTGGCGAAGTTCTTCTCAAGCGTCCATCTGCGGATTCTCCCCCTTGTGGGGATCTTGGCTGTGGTTTTCCTGCTCGTAGATGCCGCTGTGGGCGGCGAGAGCCTCTGGGCGTTCGTCCTGAGCGTGTTCGGGTTCTTGGCGGTATATGGCGTCGTCGTCTGGCTCTTGGTGCTGGATACTGATGAAAAGTCTTTTGTGAAGGGGCTGGTGGGCCGCGGATGAGGGTCGCATGAAGAGCACCGTTGTTAGTTTCTTCGACAGCGCCAACCTTGGTGACTTGCTGATCGGCCAGTCTCTTCTGGGGTTCGCGAAGCAGTTTGGGGACGCGGTCCCCCTCTCGTTCAGCGGCGATCCGTTCCGGATCGTGGACCCCGAGAGTTATCGCTCGGTCGAGGTCGAGAGGTTCTCGACCGCCCGAATCGGCTGGAAGTCGCGGTTCGCCGCCACCGGGCCTGGCTCGTTCGTAGCCGGCGTCATGCGATCTCGACGTCCTGACCATCGCCGTTTGGAAGCGATGATCGAGGGCTCCGATGTCATGCTGCTTGGTGGAGGCAACATGATTTTTGACCTCGAGGCATGGACCCGTTCATGGGATCGATTCCGATACTTCCAACAGATGGCTTCGCGGTTACGAGTGCCGACGTTCGCCATCTCCTTGGGGATTGGTCCGTTCGCGACCGTGGCGCAGCACAGGGGGGCCTGCCGGGTCTTGGACCGGTGTGACGCAATCACCTTCCGGGACACTGCCTCCCTTGAACTGTATTCCCAGTACGGCCGCCATTCTGCGCAGGTAAGTGTGGATCCGGTGCTGCTCATGTCGCAGTCCGCTCCGCGGCCCTGCTCGTCGAAGCGGACGATCGCTTGGAACCTGGTGGAACCCCGTCTCTTGGGGGAAACAGGGGCGGCTGGCCGGCAAGAGTTGAAGGAGGAGTGCTTGGCGGCGGTCGGTGGATGGCTACGCCAGGGATACGTGGTGAATCTGTTCTCGACGGATGGGGCTGATGCCCAGTTCTTGAACGAGATTCAGAGTGAACTGTCAGATCCGGGGTGCCAGCTGGTCCCAGTGACGGGGTTGCAGTCCCTGTTGGACTTGTATTCCCAATCTGACGCAGTGGTGGCCGGGCGCATGCATTCCCTGATTGTGGCATTCACGCAGGGCCTGCCGATCGTAGGACTGTCTTGGCAGCGCAAGGTTTCTGCTTTCTTCTCTCTGCTGGATCGTCAGGACCAGATGGTCGACTACATGACCGGCTCACTCGCGTCTTTGGACTCCAAGTTGGAAGCCGCACTTGCTGCACCCGACCGGTTCTCCATCACTTCGTCCGACAGGGCTCGTCTGCAATCGCTACATGACGTGGACAGGGCCGTGATGGAGGGGTTCGCGGTGCCGCGTTGACTCCGTCCCGGGCCGATGGGGCCCGCTCAGTCGTGCCCCAATCCGGTGGCTAGCTGCGGACCAGCCTCCCCACGGCGATCTTGGCCCCCAGCGCCTCCCACGCGGTGCACGGCGAGGGGGCGTGAGGAACGAACTGGTGACAGGTTCGGTTTAGGCCGCGAGCGTGAGCGGCTCGGCTAGCTTGGCTTCGAACTCGATGGGCGTCAAGCCGCCGAGGGTGTCCTGGACTCGTTGCCGGTGGTACTTCCGCTCGATCCAGACGACGATCGCGAGTCGCAGCTCCTGCCGTGTGTCCCAGCGCTGCTGGTTGAGCACGTTCGTTTGAAGAAGCGACCAGAAGCTCTCCATCGCCGCGTTGTCCCCGGCGGCGCCGACGCGGCCCATCGATCCGACCATGTCGTGACGGCGCAGCTCGCGGGCCATCGCCCGGCTCCGAAACTGGCTGCCCCTATCGGCATGCAGGATGCAGCCGGCGACCTCACCGCGGCGCGCGACGGCGTTTCGGGCTCATCCCAAAGCAGGGTGGGTTCTGAATCCGCCGGTCTCGAGTAGGCATCGGGCGATGTAGTTGGTGAGGTTGCGGAAGCCCAGGGCAGAGCCGCGGAGGTGTTCGAGCCGCCCGTTCAGGGCT
>NZ_BAAHBN010000018.1:0-31741 GCF_054776655.1 Mariniluteicoccus flavus | reverse complement strand
ACGCCGGGCGGGTCCTCGGCGCTGGAACCCTCGACCTCGACGACACTGACCAGGCCGACACGTCGTCGGGATTGCCGTCGCGCAAGGACCTCCTCGAGCTCGTGGTCCACGTCCGGCCCGACCAGGTCGACCGCGGCGCCGGCGGTCAGGTCACCGGCCTCGGCTCGGTCGCCCGGTCCAACTCGATGCACTCCTTGCGAACGCCGCGAAGGTCACCGTCCGGCCGATCCTCGACCCCGAGGTCCCGCACGTGACCGTCGGCTACGAACCCACCGAGGCGCAGCGGAGGGAGGTCTTGCTGCGGGAGGAATACGAGGCATTCCCGTTCTCCACACGGCGTTCGGCCGGAAAGTTCAACGACCTCGATCACATCGTCGAGTTCCCCCTCGGCCAGACCTGCACGACGAACCTCACCCCACTGTCGAAGCGGGTCCACCGGGCCAAGACGTTCGGCGGGTTCACCTCCACCCGGGTCCGCCCCGGCGTGAAGCACTGGAGAACCCCGACAGGGCAGGAGTTCTGGACCACCCCGCACGGCACCTGCATCCGAAACCCTGACACCGACCTCATCATCGACCCGACAGGAACCAGACGCCGCATCCGGGAGGCGACCCGACGAGCCGCCGGACTCGCCGACAAGCAGGCCAAACAACAGATCAGTGACGAAGCCAAAGCAACCGCGGCACGGATGTTCGCCCAGATGAGCCCAGCCCTCATCCCTCTGACCGAGGAGACCGCCGCCTGACACCGGGACCGCGAGGGCACGGTCCGGCATAACCCAACCCCTGCCGGGCCAGCCCCCAGCAACCGCCTGCCCTCGCTGACAGACCCGCCCGGGAATCACCCGGCGGGCGCGAAGCATGCCCACAGCGAACCCACCGGCTCCTCGACTCGCGGAGCCTGTGCTGAGCGAGGCCGCCCCGCGGCCGAGACGAAGTGCTCGCTCGGAGAACGTGGGGCTCCTCGTCTCGCTGGCGCTCGCTCGGAGAACGTGAACCAGTCCGCGGATCGTCACCATTCCTCGTCTCGTTGGCGCTCGCTCGGAGAACGGAGTGGCTTCCGGAGCCCGGACCCCAACCCCACCGTGGCATCCAGGCCCCAAACGAAGCTCGCTGAGCCCGGCCACGCACCAGCCGCAAACAGCACCCACGAAGCACCACCGGAAATCTCCACCGGAAATCTCCACCCCCCGAGCCGTGGATCCTGGCCACACGGATCCCTAACGTCGGTCACGAGATCCCCCAGCACTCCGCCGACGAAGGAAAACGACCATGAAGACCTCGAAGAAGTTCATCGCCGCCGCAGCCGTCGTGCTCGCCACCGCCGGTGTCGCCGCCCCGGTCGGCATCATGACCGCCAACGCCGCCTCCGCCCCGGTCCTCAAGCAGGGCACGAGGTCCCAGCACGTCACGAGCCTCCAGCTCCTGTTGCGCGCCCATGGCGCCAACATCGCGGTCGACGGCTCGTTCGGTCCAGCCACGGAGAAGGCCGTCAAGGATTTCCAGCGCAGCAAGGGTCTTCAGGTCGACGGCGTCGCCGGACCGGCCACGCTCGAGAAGCTCGCGATCACGCTGAAGTACGGCGACCAGGGCAACGCCGTCAAGGCGCTGCAGCAGATCCTGCGCAACAGCGGTGCCACCGTCGCGGTCGACCGGTCGTTCGGCCCGCGTACGCGTGCTGCCGTCGTCTCCTTCCAGCGCAGCAAGAGTCTGGCGACCGACGGCGTGGTCGGCCCGAAGACGTGGCAGGCGCTGTTCGGCGCCACGAGCGTCTCCACCCCGACGCCGCCCCCCGTCACGCCCGGCAAGCCCCACCCCGGCGACATCACCCGCGCCGACCTCGAGAAGATGTTCCCCGGCAAGGTCGCCGACACCCGCCGCGTCGAGGAGGGCCTGCCCCGACTCAACGCCGAGATGCGCGCCCGCGGCATCAACACCGCCGCGCGCAAGGCGGCCTTCCTGGCCACGCTGGCCCACGAGTCGACGTTCGACTACGCCATCGGCGAGCACGGCTATGGCTCCAACGTCTACCGCGGTCGCGGCTACATCCAGCTGACGGGCGACTTCAACTACCGCGCCGCGGGTGACGCCCTGGGCGTGAACCTCATGGGCGCCAACCAGTCCCGCGCCTCGTCGCTGCAGTATTCGGCGAAGATCGCCGGCTGGTATTGGGCCGAGGCCCGTCGCGACACCAACGCCGCCGCCGACCGCTTCGACATGGGCCGCGTCAGCCGCAACATCGGCTACGACAACCGGTCCACGGCTTCGGCCCGCGGTGAGGACGGCCGACGCTGCGACAGCTTCAAGCGGGCGTACAAGTATCTCTCGGGCCAGAACGCCCCGGCCTCGACGATCTGCGCGCGTCACTGACGCTCACGCGCTGGCTGAGCGAGGCGTCTGCGGCCGAGTCGAAGCAGGATGTGGCTTCGACTCCTCCGTCGCTCAGCCAGCGTCGACTCCTCCGTCGCTCAGCCAGCGTCGACTCCTCCGTCGCTCAGCCAGCGTCGACCGTCTGAATCTCAGATCGGGAGCTTCTTGAAGATCGGACGCGGGATGTGGCGCAGCACCAGCATCACGGCCTCGAACGCCGGCGGCGTCCAGATGATCTCCTTCTTCGCGTCGACGGCCCTGACGACCAGTTCGGCCACCTTCTCCTTGTCGACGGTGAGCGGCGCTTCCTTGAGGTGGTTGGACATGCGCGTACGCACCTGGCCCGGGCGCACGACGAGCACGCGGGGGCCGAAGGGCGCGAGGGCCTCACCCAGGTTGAGATAGAAGCCGTCCAGACCCGCCTTCTGGGAGCCGTAGACGAAGTTGGACCGGCGTACGCGCATGCCGGCCGCCGAGCTCATCGCGATGATCTGGCCGTGGGCCTGGGCCTTCATGCGCTGGCCGAGCAGGACGCCGATCGACACGGCCCCGGTGTAGTTCAGGTGGCACGCGAACACGGCCTTCTTCTGGTCCTGCCACAGCTCCTCGGCGTCGCCCAACATGCCGAACGCGACGATGGCCACGTCGACGTCGCCGCCGGACCAGGCCGCGTCGATGGTCGCGGCGTGGGAGTCGAAGTCGACGGCGTCGAAGTCGACGACCTCCACGTCGCTGGCGCCGGCGGCGCGCACCTGGGCCACCGAGGCGTCACGCTGGGGATCGCTGGGCAGGCAGGCGAGGACGACCTTCGACGGTCCCTTCGCCAGGAACTCCGCGACGATGGACAGGCCGATCTCCGACGTGCCTCCCAGCAGCAGGATCTTCTGGGGGCTGCCAACGGCGTTGATCATGGGTTCTTCCTTCGGTCGTTGGTGATGCGGGCGAATGGGGGAGCGCTCAGATGAGCTCGAGGCGGCGCGCCATGTCGGAGGCGAACACCCCGGTCGGGTCGATCGCGCGGCGGGTGGCGATCCACTTGTCGGTCCGCGGATACATGCGCCGGAAGTTCTCGGCCGAGACGCGCGAGTCCTTGGCGGTGTAGACGCGGCCGCCGAACTCCATGATGCGGCGGTCGAGCTCGTTGCAGAACTCGCCGAGCCCCTTCTTGATCGGGAAGTCCACGCACACGTTCCAGCCCTCCATGGGGAAGCTCAGCGGCGCCTGGTTGCCGGGCCCGAACAGCTTGAACACGTTGAGGAACGAGTAGTGCCCCGACGCCTGGATCATGCGGATGACATCCTTGAACGGCTCGACCGCGTCGCGCGGGACGACGGTCTGGTATTGCAGGAATCCCGCCGGACCCATGGCCCGGTTCCACTCCCCGAACAGGTCGAGCATGTGGTAGAACTGCGTCAAATTCTTGACCTTGTTCCGGTGGGTTCCGCCCATGCGGTAATAGGCCTCACCCACCATCGAGAACGTCGCCCTGTTCGCCAATCCGTTGGGGAAGACGTCGGGGAAGGTCAACAGCGTCGGGGCCTTGAACGCCAGCGGGTCCTTGGCCAGCTTGGGCGCGTACTCCTTCAGCTGGTCCAGCGTCGCGAGGCTGCCACGCGAGATGGCGGCGCGGCCAAGCTTCGGCGGCGCCGAGATCGCGTCGAACCACGCCGACGAATAGGTGTATTTCGCGTCCGACCCGTCGCTGTGGATCGCGATCGTCTCGTCGAGGGTGTGGGTCTGGTCGTCGTCGGCCAGGAAGTACGCCGTCTCGGTCCGCGTCATGCGGATCTTCGCGCGCAGGATGATGCCGGTCAGGCCCATGCCGCCCACGGTCGCCCAGAACAGCTCGCCCGTCGGGTCGTCTGCCGAGCCCTCGGGCGTCAGCACCAGCACGCGGCCGTCGGCCACGAGGAGCGTCATCTCGGCGACGTGGTTGCCGAACGATCCCGCCGAGTGGTGGTTCTTGCCGTGGATGTCGTTGCCGATCGCGCCGCCCACGGTCACCTGGCGCGTGCCCGGCAGCACCGGCACCCACAGGCCGTACGGCAGCGCCGCCTTCATGAACGTCTCGAGGTCCACACCGGCGTCGAGGTCGACGATCGCGGTGTCGGGGTCGATGCTGCGGATGGTGCGCAGGGGCGTCATGTCGATGACCAGCCCGCCCGCGTTCTGGGCGACGTCGCCGTAGGAGCGGCCCAACCCGCGCGCGATGACCCCGCGGCGCAGGTGTTCCGGCTTGGCGTCGTTGTCGTCGGCGACCTGGGCCACGGCGCGAGCGATCATCTCGACATCGGGCGTGGACAGGACTTGCGCGGTGGTGGGCGCGGTGCGCCCCCAGCCCCACAGCGCGCGGGGCTCGGTCGGCAGGAGTTCGATAGACATCGCTCGCGAATCTACTCCCTGCGGTCAGCCTGCTGGGCGCGCAGGGTCGCGTACGCCCGAAGTCACGACCGTGGTCGTACGCGCCCGCCCGTCATCGGAGCGGGGACCGAGACGAGGGTCACGGGCAGGAGCGTACGCCCGGGCGCGGGGTCGCCCAACCGGTCGACCGCAGCCCGCCCGAGCTCGGCGACGTCGTAGGTCGCCAGGTCGAGGGCGACACCGAGCAGGTCGGCCGCCTCGAAGTCGTCGAAGCCGGCCAGCCGCGGTGGGGAATCGAGGCGCGCGGTCGCCCGAACCGCACCGAGGGTCGAGCGGCTGTTGGCGCAGAACAGGGCGGTGGGTGGGTCGTCCGCGGCCATCAGCGAGCCGACGGCCTCGCTCGACGCGGCGACGCCACGGGCGCCCAGCCTCACGAGTGCGTCGTCGGCCGCCGCACCGAGGGCCCGCCGGAACCCGGCCAACCGCTGCGCGATCGTCCAGGTCGGCGCCGGGCCGACGAACCCGATGCGTGTGTGGCCGGCGTCGACCAGCCGGCGGGCCAGGGCGGCCGCGCCGCCCTCGTCGTCCAGCAGCACCTCGGCGGCGGGACTCGAGCCGGCGGGCCGGGTCGCGTACACCGTGGGCAGGCCGGCGGGCGTCGGCAGGCCGGGAGCGGCGGTCACGAGCACGAGGCCGGCGATGCGGCGGGCGTGCAGGTCGGCTACCACGTCGCGTTCCCGTTCCGGGTCGCGGCCCGACGAGGCGACGAGCAGCCGGCGGCCCCTGCGCGACGCCTCCGCCTCCACGCCGGTCGCCAGGTCCGCATAGAAGGGGTTCGCCAGGTCCGGAACGACCAGCCCGAGCGTGTCACTCGCTCCGGTGCGCAGGGTGTGGGCCGAGCGGTTGGGCACATACCCGAGTCGGGCGATCGCCTCGAGGACCCGCTCCCTCGTCGGCGCCGCCACCCGCGCGTCGTCGCGCACGACACGCGAGACCGTCATGGCGCTGACGCCCGCCTCCCGTGCGACGTCGCGCACCGTCGGCGGTCGTCCCCTCCGATCGGTCACGGCCGCCCCGCGTACGCCACCGCGCCGACCATCGCGCTCCGCTCCGTGTCGACGACGACATCGAACGGGACGTTGCGGCCGAGGACCCGGCGTACGCCGCCCTCGAGCGCCGGGCCGAACACGTCCCAGGAGCGGCAGGTCGAGCCGCCCACGGCGATCGCATCCGGCGCGAAGTCGCGCAGCCAGGGCGCGAGCGCGTCGGCGAGCCCGTCGAACTGGGCGCCCACCCAGCCCCGCACCTCGGCGTCGACGCGGGCCAGGTCGCACAGGGCGCGGAAGTCAGCGACCGCGCCGTGGCGACGTACGAGTGCCGCCGGGCCGAACCGGTCCTCGAGGCTGCCGCCGTCGTGGGGGAGTTGGTAGACCTCCCCGCCCGGGGGCACGCCCTCACCGGCGGTCAGCGGGAGGCCGTCGGCGACGAAGGCCGAGCCGATGCCGGAGCCGAACGTCAGGGCGAGCACGCGGCGCGGTCCGGCGAGCAGGGCGTGGCGGCCGACGCCGAACGCGTGCGCGTCGTTGAGCCAGGTGACGCGGTCGACGCCGAGCGCGTCGGCGAAGCCGGCGTTGAGGTCGCGATCGGCGAAGGCGCGGAACTTCCCGCTGGGATGGAGACCGCCGACCCCGCGCGCATAGTCGAACGGGCCCGGCATCGCCGCGGCCCAGCCGTCAACGCGGCCGCGCAGGTCAGCCGCGGCGCCGCCGACGACGGCACGGAGCTGGTCCCACGGGGCCAGCGAATCGACGTCGATGCGCCGGAAGTCCTGCACCGCCAGCGATCGCGGGTCGACGGCGCCCACGCAGATGTGGCTGCCGCCGATCTCCAGCGCGCCCATCACCATGGCTCCGCCCCTCGTCGTCGAATGGTCGTCGTCGATCTGAATCAGGGGTCAGCGTACAAGCGCCTTGACCACACGCGCCGGGCCGGAGCGTGCGGTCAGCGTGTACGCCCCCACGGATGCCGGCACCAGGATGGTCTCGAACGCGCCGAGGGCGTGCGGGACCCCGGCCGCCGTAGTGATGACGACGTCGTCGCCGTCGACGAGGTTCAGCAGGTGGAACCGGCCATGCGTGTCGTCGTGGGCCACCGCGCGGCCGGCCAGGTTGGTCCGCCACACGTCGAAGAACAGGTCGTCGAGCTCGCTGAGGCACTCGACGACGACGCCGTCCTCCTCGTGGCGCACGGCGGCCCGCGGGATCAGTTCGTCGACCACCGCGCGCCCGCGTCGCGAGGCCGCGACGTTGGCGAAGGCGTGCTCCTCGTGGACCGCGCGCGGGGCGCCCGAGTCCGAGGTGCGCATCCAGTCATAGAAGCGCAGCGAATAGAGGTAGGGCGTGGCCGAGATCTCGAGCACGAGGTTGTCGACGCCCGAGGCATGGGGCGTGCCGGCCGGAATGAGGTACAGCTGGTGCTCCCGGGCGTCGTGGCGTTGCACGAAATCCTCCACCGCAAGGGGTTCCAGCCCCTGTGCCGACCGATGGGCGGCCGCCGCGAACTCCGTCAGGTCGCAGTCGCCGCGCAGGCCGAGGAAGACCGAGGCGCCCGGCGTCGTCCGCGACGTGTAGTAGCTCTCGTGCTGGGTGTAGCGCCACCCGAAGAACTTCGCCATGTATTCGTCGGTGGGATGGCAGTGCAGCGACAGGTTGCCGCCGCCCATGGTGTCGAGATAGTCCATGCGAATTGGGAACGAGGCGCCGAACATGTCGACGATCTCCTCACCCAGCACGGATTCCGGGTGGAGGGCGCAGACCAGCTGGAACGGGATCTCGATGGCCTGTTCGGCGTCGCCGACCTGGACCCCGTTCTCGGGCGCGATGAACTCATAGCCCAGCGCCGTGTTGCCGCGCGGGGCGGGGAAGCCCAGCTCGCTCGCCGCCCACTGCCCGCCCCACGGGGTCGAGTTGACATAGGGCATCACGCGGAAGGCCTGTGTGGACAGCGATTCCACGGTCGTACGCCAGGTCTCGCGATCGGCCCACGTCGGCTGCTCGTCGTCGCGCCACGTGCCGAGCGTGTCCCAGCGGGCGGCGTTCGCGTCCCGGTGCTTGTCGGACAGTGGCCAGTCCGCATAGAACAGGCGGCGATAGCTCGGTCCCGGGAGTCCGCCGAGGTGGGCGTACTCGCCACGGGCGAGGGCCGCCTCGGCGTACCGCTTGGGGCGGTCGAGCCAGACGCGGTGGCCGGCGACGAAGGCCGCCGCCCCGGGTCCGACGACGAGGGTGCCGGGGGCGAGGTCGCGCCCGACCGCGGCGGGGTCGAGGAGGTCGGCCAGGGCGCAGGAGGGGATCGCGTCGAAGTTCGGGTCACCGGCGAGGTCGGCCGAGGTGGTGAGCTCCAGGACCTCGTCCACCCGACGGAAGCAGGACCGGGTGTCCAGGACCGCGCGTCCGGGGAGGGCCGCCCCGGCCCGGGCCAGCACCTGGTCCCAATCGAGGGCGGGAGGCCCGTCGATCGCAACCACGGTGTCAGGCAGGGCGGGCCACAGGGCGTCCCAGCCGCGGGTCACGGCCCCGTGGACGGGGGCATAGACGGGCGAGCGGTTGTAGGCCATGGCGAGTCCTTCCGGCGGCGCAGGGGAGGGGGTTGGCCCCGACGATGGGTAACGATAACATCGCGCCATGAGCGCCGCCGAGGGCCGAGCAGCAGAGACCGCCGGGGACATCCCGGGGAGGGCGTTGACTGTCCTGGACACCCACTGGATGCCCGACCGCGGCTGGACGGTGCCCCATCCGGCGACCTATCCCCACCTGTGGCTGTGGGACTCGGCGTTCCACGCCATCGCCTGGGCGCGCCTGGGCGACGAACGCGCGGTCCCCGAGTTGGAGGCGCTGCTGGGCGGTCAGCTCGACGGGGGCACGGTGCCCCACATGCGCTACGGCGACGCCGGGCCGGACACCTTCCTCGGGCCGCTCCCCGACCGCTCGTCGCTCACCCAGCCGCCACGCCCACCTGGCCGAGGACCACGTGCACCCGAACGATGCAGGCCACGCGGTCATCGCGGACGCGGTGCTGCGGGCGCTGGGCGGCCGCGGTCACGCTCGCTGAGGGGCGTCAGCGAGTCGACGTGAGCGGGATGCGGCTCAGAAGTTCTTGCGCTCCAGCTCAGCGGTCTTCACGTCGGCATTGGCGCGCGTGATGGCGGCCTTCGCCTGGGTGATGGTCGCCTCCGCGTGGGCCTGGGCGCGCTCGGGGCCCTTGACCTTGGCGAGGTTGCTCTTGCCGACGAGCGCGAGGATGCCGGCGATCACGAACATGATCACGGCCATCACCACGAAGCCGAGCGCGATCCAGCCCGTCGGCGAGCCGAAGAGCTTCGCGAAGCCCAGCGCACCGGCGATGAACAGCAGCGAGACGCCGTTCAGGCCGAAATAGCCCGCGCCGCCGAACAGCCCGGCGCCGACGCCGGCGTGCTTGGCCGAGGGGACGAGCTCCGACTTCGCGAGCTCGATCTCGCCGCGGACGAGCGTCTTGACGTCCTCGCTGATCAGCTTGACGATGTCACCCACGCCGGGGGTCGCCGAGGCGGAGGTGCGATCGTCGCTGGGTACGTATTCGTGCGCCATGGGCATGAATGTAGTGCCAAAGCCGTACGCGGCCCAACGTGCCCCGCCCGTGGGTCCGGATCAGGCGTCGATCTGGTCCGGATCGGCCCGTCGCCGTGACAGGACGTTGAGTGCGATTCCGGCGATCACGGCGGCGGCGATCGAGGCCACGAGGACGGCGGCCTTGGCGCCGTCGACGAGGTGGGCGTCGCCCTTGAAGGCGAGTTCCGACACGAAGAGCGCGACGGTGAAGCCGACGCCCGCGAGCGAGCTGACGGCGAAGACCTCGCGCCAGCGGAGGTCGGACGCGAGCTCGGCCCTCGTGAACCGAGCTGTGAGCCAGGCGCCGCCGAAGACGCCGATGGGCTTGCCGACGACGAGGCCGAGCAGGATGCCGAGGCCGACGGGATTGGTCACGACCTCCTTGAGCGCAGGCACGTTGACGGCCACGCCGGCCGACAGGAGGGCGAAGATCGGCACGACGAGTCCCGCCGAGATGGGATGCCAGAAGTGGCCCCAGGCGTCGGCGGGGTCGACGGGGTCGTCGGCGGCCGAGCGGGTCAGCAGGCCGAGGAGCACGCCGGCGATCGTCGCGTGGACGCCCGACTGGAGCATCGCCCACCAGGCGATCACGAACAGGGGGACATAGAAGGCCCAGTGGTCGACGTGCTTGCGCTGCAGGAGCCACCACACGACGGCGCAGCCGAGCGCGAGCGCGAGCCACAGCAGGCTGATCGACTCGGTGAACACGGTCGCGATGACGAGGATGGCGCCGAGGTCGTCGACGATCGCCAGGGTCAGCAGGAAGGCGCGCAGGCTCGTCGGCAGGCGCGAGCCGACGGCCGCCAGGATGGCGAGCGCGAAGGCGATGTCTGTGGCCATGGGAATGGCCCAGCCGCCGGTGTGCCCGCCGGGCAGGCCGCCGTTGACGGCCACATAGATGCCGGCGGGGACGACCATGCCGGCGAGGGCCGCGACGATCGGGACGAGGGCCTCGCGCGGGTTCGCCAGCGATCCCGACGTCAACTCGCGCTTGAGCTCGAGGCCGGCGACGAAGAAGAAGATCGTGAGCAGGCCGTCGGCGGCCCAGTGCTGCAGGGAGAGCGGGCCGAGATAGACGTGGCGTACGTGGTCGTAGGACTCGTGACCGACGTTCGCCCAGATCAGCGCGGCGACGGTGGCGACGAGCATGAGCGCGCCGCCGACGGTCTCCTGGCGCAGGAGGTCGGGCAGGACGCGGGCGTCGTCCGCGCCGAGGCCGGCGAACAGGCGACGCCGGGGCGCGCCGGACCCGTCGACATCGGGAGAGGTGGGGGAAGTGGGGGAGACACGCTTGTCAGAGGTCATGGACTCGCTTCGCGTTCGGGGTCGGTCGGGAGACTGCCGACCAGACTTCCCGGCTCACCGAGCGGTCATTCTACCGACTCGTGGGTGCGGCTCCCAATCCGTGTATTAGCGACCCTAAAACACACTCAGCACGCCGTACACGGCGTGCTGAGTGTGAATAGCGGTCGCTAATACGCGGGTGGGACTCACTCGCCCTTCGGCGCCGACCCCAGCGATCCCTTGATCAGGTCCATCACGCTCGAGTCGGTCAGCGTCGTGACGTCGCCCAGCTCGCGGTTCTCGGCGATGTCGCGCAGCAGGCGCCGCATGATCTTGCCCGAGCGCGTCTTCGGCAGCTCCTGCACGACCATGATCTGGCGCGGCTTCGCGATCGGGCCGATCTCCTTGGCGACGTGGGCGCGCAGCTCGTTGACGATGTCCTCGCCGCCGTCACCCGCCTCGCCGCGCAGGATGACGAACGCCACGATCGCCTGGCCCGTGGTCGGGTCGTTCGCGCCGACGACCGCCGACTCGGCGACCTTCGGATGGGAGACGAGCGCCGACTCGATCTCGGTGGTCGACATGCGGTGGCCCGACACGTTCATCACGTCGTCGACGCGGCCGAGCAGCCAGATGTCGCCGTCGTCGTCCTTCTTCGCGCCGTCGCCGGCGAAATAGACGCCGTCGAACCGCGACCAATAGGTGTCCTTGAAGCGCTGGTCGTCGCCCCAGAGCGTACGCAGCATCGCGGGCCACGGCTTGGTGACGACGAGATAGCCGCCCTGGCCGTTCTCGACCGGCTGGCCCTCCTCGTTGAACACGTCGACCGTCACCCCGGGCACGGCGCGCATCGCGGCGCCGGGCTTGCCGTCGGCCACGCCCGGCATGGGCGCGATCATGTGCATGCCGGTCTCGGTCTGCCACCACGTGTCGACGACGGGGACGTTGTCGTGGCCGATGTGGGTGCGATACCAGACGTACGCCTCGGGGTTGATCGGCTCGCCGACCGACCCGAGCAGGCGCAGCGACGAGAGGTCGAACTTCGCGGGGATGTCGGCGCCCCACTTCATGAACGTGCGGATCGCGGTCGGCGCGCAATAGAGCTGCGTCACCCGATATTTGTCGATGATCTCCCAGAACCGGCCCTGGTGGGGCGTGTCGGGCGTGCCCTCGTACATCACCGAGGTCGTGCCGTTCACCAGCGGCCCATAGACGAGGTAGGAGTGGCCGGTCACCCAGCCGATGTCGGCGGCGGTCCAGAAGATGTCGGTCTCGGGCTTGAGGTCGAACGCCGCCCAGTGGGTGTAGGACGTTCCGACGAGATAGCCCGCCGTGGTGTGGAGGATGCCCTTGGGCTTGCCGGTCGACCCGGACGTGTACATCACATACAGCGGCTGCTCGGCGGGGAACATCTCGGGCGTGTGCTGGTCGGACTCCGCGCCGAGCACGTCGGACCACCACTGGTCGCGGCCCTCGACCATCGCGGTCTCCTGGCCGGTCCGCTTGACCACGAGCACGTTCTTGACCTGCGGGCACTTCTCGAGGGCGGCGTCAACGGCCGGCTTGAGAGCCGAGGCCGAGCCGCGGCGATAGCCGCCGTCGGAGGTGATGACGACCTCGACGCCGCAGTCGTTGAGGCGTGTCGAGACCGCGTCGGCGGAGAACCCGCCGAAGATCACCATGTGGGGCGCGCCGAGGCGGGCGCACGCGAGCATCGCGACGACGGCCTCGGGGATCATCGGCAGATAGATCGCGACGCGGTCGCCGGCCTTCACGCCCAGCTTCGTCAGCGCGTTCGCGGCGCGGCAGACCTCGGCGGTCAGCTCCGCGTACGTGATCGCGCGGTCGTCGCCCGGCTCGCCCTCGAAGTGGAAGGCGACGCGGTCGCCGTGGCCTGCCTCGACGTGGCGATCCAGGCAGTTGTACGCGGCGTTCAGCGTGCCGTCGGCATACCACTTCGCGAACGGCGGGTTCGACCAGTCGAGCGTCTCGGTGGGCTTCGTGCCCCAGGACAGGCGGTCGGCCTGCTTGGCCCAGAAGGCCTCGGGGTCCTTGGCTGCTTCCTGCAGCGTCTCCTCGGTGACGTTCGCGTGCGCCGCCAACTCGGCGGGCGGGGGGAAGGTGCGGTCCTCGTGGAGGAGGTTGGCCAGGTTCTCGTCGCTCACGTCGGCTCCTTTGCTGATGTTCGGCAGCCCCTGCGTGAGGGGCATCACACGACTTCCACACTAGCCACCGCAGCGGCGGCGCGGCAGGGGAACCGGGAAAGGTGGGACGAGACGGGCGTACGCGCCCCGACCCCTCCCGTCCTAGGGTGGGGCCCATGTCGGATCGGTGGAGCGTGGACCGCGTCATGGCCGCCGCTCCCGATTCCTCCTCCCAGGTCGCCGGCCGCAAGCTCGCCACCCCCGGCCCGTGGTCGCAGACCGGCGCGTCGGGGGCGATGGTGTGGGGCGAGTGTCGCGGGTCGTCGAAGACGCCCTATCGGGTGTCGGTCGACACGGAGGCCCCGGCGTACCGGTGTTCGTGCCCGTCGCGGAAGTTCCCCTGCAAACACTGCCTCGGCCTGCTTTTCCTGTGGGCACAGGGACAGCTCAACGAGGATGGCAGCGTCGGCGCCGCTCCCCAGTGGGCCGCCCCGCCGGCGAAGAAGGCCGAGACGGCGGCCGACGAGGACGCCGAGGACAGCCCCGAGAAGGCCGAGCAGCGCCGCGCCGCCGCCGAGCAGCGCGTCCGGCAGCGCGAGGACCGTGTCACCGCCGGCATGACCGAGCTGATGACCTGGCTCGACGACCAGGTGACCCGCGGGCTCGTGCGCTCCCGCACCGACCGGCGGGCCACGGACGAGGTCGCCGCGCGCATGGTCGACGCGCAGGCGCCCGGCGTCGCGCGGCGGCTGCAGGCGGTGGCCGGCCCGTGGTCGGGCGGCGACTGGGTCGGCACCGCGCTGGACCAGCTGGGGCTGCTGCGCCTCCTCGCGCAGGCCTGGCTCGACCGCGACCACCTCGACCCCGACCTGGTCGCGACGGTCCGCGGCCACCTCGGCTTCACCGTGCCGTCGGCGGAGGTGCTCCAGCTGCCGCCGGTCCGCGACCACTGGCTCGTCGCCGGTCTGCACGACGTCGACGACGAGCGCGTCGCCACGCGCCGGGTCTGGCTGCAGGGCGCGACGACGCGGCGCTGGGCACTGGTGCTGCTGTTCTCGGTCAACGGCGCCGCGTTCGACTCGACGCTCGCCCCGGGCACCGTCATCGACGCCGACCTGCACGTTCACCCCGGCACGCTGGGCCTGCGCGCCACCATCGGCGAGAAGCACGCCGACGTCCCCGGTCCAGTCCGCTGGGATGCGGGCGCGGGCACGGTCGCCGAGCTGCAGGAGGCGTACGCGGCCACGCTGGCCCGCGACCCGTGGGTCGACCTCATGCCCATCGGCGTACGCGGCCGCCTGGGCCGCATCGGCGACGCGTGGGCGCTCACCGACGACGAGGGGCGCAGCGTGCGCCTGACCGGCGCCGAGGAGGCGCTCTGGAAGGCCCTCGCCCTCGCGGCCTCGGCGCCGGTGTCGGCGCTGGGGGAGTGGAGCCCGGCCGGCCTGAACCCCTTGTGTGTCATCGATCCCGAGGTCACGGGCGGGGAGGTGGTGGTGCTGTGAGCGGCATCGAACGCCTCGTTGTGTCTGCGGCGGTGGGCACGGCCGCGCGACCGGTGGACCCGGCGGCGCTGCCGCAGGAGCTGCGCCCGCCCGAGGTCGAGGGACGGACGCCGGGCGCGACCCTGCTCGAGGCCGCCGCCCTGCACGCCATGGCCGCGCGCGCCTCGGCGGGACTGGTCGACGGGGCCGTCGAGCCGCCGGTCCTGGCGGCGGAGACCCGCGCGGTGGCGGGCCGGCGGTGGACGACGGCGTTCCGGCAGGCGCTCGGTTCGCGCTCGACCGAGGTGGTCGTCGAGGCGCTGGTGGCCCTTGCGCGGCAGGGAATGCGACTGCCGCACGCGGTGGTGGTCGACGTGCTCGCGATGCCCGTGCCCGTCGAGTTCCGTGGCCGGGTGCCCGTCGACGTGCTCGGCGTACGCGGCCGGTGGCTGCAGTCCCACGAGCCCTTCGGGACCTGGGCGCTGGCGGCGCCGGCGACCGATCCCGACGACGACGTGTGGGACACCGGGACGACCGCCGAGCGGGCGACCTGGCTCGGCCGGCTCCACCGCAACGATCCCGACCGGGCCCGCGCGCTGCTCGACGAGGTGTGGGAGGGCGAGGACCGCACGGCCCGCGAGGCGCTCCTCGGCGCTCTGGGGCCGTCGCTGACCGCGGCCGACGACGCCCTGCTCGAGCGCGCCCTCGACGACCGGGCCGCCGGCGTACGCACCCTCGCGCAGGCGCTCGTGCCCGGCGTGCCGGGGACCGCGTACGCGGCGCGGATGACCGAACGCATGGCGGGGCTGGTCCGCCGCGGCCTGCTCGGCCGCGTCCGCGTCGACCTCGACGGGCTCGCCGCCGACGCCCGCGACGGCATCCCCGACCCCGCCAAGGACTGCGACCGTGCGTTGGCCCGCATCGTGGAGGGGGTCCCGCTCGACCGCTGGTTCGACCTGACCGGCCGCGTCGCCGCCGCGCTCGTCGGGCGCGAGGTCGCCGACGGCGTCACCCTCGACCGGGGTCTCGCCGCCGCTGCCGTGCGCGCCCGCGACGTGGAGGTCTGCGACGCGATCGCCGCCGCGGTCGCGCGATCCCTGTCCCACAAGGACGCGCGCCCCGACGCGGCCGAGCTGGAGGCGACCCGGCTCGCGTCGGGACGCCCCCGGACCGAGGCGGTTCTGGCGGGGCTGTCGTCGGGCAATCCCTTCTGGCTCACGCTTCTGGAGGACCAGACCTGGCCCGAGGACGTCGTCGCGCCGGTCCTGCACGCGCTGGTCGGGCGCGAGACGCGCTCGATCCCGCGCGCGCTCGCCCTCCTGGTCGCCCACGGCGACGTGACCGGCAGGATCGACCTCGCCGACCAGGTGCGCCAGCTCGCCGCCGCCAAGGATTTCCCGCAGGCCCAGCGATCCCGGGCGTACGCGGCCGCCATGAACCTCGACCTCCGCCGCACCCTCGTCCTCGAACTCAAGGAGCACCGATGACCGACACCGCGACCGAAACCACGCTCGAGACGGGGCTGCTGCGCCCGCACGCGGAGCAGGCGTACGCCGAGGAGCTGGCCCACCTGGCCGAGGTCGACGACCGGCCCCGCCCGACGAACTGGCGGATGTCGCCGTGGGCCGTGGTGACCTATCTCATCGGCGGCACGCTGGACGACGGGTTCGTCCTCACGCCCAAGTATGTCGGCAGCCGCCGCCTGATGGAGGTCGCCGTCGCCACGCTCGCCACCGACCGGGCGCTCCTGCTGCTCGGCGTGCCGGGCACCGCGAAGTCGTGGGTCTCGGAGCACCTCGCCGCGGCCATCAGCGGCGACTCGACCCTGCTGGTTCAGGGCACGGCGGGCACGGCGGAGGAGGCCGTGCGCTATGGCTGGAACTACGCGCGGCTGCTGGCCGAGGGCCCGAGCCCGCGGGCGTTGGTCGCCTCGCCGGTGATGACCGGCATGGAGGAGGGGCGCATCGCGCGGGTCGAGGAGCTCACCCGCATCCCGTCCGACGTGCAGGACGGCCTCATCACCGTGCTGTCGGAGAAGACGCTGCCCGTGCCGGAGCTCGGCACCGAGGTGCAGGCCCGACGCGGGTTCAACATCATCGCCACTGCCAACGACCGCGACCGCGGCGTCAACGACCTGTCGTCGGCGCTCCGACGCCGCTTCAACACCGTCGTGCTGCCGCTGCCCGCGTCGGCCGAGGACGAGGTGTCGATCGTCGCGCGGCGCGTGGCCGACCTCGGCTCCGCGCTCGAGCTGCCCGAGGCGCCCGACGCGCTCGACGAGATCCGCCGCGTGGTCACGATCTTCCGCGAGCTGCGCTCCGGCATGACGACCGACGGCAAGACCTCGCTGAAGGTCCCGACCGGCACCCTGTCGACGGCCGAGGCCATCTCGGTCATCACCAACGGGCTCGCGCTGGCGACCCACTTCGGCGACGGGCTCCTGCGGGCCGGCGACGTCGCCTCCGGCATCGTCGGCTCGGTGATCAAGGACCCGGTCGCCGATTCCGTGGCCTGGCAGGAATATCTCGAGGCCGTCGTTCGCCAGCGCAAGGATTGGAAGGATTTCTACCGCGCCGCCCGCGAGGCGTCGGCGTGACCGACCTCGACGTCGCCGAATCGCCGCCGGTGGAGGATTCCGAGCCGGTTTGGCCGCCCGTCCGCGTCCTCGGCGTACGCCACCACGGGCCCGGCTCGGCGCGCGCGGTGAGGGCGGCGCTGGAGGCGTACGCGCCCGACGTCGTGCTGGTCGAGGGGCCGCCGGAGGCGGACGCGCTGGTGTCGCTGGTGGGCGACACCGGGATGGAGCCGCCCGTGGCGCTGCTGGCGTACGCGGCCGACGACCCCGGGAAGGCCTCGTTCTGGCCGATGGCGGCGTTCTCGCCGGAGTGGCAGGCGCTGCGGTGGGCGGTGGAGAACCACCGCGAGGTGCGGTTCATGGATCTGCCGGCGGCGACGATGCTGGCACTGCGGGACGAGGACGGCTCCTCGACTCGGCCGCAGGCGGCCTCGCTCGGAGAACGTTCTCCGTGCGAGCGCCAGCGAGACGAGGAGCCTGACGACGACGCCGACGACTCCTCGTCTCGGCCGCAGGCGGCCTCGCTCGGAGAACGTGAGGTCGGCTCCGTCCGCGGTGACCCCATCGCCGTCCTCGCCCACGCCGCCGGCTATGACGACCCCGAGCGCTGGTGGGACGACGTCATCGAGCACCGCTTCGACGGCGATCCGTTCGACGCCGTCGCCGAGGCCATGGAGGCCCTCCGTGAGGCCGCCGTGCGCGAGCGCTCCGCCGACGACGAGGAGCTCGAGCAGCGCCGCGAGGCCCACATGCGCAAGGTGTTGCGCGCCGCCCAGAAGGACGGCCACGCCCGCATCGCCGTCGTCTGCGGCGCCTGGCATGTGCCGGCGCTGACCGGCAAGCTGCCGACCCAGGCCGACGACAACCGCGTCCTGCGCGGCCTGCCGAAGCGGAAGGTGACGATGACGTGGGTGCCGTGGACCCACTCGCGGCTGTCGTTCCGATCGGGCTATGGCGCGGGGGTGGACTCGCCGGGCTGGTATCACCACCTGTTCACCCAGCCCGACGACACCATCGTCCGCTGGCTCACCGGCGTCGCGCGCGTGCTGCGCGGCCACGACCTGCCGGTGTCCAGCGCCCACGTCATCGAGGGCGTCCGCCTCGCCGAAACCCTGGCGGGGTTGAGGAACCGGCCGCTCGCCGGCCTCGACGAGGTCATGCAGGCCACGCTCGCGACCATGTGCGACGGCAACCCCGTCGCCCTCGAGCTCGTCACCCGCGACGCCGTCGTCGGGGAGCGCCTCGGCACCGTGCCGGACGCGGCGCCGGCGGTGCCGCTCGATCGCGACCTCCGCGCCACCGCGAAGACGCTGCGGCTGCCGCTGTCGGCCGAGGCCAAGGAGCTCACGCTCGACCTGCGCAAGCCCAACGAACGGGCGCGATCCCAGCTCCTGCAGCGATTGCGCGTGCTGGGCATCGGCTGGGGCGAGGAGGTCGACGCCGGCGGCCTCGGCACCTTCAAGGAGGGCTGGGACATCACGTGGGCGCCCGAACTGTCGGTGCGCGTCATCGAGGCCTCGGTGTGGGGCACGACGGTCGAGGCCGCGGCCACCTCCAAGCTGCTCACCCGCACCGAGACGCTCGCCGCCGTCACGGGCGCCGTCGCCGAGGCACTCCGCGCCGACCTCGTCGACGCCCTGCCCGACCTGCTGGTCGCGCTCGAGGCGCGCGCCGCCGCCGATCACGACGTCGTCCACCTGATGGAGGCGTTCCCCGCGCTCGTGCGGGCCCAGCGCTATGGCGACGTCCGCGGCACCGACGCGTCGGCCCTCGCCGGCGTGACCGAGGCGCTGCTGCTGCGCATCTGCACCGGCCTGCCCCCGGTCGCCGGCGGCCTCGACGACGACGCGGCCGCGGTGCTGGTCGACCACCTCGAGCAGGTCGACGCGGTCCTGCCCCTGCTGGCCGACGACCGCGCGCGCGAGCGCTGGCTCGCCACGCTGGGGGAGCTCGCCGACCGCCACGACGTACGCGGCCTCCTGGCCGGACGTCTCGTGCGCCTGCTGCTCGGCGCCGAGCGCCTTACGCCCACGGAGGCGGCGCGGCGGCTCTCGCTCGCGCTGTCCCACGGCACGACGGCCGCCGAGAAGGCCGGCTGGGTCGAGGGGCTGCTCGCGGGAGGTGCCCTGCTGCTGGTCCACGACCCCACCTTGCTCGAGGTGATCGACGCCTGGCTCGTCGAGCTGGCCGCCGACGAGTTCCCCACGGTCGTGGCGATGCTGCGGCGCACGTTCGGGGCGTTCGAGCCCGCCGAGCGCCGCACGCTGGCCGACCGCGTACGCCGGCTCGGCTCCGGCACCCTGCGGTCCACCGGCGACGACGAGCTCGACCTCGCGCTGGCCGCCGACGCGCTGGCGACCGTCGGCCGCCTGATCGGAGGATTCCATGACCACGCCCGATGATGACGCCCGGCCCGTCGACGCCCCCGATCCCCACCCCAGCGGCGATCCCGAGGCCGAACGGCTGCGGCGGTGGCGCCTCGTGCTCGGCTCCGACGACACCGACGGGTCGATGGATTCCCTGCTGGACAAGGAGGGCCGGACGATGGACCGTGCCCTCGGCGAGCTCTACGACAAGAAGCCCGTGTCCACCGGCGGCGGCCGACAGGCCGGCCTGGGCGCGTCGTCACCGCGCGTCGCCCGCTGGCTGGGCGACATCCGCACCTACTTCCCCCAGACCGTCGTGCAGGTCATGCAGCGCGACGCCATCGAGCGGCTCGACCTGAAGCGCCTGCTGCTGGAGCCGGAGCTGATGCAGTCGGTCGAGCCCGACATCCACCTCGCGACCACGCTGGTCCAGCTCGGCTCGGTGATGCCGGAGACGTCGCGATCGACCGCCCGCAAGGTGGTGCGGACCGTCGTCGAGGAGGTCGAGCGCCGCATCGCCGAGAGGACGCGGAGCGCGGTGAAGGGTGCGATCAACCGGGCCGTGCGTACGCATCGCCCGCGGCTGGCTGACATCGACTGGAACCGCACGATCGCGAAGAACCTCAAGCACTATCTGCCCGAGCACAAGACCGTGGTGCCCGAGCGCCTGGTCGGCCACGGCCGCCACGCCACCGGCGTGCAGCGCGACGTCGTGCTGGCCATCGACCAGTCGGGGTCGATGGCCGAGTCGGTCGTGTTCGCGTCGATCTTCGGCGCCGTGCTGGCCACCATGAAGGCGCTGAAGACCTCACTGGTGGTGTTCGACACCGAGGTCGTCGACCTCACCGACCTGCTCGACGACCCCGTCGACGTCATCTTCGGCACCCAGCTCGGCGGCGGCACCGACATCAACCGCGCCATCGCCTATTGCCAGACGCTGATCACGCGGCCGACCCAGTCGATCTTCGTGCTGATCTCCGACCTCTATGAGGGTGGCGTCCGCGACGAGATGCTGCGGCGCATGCGCCAGCTGCGGGAGTCCGGTGTCCAGGTCGTCACCCTGCTGGCGCTCAGCGACTCGGGCGCCCCCGCGTACGACCACGCGCTCGCCGCGGAACTCGTCGCGCTCGGCATCCCGGCGTTCGCGTGCACGCCCGACCGGTTCCCCGAGCTGCTGGAGGAGGCGCTGTCCAGCGGCGACCTGCTGCAGTGGAGTCACGACGAGTCACGACGAGGCGGCGCGGTCGTCGGGCGCGGGGACGACCGGGCCGACGAGACCGAGCGGGATTCAGAACCGCAGTGAGATCCGCAGCGACTCCTCGGTGACCGGCTGCGTGAGCTCGGTGTGGTCGACGTACGCGCGCCAGCACATCGCCTGGAACGGCAGCAGCAGCGGCTCGGGCGGCCGGGACGAGGCCGCGTACAGCTCTTCGACATCGGCGAGCAGCGACTCCCGCTCGCTCGCGTCGGCGCGGGCGATCGCGGGCCGGTTCGCGACCATCGCGAGCATCCCGTCGCGATCGATGGGAATCCAGTTGCGGAAGGCCTTCTGCTCGACGTCGGGGAAGTACGCGGACGAGGTCAGCGCCACGATCGTCTCCGTGCCGTAGTCGCCCCGCATCGCCGTCGGGTCGACCTCCTGCAGGCGGCGCGCGAGCCGCTTCACCCACGGCACGGTGTCGTCGCGGCTGTCGAACACCACGGCCAGGTGGCCGCCCGGCCGCAGGACGCGCGCGAACTCCGCCAGGGCGAGGCCGGGGGCGAAGTTCGTGAACGACTCGTGCACCGTGACGACGTCGAAGTGGCACGAGTCGTAGGGCAGCGCCTCGGCGCGCGCGACGGTGACACACGCCTCCGGGAGACGGTCGCGGAGCCGGCGTACGCGGGCGTGGTCGGAGTCGAGGCAGTGGACGGTGTGACCGGCGTCGACCAGCTGGGCGGCCAGCGCGCCGCGCCCCGAGCCCACGTCGAGGACCCGCTGCGCTGCGCCCGGCACCATCCAGTCGACGGCCGGCGGGGGACAGGCAGTGCGGCGTTTCATGGGGCAGACTCTAGGCCGTGACCGATCCTCTCGCCGACCTCGCGCGCCTCGAGGGCGTGCCGTCCGCCGTCGCCGCCGCGCTCGACGCCGCCGACGCCGTGCTTCGTGACCGTGGCCGCCGCCAGGTGCCGGCCGAGGTGTCGGCCCAGGCGCTGCTGGCCGGCGCGAAGGCCTCGGCGCGGATCGAGGGCGACGAGTGGCTGGCGGGTTCGGTCCGCCTGTCGACCGAGCTGATCGAGCTGGCGGGCGCGGTGCGGCGTACGCCGGCCCAGGTCCTCGCGCGCGCCCACGTCCTGCTCGCGCGCGGCGTGGTCGAGGACGACGCACTGGGCCGCACCACGACGACCGAGACCGATCGCCTGGCCGGCCTGATGGGGCTGCTGGCGGGGTCCACGACGGCGTCCCCGCTGGTGCTCGCGGCCGTGGCGCACGCCGAGGTGGCGACGCTGCGACCGTTCGGTGGCGGCGACGGGGTGCTCGCCCGGGCCGTGGAGCACCTGGTGCTCATCGAGGCCGGGATCGATCCGCGCGCCGCGCTCGTGCCGGAGGCGGGCCACGCCGCCGCGGGATCGGCGTATTCTGGGGGCTTGCAACGCTACGCGACCGGGCAGGCCGCAGGGGTGCGCGACTGGATCGTGCACTGCGCGCAGGCCCTGACCTTCGGGGCGGAGTCGTCTCCGCTCGGGGCAGCGCGGCGCTTCAGGAAGGATGGCAGTGTCTGACTGGGCCCAACCCTTCGTCGAGGCCGGGTGGGCCTTCGACGACCGGCACCAGAGCGTCGTGTCGGGGGGTGACTGGCAGGCGTCGCTGGGGGTCGTGATCGACGCGACGGGCCGCTGGCACGTGCGCCTGACGACACAGGACGCCGCCGGCGAGTCGCGGCGCGATTACGGGTTCAAGAAGTTCCACCTCGTGGGGGCCGACCCCCAGGCGTACGCGCGGTTCGCCGCGACGCTGATCGAGGGCGCGGCCGGGCTGTCCAAGAAGTCCCGCAAGGAGCTCACGCGGCAGCTCGCGGCGCAGGTCAACGCCGCCGGGGCGACGATGGTCTGGTTCCGCGGCGACAAGAAGATCGAGCTCTGATCGCGGCCTGAGCGGGGTCGTGGTGCGGACGTGAAACGGCCCCCGATGCACGGGGCGCCCGGGGGCCGTGACCCACCTCAGTGCAGGTGACCAGGCGTGCAATTCTCTGTGTCGGCTCGGGTGAACCCGGGACTCGACAACCCTTGAGACGGTTATGGTCGCCGCGTGGGTGCCTGACTGCTGTGGAAGGAATCCTTGACTCCTTTGTACGCCTGCCGTCGCCGTTTGTGAAGACCCTCGGGTGTGATTCTTTCCACAGGTCGAGTTCCTGTCCGCGGAGTTGTCCACAGATTCCCTGACGGCCGGATGATCGGCACCGGCTGCCTGCATGGTCGAGCCATGGCGATCCCCTCCCTCGGCGCATCCGGTCCGTCCCTGGCCGATGCGCGCGTGCTGATCCTCACCGGCGACGGCGAGCTGGCCGACACCGTCCTCGCGGCGGCCGCGTCGGTGGACGTCCCCGCCGTCCACGACGCCGACCCCGCGCTGCTGGCGCGCCCGTGGCGCGCGGTCGTCGTCGGCGTCGACCAGGCGGCCGCCGCGGCGCGGCACGGACCGGTCGACGCCGGCACGTGGCACGTCGTCGGACGGGCGGGGGACGAGGAGGTGCTCTGCGGGTGGTCGGCGACGCTCGGCGCGACCATCGCGGTGCTGCCCGACGGGGTACGCGCGCTCTCGGCGTCCCTGGCGGGCGCGACGGGCGCGCGGGCCACGGTGCTCGGCGTGGTCGGGGGATCGGGCGGTGTGGGCTCCACGACCTTGGCGGTGGGGCTTGCCGACCTGGCTGCGCGCCGGGGGCTGCGTACGCTGCTCGCCGACCTCGACCCGCGCGGCGGCGGCGTCGACCTCGCGCTGGGACTGGAACGTACGCCGGGGCGCCGGTGGTCGGGCTTCGCGGCGGCGCGGGGCTTCGTCGGCGACGTGCAGGCCCACCTGCCACCGGCGCCCGGGCTCGGGGTCCTGGCGTGGGACCGCGACCCCGAGGCCGAGGTGCCCGGGTCGACGGCGATCGCGTCGGTGCTGCGGTCGACGTCGCGCACCCACGAGGTCGTGGTGGTCGACCTCGCCCGGGGCGGCGGCGACCTCGCCTCCCACATCGCGCTGTGCGACGGCACCGTCGTGGTCGGGGTGGCCACGGTGCCGGGGCTCGCGGCGGCGCGCGCCGTCGTGGCCGAGGCCGATCCCACGGCGCCGCTCGCCGTGGTGGCGCGCCCCGGGGTGCTGGGCGGTGACGAGCTCGCCAGGGGACTGGGCGTGCCCCTGCTCGGCACGCTGCCGCACGATCGGGCGGTGGCCGGCGCGCTCGACCGCGGCGAGCCGGCGGGCCGCGTGGCCGGCCGGGCGTACCGGCGGGCGCTTGCGTCGATCGCCGAGCGGGTGCTGCCGTGAACGCCGCGGACATGGAGCGGCTGCGCGTACGCCTGGCCGAGCTGGGTCGACCCCCGGCCCCCGCCGACGTGGCCGAGGCGATGCGGTCGCTCGGCCAGCTCGTGGACGACCGCGTGCTCGTCGACGTGGTCGAGCGGCTGCGGCGCGAGTCGACCGGGGCGGGCCTGCTCGAGCCGCTGCTGCGTACGCCTGGGGTCACCGACGTGCTGGTCAACGGCCACCGGGCGGTGTTCGTCGACCGCGGCCGGGGGCTCGAGCCGGCGGGGGTGGAGTTCGCCTCCGAGGAGGACGTACGCCGGCTCGCGGTCCGGTTGGCGACGTCCATCGGGAGGCGGTTGGACGACGGCTCCCCCTTCGTCGACGCGCGGCTCGCCGACGGCACGCGCCTCCACGCGATCCTCACCCCGCTTGCCGATCCCGGCACCTGCCTGTCGCTCCGCGTACCCGCGGGGCGCCGGTTCTCGCTGGAGGAGTGGGTGGCGGCGGGCTCGGTGCCGGCGGCGGGAGCCGACGTGCTGGACGCGATGGTGCAGTCACGGGTGGCGTTCCTCGTCGCGGGTGGCACGGGATCGGGCAAGACGACCCTGCTGGCCTCGTTGCTGGCGCGCGTGCCCGCCGACGAGCGCATCGTCGTGGTCGAGGACTCCCGCGAACTCGACCCCGACCACGGCCACTGCGTGCGGTTGGAGGCGCGGGTGCCGAACGCCGAGGGGGCGGGCGCGGTGCCACTGACGGTGCTGGTGAAGCAGGCGCTGCGCATGAGGCCCGACCGCCTTGTGGTGGGTGAGGTCCGCGGGGCCGAGGTCTGCGATCTCCTGCAGGCGTTGAACACCGGCCACGAGGGCGGTTGCGGGACGATCCATGCGAACTCGGCGGCCGACGTGCCGGCGCGGCTCGAAGCCCTTGCGGCGTTGGGGAACATGGGCCGCGAGGCGCTCCACCTCCAGGCGGCCGCCGCGCTCGACGCCGTGATCCACGTGCGACGCGAGGCGCGGTCGGGCGTACGCCGGGTCACCGGCATCCACGTCGTCCACCGCACGAGCGACGGGATCGGCGTCGTGCCGGCGCTGGAGTTCGACGGCGACCGGGTGCGGCGAGGTCCCGGAATCGACGTGCTGGAAGGGATGTGGGGCCGGTGACCGCCCTGGCCGCGCTGCTCGCGGCCGGCGCGGCGTGGGCGTGGTGGCCGGCGCGGCGCTCGCGGGTGCCCATGGGGCGGCGGCGACGGTCGGGCGGGCCGGGGCTGGAGGCGGCGTACGCGGGGGTGGCGTTCCTGGGGGTGGTTCTCGTGGGTTCGGTGGCCGGATCGCCGGCGGGCGCGGTTGGCGCCGCGCTGGCGATCGCCGGCGGGGGACTGGCGCTGGTGGTGCGCGGGCGGTGGCGTACGCGGGCGCGCGACCGCACCGCCGACGACGTCGCCCGGGCCTGCTCGGCGCTGGCGCAGGAGCTGTCGATCGGGCGGGTGCCCGCGACGGCGCTGTCCTCGGCGGCCGACGACTTCGCCGTGCTGCGGCCGGCGGCCTCGGTGGCCGCGGTCGGCGGCGATGTCGTGGCGTTGTGGGAGGAGGCGGCGGCCGCGCCGGGAGCCGACGGGCTGGGCCGGTTGGGGCGTGCGTGGCGCATGGCCGAGCGTACGGGCGCGCCGCTGGCCGACACGCTGGAATCGGTGGCGTCGCGCCTGCGGGACGACCGCCAGGTGACCGTCGTCGTCAACGGGGAGCTGGCGGCGGCGCTGATGACGGGCCGGCTGCTGACGGTGTTGCCGCTGGCGGGCCTCGGCATCGGTTATGGCATCGGGGGCGATCCCCTGGATTTCCTTCTGGGCAATGCGATCGGACAGGCCTGCCTTGTCGTCGGCACCTGCCTCGGCACCGGCGGCCTGCTGTGGACCGAGCACATGGGGAACGGGCGACGGAGCCAGAAGGGCGGGAAGTGATCGTGATCACCGCGGCAGTCCTCGCGGCGCTGGCCGGCTGGTGGGCGGCGGGACCGCCGCGTGCGCCGGCGCCGCTGAGCGTTCCGGTGGCCGGGCCAGGGGCTTCTGGCGTGCTTGGGCTGCGTACGCGGGTGGGCGCTGGCGCGGCGCTGGGGGTGCTCGCGGCGCAGCTGGCGCCGGGCCCGTGGTGGGTACGCCTGGTCGCGGCCGTGGTGGTGGGCGCGGTGGGGTTCTGGGGGCTGGGGCTCATCGGGCCCGACCACCGCGATGACGAGGCCCTGCGGGGGGAGTTCGCGCCGGAGGCGCTCACGTTGCTGGCGTGCGGGGTGGAGGCGGGCCTGCCGCTGGGGGCGGCGCTGGCGGCGGTGGCCCCGACCATGCCCGGCATCGTCGGGGCCGACCTCGCCCGCGTCCAGGCCGGTCACGAAATCGGGTTGGCCGAGCGCGACGCCTGGGCCGCGCTCGAGGCGAGCGAGGCGTGGAGGCGCGCGGCCACCGACATCGGGCGGGTTGCAACGTCGGGAGCTGCTGTGGCGCCGGTGCTGCGGCGCCACGCGGAGCTGCTGGTGCACGCCGACCGCGACGCGCGGCTAGAGACGGCGCGGACAACGGGCGTACGCAGCGTCTTCCCGCTGATGGTGTGCTTCCTGCCGTCGTTCGTGCTGGTGGGGATCGTTCCGGCGATCGGTGGCGTCGTGATGACGGTGTTCCGATGAGGGGGGAGTTGTCCACAGGTTCGAAGGACCTCGAAGCGTTGTCCACAGGTGGCCCTTCGAGGTGAACCGTTTGGCGTTCTCGCCGCCATGGTGGGGGCGTGGCGAGATCGCCGCGGAAACCCAACAAGAAAAGGAAACCATCATGGCAGAGATCGTGATCGAGCAGGCTCCCGTCATCGAGGGTGCCGACCAGGTCGAGGTGGCCGGGCGCGGCGAGCGTGGCATGACGACGGCGGAATATGCGGTCGGCATCATCGCGGCGTGCACGCTGGCGGGCGTCCTGATCCTGGTGCTGAAGGAGCCGGCGTTCCAGCAGCTCATGGGTCAGCTGATCGGGGACATCCTGAAGAACTTCCTCAAGGTCAAGTGACACCACCCCACTGAGATCGCGGGCGGCCGGTCCCCATACCCCGCCCGCGATCTCGACCACTCCCTCCTGAAACCTCACCAGAGAACGGAATTGGTCATGGACCACTCCTCGCGCCCCGACCGCGGCATGGTCACCGCCGAGCTGGCGATGGGCCTCATCGCCCTCATGCTCGCCGTGGCGGCCGGCATCGGCCTCATCGGGGTCGCGCTGGTCCAGGGCCAGTGCTGGGACACCGCGTCCGAGGTGGCCCGGCAGGTCGCCCGGGGCGACCGGGCCGCCCTCGACCGGGCCAAGAACGATGCACCCGCCGGGGCCCGGGTGACGATCGGGCGTGACGCCGACGTCGCCGTGGTGACGGTGCGCGCCACGGCCCGGCCATTCGGCCCGCGCGGTCCCGGCGTCGACCTCAGCGCCACGGCGCGGGTCGTCGCCGAGCCCGGGGTGAAGCCGTGAGGCGCGACGACCGCGGGGCGGCGACCCCAGCGGTGCTGGCGGTCGCCGTCCTGCTCCTGGTCGTGTCGGGCGCGGTCGCGCTCGTCATCGCGTACGCGGCGGCCCACCACCGGGCCCGCGGAGTGGCGGACCTGGCGGCGGTGTCGGGGGCGGGGGCGTACGCCTCCGGAGAGCCGTGCGCCGTCGCCGGGCGTGTGGGCCGGGCCAACCGGGCGCGGGTCACGACCTGTGAGGCGGTCGGCGACGCGGTCGACCACGTGGTGACGGTCGAGGCCGAGGTCACCGTCGGGCGGACGTTCCCCGGGCTGCCCACGTCGGTGCGGGCCCGCGCGAGCGCCGGACGCCTCGGATGATCAACCCAGCAACAGATCGGCGAGATCGCGCGCGCCGGCCTTGTCGAGCATCTGGTTGCCGTTGCCGCACTTCGGCGAAATGACACAGCTCGGGCAGCCCGCGGCGCACGGGCAGGCGGTGAGCCGGTCGCGCGCGGCCGACAGCCAGTCACGGGCGACGTCGTACGCCTCCGCGGCGATGCCGGCGCCGCCGGGAAGCCCTTCGTGGACGAAGATCGTCAGCGTCCCGGTGTCGGGGTGGAGCGCGGTCGACAGGCCGCCGACGTCCCACCGGTCGCTCGGCACGAAGGCGGCGAGCAGGCCTATCAGCGTGTGCTCGAGCGCGTGGGCGGCCGCGCCCAACTGCACGTGACTGAACCCCAATGACTGCAACGCCTGTTCCGGCAGGGTCCACCACACCGCGTGGGTCGTCATGCGGTGTTCCGGCAGGTCCAGCGGGGTCTCGTCCCAGACATCGCCCGTGCGGGCGTCGCGCCGCAGATAGCCCGTGACCCGGCTGGTCAGCGTGACATCGCCGAACGCGAGCGTTCCCTGACCACACGGCGATTCCTGCCGCGCGGCGATGATGGCGACGTCGGAGGTCTCCTGGGCCTGCGTCGTCCAGCCCGGATCGTCGCGGTGGACGAAGGCGACGGCCTCGCCGCGGTCGAGCTCGTCGACGACCCAGACCTCGCCGGCGTGGACATAGACGGCGTCGGGGTGGAGCGTACGGTCGGCGGCTGCGGGATCGACGGTGCCGACGACGCCGCCGGTCTCCTCGTCGACGATCTCGACCGCGCGCCCGCCGATCGCGCGCAGGTCGATGGCGTCGACCGCCCGGTCGGGACGCGTCCAGAACCAGCCTCCGGCCCGTCGACGCAGCACCCCGGACGCGGTGAGCTGGTCGAGCAGCGTCACGGTGTCGGGCCCGAACCACGCCGTGTCGGCCTCGGTGCACGGCAGTTCCTGTGCGGCCGCGGCGAGGTGACGCGCCACCACATAGGTGTTGTGGGGGTTGATGACGCTGCGCTCGACCGGCGCGTTCACGATCTGGTCGGGATGGTCGAACAGCCACACGTCGAGGGGATCATCGCGGGCCACCAGCACGGCCAGCGCGTCGGACCCCGAGCGCCCCGCCCGGCCGACGCGCTGCCACAGCGCCGACAGTGTGCCGGGATAGCCCGAGACCACCACCGCGTCCATGCCGGCGATGTCGACACCGAGCTCGAGGGCGTTGGTGGTCGCGACGCCCGCGAGCTCGCCGGACTGCAGTCCGGCCTCGGTCGCGCGACGCTCGGCCGGCAGATAGCCGCCGCGATAGGACGCGATGGTCGACCCCACCTCGTCGCGGGCCCGCCGCGCGACGACCTCCACCATGTGGCGCGAGGCGACGAAGGCCAGCGTCTGGCGGCCCTCGCCGACGAACCGCGTCAGCAGGTCGCCGGTGGTGGTGTCGTGGTGGTCGCCGCTGGCCCAGAGGGCGAGGTCGAGCGCACCGTGGGGGGAGGCGTCACGGTCGACCAGGGTGATCGCGTCCTCGTCGACCCCGACGAGTCGCGCCATGGCCTCGACCGGGTTCGCCGTCGTCGCCGAGGCGCAGACGAACACCGGCGACGCCCCGTACGCCGCGCACAGCCGCCGCAGCCGCCGGATGACCTGGGCGGTGTGGGAGCCGAACACGCCGCGATAGCGATGGGCCTCGTCGATCACGACATAGCGCAGCGACCGCAGCAGCGGGGCCCAGCGCTCGTGGTTGGGCAGGATCGAGCGGTGGAGCATGTCGGGGTTGGTGAGCACGTACGCCGCGTGGTCGCGCGCCCACGCCCGCTCGGCGGTGTCGGAGTCGCCGTCGAGGGCGGTCACGCGCCACGACGGCACGTCGAGGGCGCGGCAGGCGCGCAACTGGTCGTGGGCGAGCGCCTTGGTGGGCGCCAGATAGAGGGCCGTGTGGGGCCGGGACAGGAGCTCGCGTACGCGGTTGGAGGCGGTCGCCTCGACGCGGGGCAGCGGCGGGGGAGCAGTGGGCTCGCCGCCCCAGGTCGCGGCCAGGATCGGCAGGAGGTACGCGAGGGACTTCCCGGACGCCGTACCGGTGGAGAGGGCCACGTGGCGGCCGGAGTGCGCGGCGTCGGCGGCGTCACGCTGGTGGGTCCAGAGCCGGGCGAAGCCCTGCCGGGTGAGGGCCTCCGTCACCGGGTCGGGAAGCCACGCGGGCAGGCATGTCGTGGTGCCGGGCGTTGCGGGCCGGTGATGGTGGTGTCGCAGCGCGGGATCGTCGATCATCCAGTCGGGCAGCGGCACTCGTCCAGAGTGCCACGTCCCACCGACAGGACCGCGGCGCTCGTGTCGACCGTCCGCAGCCATGATCCCTCGGTGCGTCACCATGGAAGTTCCATCAGTCAAGGAGGCCCCATGCGTACGACCCACATTCCGCTCTCCCGCGCCGGAGTCGGCGCCCTCGTCGCGGCGTCGTTCGCGCTGACCGCCTGTTCGGGTGCAGGAGCGCCCAGTGTCCCCGCGCCGCCGGCCCCCAGCGCCCCGGCGCCTGCGCCCGCGACGTCCGCCCCGGCCTCAAGCGCGCCGGCAACGAGCGCCCCCGCATCGAGCGCACCCGCAACCACCTCGGGCGGAGGCTCGGCTGCAGGGTCTCAGACGACACCCGAGGCCGTCGCCGAGACCTTCCTGCACGCCCTCGGCAATGGTGACGGCAAGGGCGCCTGCGCGGTGATGGCGGCCAACAACCAGCCGATCTCGTCGATCCCGGAGGCCAAAGGCCTCTGTGAGACGTCGTTCGGGCAGGTCGCGCAGTCGGCCGCGAAGTCGTCTCCCGATCTCAAGGACGCCAAGGTGACGGGCGCGACGGTGTCGGGCGACTCCGCCGAGTTCAAGTCGGCGAAGGTGACGTCGTCGATGGGCCAGGGACTGCTGGGATCGATGAAGGCGGTGAAGATCAAGGGCGCGTGGTACATCACGAGTTAGATTGCGTCATGCATTGCGTCGCTCCGCGACGCGATCGGCCTCGCGCCCTCAATCCGGTGTCTTCGGACACTCTTCGCAACGCGGCCCTCGTTTCTGGATCGGTTCCGGCCTGGTCTGCGGGGGCCGCGTTGCTCATCGGTCCTCCAGACACCGGGCGCGCGAGTCCCAAGACATGGCTGACCAGGGGACGTTCTCCGAGCGAGCGCCAGCGAGACGAGGAGTGGTGACGACCTGCGGACCGGTCCACGATCTCCGAGCGAGCACTTCGTCTCGGCTGCGGGGCGGCGTCGCTCAGCACAGGCTTCGCGAGACGAGGAGCCGGGCATCCCGCGGGACTGCACCCACGTTCTCCGAGCGAGGCCGCCTGCGGCCGAGACGAGGAGCCGGGCATGCTTCGTGCCCGCCGGGTGGGTTCTCCTGGCGGGTCGGTCAGCAGGGATGTGGGCGGCGGTCGTGCCGGTGGGTCAGGCGGCGGTCTCGTTCGTGAGGGGGATGAGGGCGGGGCTGTGCTGGGCTAAGGCTCGTGCTGCGGCGGCTTGTGCTTCTTCCATGATCTGTTGTTTGGCGTGTTTCTCGGCGAGTTCGGCGGCTCGTCGGGTGGCTTGGCGGATGCGGCGCCGGGTTCCGGTCGGGTCGATGATCAGGTCGGTGTCGGGGTTGCGGGTGTAGGTGCCGTGGGGTGTGGTCCAGAACTCCTGTCCAGTGGGGGTCTTCCAGTGCTTCACGCCGGGGCGGACGGGGGTGGAGGTGAACCCGCCGAATGTCTTGGCCCGGTGGACCCGCTTCGACAGTGGGGTGAGGTTGGTGGTGCAGGTCGCACCGAGCGGGAACTCGATGATGTGATCGAGGTCGATGAACTTCCCGGCCGAGCGCCGTGTGGAGAACGGGAATGCCTCGTACTCCTCCCGCAACAACACTTCACGCCGCTGCGCCTCGGTGGGTTCGTAGCCGACGGTCACGTGCGGCACCTCGGGATCCAGGACTGGCCGGACGGTGACCTTCTCGGCGTTCGCGAGGAGTGCGTCGAGTTGGGAGCGGGCGACCGAGCCGAGGCCGGTGACCTGGCCGCCGGCGCCGCGGTCGACCTGATCGGGGCGGACGTGGACCACGAGCTCGAGGAGGTCATTGCGCGACGGCAATCCCGACGACGTGTCGGCCTGGTCAGTGTCGTCGAGGTCGAGGGTTCCGGCGCCGAGGACACGACCCGCGC
>NZ_BAAHBN010000017.1:0-35303 GCF_054776655.1 Mariniluteicoccus flavus | reverse complement strand
ACTGCGTAGCGGGATCATCGGTCCACAACCAGATCGGATACCCCACCGCCACCATGTTCCACTCATTCACACTCGGATCAGGCCCCACCAGCGGCCGCCCCGCCGGAAGCTTCAACTCCGCCACCGCACGCCGCGCCACCACCACAGGATCAGGAGGCGGAGGAACAGCCGGAGCACCAGGACCCGGAGCACGGCCAGGCAGACACGCGGCATCGACCGGCCCACCCCCACCCGCCATCTGACGGCACAACGAATCGAGCACCTCACCCGGAGACATCGACCCACCCCGGACACCAGGATTGTCCATCACCCAATCCGGGTAAGTGACTGGAGTTGGATTGCCCTGCTTTGGGGTGCCGGTCCCTCTCGCCGGATCGTTATTGCCTCCAGGATCGCCGGACTGCGGAGCGTACTTCTTGGACTCCTGCTGGCCGGCAGTCACAGTGGCAGTGTCACCCTTGACACCCGACTTCACAGTTCGAGTCCCATGGATCCCAAACTCCGGCGGATCCTCCCCTTGGCCTGCGGCAGGAACCGTCAAGACCAGCGTCGCCAAAGTTCCCCAGCCCATCGCCAGCGCTACCAAACGCATTGTTCAGCCGGTCTAGTACGAACGCTGGTCAACTTGATCCGGCCGTCTGCTGCCTGGGCAGCAAAGACATGGCCCGCCACAAATCCACTCTCTGCCCGCTGGCCGTTCCGCTCGATCAACGTCGCCCCTCGTCGGTCTTCGCACACTTCGAGCGTCAGGCGCGGGTCTGACCCCTGGCTGGCCGTGCCTGCTGCAGATCTCGATTTGGTTGTAGCCGCTCGACCCTCAATCCGGTACCCCGTCGCCTTCTGCTCGCGAAGCGCTTTGGTGGTCAGATCCAGGTAGGTTCCCTGCATCACCTGCTTCAGCCGGGGGGATGCCTCATCGGCACCGCCTGCCCGCGTCAGGCGCTCGTACTCATCGAAGGCCACCTGATAGACGGCCTGGGTCTGGCGTACCAGTTCTTCCGTCGATGGCGTCGCGCGCGCGGTCGGGGTCGGCGTACCCGCAGTCTCGGTCGGGGTCGGATTGCCATAAGTGATGGAGGGGTCCCGCGTACCGCCCTCGTCCTTCGGCGTGCACGCGCTCGCGAGCAGCAGCGCGGCGGCAAGGCCTACGGCGACGTGACGCACACTTCCTCCAAGATCCCGGGGATTCGACCAGCGGTTCAACCTCCGCCATTCTGGTCGGCGCCCGGGCCGCGATTCGCGACGCGACGGCAAACACTGGGTTAACGAACGGGCTGTGGATAACGCCGCGCGAGGGTTCGCGGTGACTGACAGGGTTCGCGGTCACGGAGGCCCTCGAGGGCGAACCCCGAGGTGCAGCGCGCACCATGCATGCGGGGTGCGCGGTGAACCATGGGGTTCGGGGTGACGATTCCGGGGTTCGCGGTGGACCGCGGGGTTCGCGGTCGCGACACTTCGACTCGGCCGCAGGCGGCCTCGCTCAGCGAACGCAACCCGCTCCTCGACTCGCTCCGCTCGCTCGGATAACGTGAGGGCACCGCTCAGCGAACGTGACGCGCTCCTCGACTCGCTCCGCTCGCTCGGAGAACGTGAGGGCGCCGCTCGGAGAACGTGACGCGCTCCTCGTCTCGCTGCGCCCGCTCGGAGAACGTAGAAGGGCTGCCTCGCTCGGAGAACGTGCGCGAGAGGCTTCAACTCCTTTGTCGCTAAGCCGGCCGCTCCACGTCGACCCCACCGGACCTCGCGCCTCGGCCGAGCCCATCGAGCCGCCCTAGGCCACCTTGATCACGACGGCCGCCTCGACGGCGATCCCGAGGTCCTCCGCCGAGCCTTTCAGTCCTGACGCACGTCCTGAGCCGATGCCTCCAGCTCCCTCTCGTGCGGTACGCACGCCATCGCCGCCAGCCCCAGAACCGCCGTCAGCGCGAAGAACCAGAACCCCCACGGGTACGCCAGGCCCGCGCTCACCAGCGCTCCCGTGATCAGCGGCCCCACGATCGCGCCCATCCGCCCGATCGATGACGCCAGCCCCAGCGCCGTGTTCCGCACCTCGGCCCGGAACGCGTGCGTGACGTACGCATAGATCAGCACCTGCGCGCTGAACACGAACGCACCCGTCACGAGGATCACCCCGTTCAGCACGAACCGGTCGGCGATCCTGATCGACAGCAGCGCCAGCAGCACCGCAGCCGCCGCGAACCACAGCCAGATCGTCGGGCGTACGCCCCTTCGGTCGGCGACCCGCCCTGCCACGACCAGCCCGACCACGGCCCCCGCGTTCAGCACGAACAGCATCGTGATCGAGCTCGCGATGTCATAGCCCGCCTGCCGCATCAGCTGCGGCAGCCACGTGTTCAGCCCATAGACCAGCAGCAGACCCATGAACGAGCCCACCCACACCCCCAGGCTCGCCCGCAACAGCGGCCCGCGGAACAGCGCAGCCCGCGCCGCGCGCCCGTCCACCCGATCCGCCGCCAGAAACGCCGGCGACTCCGGCAGCTTCGCCCACATCAGCGGCAGGAACGCCAGCCCGGCCAGCCCGCCGAACAGGAACAGCGGCTTCCACGACGGCACCAGCGCCAGCGCCGCCAGCGACGCGAGCACCGCGCCGACGTGATAGCCCGTCATCGTCATCGTGCTGGCCCGCGACCGCCGCTCCCGCGGCAGGTGCTCCGACATCAGCGTCAGTGCGGTCGGCAGCCCGGCTCCCAGCCCGACGCCCGCCATCAACCGCAGAGCCGCGAACACCCCCACCGACGGCGCCCACGGCACCACCAGCGTGAACAGCGAGAAGAGCAGGATCGACCCGAGCAGTACGCGGCGTCGCCCCACCCGGTCGGCGACCGGCCCGGCCACCGCGGCTCCGATGGCCACCCCCACGAGCGACAGCGTCGCCACCGTCGTGGCCCCGGCCGCGGTGAATCCCACGTGGCCGGTCCTCAACAACGTCGGGATGACCGCCCCGAGCACCACGAGGTCGAACCCCTCGAGCAGCACGGTGGTCCAGCACAGCATGGCGGGCCACCGCGACGAAGGCCTCACGCCGACCGCGTCACGACCTGGTCGCAGAGCGCCTCGAGCGCCTCCTTGGCCGCCCCGGTGGGCAACCCCGCCAGGTGGCCGCGCGCGGCGTCGGCCCGGCGTCGCACCTCGGCACGGGCCTCCTCGATCGCCGGATGGGCCCGCAACAGCGAGATCGCCTCCGCCAGCTCGGCGTCACCGGAGAGGTCGGACCCGATGAGCTCCTTGAGTCGCGCGTCCGATCCCGACGACGAGCGCCCGACCAGCAGCGTCGGCAGCGTCGCCACGCCCTCGCGCAGGTCGGTGCCGGGCGTCTTGCCGGTCTCGTCGGACGTGATGTCGATGATGTCGTCGGACAGCTGGAACGCCAGACCGATCTCCTCGCCGAACTCCCCCAGGGCCGCCAGCACCTCGGGCGAGGCCCCCGACACCATGCCGCCGAAGACCGCCGAGGTCGCGATCAGCGAGCCGGTCTTGTCGGCCAGCACGCCCATGTAGTGGTCCAGCGGATCCGCCCCGTCGGCCGGTCCGACCGTCTCGGCGATCTGGCCCTGGACCAGCCGCGCGAACGTGCGGGCCTGGAGGCGTACGAAGTCGGTGCCGAGGTCGGCCACGGTGTCGGACGCGCGGGCGAACAGGAAGTCGCCCACGAGGATCGCGACGGTGTTGTCCCAGCGCCGGTTGGCCGACTCGACCCCCCGGCGCTTGTCGGCGTCGTCCATGACGTCGTCGTGATAGAGGCTCGCGACGTGGGTCAGCTCGACCACCATCGCGGCCTTCACGAGGTCCTCGTCGTCGACCGGGCCCCCGAAGTGGGAGGCCAGCACGACGAGCAGCGGCCGGAAGCGCTTCCCGCCGGCGGAGATGATGTGCTGCGCCGACTCGGTCACCATCGGGGTGTCGCCCTGCGCCGACTCGAGCAGGCGCTCCTCGATGACGGCCAAGTGGCCCCTCACCGCGTCGGCGAACGCGTCGTCCGTCACGGTGTCAGTTGTCGACAGCACAGATCTCCCTTCGGGCTGTCAGCGCAGGAACTCGCGCGCCAGCATGGCGACGTTCAGCAGCGGGCCCGGCAGGATGCCGAGACCGATGGTGGCAAGGCATCCTACCCCGACGGCGACCAGGGTCATCCAGCTCGGGGCCGCCACCCGGGCGTCGCCCGTGGGATCGGAGAAGAACATGACCATGATGACGCGCAGATAGAAGAACGCGGCGACCAGCGACATGAGCACCGCGACGACGACCAGCCACGCGAATCCGCCGCGCCAGGCCGCCACGAACACGGCCCACTTGCCGATGAAGCCCGACGTCAGCGGAATGCCGGCGAACGACAGCAGGAACAGCGCGAACACCGCGGCGATGCCGGGATTCTTGCGGCCCAGGCCGGCCCAGCCCTTCAGCGAGGTCACCTCGCCCCCGGCGTCGCGCACCATCGTGACGATCGCGAACGCGCCGATCGTGGTGAAGCCGTACGCAGCCAGGTAGAACAGGATCGCCGACAGCGACGTCAGCTGGCCGGCGCCCACGCCGGTGGCGCCCTGCGCCGCGCCCGTCATGGCGGTCAGCAGGAAGCCCGCGTGGGCGATCGACGAGTACGCCAGCATGCGCTTGATGTCGGTCTGCGTGATCGCCAGCAGCGAGCCGACCGCCATGGTCAGCACCGCGACGGCCGCCATCAGCGGCTGCCAGTCCCAGCGCGCGCCGCCGAGGCCGACATAGAACACGCGCAGCAGCGCGCCCACGGCGGCGATCTTCGTGCAGGCCGCCATGAACCCGGTGACCGGCGTCGGGGCGCCCTGATAGACGTCGGGCGTCCAGTTGTGGAACGGCACCGCGCCGACCTTGAACAGCAGGCCGATCGCCATCAGGCCCATGCCGCCGAGCAGCAGCACCGACGAGCCCGTGCCCGCGCTCGTGGCGCGGTCGATGGCGGCGAGGGTGAAGTCGCCCGCGTACCCGTAGAGCAGCGCAGCGCCATACAGGAAGAAGGCCGACGACAGCGCACCCAGCAGGAAGTACTTGACCGAGGCCTCCTGCGACAGCAGGCGGCGGCGGCGCGCGAGGCCGCACATCAGATAAAGCGGCAGCGACATGATCTCGAGCGCGATGAACATCGTCAGCAGGTCGTTCGACGCGGGGAACAGCATCATGCCGGTCAACGCGAAGAGCAGCAGCGGATAGATCTCGGTGTGCTCGAGGCGATTCAGGATCGCCTCCTTCTCGGCCGGGGTGCCCGGCACCGAGGCGGCCTGCGGCGTGAACGCCGTGGACCCGCCCGACAGCTTGCGCTCGGCGAACACGAACAGGCTCAGCGCGGTCAGCACGAGCAGCAGGGCCCAGATGAAGTACGACGGCCCGTCCAGCGCCACCGACCCGACCGCGCCGATGCTCTGCGCGCCCGACATCCAGTTGAAGATCGTCAGCGCCAGCGCGACGACGATGGCGACGAACGACAGCCCCAGCTGTACGCCCGCCCGCCCCTTGCGCGGGAAGAACGCCTCGACGCCGACCTGGAGGCAGGCCATGCCGAAGATCACGAAGAGCGGCGAGAGCTGGAGGTATTCCAGCACCGGCGCCTCGAACGTGCCGGGGTTCATCAGTTGTGTCCCTTCGCGAGCTGCGGCTCAGGATCGGTCAGGCCGACCTGCTGCATGGTGGTCTTCACGGCCGGTTCGATCAGGTCGAGCATCGGCTTCGGGAAGAAGCCGAAGACCAGGATCAGGGCCAGAAGGGGCGCGATCGCGAGCTTCTCGCGACCGGTGAGGTCGAGCCGCGTGGACCGGTCGGCGGCGCCGAGGGCGTGGGCGCCGTCGTCGTGGCTTCGACTCGCTGGCGCTCGCTCAGCCAACGCGGGGTCGTCGTGGCTTCGACTCGCTGGCGCTCGCTCAGCCAACGCGGGGTCGTCGTGGCCTCGACTCGCTGGCGCTCGCTCAGCCAACGCGGGGTCGTCGTGGCTTCGACTCGCTGGCGCTCGCTCAGCCAACGCACCATCGTGGGCGGCCCCGGCGTACTCGCCGTTGGCGTCCACCGGATCGGCCACACCGCCGAACGCCTTCGCGGTCTGGTCTGTGACCGGGCCGGTGAAGATGCGCTGATACATCCAGAGGCAATAGACCGCGGCGAGGACCATCGCGATGGTCGAGATGCCGGCCACGATCGGGTTCCGCGCGAACGATCCGGCGATGACCATGAACTCCGACACGAAGCTCGACATGCCGGGCAGCGCGGCCGACGACAGCGCGCCCATCAGGAACAGCCCGGCCATGACGGGCGCGACCTTCTGCACACCGCCGTACGCCGAGATCAGGCGCGAGCCGCGGCGCTGCACGAGATAGCCGGCCACGAGGAACAGCACGGCCGTCGAGAAGGCGTGGTTGAACATGTAGAACGTCGCGCCGGTCATCGAGACCGTCGTGAACGAGAAGATGCCGAGCACGATGAACCCGAAGTGGCTGATCGACGTGAAGGCGATCAGGCGCATCATGTCCTTCTGGCCGATGGCCGCGAGCGCGCCGTAGATCACCGACACGAGCGCCAGCACGATGACGACCGGCGAAGCCCACTTCGACGCCTCGGGGAACAGCTCGAGGCAGAAGCGGATCATGCCGAACGTGCCGATCTTGTCGAGGATGCCGACCATCAGCGTCGAGCTGCCGGCCGTGCCCTCCTCGGCGGCGTCGGGGAGCCACGTGTGGAACGGCACCATCGGGGCCTTCAGCGCGAACGCGATGAAGAAGCCGAGGAACAGCCAGCGTCCCGTCGCACCGCCGATGTCGAGCTGGGCGAGGTCGGACAGCAGGTAGCTGGGCGAGCCCTGGCGGGCGGACACCGCGTACAGGCCGATGACCGAGGCCAGCATGATCAGGCCGCCGGCGAGGCCGAACAGCAGGAACTTGATGGCCGCGTACCCGCGACGACGGCCGCCGAAGCCGCCGAGCAGGAAGTACATCGGGATCAGCGTGGCCTCGAAGAAGAGGTAGAACAGCAGGACGTCGGTCGCCATGAACACGAACAGCGACAGCGACTCGAGCGCGAGGACCAGGCCGAAATAGACATGGCTGCCCCAGCGGTCGTCGGCGTCCACGGTGTCCCACGACGCGAGCAGGACGATCGGGGTCAGGATGACCGTCAGCAGCACCATCGTCAGCGAGATGCCGTCGATGGGGCCGAGCGACCACCAGGCGCCGAACGCGCGGATCCACGGCAGGCGCTCGGCGATCTGGGCACCGCCGGCCACCATCACGGCCACGGCGACACCGACCGCGAGCGTCGCGAGCGAGAACACCAGGCCCATCGTGCGGGCCTGCTTCGCGTTCTTCACCATCATCAGCACGGCGGCGCCGAGCATGGGGAGGAGACCCAACAGGGTCAGCCAGGGGAAACTCATTGCGACTCCTCCCCTCAGGCCACTCGGCCGAGGATCAAGACAAGGCCGACGAGGGCGGCTCCGGCCACCATCGTGAGCGCGTACGACCGGACATAGCCCGTCTGGAGACGGCGGAACGTGGTGGACAGGCCGCCCACCATGGCGGCGCCGCCGTTGACCGCGCCGTCGACACCCTTGTCGTCGGCCGAGGCGATGCCGTTGGCAGCGACCATGGTCGGCTCGATGACGAAGAAGCGGTTCAGCGCATCGCCGTAGAGGTCGTTGCGGGCGGCGTTCTCGAGCAGGTTGCCCGAGGGCGCGTCGCGCGGGATGCGGCCGCGGAAGACCCACCAGCCGGCGAGGACGCCGAGGGCGACCGCCGCCATGGTGACGAGGCCGACGAGCGACGTGAAGCCCGCGAAGAGGCCCGCCTCGTGGGTGTGGCCGCCGGTGGCCGGGTCGAGCCAGCCACCGATCCAGCCGTTCATCGCTACACCGGCGACGAGCGACAACACGGCGAGCACGATCAGCGGGATGGTCATCACGGCCGGCGACTCGTGCGGGTGGATGCCCTCCTCCCAGCGCTTGGTGCCGAAGAAGGTCATCATCATCATGCGCGTCATGTAGTAGGCCGTGATGAAGGCGCCCACCAGAGCGCAGACGCCCACCAGCGTGTTGTGGTGGAAGGCGGCCTCGATGATGTGGTCCTTCGAGAAGAAGCCCGAGGTGAACGGGAAGCCGATGATCGCCAGGTAGCCCATGGCGAACGTCAGGAACGTGACCTTCATGGCCTTCGACAGGGCGCCGTAGTGGCGCATGTTCACGTCGTCGCCCATGCCGTGCATGACCGAGCCGGCGCCGAGGAACATGTTGGCCTTGAAGAAGCCGTGGGTGATCAGGTGGAAGATCGCGAAGGCATAGCCGGCCGGACCGATGCCGGCGGCCAGCATCATGTAGCCGATCTGCGACATCGTCGAGCCGGCGAGCGCCTTCTTGATGTCGTCCTTCGAGGTTCCGATCCAGGCGCCGGCGAGCAGCGTCACCGTGCCGACGACGACGACGGCGGTCGAGGCCAGCGGGGTCTCGGCGAAGATCGCGTGCGAGCGGGTGACCAGGTAGACGCCGGCGGTGACCATGGTCGCCGCGTGGATGAGCGCCGACACCGGGGTCGGGCCCTCCATGGCGTCAAGCAGCCAGGAGTGCAGCGGCACCTGCGCCGACTTGCCGCAGGCGGCGAGCAGCAGGAACAGGCCGATGAACGTGACGGTCAGCGAGCCCGAGCCGAACAGGGTGCCGGGCGCCGTGGCCATGCCGTGGACGCGCTCGTTGACCTCGGTGAACGCCACCGTGCCGAACGTGGCGAACATCGTCATCATGGCCAGCGCCATGCCGATGTCGCCGACGCGGTTGACCACGAAGGCCTTCTTGCCGGCGGCGGCGGCCGAGTGCTTGTGCTGCCAGAACGAGATCAGCAGGTAGGACGCCAGGCCGACGCCCTCCCAGCCGAGGAACAGGCCGAGGTAGTTGTCGGCCAGCACCAGCATCAGCATCGCGGCGACGAACAGGTTTAGGTACGCGAAGAAGCGCCGGCGCCGGTCGTCGTGCGCCATGTAGCCGATCGAATAGATGTGGATCAGCGAACCCACACCGGTGATCAGCAGCACGAACAGGATCGACAGCTGGTCGACCAGCAGGCCGAGGTTGACATGCCAGCCGCCGACGCCGATCCACTCGTAGACGGGGACGGCGATGGAGCGCTGGGCCTCGTCGGCCAGGAACATCTCGGCGAAGATGCAGGCGCCGAGCGCGAAGGAGGCGAGCGAGGCGGCGGTGCCGAGCAGGTGGCCCCACGCGTCGCTGGCCTTCCCGAGGAGCAGCAGCACGGCGGCCGACAGCAGCGGGATGACGATGAGGAGCCACGCGAGCGAGGTCATCGTCGAGAACGGCGCGACGGGGTGGACGACCCCCTCCAGCACGGGGAGGGATTCGAGGACGGTCATGCGTGGCACCTCAGAACTTCAGCAGGTTCGCGTCGTCGACCGAGGCCGACCGTCGCGTTCGGAAGATGGACACGATGATGGCGAGGCCGACCACGACCTCGGCCGCGGCGACGACCATCACGAAGAAGCTCGCGATCTGGCCGTGCAGGTTGCCGTGCACGCGCGAAAACGTGACGAGCGCGAGGTTCGACGCGTTCAGCATCAGCTCGACCGACATGAAGGCCACGATCGCATTGCGGCGCACCATGAAGCCGACCGTGCCGATCGTGAACAGGATCGCCGACAGGATCAGGTAGTTGTTCGGGTTCACTTCTCCCCCTTGCCATGGGCAGTGCCCTGATCGGTGCCGCTCGAGGCGTGCAGCGGGCCCGTGCCGGTGCGGTTGCCGACCGTGTCGGTCCCGCCGTCGGCGACCGGGCCACCCGTACGCCGGGCCAGCGCCGAGTTGTGCTCGTCGTCGGTCGCGGTCCCCTCGATCGCGCGCAGCGTGGCGCGCGTCGCGTCGGCGAGCCGCTCGCCGTCAACGACGGTGCCGCGGGCGGCCAGCGTCTTCGACACCGAGCCCGGCGCGACGGAGCCGTCGGGCAGCAGCGCCGGCGTGTCGACGGCGTTGTGGCGGGCGAAGACGCCCGGGGTCGGCAGCGGGCCGGGGTGCTGGCCGGTCTCGGCGTACGCCTTCATGCGCTCACCCATCTTGGCCTTCTGGGTGATCTTCTCACCGACGCGCTCGCGGTGCGCGAGCACCATGGCGCCGACGGCGGCGGTGATGAGCAGCGCCGAGGTCGCCTCGAAGACGAAGACGTACCGGCTGAAGATCAGGTACGCCAGCGCCGTCACGTTGCCGTGGGGATCGGGGCGACCGTCGGGGCCGGGCATCGTGTTGGCCTGGCCGAGGCCGACCGCGGTGCCGTCGACGACGGCGTTGCCCACGACGAGCAGCAGCAGCGCGCCGAAGCCCAGGGCGGCGAGGATCGCCATGACCCGCTGGCCCTTGAGCGTCTCGACCAGCGAGTCGCGCGCGTCGACGCCGACCAGCATGACGACGAACAGGAACAGCATCAGGATCGCGCCGGTGTAGACGATGATCTGCACCGCGAACAGGAAGGGCGCGTCCTGGGCCGCGTACTGCACGGCCAGGCAGATCATGACGACGGCCAGCGACAGCGCGGAGTGGACGGCCTTCTTGGACAGCACCATCCCCAGCGCGCCGAGCACCATGACCGGCGCCAGCAGCCAGAACGCCACCGCGGCGCCCGTGACCATCGGAACCATCGGAATCACTGGGGTCCTCCCACCTGGATGTCGTCGGGGTCGACCCGACCCGGATCGGGCACGCCGTGGCCCGCCTCGGCCGGCGACTGCGTCGTGCCGGTCCGCGTGTCGGGCTGGCCCGTGGTGGGCAGGCCCAGGAAATAGTCCTTCTCGTCGTCGCCCAGGCGACGCGCGTGGGGCGGCTGCTCCATGCCGGGCAGCAGCGGGGCGAGGAGGTCCTGCTTCTCGTAGATCATCTTCTCGCGCGTGAACTCGGCCAGCTCGAACTCGTTGGTCATCGTCAGCGCGCGCGTGGGGCACGCCTCGATGCAGAGCCCGCACAGGATGCAGCGCAGGTAGTTGATCTGGTAGACGCGGCCATAGCGCTCGCCCGGCGAGTAGTTGTCGCCGTCGACGTTGCTCGCGCCCTCGACATAGATCGCGTCCGCGGGGCAGGCCCACGCACACAGCTCGCAGCCGACGCACTTCTCCAGGCCGTCGGGCCAGCGGTTGAGCTGGTGGCGTCCGTGGAAGCGAGGCGCCGTGACCTTCGGCTTGAGGGGGTAGTCCTCGGTGAAGGTCTTGCGGAACATCGTCTTGAACGTGACCCCGAAGCCCGCCCAGGCGTCAAGGAAACCCATCAGAGATCAACTCCCGTACCGGTTGCGTTGGTGGCGGAGGACCCGCCACGGGTCTGGGCCCCGCTCGCCGGGGCCTCGCCGTCGTGGGCCGGGACGTTCACGACGTCCCGGAGCTCGGGCAGCACCTGGCCCGCGCGCGGCGGGACCGGATAGCCACCCGCGTACGGGTCGAACGGTCCGCTGACGGACTTCGGCGCCTCGTCCTCGGCCTTGCCGCCCATGAACGTCAGGGCCAGCAGCGCGCCGAGCACGATGACCGCGCCCAGGATCGCCGGGATGTTGGGGCCCTCGGTGTCGTGCAGGTTCAGGCTGCGGATGGACGCGACAGCCATGATCCAGCCGAGCGAGATCGGGATGAGCCACTTCCAGCCGAAGTTCATGAACTGGTCATAGCGGAGGCGGGGCAGGGTGCCGCGCAGCCAGATGAACAGGAAGATGAACAGGATCACCTTGAGGGTGAACCAGACCGGGCCGAGCCACGGGTTGTCGAGGCCGGGGATCATGTTCAGCGGCCACGGGGCGTGCCAGCCGCCGAGGAACAGCGTGGTGGCGACGGCCGAGACGTTGACCATGTTGATGTATTCGGCGAGGAAGAACATCGCGAAGCGGAAGCCCGAATATTCGGTGTGGAAGCCGCCCACGAGCTCCGACTCGCACTCCGGCAGGTCGAACGGCGCGCGGTTGGTCTCGCCGACCATCGAGATGACGTAGATGATGAACGACGGCGCCAGCAGCAGGAAATACCAGCCCGGGATCGGCAGCTCGACGCCACCGAACAGGTTGATGCGGTCCTGCTGGCGCTCGACGATCTCGGAGGTCGACATCGAGCCCGCGAACATGAACACCGTCACGAACGACAGGCCCATCGCGACCTCGTAGGAGATCATCTGGGCGCTCGAGCGCAGGCCGCCGAGCAGCGCGAACGTCGAGCCCGACGACCAACCGGCGAGCACGATGCCGTAGATGCCGACCGACGCCAGCGCCAGCACGCCGAGCACCGCGACCGGGAGGTCGGTCAGCTGCAGCGTGGTGCGGTGGCCGAACATCGTCACCTCACCGCCCAGCGGGATCATCGCGAGAATCGAGAACGCCGGGATCGCCACCAGGTAGGGCGCCAGGTTGAAGACGAACCGCTCGGCGTTCTTCGGCCGGAAGTCCTCCTTCAGCATCAGCTTGAGGCCGTCCGCCAGCGACTGCAGCGAGCCTCCGGGGCCGTTCATGATCGGGCCGACGCGGTGCTGCATCTTCGCCACGACCTTGCGCTCGAAGACGATGTTGAACAGCGTGAAGAGCAGGAGGTAGACCAGCAGCGCGGCGCCCTTGATGAGGGAGATCCACCAGGGGTCGTTGCCGAACAGGGACATGTCGAGCGGCGTCATGCCAGGTCTCCTTCGGGGAGGTGGGTGGCGGAGCGATCGGCGGCCACGGCCACGCGGACCAGGTCGCCGGGGACCGCGCCCAGGTGCGTCGACAGACGCGCGCCGCGGGCGGCCATGGGGAGCCAGACGACGCCGTCGGCCATGCCGTCGGTCACCGCGAGCGGCAGGACCACACGGCCCTCGCCGCGGGAGACCTCCACCAGGGTGCCTTCGACGAGCCCGCCGGCCATCGCCTCGTTCATGCGCACCACCGGCGTACGCGCGGTCGCGGCCAGCGCGGCCTCGCCGTCGGTGCCGCGCGAGTCGTCGATGAGCTCGCGCCAGGCCGCGAGCACGGCCTCGCCCTCGCCCGGTTGGGCGACGGTCGCGGGGCGCTCGTCGGGCCGCCCGGCGCGGGCGCCGTCCCAGCCGGAGAGCTCGTCGAGCTCGGCCTTGGCCTGCTCCGGCGTACGCACCCCCAGGTCGGCGCCGAGGGCGTCGGCCAGGGCCGCGAGCACACGGAGGTCGGTCATGACGTTGCGGTCCATCGACAGGAACTGGCGTACGGGGCGCTCGCGGCCCTCCCAGTCGAGGAAGGTGCCGCTGCGCTCCTCGATCAGCGAGACCGGGAAGACGACGTCGGCGCGCTCGGTGACCTGCGACAGGCGGGTCTCGAGCGAGACGACGAACTCGGCGCCCTCGAGGCCCGCGATGGCGGCATCGGGGAAGCGGAAGTCGGCCGGCTCCACGCCGCCGACGACCAAGGCCCGGACGCGGCCGTTGGCCGCGGCGCCCAGCATGGCGTCGCCGTCGAGGCCGATCTCGGACGAGAGCCCGTTGACGCCCCAGACCGTCTGGACGTCGACGCGCGCCTGCGGGTCGTCGACCAGGCGGCCGCCCGGCAGGAGGTTCGGCAGGCAGCCGGCCTCGATGGCGCCGCGGTCGCCGGCGCGGCGCGGGATCCACGCGAGGCGGGCCCCGGTGCGGTCGGCGAGTTCGAGGGCGGCGGTCAGCGTGCCGATCGCGTCGGCGGCGCGCTCCCCCACCAGCACGATCGCGTCGCCGTCGAGGTCGACGCCGAGGTTGTTCAGGACCGACGCCTCGGTGCCGGGGACGGTCGGGACGAGCTCGGCCTTGAGCTTGCGGGACCCGTTCGACAGGAACGGGGCGACCGTGACGACCTTGAGCTTCTTCTTGCGGACGGCCTTGCGCAGCCGCAGGAAGACGATGGGCGACTCGTCCTCGGGCTCGAACCCGACCAGGACGACGGTCTTGGCGCGCTCGAGGTCGGCGTACGCGGTCTCGATGCCCTTGCCTGCCACCGCGTGGGCGAGGAACTCGCCCTCCTCGGGGGTGTGGGGGCGGCTGCGGAAGTCGACGTGGTTGGTCTTCAGGACGGCGCGGGCGAACTTCGCATACCCGTACGCGTCCTCCATCGTCAGGCGGCCGCCCGGGAGCACCCCGACCGACGAGCCGGCGGCGCGGAGTCCGCGCACCGCGACGTCGATGGCCTCGGGCCACGAGGCCGGGCGCAGGAGCCCGCCCTCACGCACCAGCGGGCGCGTGACCCGGTCGTCGCCGCGTCCCGACACGAAGCCGAAGCGGCCCTTGTCGCAGTTCCACTCCTCGTTGACCTCGGGGACCTCGCCCGCGAGGCGGCGCATGACCTCGCCGCGCCGGTGGTCGACGCGCAGCTCGCAGCCCGACGCGCAGTGCTCGCACGCCGACGGCGTCGACACGAGGTCGAACGGACGCGAGCGGAAGCGGTACGCGGCCGACGTCAGCGCGCCGACCGGGCAGATCTGGATCGTGTTGCCGGAGAAGTAGGACTCGAAGGGCTGCTTCTCGTAGATGCCGACCTGCTGCAGCGCGCCGCGCTCGACGAGCGCGATGAAGGGGTCACCGGCGATCTGCTCCGAGAACCGCGTGCAGCGCGCGCAGAGGACGCAGCGCTCGCGGTCGAGCAGGACCTGCTTGGAGATGTTGATGGGCTTCGGGAACGTGCGCTTCACGCCCTCATAGCGCGACTCGCCGTGGCCGTGCGACATCGCCTGGTTCTGCAGGGGGCATTCGCCGCCCTTGTCGCAGATCGGGCAGTCGAGCGGGTGATTCATCAGCAGGAACTCGAGCATGCCCTCCTGGGCCTTCTCGGCCTGCGGCGAGGTCAGCTGGGTCTTGATCTTCATGCCGGGCGCGACCTCGAGGGTGCACGAGGCCTGCGGCTTCGGCATGCCGCGGCCGTTGCCGGCGTCGGGCACCTCCACCAGGCACTGGCGGCAGGCGCCGACCGGGTCGAGCAGCGGGTGGTCGCAGAAGCGCGGCACGTCGACGCCGATGGCCTCGGCGGCGCGGATCGCGAGCGTGCCCTTCGGCACCGAGACCTCGACGTCGTCGATGGTCAGGGTGACGAGGTCGGCCTTCTGGGCCTCGGCCGCTTCCTTGTTGGACGTGACGGTCATCAGTGGGCTCCCACAGTCATCGGTCGGCGAGCGGGCACGTCGAACACCGCGCTCTTCTCATAGGGGAACAGCTCCCAGGCCGGGGTCGTCATGCCCTGCTCGAACTCGTCGCGGAAGTGCTGCACCGCGGAGGTCACGCAGGCGACGGCGCCGTCGGCGAGCGCGCAGAACGAGCGGCCGCCGATGTTGTCGCAGAGGTCGAGGAGCTTGTCGATGTCGCCCTCGACGCCCTTGCCGGCCTCGAGGCGCATCAGGATCTGGGTGAGCCACCACGAGCCCTCGCGGCACGGCGTGCACTTGCCGCACGACTCGTGCTTGTAGAACTCGACCCAGCGCAGCGTCGAGCGGACCACGGAGGTGGTCTCGTCGAAGCACTGGAGGGCCTTGGTGCCGAGCATCGTCTTCGCGCCCGCCATGCCCTCGTAGTCGAGGGGCAGGTCGAGGTATTCGTCGGTGCCGGGCAGCAGCGGCGTCGAGGAACCGCCGGGGGTCCAGAACTTGAGCCGGTGTCCGTTGCGGACGCCCCCCGAAAGGTCGAGCAGCTGGCGCAGCGTGATGCCCATGGGCGCCTCGAACTGGCCGGGGCGCGCGACGTGGCCCGAGAGCGAATAGAGCGTCATGCCCTTCGACTTCTCGGTGCCCATCGCCTGGAACCACTCCTTGCCGTTGGCGATGATGCACGGCACGGACGCGATCGACTCGACGTTGTTGATGACGGTCGGCGACGCGTACAGGCCCGCGACGGCCGGGAACGGCGGACGCAGGCGCGGTTGGCCGCGACGCCCCTCGAGCGAGTCGAGCAGCGCGGTCTCCTCGCCACAGATGTATGCCCCCGCGCCCGAGTGGATCACGAGGTCGATGTCGTAGCCCTTGCCGAGCACGTTCTTGCCGAGGTAGCCGGCCGAGTACGCCTCGCGCACGGCCTGCTGCAGGCGGCGCGCGACGTGGAGGACCTCACCGCGGACGTAGATGAACGCGTGGTGGGCGCCGATCGCGTACGCGGAGATGATGACGCCCTCCACCAGGGTGTGGGGCGAGGCCATCATCAGCGGGATGTCCTTGCAGGTGCCGGGCTCCGACTCGTCGGCGTTGACGACGAGATATTTCGGGTTCGGGTTGTCCTTGGGGATGAACGACCACTTCATGCCGGTCGGGAAGCCGGCGCCGCCGCGGCCGCGCAGGCCCGCGTCCTTGACTGTGGTGACGATGTCGTCGGCCGACATGTCGAGGGCCTGGCGCAGGGCCTGGTAGCCGCCGGTGCGCTCGTAGTTCGCGAGCTTCCAGGCGCGGTCGTCGCCCCAGTTGGCCGACAGGACCGGGGTCAGCAGGTCGATGCTCACTTCTTCTCCTCAGGGGCGGGAGCGGGTGCGGGCGGCAGGTTGTCCTTGTCGGGCGCGCGCCACCCCTTCTCACGCGCGATCCGCAGGCCCAGCAGCGACTCGGGCCCGGCGGCCGGGCCCTCGTCGGCGCGACCGTCGGGGAAGCCGGCGAGCACGCGCTCGGCCTCGCGCCAGCTGGTGATCGTGGCGCCGCGCGAGGCGGTCACGGTCTCGCCGGCCGCGAGGGCGTCGACGAGCTCGATCGAGCTGGCGGGCGTCATGTTGTCGAAGAACTCCCAGTTGACCATCACGACGGGCGCGAAGTCGCACGCGGCGTTGCACTCGATGTGCTCGAGCGTGATCTGGCCGTCGGGGGTGGTCTCGTCGTTGCCGACGCCGAGGTGGTCCTGCAGGGTGGCGAGGATGTGGTCGCCGCCCATGATCGCGCAGAGCGCGGTGGTGCAGACGCCGACGTGGTGCCTGCCGACCGGCTTGCGCTTGTACATCGTGTAGAACGTCGCGACGCCCGAGACCTCGGCGGCCGTGATGCCGAGGACCTCCGCGCAGACCTCGATGCCGCGGGGGCTGACGCGGCCGTCGACCGACTGCACGAGGTGCAGGGCCGGCAGCAGCGCCGAGCGCGCCTGCGGATAGCGCGCGGCGATCTGGCGGATCTCCTCCACCGTCTCGAGCGTGATGTTCGACTCCTCGTTGGCGAGGTCGATCCCGCCCGAGTGTTCGAAGTGGCTCTTGAAGCCGCTCATCGGTCGACCCCTCCCATCACCGGGTCGACGGACGCCACGGCCACGACCACGTCGGACATCAGGGCGCCCTCGCAGAGTGCGGCGACGGCCTGCAGGTTGTTGAAACTGGGGTCGCGGAAGTGGGCGCGCCAGGGGCGCGTACCGCCGTCGGAGACCACATGGGCGCCGATCTCGCCCTTCGGCGACTCGATCGGGACGTACGCCTGCCCCACCGGCACCTGGAAGCCCTCGGTCACCAGCTTGAAGTGGTGGATCAGCGCTTCCATGGACTCACCCATGATGTGCTTGATGTGCTCGTTCGAGTTGCCCTGGCCGTCGGAGCCGATGGACAGCTGGGCGGGCCACGCGATCTTCGGGTCGCTGACCATGACCGGGGCGCCCTCCATCTTCTCGAGGCGCTCGACGCACTGCTCGACGATGTGGAGCGACTGCCACATCTCCTCCTGACGGATCAGGAACTTGCCGAGCGCGTCGCACATCTCGTTGGTCGGCACCTCGAAGTCGTAGGTCTCGTAGTCGAGGTAGGGCTGCTTCTTGCGAAGGTCCCAGTCATAGCCGGTCGAGCGCAGCATGGGGCCGGTGATGCCGAGCGCCATGCAGGTGGCGGCGTCGAGGTAACCGACGTCCCGCATGCGGCCGAGGAAGATCGGGTTCGCGTTGCAGAACTGCTTGTATTCCGGCAGGTGCTTGTGGAGCCAGCGCACCGCCTCCTTGACCTTCTCCAGCTCCTTGTGGGTCACGTCGTTCGCGACGCCTCCGGGCCGGATGAAGCCGTTGTTCATGCGGAGGCCCGAGATCGCCTCGAACGCGTCGAGGATCATCTCGCGGTCACGGAAGCCGATCGTCATGATCGTCAGCGCGCCGATCTCCATGCCGCCGGTCGCGATGCAGATGAGGTGGGACGAGATGCGGTTGAGCTCCATGAGCATGACGCGGATGACCTTGGCCTTCTCGGTCACCTGGTCCTCGATGTCGAGGAGGCGCTCGACGCCCATGCAGTAGGTCGACTCCTGGAAGAACGACGTCAGGTAGTCCATGCGGGTGCAGAACGTGACGCCCTGGGTCCAGGAGCGGTATTCCATGTTCTTCTCGATGCCGGTGTGGAGGTAGCCGATGCCGGCACGCGCGGTGTGGATCGTCTCGCCCTCCATCTCCAGGATGAGGCGGAGCACACCGTGGGTCGACGGGTGCTGGGGGCCCATGTTGACCACGAGCAGCTCGTCGCCGCGCTCGGCCTGGGCCGAGACGATCTCGTCCCAGTCCTGGCCCGACGCGGTGTAGACGGTTGCCCCGTCGGGAGCGTCGCCGGCGTCGTAGTGGTCGTGGTCGGACACGACGGGCTCGTGCTGCACGGGGGCGGCGTTCACGTCGGTCACGTCATCGCGGTGGGTCGTCATCAGTAGCTCCTGCGCTGGTCCGGCGGCGGGACGGTCGCGCCCTTGTATTCGACGGGTACGCCGCCGAGCGGGTAGTCCTTGCGCTGCGGGTGGCCGGGCCAGTCGTCCGGCATGAGGATGCGGGTCAGCGCGGGGTGGCCGTCATAGATGATCCCGAACATGTCCCACGTCTCGCGCTCGTGCCAGTCGGCGGCCGGATAGGTCGCGACGATGGACGGCAGGTGTGGGTTCTCCTCGGAGCACGCCGCCTCGACGCGTACGCGGCGGTTATGGGTCATCGACTGGAAGTGGTAGACGGAGTGGAGCTCGTTGCCGCGGTCGGACGGGTAGTGGACCCCCGAGACCGACGCGCAGTGCTCGAACCGCAGGGCCGCGTCGTCGCGCAGGGAGCGCGCGAGGTCGGCCAGCTTCTCGCCGTGGACGTAGAGCGTCAGCTCGCCGCGGTGGACGACGACCTTGTCGATCGCGCCCGGCACGAGCGCCTCGATCCGGTCGACGACGTCGTCGAACCAGCCGCCGAAGGGGCGGACGGCCTCGGCGGGGCGATCGATCGTGCGGACGATGCCGCCATAGCCGGAGGTGTCGCCCGAGCCGCCGGAGCGGCCCCACATGCCCCTGCGGGTCTCGACGACCTCGGTCTTGGGGCGGCCGGCCGGCTCGAGGCCCGAGCCCGCGGTGCCGGACTCGGCGCCGGCGGGACCGGTCGGCGAGGCCGGCGTACCGGCGGGCTTGTTCTCGTTCGGGTTCGCGACGTTGTCGCGACCCGGATCCTTCTCGCTCATCGGAGCAGCCCCTTCATCTCATGGGTCGCGGGGGCCTCGAGCGCGGCGCGCTCGAGCTCCTCGCGCTCCGCGATCTCGTGGGGACCCATCTTGAGCTTGGCGACCTTCAGCTTCTTGAGCTTGAACATCGCGTCGATCAGCATCTCGGGGCGCGGCGGGCAGCCGGGCACGTAGATGTCGACGGGCACGATGTGGTCGACGCCCTGGACGACGGCGTAGTTGTTGAACATGCCGCCGGAGCTGGCGCACACGCCCATGGCGAGCACGAACTTCGGGTTCGGCATCTGGTCATAGACCTGGCGTACGACCGGCGCCATCTTCTGCGACACGCGACCGGCGACGATCATCAGGTCGGCCTGGCGCGGCGAGGGACGGAACACCTCCTGGCCCCAGCGCGACGCGTCGTAGCGCGGCGCGCCGTAGGTCATCATCTCGATCGCGCAGCACGCGAGGCCGAACGTCACGGGCCAGAACGAGGCCTGTCGCATCCAGCCGACGAGGCCCTCGACCGTCGTCAGCGCGATGCCTGCGGGGAGCTTGTCCTCCAGTCCGCCTGCCATGTCAGTCCCTCGCTTCGGTTCGGTTGGTGTGGGTGTGCTTGGTCTTGGTCATCGTGGTCGTCATCACTCGTCCCACTCCAGCCCGCCGCGGCGGATCACGTAGATGTAGGCCAGGAAGACCGTGATGATGAACAGGATCATCTCGATCAGCGCGAACGAGCCGAGGCGGTCGAACGTCACGGCCCACGGATAGAGGAACACGATCTCGATGTCGAAGACGATGAACAGCATCGCGGTGATGTAGTACTTCACCGGGAACCGGCCGCCGCCGATGGGCTGCGGGGTCGGCTCGATGCCGCACTCGTACGAGTCGTACTTCGCGCGGTTGTAGCGGCGCGGCCCGAGCTGCATGGTGACGACCAGGCCGCCCGCGACGAACGCGGCGGCGATCACCAGCATGATGACCAGCGGGAGATAGACGTTCATTGTCAGTCCTCGTCTTCGCTCAGGCCGACGGCGCCAGGCGCGTCAGTGAGTTGATCAGCTTGTCCATCGCATCGCCGTCGTTGCTGTCGGTCAGGTTGGCCAGCAGCTTGAGGGTGAAGCGCATCAGGGTGCGGCGCGGGAGGCCGTATTTCGTGCACAGCTTCATGATCTCGGGATTGCCGATGAGCTTCACGAACACGCCGCCGAGGCGGTAGTAGCCGCCCAGCTCGGCCTGCAGCCGCTTGGGGTACGCCTGCAGCGCGCGCTCGGCCTGGGTCGTCCCGACGCCGCGGTAGTGGGCCTCGGCGATGGCGTCGGCCGCGTACTCGCCGGCCTCCATCGCGTATGCGATGCCCTCGCCGTTGAACGGGTTGACCATGCCGCCCGAGTCGCCGACGAGCACGAGGCCGCGGCTGTAGTGGGGGACGCGATTGAAGCCCATGGGCAGCGCGGCGCCGCGGATCTCGCAGGTGCGGTTCTCCTCGCGGAAGCCCCACTCGGCCGGCGTGTTGTCCAGCCAGCGCTTCATGAGCTCCTTGTAGTCGGTCTTGCCGAACGCGTCGGAGGTGTTGAGGATGCCGAGGCCGATGTTGGAGGTGCCGTCGCCCATGCCGAACACCCAGCCGTAGCCGGGCAGGAGGTTGGACTCGTTGGGCTTGCCGTCCCACAGCTCGAGCCACGACTCCATGTAGTCGTCGTCGTGGCGCGGGCTCTCGTAGTAGGCGCGGACGGCGACACCCATGGGGCGGTCGTCGCGCTTCTGGATGCCCATCGCGATGGGCAGGCGCGCGGAGTTGCCGTCGCAGGCCACGACGGCGGGGGCGCGGAACTCGCGGCCGTCCTTGGAGCGGACGCCGACGATGCGGCCCGAGTCGTCGAGGATCGGGGCGGTGACGTTGGTGTTCTGGAACAGCGTGGCGCCCGAGGCGACCGCGTTGCGGGCCAGGAGGTCGTCGAAGTCGGCGCGGGGGCGCACGAGTCCGTAGTTGGGGAAGTCGTCGAGCTCGGGCCAGTCGAAGACGAACGGCTCGTCGCGGCCCGCGTACACGCGGAGGCCCTTGTTGTGGAGCCAGCCGTTGGACTCGGACGTGTCGATGCCGAGCCGGATCAGCTGGCGCGTGGCGCGCGGGGTGAGGCCGTCGCCGCAGACCTTCTCGCGGGGGAACTCGCTCTTCTCGAGCAGCGCGACCTGCAGGCCGCGGCGCGCGAGGTGGGTCGCGGTGGCCGAACCGGCCGGGCCCGCCCCGACGACGATGACGTCGGCCGAGGTGACGTCGCCCTGCCCGTCCAGAGGTCCGCCGGAGGCCACGGGCGTGTGGTCGTCGGCGGCGTGGCGGGGCGTGGCCCCGTCCGGGGTGAGGGACATGTCTCTCCTGTGGCGCTCGTGAAAACGGTCACTATCGCTGGCAGTCTAGGACCAAAGTTCGCCGTCGACCCAACCGGTGCACCCAAGTGGTCGGTTTTGTGATTGGCCTTACACACAAGGGAAGTCACGGGGTTATTAAGGCAGGTACGGCTTGCTTAAATGGGGTCGCCTTCTTCCCCCGAGCCCCAGCGAGACGAGGGGCCCGACCCGTAGGATGCCCGGGTGACCCAGCGCCCCGGCCCCCTCATGGCCCGCACGATCGGCATCGACGATCCCGGCGACCTGACCACCCTGTTCCCCGGCCATCTCGACGTGGTGTGGCTGCGCCGCGGCGACGGCATGGTCGCCGCCGGCGAGGTCCTCCGCGAGGAGTTCACCTGCCTCACCGACGCCGACGCCTGGTGGGCCGAGACCGCCGCCTCGATCGAGCACGAGTCGGAGTTCCCGGGCGTGCCCGGCACCGGGCCCCTGGCCTTCGGCTCGTTCACCTTCGACGCCGACAACTCGGCGCAGGGTTCGGTGCTGATCGTGCCGAAGGTCGTCGTGGGTCGCCGCGACGGCCGCTGCTGGGTCACCCGCGTGGGCTGGGAGCGCGACTTCGCCCCCGAGCCGCCCTCCGAGCGCGAGGCACCGGTGCGGCCCGGCCCCCTCGCGTACGCCGACGGCGCGATGTCCGGACCGGCCTGGGAGGGCGTGGTCAGCGAGGCCGTACGCCGGATCCGCGACGGCGACCTCGGCAAGGTCGTGCTGGCGCGCGACCTCCTCGCCACGGCGCCCGACGACATCGACCCGCGCTGGGTCGTGGCCCAGCTGGCCGGGACCTATGAGCGCTGCTGGACCTTCCTCGTCGACGGCCTTGCCGGCGCGTCACCCGAGATGCTCGTGCGGCGCGAGAACGGGCTGGCGACGTCCCGCGTACTCGCCGGGACCATCCAGCGCACCGCCGCCGATGAGAGTTCCGACCTGGCCCTGGCCGCCGGCCTGTCGCGGTCGAGCAAGGACCTCGCCGAGCACGAGTACGCGGTGGCGTCGGTCGCCCACGCCCTCGCCCCGCACTGCACCGGCATGAACGTGCCCGACGCGCCCTATGTGCTCGAACTGCCGAACGTGTTCCACCTCGCGACCGACGTGACCGCGGTCGTCCGCGAGGGCGTCTCGGCGCTGACGCTGGCCGCGTCGCTGCACCCGTCGGCGGCGGTCTGCGGGACGCCGACGTCGACGGCGCGCGAGCTGATCCGCGAGATCGAGCAACTGGACCGCGGACGGTACGCGGGCCCCGTCGGCTGGGTCGACTCCCACGGCGACGGCGAGTGGGCGATCGCGCTGCGCTGCGGGCGGATCGAGGGGCGCCAGGCGCGCCTGTTCGCCGGCTGCGGCATCGTCGCCGACTCCGATCCGGTGGCCGAGCTGGCCGAGTCGAACGCGAAGCTCGTGCCGATGCGGGACGCGCTGGAGGGCTGAGCCCGGCGTACGTTCGTTTTCGGGAGGGCGAAGCCCGACCTCGGGGCGAGCCTACGACGCGTGGTGGCTGATCGGCAGGCCCAGCTCGCACTGGTCGCACGCGACCCGCAGGCGACCGCGCAGGTCCTCGGGGGCCCGCTTCATCAGGTCGTGCGCCGAGGCGATCAGGGCGCCGTGGAGGGCGAGGATCGAGGGCTTGTCGGCGTCGTGCTCGGGGACGACCAGGGACACCTGACGCCGCAGCCCGTCCACGATGCCGGTGACCGCGACTCCTTGGGCGAGCCCGCCGAGCGCGTTGAGCAGCGGGCGCATGGCGACGCCGATGCCGCGGCTGACGAGCACGCCCGTCATGGCCGGGTCGTCGGTCGAGACGAGGATGTCAGGGGTGAAGCCGCGCGCGCGGCACTCGGTGACGAGCTCCTGGCGGCACTTGGGGCAACCGCCGATCCAGGTGCCGTCGGCGGCGGACTCGAGCGGTGCCTCCTCGACGCGCGACAGTGGGTTCTCGGCGGGGACGAGCAGGACGAACTCCTCCTCGAGCACCGGCAGCTCCACGAGCCCGCGGCCGGGCGCCTCACCGGGATAGGAGAACGTCACGAGCGCCTCCACCTGGCCGGTGTTGAGCAGGTCCCACGACGCGGGCGGCTCGGCGTCGAGCACCTTGACGCGCAGGCTGGCGTCGCTGGCGACCAGCGAGGCCAGCGCGCCCGGGAGCAGCGCCGCGTTCGCCGACGGGAACGACGCGATCGACAGGTCGACGAGGTCGTCGCGGCCCGCAGCCTCGCGCACCTGGTCGACGACGAAGCGCCACGACGAGAGGGTCGTGTCGGCGTACCCCTGCAGGGCGCGTCCGGCGGCCGTCAGCTCAACGCGGCCGCCCTCGCGGCTGAACAGCGGCGTGTCGAGCGTGCGCTCGAGCGACTTGACCTGCTGGCTGACCGTGGGCTGGCTCAGGCCGAGCCGGCGCGCCGCCGCGGAAATGCTGCCGGTGTGCACGACAGCCACGAAGGTCTCCAGCAGCTTGGTGTCCATGGGGGACATTGTTCCACTGCGGCGGTCGCGCGGCAGGAAATCCCACGCTCGCTGAGCGACGAAGGAGTCGAAGCGCGTACGCAGGCACGCTCGCTGAGCGACGAAGGAGTCGAAGCGCGTAAGCAGGCACGCTCGCTGAGCGACGCAGGAGTCGAAGCGTGTACGCAGGCACGCTCGCTGAGCGACGAAGGAGTCGAAGCGCGTACGCAGGCACGCTCGCTGAGCGACGAAGGAGTCGAAGCGCGTACGCAGGCACGCTCGCTGAGCGACGCAGGAGTCGAAGCGTGTACGCCTCAGCCCTTCTTCTTCTGCCCCTCGCGCTTCTTGCGCTCCTCCTCGAGCATCTTCTTCTGCTCCGCCTGCTGCTCCTGCAGCTTCTCGAGGTCGAAGTTGCCCATGGCGAACCAATAGCAGATGCCGGCGATGAGCACCGAGATCGGCCACGGGAGGGCGAACACGATCGGCGCGGTGACCAGCACGACCATGTCGAAGCCGCGCACCATGTTGCCGATCAGGCCGGGCGGCAGCGCGCCCGCCTGTGTCGCGAGCATCGGCGCGCCGTAGTCGACCGGCTTCGCGACCGTCCACCGCACCGCGCCGAGCAGGCCTGCGGCGGCGGTGATCAGCGCATACGGGATCGCGTCGATCGGGGTCTTCGCGACCGACATGAACGCCGGGATCACGAGCAGGCCCCAGACCGCGGCCGTCACCGAGGCGACGGTGATGGCCGCGTTGCGGATCTGCGACTGCTCGAACGGCAGGCAGCGCGCGAGACCGACCGTACGCGTCAGCACGCGCAGGCTGCCGAGCAGCGGCACGAGGGCGCCGAACAGGGCCAGCGCCGCCACCGCGGGCGTGAACTGGCCGAAGCCGAGCGCGACGCAGGCGTACGGGACGACGACCGACGCGATGACCGCCAGGAACACCTGCGGCGTACGCAGCAGCCGGCTCAGGTCGCGGCGCACCAGGGCCTGCAGGCCGACGCCGTGGCCGCGAGCACTGCGCACGTGGCCGCGCTCGACGGCCTGGCGCTCGACGACGATGTCGCGGGCGAGGCCGAGGTCGAGGGCATACATGGCGCCGGCCATGCCGGAGACGAGCGAGCCGCCCGACACCAGGCGCGTACGCCGGATCCGGTTCAGCCGGGCGCGGGCGAGCACGAGCGAGACGACGAGGATGACGCCGGACACCGCGGCGATGCCGGCGGCGATCGCGAGTTCGAGGCCCTGCGGGATCTGGGGCGCGAACCAGTCGGCGGCGATGCCGACGACGGCGAGCAGCGCGGCGAGGGCTGCGGCGGCGAAGACATACACGAGTACGCGGGTCGCCCAGGTGCGCTCGGCGGTCTGCTCGGCGGCGGCGAGGGCGACGACGGCGCCCGAGGCGAGCGCGCCGGCGGCACCCCAGGCGGCGGCGAGCGTGACGGGCGAGCCGGTCAGCACGGCGATGAGGGCGGTCGCGACGCCGCCGACGACGACCGCGAGGCCGACCGCCAGCGTGAGGCGGCCCCTGAGCAGGCGCGAGCGGTCGATCGGCGCGTCGAGCAGCCAGAACCCCTCGGCGGCCGACGCCAGCACCGGCCCGAACAGCCGGGCCGCGGCGACGGCGACGGCGACGGACGCGGCCAGCGTCGCGTACGGCAGGAGCGAGCGGGCCGCCGTGCAGGCCTGCGTGGTGCAGGCGGCGGCATCGACCTGGGCCTTCACCACGAGCATGACCAGCATCGAACCGAGGACCGCGACCGACAGGATGATGACGTACGCGTCCTGGATCGCCTCCCACAGCGTGCGGGTGGCGCGGCCGGTGCGCCAGTCCTTCATCAGCAGGCGCAGCTCGCGCTCGTCGGCCACCTCGGTGGCGACGGGGCGGGGCGCGACGCGGGGCGAGGTCATCGCTTCCTCTTCCCGTGGGAGGGGCGCGGCTTGGGCTTGGCGGGCTGGGCGGCGGGCTGGGGCTCGGGGGTGGTCGGGGGCGTGGCGGCGGTCGCGCCCGCCGTCGCGGGTGCGTCCCCGTACGCCAGCTCGACCCGGTTCTCGTCGGCCGCGGCGGCCGGGCCCAGGCGTACGACGCGGGTGGCGACGTTCTCGACGAGGTAGGGCTCGTGGGAGGCGAAGACGATCGCGAGGCCCTCCTTGAGCTCGGCGTTCAGGCGCTCCGCCAGCCAGCGCACGCCCTCGACGTCGAGGCGCTGCTCGGGCTCGTCGAGGATCAGGAGCTTGCGGGGGCGGACGAACGCGGTCGCGAGCGCGAGGCGGCGGCGCTGGCCCGACGACAGGGTGCCGGGCAGCTGGCCCGACTGGGCGACGAGCTGTACCTCCTCGAGGATGGCGTCGACCATCGCGTCGGGGTCGGTCAGGCCGTGCGCGCGGGCCAGCAGGTCGAGGTGTTCGACGACCGACAGGTCGGGGAAGAAGTCGAGGTCGTCGATGACAGTCGCCACGTCCTGGCGGATCTTCTTCGAGGTCTCCGACATCTTCTCGCCCTCGACGGTGATCGACCCCTCGTCGGGCCTGTCGGCGCCCACCAGACACCGCAGGAGCGTCGACTTGCCCGCACCGTTGCGTCCGGTCAGCACCACCGCCTCGCCCGCGCGGACGTCGAGGTCGAACCCCTCGAAGATGGTGGTCGGTCCGAACGCTCGCCTGAGTCCGCGCACGGTGAGAATGGGGTTGCCCTTGGCCATGGGCTCGATTGTCGCGCGCCGGGGCAACCGTGACCAAACGCGTACGCGGCCCCTCGCTCGCCGCCCCCCGTTCTCCGAGCGAGCACTTCGTCTCGACCGCGGGCGGCCTCGCTCAGCACAGGCTCTGCAGATCGGGCCGTGCCCTAGGGTGAACTCGTGCCGAAGTCCGATTACCGTGCCACCCTCGCCAAGCGCCGCGCCGATGTCGCCGAGATGTTCGACGGGGTCGCCCGCCGCTACGACCTGATGAACGGCCTGATGACCGGCGGGCTCCACCTCGCGTGGCGGCGTGCCACCGTCCACGCGGTCGACGCTAATCGCGGCGAGAAGGTGCTCGACCTCGCGGCCGGCACCGGCGTCTCGACCCAGCCGTTCGCCGACGCGGGCGCGCTGGCGGTGCCGTGCGACCTGTCGATGGGCATGCTGCGGGTCGGCAAGGAACGGCTCCCCCACCTGCCGTTCGTCCAGGCCGACGCGCTGAACCTGCCGTTCGCCGACGACGCGTTCGACGCGGTGACCATCTCCTACGGGCTGCGCAACTTCGAGCACACGGTCGAGGCCCTGGCCGAGATCCGCCGCGTGACGCGGCCCGGCGGCCGCATCGTGATCAACGAGTTCTCGACGCCCGTGATCCCGCTGTCGGCGCCGGTCTACAAGAACGTCATCCTCGCCGCCATCCCCGCGCTCGCGCGGGCGGCGGCGTCGAACCCGTCGGCGTACATCTATCTCGCCGACTCCATCCGCACCTGGCACGACCAGCCCACGCTGGCCGGCCTCATGGTCGAGGCCGGCTGGCGCGGCGTCGAGTGGCGCAACCTCTCGGCCGGCATCGTCGCGCTCCACCGGGCGGTCGCCTGAGATGACCCCGCCCGCGCGCCCGGTGACCGCCGAGGTCGACCGCCCGGTCGTCCTCGACGCGTATGCCGCGCGCACGTGTGCGGTGAAGACCTGGAACCGGTACGCACCGGGGGTCGAGGTCCCGCGCCCGAGCGAGGACATCCCCAAGGCGACGGGTGACGAGGGGCTCCGCGAGGGATTCGACGGCGGGCTGTCGTACACCGACCTGGTGCTCGCCGCGCTGCTAGCGGAGTGCCGGCTGCCCGTGACCGACCTGAGGTCGCTGCGCGACGCCCCGTGGGCGGAGCAGGAATCCGCGTGCCGGGAGACCATGGCTGCGGGCGATCCCGTCATCGTGTCCGGTCTGCTCCCCCGCGACCTCGTCGGACACCGGTCGGGGCGTGCGACGATCTGGGTGCGCGGGGACGACACCCCGGCCGGCCGGCCGGGCTATCACCCCGTGCTGGTGAAGCGCCGCCTGACCACCGAGAAGAAGCAGTCGGGGCGTGAGTCGACGTGGATCGTGGAGACCTCCACGCTGGCCGATCCGCGCCACGGGGTGTCGTTCGAGGTCGAGCACCGCACGATCCGCACCGGTCGCGACGGCGACCTGCTCCAGCTGGGCCACTACTGGCGGCTGCTCGAGGCCGCGGGTCACGCGGCGGCGGGGGCCGCGCGCGGTGCCCTCATCGGCACCGACCGGCTGCCCCACGACGACCACCACATCGTCTCGTGGGTCGAGCTCGAGGTCCCCATGGTGCGCACGTTCTCGCGGTCCAGCGAGACCGGCTGGACGCTGCGTTCCGTGCTCGAGCGCTATGACCACGAGCACGGGTTCCGCGTTCAGGTCGCCGAGAACGCCCTGTCGGGCGACGCCCCGCTGGTGCAGCCCATCCGCAACCGGGAGTGCGACTCGTGCGACTGGTGGGAGGTCTGCCGTCCCCAGCTCGGCGAGGACGACCTGTCCGTACGCATCGACAAGGCGCCCCTCGACGTGCGCGAGATCCAGGCGCTGCGGGCGCTCGGCGTACGCACCATCACCGACCTGGCCGGCGTCGACCTGGCGACACTCAAGGAGCGTTATCTGCCTGAGGTGCGCCACCGCGACCGCGCCGAGCAGCGGCTCGAGACCGCCGCCCACCGGGCCCGGCTGATGGTCGACCAGGTCGACCTCGAGCGCATCTCCACCGGACCCATCGACGTGCCCGGCGCCGACCTCGAGATCGACCTCGACATCGAGACCGCGAGCGACGAACGCGTGTATCTGTGGGGATTCCTCGTCAATGACACCCGCACCGACGACCCGCCGACCTACCACGAGTTCAGCGCGTGGCACGACCTCGGCCGCGCCGAGGAGGGGGCCCTGGCGGCCCGCGCGATGGCGTGGCTGCGGGGCCTGGTGGAGGGCCCGGCGAGCGTTCGGGTCTATCACTACTCGAGCTATGAGACCGTCCGGCTGGGGCAGTTGGCGCAGGCCCACGACGACCCCACCCTCGCGTGGGCGATCGACCATGCCCGCAAGGAATTCGTCGACCTGTTCCTCGTCATGAAGGACCACTGGTTCGGCGCGCGCGGACTGGGGCTCAAGGTCGTGGCCACGCTGGGCGCCGGCTTCGAGTGGCGCGACGACGAGCCGGGCGGGCTGAACTCGCAGGCGTGGTTCGAGGAGGCCTGCCACGCGGCCGATCCGCAGGCGCGGGCCGCAGCGCGCCAGCGCGTGCTGGACTACAACGAGGACGACGTGCGGGCGACGTGGCGGCTGCGGGAATGGCTGCGGTCACAGGAGACGCCGGCGGAATAGGCAGGTTGGCTGAGCGAGCGAGAGCCCACGCTGGCTGAGCGAGCGCCAGCGAGTCGAAGCCACCCACGCCCACGCCGGCTGAGCGAGCGCCAGCGAGTCGAAGCCACCCACGCCCACGCTGGCTGAGCGAGCGCCAGCGAGTCGAAGCCACCCACGCCCACGCTGGCTGACCGACCCCTATTCGGGCTGGCCGACGGCGTCGCTGAGTGCTCGGAGGCGCTCGTCGAGGACGCGCCGTCCGTCGCGGGAGAGGGGCACCTCGATCACCTCGGTCCCGCGGATCGGCTTGCTCAGCAGCGATTCCAGCTCGGTGAGGGAGCCAGCCCGCGCGTACGCCCACCCGTACGCCCGGGCGAGCGGCTCCACCGCGACGCCCGTCGGCGTGCCGAACACCCGCTCGAAGGAGCGCTCGTGGTCGGGTCCACCCTGTTCGAGCGTGTGGAAGATCGAGCCGCCGTCGTCGTTGGCGACCACGATGCGGAGGTCGGGGCGGCGTTCGAGCGGCCCGATCAGCAGTCCGCCGACGTCGTGGAGGAACGTGAGGTCGCCCATCAGCGCCGTCGTCGGGGAGCCCGTGGCGAACGCGATGCCCTGCGCGGTGGCAATGGTGCCGTCGATGCCGGCGAGGCCGCGGTTGGCGTACGCGGTGGCCCCTCGCTCGGGGACGGGGGCGAGGTCGAGATCCCTGATGGGGTTGGATGAGCCGGCGACGAGCACACCCCCGCCGAGGGAGGCGACGACGGCTGCGGCGACGGCCTGGCCGGTCAGGGGTCCGTCCTGGACCAGAGTGTCGACCCGGGCCGAGACCGCGGCGTCGTCGCTCCGCCAGCGGTCGCGCCAGGTCGGGTCGGCCGGACCATGGGTGACGCCCGGCACCACGACGGCGCGTCCTCGTGGCGCACCCCAGCGCGGCGAGTCGGCGACGATGACCAGTTGCACGTCGGTGCGGGCCAGCAGGCGCGACACCGGGCGGGACAGCGTGGGGTGGCCGAAGACGACGACGCGCCGGATCTCCTTGCCCAGCGACGATTCGAGCAGCAGGCGATAGGTGCGGATCGCCTCCCCGGAGCGGGCGTTCGACGTGGGCTCGGCGAGCAGCGGCAGGCGCGCGTCCTCCGCGAACCGGCGCGCCCTTCGGCCGACCTGGGGCGTGGCGGCGCCGACCAGCACGACGGTGGGTGCGTCGTCGTGGAGCACATAGGCATCGTCGGCGGCCAACGTCGGGTGCACGTGTGCGGCAGCTCCGCCGGTCGCCTGCGCCCGACCCTGCGGCAGCAGCGGTTCGGCGAACGCCGCGTTCAGGTGGACGGGTCCGGGATCGCGGGTGAGGGTGCCCGTGGCCAGGGCGGCCAGGCGTGACACCTGGAACGACCACGTCGCCGGATCGCCTTCCTGACTGGAGATCCGCGCGTCGGCGCGGACGAAGTCACCGAAGATCCGCGTCTGGTCGGTGGTCTGGTTCGCCCCGGTGTGGACCATCGACGAGGGGCGGTCGGCGCTGACGACCATCAGCGGAATGCCGGCGTGGGAGGCCTCCATCACCGCCGGCACGAGGTTGCCTACGGCGGTTCCGGAGGTGGTGATGATCGGGACCACGGCGCGTTCGTCGTCGTCCGTGGGAAGTGACTGGGCCAGACCGAGGGCGAGGAAGCCCGCCGCGCGCTCGTCGATGCGCACGTGGAGGTCGATGGCGCCCTCGCGCGCGGCCTCCGCCAGAGCGATGGCGAGTGGGGCGGAGCGGCTTCCGGGGCAGAGCACGGCATGGCGGATCCCGAGCTCCCGCAGGGTTTCCACGATGGTCAGCGCACAGGTGGCCGAGCTCATGCGATGACCTCGAGCCGGTGGGCGGTCTCGTCCAGCCGCGCACGCCAGGCCGCGGCGGTCGCTTCGTCGGCGGTCACTTGGTCGAGCGCTTCGAGGTCGACGTCGACGGGCCGCACCGGGATGGCGCCGTCGACGGCGATCAGCGAGTCGGCGACGACGTCGTCGGCCAGCAGCGCCCGGGTGTTCAGGCCGCACGCGTACGGCAGCTCCGGCAGCGCAGCCGCGAGCGCGACGCCCGCGGCCAGCCCGACGGACGTCTCGAGGGCGCTCGACACGACGACCGGCATGCGCAGGTCGGCGGCCAGCTCCAGGCACCTGCGTACGCCGCCCAGCGGCTGCACCTTCAGCACGGCGACGTCGGCGGCCTCGAGGTCGCGTACGCGCTCGGGGTCGCCCGAACGGCGAATGGACTCGTCGGCGGCCAGTGGCACCGCGATGCCCTTGCGGACAAGGGTTCTCCGGAGGGTCGCGAGGTCCTCGACGGCCATGACGGGCTGCTCGGCATACTCGAGGTCGAACCTCGCGAGCGCCGTCAACGCACGCTCGGCCTCGCCCAGATCCCAACCCCCGTTGGCATCCACGCGTACGCGGCCGCCGGGCCCGAGCGCGTCGGCCACCGCCTCCACGCGCGCGAGGTCGTCGGCGAGCGTCTGGCCGGGTTCGGCCACCTTGATCTTGGCGGTGCGGCAGCCGGACGCGGCGGCCATGGCGTGGGCGCGCTCGGCCGCCACTGCGGGGATCGTGCAGTTCACGGGCACGGCATCGCGTACGGGGGAAGGGAATCCGAGGTGGGCGGCCTCTCTCGCGGCCGCGAGCCACGGCACGATCTCGTCGCCGTGGTAGTCGAGGAACGGGCTCCACTCACCCCATCCGGCGTCGCCGCGGAACAGCAGTCCCTGGCGGCGATCGATGCGCCGGAACCGCGTACGCAGGGCGATGTCGTAGACGTGGACCTGGCCCTCGAAGGCGAACCGCACCGTCAGCCGGCCCGGTTCACCAGGACGTCGCACCGGGCGTGCTGCACGACCTGCGCCGACACGGAGCCGAGCAGGAAGCGGTCGAACGCACCGAGCCCGCGGTTCGCCACCACCAGCAGCCTCGCCCCGTCGGAGGCGTCGATGAGTGCGCGCGCAGGCTTTCCCTCGACGACCTTCAGCTCGATCGCCAGGTCCGGATGCTTATCACGGATGGGCTCGAGTCGCTTCTCCAGCGTCTTCCGGGTGTGGGCCTCGAGCTCGTCTCCGGTGGGGACCTGGCCGAAGCGGAGGTCGTCGGGCCAGTCGCTGGCGCGCAGTCGGAACGCCTGCACGACGAGCAGGGGCTCACCGAGGACGACCGCCAGCCCGGCGGCCTCCTCGAGGGCGAGTTGGGCGAACTTCGAGCCGTCGTGACCCACAACGATTCCGGGCACCTGCCACCTCCTGATCGGTGCGTGCAGTGTATCGACACCGATCAGCGCAATCAGATCCTGTTACCGCGTTCGTCGAACTCCCGCGCCTGGCCACTCACCTCGACGCGATAGACGAGGGCACCGTTGCGTCGCTGGACGATTCCTCGCCAGTTGTCACTGGCTGCCCCCATCTCTTCACGGCCTCTGACGATGATGTTCTGGTCCACAGCAGTCAGGGGAAAGAGATGCGGAGGCTCGGGCGCCGGTTCATGGTCGTCCACAAGGACATAGGAGTCCCGACTGTCCGCACCTCGATGCACGGACACGCGATCGTTCGTCGGCCCCGTGCCGAACCGGGGCGACCAGGGTGCCACGACGACAAGGTTGCTGGAGTGGACCAGATATTGGCTCACGTGGGCCACTCCTGCCAGCTCGGCAAGCTCGCGCCGGGCGCGGTCCACGTCTTCGGCGCGACCGAAATCGAGCTTGGGGATGGGCCGCAGTGCCGCATCGACCTGGACCCCCCACGTGGGGCCGTGGTGGGTCAGGATCCGTACGCGACCCAGCGGCAGGCCCCACGATGACCTGTTGGCCACCTCGAGCCAGGTGGCGCCGTCCGCTCCGTTGAGCACCAGGGTCAAGCGGGGTTTCAGCTCGGGCCACGACGTCAGCGGCCACGCGTCCACGTCGATCGGCAGACCCGGCGGCCTGGCACCGGGATCGACACGCATCTCACTGGGGGACCACCTGATCACCTTGTCGGCACAGGTGACTTTCAGCTCGTCGTGACCCACGGTGAAACCGAACCGGTCCCCGCCGCCTGCTCGCGCGTGGACGGCTTCCATGGCCCGACCGACCGAGCCTGGTTCCTCGAAGGCCGACGGCCCCGCCGGGGACGGCGGATCGGCGGGCGTTCGCCGCTCGGGCAGCCGTGGGACCGGGGCCTTGGTGCAGGCCGCAAGGCCTGCGATCGCCGCAGAGGCCAGCAGTACGCCGCGCCGACTCATCATGGAGAAACGGTACGGACCCACAGGTTCAGGCGCGGCGGGCAGACGCTGGCTGAGCGAGGAACGAGTCGAAGCCCCACGCCGGCTGAGCGAGGAACGAGTCGAAGCCCCACGCCGACTGAGCGAGGAACGAGTCGAAGCCCCAACGATCTCCGAGCGAGCGCAGCGAGACGAGGAGCCCACGGCGGCGAAATCCTTCCTCGAACACCCTTCTTTTATTCGAACACATGAACTATACTGGATGATGAGAGGAGGCACCCATGACCACCACCCCACCCGCACCGACCCAACGTGAGTTGGTCACCGCCGTCCGCGAGAACCTCGCCACCCAGATCGCCGCCGAAAGCCGACAACTCGCCCTCGTCGCCCTCATGTGCGACGCCTGGGCCCTCACCTCCTCCCCCGCGACCGACCCCCGCGCCGAAGGCGACCTCCCACCCTCCCTCCTGTTCGGCGAACAACTCCTCGACGCCGGCGCCGACGGCACCCCCCAAGTCGCCGAATTCCTGTCGATCGAACTCGGCCCCGCCCTCCAGATCTCCCCCGACGCCGCCTGGCGACTGATCGGCGACGTCCTCAACCTCCGCCACCGCCACCCCATCCTCTGGGAACACGCCCTCACCGGCACCGTCCGCGCCTGGGTCGCCCGCAAAATCGCCGCCCTCACCGCAGGACTCACCCAGCCCGACGCCCGCCACCTCGACACCCTCCTCGCCCGACGGATCACCGGCGCCACCCCCGCCCAACTCCTCGCCGAAACCGAACGCCTCCTCACCCTCCTCGACACCAACGCCGACGACCGACGCGAACGCGCCCGCCGCAACCGCACCATCACCATCAGCGCCGACGGCCGCACCGACGGACTCGCCTGGCTCGAAGGCACCCTCGACGCCACCGCCGCCGTCCACCTCAACACCACCCTCGACCGCGGCGCCGCAGCGCTGAAAACCGGCGGCATGCAAGGCACCCACGCCGAACTCCGCTCCGAAGCCCTCGGACTCCTCGCCCACCCCCACCGCGCCCACCACCTCCTCGACCACGCCCTCCCCCTCGACCACCTCCCCCACACCGACGAGAACGCCGACCCCGAGAACGAGCCCGCCGCCCAGCCGTGCTGCCCTACCCCGGGCGCCGCGGGCCTGCCCAATCCCTGCCGCCACGGCGCCGAGCTGATCATCCGGGTCCGCGAACGCGAACTCCACCAAGGCCTCGGCGGCGTCCTCGACGGCTTCGGACCCGTCACCCAAGCCCACCTCACCGAGATCCTCGCAGGCTGCACCAACATCACCATCCGACCCGTGATCGACCTCCACGAACCCCGCTCCACCGACATCTACACCCCCTCCCCCCTGATCCGGTGGATCGTCGACGAACGCGACCAACGCGAAATGTTCCCCTTCTCCAACCGCAAAGCCCGGTCCCGGCTGATCGACCACGACCACACCATCCCCCGCTCCCAGGGCGGCACCACCGACACCGGCAACCTCGGACCCCTGTCCCGCCGGGTCCACCGTGCGAACACCCACGGGAACCTCACCGTGGAACAACCCCGCCCCGG
>NZ_BAAHBN010000016.1:0-55893 GCF_054776655.1 Mariniluteicoccus flavus | reverse complement strand
ACGATCCCGTTGACGCGGACCAGCCCGGCCCGAACCCTGGAGGTCGGGGAGTTGGTGTCGGTCATCCGGCGGCCCCGCCGCTGATTCATTCCGGCCCGCGACTTCGGGCCGGGTTATCCGGCGGCTTCGTGGGTGGGGCCTCTGGTGATGGGGCGGCGGTGTTTGTCGACTCTGGTGGGTGGGATGACGACCGGCATCCCGGCGGGGTCGATCTCGATTTCCCAGCGGTCCGGTCGGCTGGCGCGGTGGAGGCGGAGGGGTTCGACGAGGGCGTGGTGGTGGGGGCAGAGGAGGACGAGGTTGGCGCCTGCCTCTGTCCACCCAGTGGACCGCATCCAGTCGTTGAGTCGGATCCGCAGACAGGTCTTGGCCCGGTGGTCGCGCCTGCTGCTTGCGCAACGAGCTGGATGAGGGCGTCGGCGCTCCGTTGTTCGTGGGTCACCTCGTGCAGCGGGTCCAACCGGTCGCGGGATTCGCGTTGTTCCCGTCGCCCTGCCGCGACCAACCCGTTGATCATCGAGACCAGGGGTGCGGCCTCCAGTGCGGGGAGGTTGCCGCGGATGTCGAGGCCACCATCACCGTCGTCCAGCAACCGCAGGTGGCGGCGGGCGTACGCGCGTTTCCTCTGCGCTTCCAGCCGTTGCTGTTCGGTCTCCGCCGACGGAATCTGCGACGGTGCGACCCGCCCCAGGCAGTCCCGGACCGCCTTCGCGACGGTCGTGCCGGTCACCTCGGCGGCGTGCGCGACGAGGTCGGCCTCCGCCGCCGCCCGCTCGTCGGTGCTCAGCCCGTCGGGGAGTTGGCGTACCGCTTTCAGCACCACTTCGGCCCGGTCCACCGGCAGTTCACCGGCGAGCGCGGCCTCGCGTACGGCTTGGCTCTCCGCCAGCTCCCGGCCGGTGTAGACCGCGCCCATCGCCTCCGCCTTCGACACCGACGGGTCGGTCATCAACAACGTCGCCAAGGGTGTGCCTTTGGCGGTCTCCGCCGATTTCGCCGCGTCAGCCTCCGCGACCAGCACCACCGCCAACGCGCCCACCCGCCGCGACACAACCCGCGACAGCTCGACCAGCTCCAACCGCGCCCCGTCACCCAACCCAGCCCGGTCTTCGCAGAGCGCGTCCAACGCCGCAGCGGCGCGTACGAGCGCCTCACGCGTGTCGATCACTTCCCCCGAAGTCATGAGTCAAGGGTATCCCACAATGACACTAAAAGCAAACATGTGTTCTAATAAATGTAAAGGAATGTCGCCGACCCGCACCCCCACGCCTAGGATCACAGCGTGGACCCCACCGCCCTTCAGCTCGCCGCCCGCATCCGGGCCCGCGAGGTATCCGTCGCCGAGGTCACCCGCGAGGCGATCGGGCGGGCGTACGCGGACGAACTCGGTGCGTTCGTCCACGTCGCCGAGGAGTCGGCGCTCGAGCAGGCCCGAGCGCTCGATGCCCGGTTGCGCGAGCCCGAGTTCGAGCCCGGCCCACTGTTCGGCGTGCCGTGCCCGATCAAGGACCTGACGGCTGTCGCCGGGCTGCCCCATGAGGCCGGCTCGGCCACGCAGCGCGGCAACATCGCGCGCGTCGACGACGGCGTCGTCACGCTGCTGCGTGCCGCTGGCACGGTGATGATCGGCAAGACGGCGACGCCGGAGTTCGGGCTGCCGTGCTACACCGAGCCGGAGGGCCACCGGCCCGCGTCGACGCCCTTCGACCCTTCGCGGTCTGCAGGCGGGTCGTCGGGCGGCGCGGCAGCGGCGGTCGCCGGAGGCATCGTGCCGCTGGCGCACGGGTCCGACGGCGGCGGCTCGATCCGCATCCCCGCGGCCGCCTGCGGGCTTGTCGGCCTCAAGCCCAGCCGCGGCCTCATCTCGCCCGGCCCCCACCGCGTCGACGGCCCGGCGTTGTCCAGCCACGGCGTGCTGACCCGGGACGTGCGCGACACCGCCGCGGCCCTGGACGTGCTGGCGCAGCGGTGGCCAGGGGACACGTACGCGGCCCCGGAGGCCTCGTTCCTGGCCAGGCTCGAGCGGCCGGTGCCGCGGCTGCGGGTCGGCGTGACCACGCGGCCGCTGATTGATCCCGACGCGCCGGTCCACCCTGGTGCGCTGCGCGCGGTCGAGCGGACGGTCGCGCGGCTGGTGGCGCTCGGCCACGAGGTGGTCGACGTGCCGGTGCCCGACCTCGCCGAGCGCTGGCAGGCCTTCCGTTCGGTCTGGTCGGTGGGCGCGGTGGGCGCCCCGGTCCCGGCGGGCCGGGAGGGCGACCTGCGGCCCCTGACCCGCTGGTTGCGGGAGGTGGGGCGCCAGGTGAGCGGGGAGGCGTACGCGGCCGCGATCGCCACCCAGCAGCGCGTGACACGCGAGCTGGCCCGGGCGTGGGAGGACCGGTGTGACGTGGTGGTGATGCCGACGCTGGCGCAGCCACCCGCCCGGCACGGGTCGCTGCGCGACGACGCCGACCCGGAGGCCGACTTCGCCGCCCAGACCGCGTTCACCCCGTGGACGAGCGTCTTCAACATCACCGGGCGGCCGGCGATCTCGCTTCCGGTGCACGCCGAGGACGTGGACGGCGTACGCCTGCCGTTCGGCGTGATGCTGGCCGCCGGGGCGTTCCGTGACGACCTGTTGCTGGCCCTCGGGCTCGAGCTGGAGGAGGACCGATGAACCGTCAGGGCAAGTTCGTGTTCACGATGGCTCACATCGTGGCGCTGTCGGTGTTGGCCGTGGCCGGGGTGATCACGCTGATGACCGGCGGCATCCTGGCCAACCGTTCGCTCCCGCTGGGACTCGCGTTCGCCGCGGTCGCGGCCATCGTGTTCATCGGCCTGTGGAAGTCGTCGAAGGTCGCGGTCGGCGTCGGCGCGGCCGGCATGGCGGTTGCGCCGATGCTCGCTGGCTGGGCGGGCGCGCCGGTCGACGAGGGGGGCCACCTGACGACGCTGCTGGGCCTGGCCCTGCTCTATGCCATCTGGCTCGCCACCTGGCGCCACCGACCGTGGGCGCCCGCGGAGGACGACCAGACGGAGGAATGACACCGACGGCCCCGGCTCCCTGCGAGCCGGGACCGCCGGCGCGCGTCAGTGACCGGTGTTGGCGAGGCCGCCGGTGGCGTCCTTCGGGGGCTTCGTCGGGGCCGGAGTGCCTGGACGGCCGGGTGTACCGCTGGGAGTGGGCGAACCGGACGGGCTCGGCGATGCCGACGGGCTGGGCGATTCCGAGGGGCTGGGGGACTGGCTCGGCGTCGGCGACGCGCTCGGGGTGGGTGCGGCCGCGCGTACGTTCACGAACACGGGGTTGGCATAGAACCACGTGTCGATCCACGGGTCGGCGTCGCCGATCATGTCGCCGTGGCGGATCGGTCCGGCGGGGTCGACCGCCGCGCCGTGGTAGCCGGGACCGGAGCGGCGGCCGTCGGACCCGCGGAATCGGACGTAGAACGACTCCTGGACGTCGCGGAAGACGTGGGTCAGCGTGTAGGTCCCGCGGCGCCCCTTCGTCTCGAACCGGTGTAGCACCTTGGTGCCGGGTGCGCGCATGGTGTCCCTGTCCGCCACCGGGCCGGTGACCGGCCCGCCGATGATGTCGACGTGGGCGAGGTCGGGCCGGATGCCGGCGAAGTTCACGTAGTCGGTCGTGGTCACCGTGATCTCGACCGTCACGTCCTGGCCGCGGACGGCGGCGACGCGGCCGCCGAGCGTGGTGCCGACCCCCGCCGCACGCGGGGCCGCCGTGCCGGCCGTGGTCGCGCGGACGCGTACGTCGAGGCCCTGCAGCAGGTGGCCGTGGTCGACCCACACGCGGCCGGCGCGGAGGGCGGCCATGACCCCGGAGTACGAGCGGTCGGTGACGCCGGTGTGCGTACGCGAGAACTGGCCGGGCCAGTAGTCGGACCCGCCCTGCGGCTGGCCCGAGTCGACCGGGTCGGGGCGCTTGCCGAGCACGGCCCAGCGGTCGAACTCCTTCGGCAGCGAGGTGTAGGGCTCGCTCGCGGGGTAGTCGCCGATGCGCCAGGTGTCCTTCACCGTCAGGTGGTTGTCGGAGTTGGACGTGATGAAGAACGGCAGGCCCTCGGCCAGCATCGAGTCCCACAGGCCGCCGACGGTCGCGGTCATCCAGTCGAAGCCGCCGTAGGGGCGATACATGTCCTCGGTGTACGCGGGGTGGGAGTCGGGCCGCGGGCGATTGGTGTATTCGCCGCGCTGGTCGCCCATGTCGACGTTCTTGCCGGCACCGTAGCCCTGCGCGCCGGGCGCGCCCTCCATGCCGATCATGATGTCGCGGTCGGCGTCGCGCCACAGGCGCATCTCGTGGGGGGAGTCGATGCCGAGCCGCATCGGATGGTTGGCGATGATCAGCGCGTCGTCGACGCGACCGGCGCGGCGCTCGCCACCCAGCCAGGCGATGGCCTGCGCGGCCTTCTGCTCCCACTCGGCCGCCTGCGCCGCGTTGGCCGGCTTCTCCCAGCCGTTGAGCTTGCCGTCCCAGGCGAGCTCGAACGCGCGCAACGTCGTGGCCTCGTTGGCGCCGGGCGTGACCAGGACGGTGCAGTGCTCGGCGGCCGGGATGTACCACTCGATGCCCTGGAAGATCAGCATCTTCCGACGGGCCCGCTCGGCCTGGATCTCCTTCAGCGACGAGAACACGCCCTTCTCGGCGTGGGCGAAGTTGGAGTGCTCGGTGAACGCGAGCCAGTCCACGCCGTAGCGCTGGGCGTTGTCGAGCTGTTGGCGGATCAGGTATTTCGCGTCATGGCTGTATTGCGTGTGCACGTGGTGGTCGCCGACCAGCCACGTGAGGCGCGGGTCCTCGGCGTACGCCCGGGGCGGGCGGGTCGTGCCGACGACGCCGGCGGCGCCCAGCCCGGCCGCGGCGGCCAGCATCGCGCCCGCGCGCAGGATCTGCCGCCGGGAGAAGCCCATGGCGGCGAGCTCCGCGTCGGCCTGGACGCGGAAGGCCTCGACCTGTGCGGTGGATGTGGTGTCGTGGCTGCAGCCCTGGCACATGGGGGGACCTCTTTCGGTGGTCGGATCGTTCTGGGGGAGGCTGGCACGGGTCGGCGACCAATCGGGGGGTGAAGGGTGACGACTGGGTGACATGTTGGTCGTCTGTCCATGGCGTGACCGAGGGGGAGGTCGGCTGCCGAGGCTGGGGGAGGCCACAATGGCCTCATGCGCCAGGCACAGATCGACCGATTCGGTGGGCCCGACGAGCTGCACGTCGTCGAGGCCCCTGTCCCCGAGCCCGAGGCGGGCGAGGTCCTCGTCCGCGTCCTCGCGGCCGGCACCAACCCGCTGGACTACAAGATCCGCGACGGCTCATCGGGCCTCGCCAAACGCATCGGCCCCGACGACTTCCCGGTCGTCCTCGGGCGCGAGGCGTGCGGTGTCGTCGAGCGGTGCGGCGAGGGCGTCAACGACTTCGCCCCCGGCCAGCTCGTGTTCGGCGTGACGCCGCTGAGTCATCGCGGGCGCTGCTATGCGGAGTACGCCGCGCTCCCCGCGACCTGTCTCGCGCAGGCGCCGGAGGGAGCTGACCCGGTCGTCCTGGGTGGGCTGGCGCTCGTCGGCACCACCGCCTGGGTGGCGGTCCACGAACTGGCTCGGGTGCGCTCGGGGGAGAAGGTGCTGGTCCACGGCGCGGCCGGCGGGGTGGGCCAGCTGATGGTGCAGCTCTGCGTGGCCGCGGGGGCCGAGGTGTGGGCGACGGCCTCGACGCGCAACCAGGATCGGCTCCGCGAGCTGGGCGCGACGCCGATCGACTACACCACGACGGACTTCCGCGAGGCGGCACCCAAGGTCGACGTCGTGCTCGACGGGGTCTATTTCGACACGTTCGAGAAGTCCCTCGACCAGCTCGTCGACGGCGGGCGCATCGTCGTGCTCCCGACCCTGGCCGACCTCACGCCGGCGCAGGAGCGGGGCATCGAGGCGCACATCCCCGCCATCCATGACCTGCCGCGCGAGATGGAGCAGCTGGCGCTGCGCGTCCACGAGGGCGCGGTGAGCTTCGAGGTGTCGCAGGTGCTGCCCCTGGAGCGGGTGGCCGACGCCCACCGCGAGCTGGAGTCGGGCCACGCGCGCGGCAAGATCGTGCTGGACCTGCGCGGCTGAGGCCCTGGGTGTGACTTTTCGCTCGTCAGTGACGATCTCGAGCTCGTTCTGAGCCGTGAGATCGTCACTGATGAGCGATGTGTCACGTTCAGTCGGTCTCCAGCAGCGTGCGCCGCAGCGTCTCGCTCAGCCAGTCCGCGTAGGCGTCATCGGTCCAGCCGCAGTCGACCCCGAGCAGATACACCTCGAGACCGCACAACATCCAGAGCTGGTCGGCCGCGGCCTCCTGGCTGACCCCCGCGCGAAGGTCGCCCGACGCCGCGAGACCGGAGGCCAGGTCGTCGACCGCCGCCCGGCGCTGGCCATCGCCCGCCTGCTTCAGCTCGACGAGCGCCGGCTCCGATGCTGCGTCGCGGACCACCGGGGCCATCGATCGCGCCGGCCCGAGGATGGTCGCGGTCCAGCGGGCCCAGGCGTCGAGGCGCTCCGCGGCGGTGGGGCTGGCGGAGATGCGCTCGCGCCACTCATCCGCCCCGGCGTCCGCCTCCAGCCCCGCCAGCACGGCCGCGACAAGCGCCCCCTTGCTGCCGAAGTGGGTGTGGACGGTCTGCGCGCTGGTGCCGGCGAGCCGGGCGACCTGCGCCACGCTCGTGGCGTGGAACCCGTCGGCGAGGAAGCACTCGCGCGCCGCAGCTGCGATGCGATCCCGGGTCTCCTCGGCCCGGCGGGCGCGGGCCGGCGAGTTGTACGCGCGCGTCACCGCACGCCCACCCCGGGCTCGACCTGGCCAGCGGCCTGTCCGGTGGCGCCCTCGCCGATCGCCACCCCCCGGATCGCGAAGACCAGCAGCACGAGCCCAGCGCCCACGCCAGAGATCAGCGCGACCGGCCACGCGGCAGACCCCGCGAAGGCGAGGGCGAGGCCGATCACGCCAAGCGGCGTGAGGGCCGCGGCCAGGGCGAGGAACATGCGCATGCCGGTCACCCGCGCCATCGGGAAGAAGTGGGCCCCGACCACCAGTGTCGTCCACGCCACTCCGGCGACGGCGAGGTCGACGAAGCGCCCGAGCACCAGGCGGCCGCCGAACAGCGCGACGACCTCGACCGCGAGGATCAGCCAGAACCAGCCGCCGAACGGCTTGGCCGAGTCTTCGTCGCCGCGGCTGAAGAGGCGCCGGCGCCCGCGGACGACCAGCGCGACGAAGGCGACCGCCGCGGCGGCCGCGACCACGCGCACGACCAGCGGCCAGAGGGCGGGCAGGCCCCCGCTGTTGACCAGCAGGAACACGAGCCCGAAGCTGGCGCCGACGAGTGATCCGATGAGGCGACCCGACATGATCAATCCTTTCGAGGAGGTATCGATCACGCTAGACATTCACTTGATTCAAGTCAAGTGAAAATCACCAGATCGACACCCGCTCCTGCGGATCCAGCCACAACGCGTCGTCCTCGGTCACCTCGAACGCCGCATAGAACGCGTCCACGTTCCGCACGATCTGGTTGCAGCGGAACTCGTTCGGCGAATGCGGATCGGTGGCCAGCCGCTGCTTGACCGCCTCCGGACGGAACTTGGCCTGCCAGACGGCCCCCCAGGAGAGGAAGAGGCGCTGGGCTGGGGTGAAGCCCTCCTCGTCTCGCTGCGCTCGCTCGGAGAGCGGCTCCTCGTCTCGCTCCTGCGCGATCTCCCACGCCTTGTACGCGATGCTCAGCCCGCCGAGGTCACCGATGTTCTCGCCGATCGTCAGCTCGCCGTTCACCGTCTGGCCGTCGGCGCCCTCGGGGGACAGGGCCGCGTACTGGTCGATCAGAGACTTCGTGCGGGCCTCGAACGCCTCGCGGTCGGCGTCGGTCCACCAGTCCCGCAGGCGCCCGTCGCCGTCGCACGTCGAGCCCTGGTCGTCGAAGCCGTGGCCGATCTCGTGGCCGATGACCGCCCCGATACCGCCGTAGTTCACCGCGTCGTCGGCGTCGACGTTGAAGAACGGCGGCTGCAGGATCGCCGCGGGGAACACGATCTCGTTGCGGAGCGGGTGATAGTACGCGTTCACGGTCTGGGGCGTCATGAACCACTCGTCGCGGTCGACGGGCTCCGACACCTTCGCGATGGCGCGGTCGAGCTCGAACCGGTTCGCCCGCACGACGTTGCCGACCAGGTCGTCACGGGAGACCTCCAGCGCCGCATAGTCCCGCCACTTCGCCGGGAAGCCGATCTTCGGCGTGAAGCGCTCCAACTTCTCGAGCGCCTGCGCCCGGGTCTCGTCGGTCATCCACTCCAGGCCCGAGATCGAGCGGCGGTAGGCCTCGATGAGGTTCGCGACCAACTCGTCCATGCGGGTCTTGGCGTCGGGAGAGAAGTAGCGCTCGACATAGAGCCGTCCCACGGCCTCGCCCAGCGCGCCCTCCACCAGACCGACGCCGCGCTTCCAACGCTCGCGATTGGTCGGCGTACCGCTCAGGACCGTGCCGTAGAAGCGGAAGCGCTCGTCGACGAACGCCGACGCCAGATAGGGGGAGAACGACGACACCAGTGCGAAGCGCGCCCACCAGCGCCACGCGTCGAGGCGGTCGGCGGTCACGAGGTCGGCCACCTCGGAGAAGAACGAGGGCTGGCAGTTCACGACCTCCGCCACGGCGTCGGCCGGGATGCCCGCTCCAGCGAGGAACGCGTCCCAGTCCACGGAGCCGGCGGCGGTGAAGTCGGCCCACGACTGCAGGTTGTACATCTGCACCATGTCGCGGCAGCGCACCTTGTCCCAGTGGTGGGCGGCGATCGCGGTCTCGAGCTCCATGACGCGCTCGGCGGCCTCGGCGGCGTCGGCCTCGAACCCGGCGAGGGCGAGGGTCCGCTCGATGTGGGCGACATATTCGGCCCGGATCGCCGCCGACTTCTCGTCGCGGTAATAGGCCTCGTCCGGCAGCCCGATGCCGCCCTGCGCGACGAACAGTACGCAGCGGTCCGGGTCGCCCGGGTCGGAGTCGGCGTCGAGCCCGATGAGGGACCGCGCGCCGATCGCGGCGTGCTCGCCGCACAGCCGGAGCAGGTCGGCGGGGGAGCCCACGGCGTCGATCGCCGCGAGCCGTTCGCGCAACGGGTCGAGCCCCGCGGCCTCGGCGTGGTCGACGTCCATGAAGGAGGCGTACAGGTCGGCGATGCGCGCCTCGTCGCTGCCGGGCTCGCCGCCCGGCAGCCCGGTGATGATGTCGCGGACAGCGGCCTCCGCCGCGTCGCGCAGCTCGACGAACGCGCCCGCGCCGGGCTTGTCGTCATCGATGGTCGCGGTCTTCAGCCACGTGCCGTTGACGAAGCGGAACAGGTCGTCGGCCGGGCGCACGGAGCGGTCGAAATCAGCGAGGTTCAGGGCGGGAGCAGTGGTCACCAAGCCACCCTAGCGCCCGCCCCACAGCCGTCAGCGGCGGAACTTCACCTGCATCGGCTCGGTCATCAGGGACGCGACGGCAGTGGCCTTGAAGGGCCACTTGCCGGTCACCTCGCCGGAGGTCTTGCCCTGGGTCACCTTCACGACGATGGACATGTCCACGGTGAACCCGGCCTCGGCGATGGTGTCGTCGGAACCGCTGATCCTCGGCTGCAGCCCGTCGGCCGGGTTGGGGCCCTCGAGGCGCCACCGCAGGGTGTTCAGGTCGGGCCTGAGATCAGGCGCGGTGCCGACGTGCTGGGGGCAGTCGGGCGGATCGATGGACTTCTGCTGCACGCAGGCATCCAGCGCCGCCTTCGCCGCGGCGAGGAAGGCCGTTCGCCCCTCCTCGGTGATGCGGGGCGCGGGGGCGAGGCGCGGGAAGGCCTGGCCGTCGGCGGCGGTGAACGTGGGCTCCGCGTACGCCACGTATCGCTTGCCGGTCGTGACGCCGTGGGCGCCGGGGAAGATCTCGACCTCGGTCTTGTCGATCTCGACCCCGTCCACCAGCACCGGCAGGCCCTTGCGCCTGTTGATCTGCAGGGTGGTGGTGCCGCGCTCGATGCGCCAGGTGCCGTCGGGCTGGCGCACCGGCTTGAACAGGGCGCGCTTGGTCTCGCTGCCGAGGCGATAGCTGACCTCGGTGACGGTCTCGGTGTCGGTGACGACGGCGATGTCGGTGATCGGGGCGACCCTGCGCGAGGCGGCCAGGGACTCGTCGGTCAACAGGAGGCGGTCGGCGGGCTGGTGGGTCTGGAGCGACAGGGCCTTCGCCGCGTCGCCGGACGCCACGGCGTCGAGGAAGGCCAGAGCCGCGTCGGACGGCCGGGCGTTGGAGTTGGGGCCCTTCTTCGGGGCGTTGCCCAGCGTGATGGCCAGGGCCACGACGACCGCGAGCGCGATGACGGCGATGGCGCCGACGCCGAGGATGACCGGCCGCATCGACCGCTTGGGGGGCGGCGGCGGAGCGGGGGGCGGGGGTGCGGCGCCGGGGGCGAAGCGGCTGCCGTACGCCGGGTGGCTCACGGGGGGCTCCTGGGACTGGTCGGGGCGCGTGGGCGGGGCGCTCGCAAGGATAGCCGTCGGGGGCGCCACCGGCGCCGGCGCGGACGGACGCGGAATAAACTGCAACTCGAGGGTTGCGGATGACGCAAGGAGGTGCAACACTCGAGTTGCACATCAACCGCCGACACGGCACCCGTCAACAGAAAGCGTGACCGTCATGACCACTGACCGCATCGAACGCGAAACCTTGATCGCCGCCCCCCTGGACCGCGTCTGGGCGATGGTCGCCCAGCCCGGTTGGTGGGTGGCCGATGAAGGTACGCTGACCCAACAGCTCGCCGAGGAGGGGCAATCGATGGTGGCGAAGAACAGCACGTACGGCGAGTTCCCGGTGCGCGTGGAGAAGGTCGACCCGCCGTCGTATCTCGCCTACCGCTGGGCCAGCGCCTTCCCCGGAGCCGAGCTGCGCGACGACAACAGCACGCTCGTGGAGTTCCTCCTCAGCATCGAGGGCGACGCCACCCGCCTCCGCGTCGTCGAGAGCGGCTTCGGTTCGCTGACCGGTCCCGAAGACCACCGCGACAAGGCGATGGACCAGAACGCGGACGGCTGGGGCCACGTGCTCGCAGACTTCCGTACGCGGGTCGAGGCCACGCTGGCGTGAGCGACACGTCACCGCTGGTCGACGGAGGGGCCGACAGCGTTCTCATGGCGCTGGCCGACCCCACCCGCCGCCAGCTGCTCGACCTCGTGGGCTCGCTCGGCGAGGCCACGGCCACCACCCTCGCGGCCCACGTGTCGGTGTCCAGACAGGCGGTGGTCAAGCACCTCGCGGTCCTTGACCAGGCCGGCCTGGTCACCAGCCGGCGCGCCGGCCGCGAGGTGCGCTTCTCGGTGCGTCCCGAAACCCTGGACGCCACCGGCACCCGACTCGCCTCCCTCGCCTCGGCCTGGGATTCACGCCTCGCGAAACTCAAGCAGCGCGCGGAGATCGACTAGCCCTCCGGGGCCGGTCTCCCTCGCCATCCCGGGTCCGGCTCGGACCCGCGTACGCCCGGCCCTGCCGGCCCCGCCCGCCGTCCCGCGCGGGCGACCACCCAGATCGCTAGGACCCTGATGTCCACCACTGTGCCTCCGCACGCCTTCACCCGTCACCAATCCCTGGTTCTTCTCGTCCTCCTCGGCGCGGGCTTCCTGCTCTCCGTCGACTTCTCCATCCTCAACGTGGCGCTCCCCGAGATCGGCGCGGGCGTCGGACTCAGCAACGCGGCCCTGCCGTGGATCGCGGCCGCGTACGCCCTCCCTGCCGCCGGTTTCTCGCTCCTGTTCGGCCGCCTGGCCGACCTGTTCGGGCGGCGCCGACTGTTCCTCGGGGGCATGGTGCTCCTGATCGCCGCCTCGGTGATGGGCGGCCTGGCCACATCGCCCGAGGTGCTCCTCACCGCCCGCGTCCTGCAGGGGCTGTCCGCGGCCATGTCGGTCCCCGCCTCCCTGTCCCTCCTCACCACGGAGTTCAGCGAGGGGGCCGCGCGCGACCGCGTGCTCGGCTTCAACGGGGCCATCCTGTCGGGCGGGTTCACCGTCGGTGCGCTGGTGGGCGGCACGCTCGTCACCTTCCTCAGCGGGCGCGCGGCCTTCCTGATCAACGTCCCCGTCGCCGCCGCCGTCCTGGTGTGTACGCCGGGTCTGATCGCCGCCTCACGGCTGCCCGAGCGTTCGGCGCTCGACCTCCCGGGTGCCCTGACCGTCACCGCCGGGCTGCTCGCCGGCGTGTACGCGGTCATCGAGGGCGACTGGCGCTGGGCGGCGGCGGGCGTCCTGCTCCTCGTGGCCTTCGTGCTCGTCGAGATGCGCGCCGGTGCCCCGCTCGTCCCGTTGCGCATCCTCACCCGTCCCACCGTGCGGTGGGGCAATGCTGCGGGGCTCGTCATCTTCTCCATGGAGACCGGGGCGATCTTCCTGCTCACCCTCTATATGCAGCAGTCGCTGGCGCTGTCCGCGGTCGTCACCGGGCTGGTCTTCGGTGTCCCGGGCCTGGCCGCGGTGTCCGCCGGGGTCCTCGCCGGGCGCTTCCTCGGCCGGTTCGGCACCCGCCGGGTGCTCCTGGTCGCCATGGTGGTCCAGGGGATCGCGACGTTCTCGATGGTGCTCCTGGGCCCCGATCGCCTGTCGCTGTTGGTGATGGTCCCGGCGCTGTTCGTCAGCTTCTTCGGCCATGTCACGGCGATCGTCGCCTACAACGTCGCGGGGACCTCGGGCCTGCCGAATGACCAGCAGGGGCTCGCCACCGGCCTCACCTCCATGACCCAGCAGGTCGCGGTCACGATCGGCATCCCGATCCTCAGCGCCGTGGCCGCCGGTCAGACGGGCGCCCTGCCGGGCCTCCGGCTGGCGCTCGGGGTGGCCGGCGTCGTGGTCGTCCTCGGCGGCATCGCCGTCTGGCACGGCCTGCGGCCGCGCTCATGTCCCTCGCACGACCCCGCGGTGGCGTCCGCCGCCCGGGGGACCGTCTTCACCCCCTCCATCGAAGGAGCATCATGAACAACATCAGCCTGTGGATCATCACCTCGTTCATCGCGGTCGCCCTCGTGATCGACGCCCGGGTGAGGATCACGCGCGGGGCCACCCCCGATGCGGAGTTCGCCGCCGACGGCCCCGCGCTCGACTCCGCCCACCGCATCGGCGGCGTCGAACTGGCCGTCGCCGCACTGCTCGTCCTGCCGGGCCTGTTGAAGATCGTCCCGGTGCTCGTGCCGGTCGCCGCGTGCGGCGTGGTCGTCCTCATGGTCCTGGCGCTCGTCCGCAGGGACCGCAGCGACGAGGGCCCGCGCATCGCGGGCATCGTCGCCATGATCGCCGGTGCGGTCTATGTCGCTGCGGGCAGGTTCGGGACCTGGGCCCTCTGAACGATTCCCGCGAGTACGCCGGCGCCGCGCAGCTCACCGCTGCGCGGCGCCTGTGCGTGGTTGGCAGGGGCGTCAGTTCACCCAGATGAAGGGCAGCTCGGCCAGCGCCAGGTCGGCCTCATAGCGCGCGATCACGAGCTTCTCGTCGTTCAGCGTCCCGCTGCGGCCGCCCTGCTTCGTCCTCGCGTCGATGGTCAGCGGGAACCGCAGCTCGCCCTTCACGATCGCGTCGGCCGTGCGGGGCGCGGGCGCCCGGAAGGTCGCGAACGGGTCGGACCCCATGGTGTAGCGCACCGAGCCCACCTCGATCGTGTCGCCGGACGCCGCGCGGAACGACCACGGGCAGCCCTTCGGGGCCAGTTCCTGGCTCTTCACGCACTCGGAGATGCGCGCCTGGAGGCGCTTCTTCAACTCCGCCGGATAGGCCTGCGTCGTGCGGGTCTTCCCGTTCACCTGGGGCTGGTCGTTCAGGCCGGACACCACGATGTCGGGCTGGTCGAACTCGAGGAATCCGCCGTCGAGCGACAGCCGGTGGAGACCCGGCGCGAGCTCGACGTCGTAGGTGTAGGAGCCGCTCTGGAGCTTCTGCCCGTCGAGCAGCGGGGCGATCATCTGCGGTGAGGGCGCCACCCGCGTACGCACCGTCGGCCGCTTCACGCGCCAGCCCTCGGCCACGTGGACCATGGGGAAGGTGCCGCGTACGGTCCGGTCGCCGCGCCGGTAGGCCAGCACGACGTCCTGCCCGTTGACCGCCTCGACCTTGATGTCGGAGATCGGTGCGAGCTTCATCGACGCGGCCAGCGCCTCGTTGGTGAACGTGGGGGAGTCGACCTTGATCGCGGAGAGTCCCTGGGCCTTCTTGGCGTCGGCGGCGGCGACGGCCGCGAGGTAGCTCTGGGCCACGTCACCCGGGCCCGCGGGTGGGGCGGCCGGCGTCGTCAGCTGGGAGCGGACGACGAACGCGACGACAGTCGCCACGGCCACCAGGCCGATGCCGATCGCGACCCACAGCGGCGTGCGGGAGCGGCGCGGGCGGCGGTCGACGGGGTCGTCGGCGACGCGCTCGGGGGAGCGTACGGGCACGGACCGGCGCGGGCGGCGGATCTCCGGGTCGGGCTCGTCGGCGTACGCGCGGGCGGGCCGCTCGGCGGCGGGTGCGGGATCGGTGGGGTCGTCGGTCGGCCGCGCGAACGGGCTGCGCTGGCTGTCGGACATGAGTTCCCCCTGGTTGGTGCGCGCCGCCGCTCGGGCGCGCAGGGAGACTCTAACCCGTTGTCAGGCGACGGGCACGCCGAGCGCGGTGGGCCCGGGTGAGGGCGTAGGCGGTCAGGACGACCAGCGCGATCCAGACCAGGACGAACCCGACCCAGCGCGCCGCCGGCATCGGCTCACCGAACCACCACACGCCGAGCGCGAACTGCAGCGTCGGCGCGATGTACTGCATCATCCCCATCGTCGACAGGGCGATGCGCGGGGCGGCGTACGCGAACAGGAGCAGCGGCACCGCGGTGATGACGCCGGTGGTGACGAGCAGGCCGGAGTACGCGGGTCCGGCGCGGCCGAAGTCGCCGTGGCCCTGGACCCCCAGCCAGATGAGGTACGCGGCCGCGGGCAGGCCGAGTGCCAGCGACTCGAGCGAGAACGACACGATGCCGTCGAGGCCGACCTGCTTCTTGATCAGGCCGTAGCAGCCGAACGACGTCGCGAGCGCCAGCGCGATCCACGGGGGCCGGCCGAGGTCGACGGTGAGGACGACGACCGCCGCGGCCGCCAGCGCGATCGCTGCCCACTGGACGGCGGCGAGGCGCTCGCCGAGGAACACCACGCCGAGCAGGATCGAGAAGATCGGGTTGATGTAGTAGCCCAGCGCCGCCTCGGTGACGTGGCCGTTGTTGACCGCCCAGATGTAGACGCCCCAGTTGATCGCGATCAGCACCGACGCGGCGCCGACGAGGGCTCGCGTGCGCCGGGCGGCGACCTTGGCACGCCAGCCGCGGGCGAGGATCGCCAGCAGGAGGGCGCCGACGACGGCCGACCAGGCGATGCGGTGGGCGAGGATCTCGACCGCGCCGCTGCGGGCCAGCAGGGGCCAATAGAGCGGGAACAGCCCCCAGATCAGGTAGGCGCCGCCGGCGGCGAGGACGCCACGGTCGGGGGCGGTGCCCGGCTCGGGGGTGGTCACCGCTGGAGGCTACTCCCGGATCACTCGACCGACCACGTGTCCCGTCCGTTGATCATCTGCTGCAGCGCCGACTCGTCGTAGGCGGACGGGTCGGTGCCCTGGGCCTGGCGTACCTGTTCGCGGGCGAGGTCGTCGTACGCCGGCCGCGAGACGTCGCGGAAGATGCCGATCGGCGAGCGCTGCAGCACGCCGGCATCGGTCAGGCGCGACAGCCCGAACGCGTACGCGGGGTCGCGGTGGTGGGCGTCGTGGACGACGAGCGCGTCGGCGCCGACCTCGGCGACCTCGGCGATCTCGAAGGTGTTGTCGGCGCTGCGGACAACGCCCAGGTGGCCCTGGCCGGTCTCGTCGACGCGGCCGAACCGGATCGGCTCGCCGTGGCGGAGCGGGATGATCGCCTCGGCCGTGTCGCCGCCCTTGACCGCGTCGAACGCGCCGTCGTTGAAGATCGGGCAGTTCTGATAGATCTCGACGAAGCTCGACCCGCGGTAGGCCGCCGCCGCGCGCAGCACCTCCGACAGGTGCTTGCGGTCGGAGTCGATGGTGCGGGCGACGAAGCCGGCCTCGGCGCCGAGCGCGACGCTGACGGGGTTGAACGGGGTGTCGAGCGAGCCCATCGGGGAGCTCTTGGTGACCTTGCCGACCTCGGACGTGGGCGAGTATTGCCCCTTGGTGAGCCCGTAGATGCGGTTGTTGAACAGCAGGATCGTCAGGTTCACATTGCGGCGCAGCGCGTGGATCAGGTGGTTGCCGCCGATCGACAGCGCGTCGCCGTCACCGGTCACGACGAAGACCGCGAGGTCCTCGCGCGCGGTCGCGACGCCGGTCGCGATCGCCGGCGCGCGGCCGTGGATCGAGTGCATGCCGTAGGAGTCGACGTAGTAAGGGAACCGGCTCGCGCAGCCGATGCCGGAGATGATCACGGTGTTCTCGCGCTTGATGCCGAGCTCCGGCATGAAGCCCTGGAACGCCGCAAGGATCGCGTAGTCGCCGCAGCCCGGGCACCAGCGCACCTCCTGGTCGGACGTGAAGTCCTTGCGGTTCAGCGGCTCGACCGACAGGGGTACGCCGCGCAGGCCGTCGAGCGTGGGGCGCTCGGGGGTGGTGGTCATCGGGTGGCTCCTTCGTGGCCGTGGTCGCTGTGGCCGTCGGGGCGGGGCTCGGCGCCCTCGCCGTCGGCGCGCGCGTCCTCGCGCCCGGGCAGGCTCGGCACGCCCTCGTGGCCGTGCTCGCCGTGGCCCTCGTGGCGGGGCTCCGAGCCGTCGGGCTCGAGCTCGTCGTTCAGGTCGTCGTCGGACACGCCGTCGACGCCGACGACCTCGAGCAGGTCGTGGGCGAGCTCGGCGAGCGAGATCGGGAGGCCGCGTACGCGGCTGTAGGACTGGATGTCGACCAGATATTTCGCGCGCAGCAGCATCGCGAGCTGGCCGAGGTTCATCTCGGGCACGATGACCTTGTCGTACGCCCGCAGCACCTCGCCGAGGTTCGCCGGGAACGGGTTGAGGTGGCGCAGGTGGGCCTGGGCGACCCTGCCGCCAGCCGACCGGACCCGGCGTACGGCCGCGGTGATGGGGCCGTAGGTCGAGCCCCAGCCGAGCACCAGCACGCGCGCGTCGCCGGTCGGGTCGTCGACGACGGTGTCGGGGATGTCGCGGACGATGCCGTCGACCTTGGCCTGGCGCGTGCGGACCATCGCGTCGTGGTTGGCGGGGTCGTAGGAGACGTTGCCGGTGTCGGCGGCCTTCTCGATGCCGCCGATGCGGTGCTCGAGGCCGGGCGTGCCGGGGATGGCCCAGGGGCGGGCGAGGGTCTCGGGATCACGCTTGTAGGGAAGGAAATCCTCCCCGGAGTTCGGCCCGGTCGCGAAGCCCGGTTCGATCGGCGCGATCTCGCCGAGGTCGGGCGTACGCCAGGGCTCGGCGCCGTTGGCGAGGTAGCCGTCGGACAGCATGACCACCGGCGTCCGGTATTTGACCGCCCAGCGGATCGCCTCGACCGCTGTCTCGAAGCAGTCGCTCGGCGACTGGGCGGCGATGACGGGCACGGGGGCCTCACCGTTGCGGCCGAACATGACCTGCAGCAGGTCGGCCTGCTCGGTCTTGGTCGGCATGCCGGTCGAGGGGCCGGCGCGCTGCACGTCGACGACGACGAGCGGCAGCTCGGTCATCACGCCGAGGCCGATGGTCTCGGCCTTCAGGGCGATGCCGGGGCCGGAGCTCGTGGTGACGCCGAGGTGGCCGGCGAAGCTCGCGCCGAGCGCGGCGCCGACGGCGGCGATCTCGTCCTCGGCCTGGAACGCGGTGACGCCGAAGCGCTTGTGCTTGGTGAGCTCGTGGAGCACGTCGGACGCCGGCGTGATCGGGTAGGCGCCCAGGAACAGCGGGAGGCCGGCCTTGTGGGCGCCGGTGACGAGCCCGTACGCCGTGGCCACGTTGCCGGAGATCTGGCGATAGAGGCCCTCGGGCATCTTCGCGGGCGCGACCTCGTAGGTGTGGGCGAACGTCTCGGTGGTCTCGCCGAACGCATAGCCGGTGCGGAACGCCGTGATGTTGGCGTCGCGGATCTCGGCCTTCTTCGCGAACTTCTCGCCCAGGAAGGCGATCGTGCCCTCGGTCGGGCGGTTGTAGAGCCAGCAGAGCAGGCCCAGCGCGAACATGTTCTTCGCGCGCGTCGCGTCCTTGCGGGTGAGGCCGAACTCCTTGACCGCGGCGACCGTCATGCCGGACAGGTCGAGCGCGTGGACCTGGTAGTCCTCCAGCGAGCCGTCCTCGAGCGGGTTGGCCGCGTACGCGACCTTGGTCAGGTTGCGCTTCGTGAACTCGGCGGTGTCGGCGATGATCACGCCGCCCGGCAGCAGGTCGGCGAGGTTCGCCTTCAGCGCGGCGGGGTTCATCGCGACGAGCACGTCGGGGCGGTCGCCCGGCGTCATGATGTCGTAGTTCGCGAAGTGGAGCTGGAAGCTCGACACCCCCGGGAGCGTGCCCTGGGGGGCGCGGATCTCCGCGGGGAAGTTGGGGAGCGTCGAGATGTCGTTGCCGAAGGTCGCCGAGTCGGCGGTGAAGCGGTCGCCGGTCAACTGCATGCCGTCACCGGAGTCGCCGGCGAAGCGGATGACCACTCGGTCGAGGGTCTGGACGTCGGGCACGTCGCCTCTTTCTTGTCGAGTCTTTGGCCCCGCGGTCGTGCCGGGGGCTCGAACCAGTCTAGCCAAGCCGTGCGTCGCCCATCGTGCGACCTGAAGCCGGGTTGAGGTCAACTCGGGTCGGCCCGCGGTGGGGCGTACGCGGGTAACCTTCGGGCCATGCGCGCACTGGACTGGTTCGGCGACCGCTCGCTCGTCGTGGTCGACATCGGCCTGGCGTGCTGCGTGCTGGAGTTCGACGCGGCGGGCGGGGCCGCGGGGGCGACCGAGGTGCGCCCGGGCGACCGCGTGGCCGTGGTGGTGTCGGGGACGGTGACCGACGCGCTGGCGCCGGTGGTGCGGGAGATCGTCGACGCGGCGGGGGAGTCGGGCGACGCGCGGGTCGTGAGCTTCGGGGCGTGCGCGAGCTCGGGCGGGCCCTACTGGGACTCGTACGCGGTCACCAAGGGCGTGGGCCAGCTGGTGCCGGTGGACGTGTTCGTGCCGGGCTGCCCGCCGCCGCCGGGGGCGCTGGCGGACGCGCTGGAGGGGTTGAGGGTGGCATGAGCGATCCGAACGTTCTCCGAGCGAGCACTTCGTCTCGGCCGCGGGCGGCCTCGCTCAGCACAAGCTGGCGCGACGACGTCGCCGCCCTCCGCGACGCCGGCTTCACCTGGTTCGAGTGGCTCGACTGCGTCGACGAGATCGGCCGTTCCGACGAGCTGCGCGTGGTGCTGCGCGCCGTCGACCGCAGCACCGGCGAGGCACGGCAGGTCGAGACCCGTACGCCGCGGGACTCGCCTGAGGTCGCGTCGATCGCCGACCTGTACGCCGGCGCCGCCTGGGCCGAGCGCGAGCTGCACGACCTCTTCGGCGTGGTGTTCACCGGTGGCGACGACCGCCCGCTGCTGATCCCGCGCCGGTTCGGGGCCCACCCGCTGCGCAAGGACGAGGTGCTCGGCGCCCGCGCGGCGGTCGGGTGGCCCGGCGCGAAGGAGCCGGGTGAGTCGGGAGCGACGGCGGGCCGCCGGCGGATGGTCCCGCCCGGCGTACCGGACTCGGCGGTGTGGGGCGACCGCGACCCCGAAGCAGGACCGGCCGACCCGGCCGAGGTCGCGGCGAGCGCGATCGGCGGCCGCGTGAGGAGGCGTACGCGATGAACAACGACCCCACGTTGGCTGAGCGAGCGCCCGACCCCACGTTGGCTGAGCGAGCGCCCGACCCCACGTTGGCTGAGCGAGCGCCCGACCCCACGTTGGCTGAGCGAGCGCCCGACCCCACGTTGGCTGAGCGAGCGCAGCGAGTCGAAGCCTCCTCCGAAGCCCCCCACGGCAAGATCCGCCTCATCGAGGACAAGTGCACGTCCTGCATGATCTGCGCGCGGGAGTGCCCGGTGTGGTGCATCCAGATCGACTCCCACACCGAGGTCGACCCGGACGCGCCGGCGCAGTTGACGGGCCGCGGCATGCGGGACCGCACCAAGAACGTCCTCGACCGGTTCGAGATCGACTGGTCGCTGTGCATGTACTGCGGCATCTGCGTCGAGGAGTGCCCCTTCGACGCGCTGGAGTGGAACGGCGCCCACGTGCCGCCCGCCGACTCGTTGGCGACGCTGGTGCACGGGGTCGACGAGCTGGCCTGAGGGCGCGTACGCCGGGTCAGTCGGTCGGCACCTCCGCCATCCACCTGACCTGGTAGGGATCCATGCGTACGGTGCGCTCCTCCGGGTGGCCCGACACGAGGTCGCGGAGCTGCGCGCCAGGCGTGAACCACGGCGAGTCGTGCAGCCCGACCGAGAACGGTTCCGGCGACACGTTCGCCAGCACGAGCACGGTGCCGCGCGCGGACGTCCGCAGCAGGCCGAAGATCTTGTCATTGCCCGTGTCCACAGGGATCGCGGCGGCCTGCGCGTGCAGCTCCGGCGTACGCCTCCTCGTTTCGGTGAGGTTGGCGATTGCGGAGAAAATGCGGCACTCGACCGTGTCGGGGTCGAAGCGGCGCCCGGCGGCGTCCCAATCCATGGCGGGGCGGTGGATCCAGCGGTTGTCGTCCCGCTTGTCGGGGTCGGCGAGATAGCTGCGGTCGTTGAGCAGGCCCATCTCGTCGCCCATGTAGATCAGCGGTACGCCGCCGAACGCCAGCACCAGCGAGTGCAGGAGGACGATGCGGCGGACGGCGAGGTCGACAGCCCGGTCGCGCGCCTCGCCGACGGGCTCGAGCTGCGCCTTCTCCAAGCCTGCCAGCGATGCGAGCGTCCCGGAGATGCGGCGATCGCCCGTGCGGGGGTTGGACTGGAACACCTCTCCGGCGGCGAACGAGCCGGGGAAGTCGCCGGCGTAGAAATCGGAGAGGAAGGCGCGGTGGCCGAACCCGTCGAAGCCCACCGCCGCGGCGGCCTCGTCGGAGATGGTCCAGCCGATGTCGTCGTGGAGCCGGGCGTACGTCAGCCAGGCCGCACCCGACGGAATCGCCGGCATGGAACGGATCACCGACGACATCAGCTTCGCGCTCTGCTCGGCCAGCGCCGACCACAGCGTCACCATGAACACGTTGTGGTAGGCGAGCTCGCACTCCTTGTTCGTGCCGGGACCCGTGCCCAGATAGGGAACCAGCTTCTCGGGGGCGACGATCGCCTCGGCGAGCAGGAGCACGCCGGGGGCCGCGATCCGTGTCAGGGCACGGAAAGCCTGCAGGATGAGGTGGGCCTCGGCCTCGTTCTGGCAGTTCGTGCCGAGCCGCTTCCACATGAACGCGACGGCGTCGAGCCGCACGACCTCGACGCCCTGGTTGGCGAGGAAGAGGATCGTCTCGAGCATCTCCCGCAGGACCTCGGGGTTGCGGTAGTTCAGGTCCCACTGCCACTCGTTGAAGGTGGTCCAGACCCAGGCGCCGGTCGTGCCGTCGGGGTTCACCGCGTCGTCGAGCCAGGTGAAGTTGCCGGGCGCGAAGTCGGGGAACACCTCGGGCAGGGTCTCCTCCCACCGGTCGGGCCCCTCGACGCCGTCGCCGTCGCGATCGGCATAGAACCAGTAGTAGTCGCGATAGCGCTCGTCGCCCGCGCGCGCCGCCTTCGCCCACGCGTGCTCGGCGGCGGTGTGGTTGCAGACGAGGTCAACCACGAGGGAGATTCCCTTGCCCCGCAGGCGATCGGCGAGGGTGTGCAGGTCGGCCATGGTGCCGAGCCGGGGGTCGACGCGGCGATAGTCGGCCACGGCGTACCCGCCGTCGTTGGGGCCGGGGCGGGGCTCGAGCAGCGGCATCAGGTGGAGATAGCTGACGCCGAGCTGTTCGAGGTGGCCGAGCCGTTCGCTCACCCCCGCGAGGGATCCGGCGAACAGGTCGGCGTACGCGACGTAGCCGACCATGTCGGAGCGCTGGAACCAGTCCGGCGTGACCAGGCGGCGCTCGTCGAGGGCCCTGAGTTCGGTCGGCCGCGCGGCGTACGCCTCCTCGACGGTGGTGAGCAGGCGCTCGACGACGGCCTCGAAGTCGGGGCGGTCGCCGTAGAGGCCGCGCAGGGGCCGGAGCACGTCGGGCAGGAGGGCGGCGCGGCGGGCCGCGTACGTGGGGTCGTGCATAGAGTCCATCTTGCCGAGGGCGCGCGGGTCGGAGGACCCGGGGCGGGTTAGCGTGGCGCCATGTCGACGACGACGGGATTCACGACCGGCACGCTCGGGCCCGACACGTGGGACGCGTTCGCGGAGCTGGTCGAGCGCAACAACGGGGTCTATGGCGGGTGTTGGTGCATCGGGTTCCACCCCGAGTGCGGCCAGCGGGTCTCCCACCACGACGTGAAGCGGCAGCGTGTGATGGACGACGCTGCCCACGCGTCGTTGGTGTTCGACGCCGCCGGGCTCGCGCAGGGCTGGTGCCAGTGGGGCGACCCCGAGGAGCTGTCCGGTATCAAGCACCGGCGGGCCTATGACAAGGAGCCCCCGACGGAGCCGGACTGGCGCGTCACCTGCATCTTCGTGGACAAGCACCATCGCGGGCAGGGGATAGCCCGGCTCGCGCTCGAGGCCGCGCTGGAGCAGATCACCGGGCGCGGTGGGGGACTCGTCGAGGCGATCTCGGAGGTCACGACGGGGCGCGAGGCGCAGGGACGGTTCCTGTTCACGGCCACGGCGGAGCTGCTGGAGGACCTGGGGTTCTCACGCTTGCGCCAGGTCGGCAAGCACGCGTGGATCATGAGCCGCAGGGTGTGACAGATCGCTCACCAGTGGCGATCTCGAGGCCAATTCCGACCGCGAGATCGTCACTGATGAGCGATCTGTCACGGTCACGGCCGCTCCGCATACTCTTAGACGTCTGTCGACGTCCTAGGAGCGTGATGCGGGAACTGTTGGACCGGCCGGTCTTCGCGCCGGTCGCGCGCGTACGCGGACTCCGCGCGAGCATCATCGATGCCCTCGTCGAGGCCTTCTCCGTGCGCTGGGTGCGCCGGGGCATGATCGGCACGTTCCTCATCGCCCTCGGCAGTGTCACCCCGGCCTTCCTCCCCGCGAACAGCCCCTGGTGGAAGGTCCTCGGCATCTTCCGCCGCGCCTCCTGGCTCGCCCCGTCCATCGGCACGCTCGTCACGCTGGTCGGCATCGTCCTCGTCATGGAGGCCTGGCTCCGCCTCCGGCCCGACCGTGCCGTCCGCCAGGTCGACTTCCGCGCCGTGCTGGTCCTGTGGTCCTTCCCGATGCTGCTCGCGCCGCCGATCTTCTCCCACGACGCCTACGCGTACGCGGCCGAGGGCTACATGCTCCACGTCGGCATGAACCCGTACGAGATGGGCGCCGGCACCCTCAACAACCGCTGGGGCGAGCAGGTCGTCGAGGTCTGGCGCTTCACCCGCGCTCCCTACGGCCCACTGAGCCTCCAGCTGTCCCATCTCATGGTGCTCGTCTGCGGCCAGTCCCCCTATTGGTCGGCCTCGGTCGGCATGCGCCTGCTGTCGGTCCTCGGCATGATCGCCGTCGCCTTCGCCATCCCCCACGTCGCGCGCCACGTGAAGGTCGACGAGCGCCGCGCCATGTGGTTCGGCCTGGTCAACCCGCTCACCATCACCCACCTGATCGGCGGCGCCCACAACGACGCCTGGATGCTCGGCTTCGTCGCCCTTGCCCTGTACGCGGCCGTCAACCGCCGGTTCCTGCTGGGCTGCCTCCTCGTCGCGGCCGCCGCCGCGGTGAAGATGCCGGCGATCATCGCGATCGTGCCCGTTGCGGTGCTCGCGCTCCCGGTCGACCGGCCGATGGCCTCGGCGTTCGGGCGACTGTGGCAGGCCGGCTGGCGGGTCGCACTCGGCACGGTGGTGTCGCTGATCTGCTTCCTGTTCATCTCCCTGGCGTGCGGGGTCGGCTTCGGCTGGATCGAGGCGATCAACGTGCCCGGCCAGGTCGTGACGATCTCACCGCCCACCATGCTGGGCGAGATCACCCGGGCGATCCTCAACTGGACCGGCAACTACCGCGCCGGCCTCGGTGTCGTGCGCCTCTTCCGCCAGGTCGCGATGGGCATCACGGTGCTCGTCGTGCTGTGGCTGCTGGTGAAGCTGGCCCCGCGCCACCCGTTGACGTTCCTGTGCTTCGCGTGGACCGCCGTGATCCTCGGCAGCCCCGCGCTCCACCCCTGGTATTTCTCCTGGCCCGCCATCGTCTTCGCCTTTGCCCGACCGTCGGCGCTGCTGATGCGCATCGCCTGCTGGGGCACGATCCTGCTGCTGGCCTATTCGTCGGTGAGCTTCTCGTGGCGCAACGAGTCCCTGGCCCTCGGCGTCGCGGCCGTGGCCGCGTTCGCGTGGGTCATCTGGGGCCACGACCGAGAGAACTACCAGCTGCGGCGCCGACGCACGCGCCCCTGACGCTCTCCGAGCGAGCGCCGCGCCCCTGACGCTCTCCGAGCGAGCGCCGCGCCCCTGAACGTTCTCCGAGCGAGCGCCAGCGAGTCGAGGAGTCACCCCCAGAACCCCTCCACCTCCGCGTCGCTCACCTCCGCCAGCGACGCGTGACGCCACGTCGGCGTATCGCCCCGGTCGACCAGCTGACAGCGCACGCCCTCGAGGAAGTCCGGCTCGCGGCGGAAGTGGTCGGCCAGCCTCAGGTCCTGGGCCAGGACCTCCTCGACGCTCATCAGCGCGGCCTCGCGTACGGCCCGGAGCGTGACCGCCACCGACAGCGGCGACCGCTGCGCGATCTGGTCGGCCGCCTCGTTCGCGGCCGGGTCGGGGTGGGCGGCGAGGCGCGCGACGATGTCGGTCGCCGAGTCGCCGGAGAAGCACTCGTCGATCCACGACGCCCCGGCCAGCTCGGGCGCGGGCACGGGCTCGCGGCGCCCCTCGGCGCCCTCCGCGACGGCCCGCGCGTACGCCTCGGGATCGCTCGCGACGGTGTCGGCCAGGCCGGCGGCGATCGCGTCGCCCGCGCCGATGGTGCGGCCGGTCAGGGCCAGCATTGTGCCGAACTCACCCGGCGCGTGGGCCAGCAGGTGGGTCATGCCGACGTCGGGGAAGAAGCCGATGATCGTCTCGGGCATCGCGAGCTTCGAACGCTCGGTGACCAGGCGGTGGGAGCCGTGGGCCGAGACGCCGAGGCCGCCGCCCATGCAGACGCCGTCCATGACCGCGACGTAGGGCTTCGGGTATTCCGCGATGAGCTGGTTCAGCCGATATTCGGTCTCGAAGAATTCCATCGGCGCGGTCGTGCCCGGATCGTCCACGATCGCCTGGCGCACGGCCTTCACGTCGCCGCCCGCGCACAGCCCGCGCTCGCCCGCGCCGCGGATGACCACCGCGCCGACGGTGTCGTCGTCGGCCCACCGCTCCAGCTCGGTGAACATCGACCGGCACATGGCCGTCGTCAGCGAGTTGATCGCCTTCGGCCGGTTGAGCAGCACGTGGCCGAGCCCGTCGCCGGTCGCGAAGAGCACCTCGTCGGTGCCGTGGGTCCCGGGTGCGTACGCCAGTTCCATGTCTCCCTCATTCCTCGGCGACGAGCACGTTCTCGACCAGCCCCGCGTACTCCACGAAGACGGGGGCGTGGTCGGAGATGCGGGCCTCGTAGGTGTCCGCCCTCATCGTGCCACCCGCGGTCGCGCGGCGGGCGAGGCCCGGGGAGGCGAGGTGGTAGTCGATGCGCCAGCCCGCGTCGATCGTCCACGACTGGCCGCGCCACGACCACCACGAATAGGGGCCCGGCGTGTCGGGGTGGAGGCCCCGGACGACGTCGACGAGCGTACGCGGGGTCAGGATCTCGCCGAACCACTTCCGCTCCTCGGGGAGGAAGCCCTCGGACTTCTTGTTGGTCTTCGACGCCTTGAGGTCGAGCTCGGTGTGGGCGATGTTGAAGTCGCCCATGACGAGGAACTCGCGGCCCTCGGATGCGGCCGCGCGGCGGGCCTTCGTGAGGTGACGACGGAAGCTCGCGAGGAACCGCAGCTTGCGCTGGAAGCGGGCCTCGGACGCCTCGTCGGAGAACGGCGTGCCGCCCTTGGGGAGATAGAGCGAGGCGACGGTCAGCCCGGGCAGGTCGACCTCGATGTAGCGCCCCTCGGGGTCGAACTCGCGATTGCCGAAGCCGACGCGGACCGCGTCCGGGGTGACGCGGGACATGATAGCGACACCGTTGCGCCCGGCGATCGACCCGGGGTCGTAGGACCAGTGATAGCCCGCGATGGCCTCCTGCGGCACGAGTTCGGGCGGGCAGCGCACCTCCTGCAGCGCGACGACGTCGAGGTCGGCGGCGTCGAGCCAGGCGCGGAACCCGCGGCGCTCGGCGGCGCGGATGCCATTGACGTTGAAGGTGGCGATGCGCATGGAGGGGAGCCTAGCCAGCGGGTCCGACAGGACGTGTCACGAAATGGCCACTCGATGGCCCAGAACGGCTCGCGAGGCCGTATTCACGCATCGAGTGGACGTTTCGTGACACTCACCCCAGCTGGCCGCGCAGCTCCTGCGCGCACGCCGCCGCCATCGCCTGGCAGAACGACACCGGGTCATCGTCGGTCGCTCCCTCGGCGATGACCCGGTGCACGATCCCGGACGCGAGCAGCGCCCGCGAGCTCACGCCCTGTCGGCGCGTCATCTCGGGCGCCCGGTCGGGGGTGTCGTGGAGGATCACCGACGCGCCCTCCGGCGGCAGCGGCGACAGCCACGCGTGCTCGGCGGCGATCACGCGCCGGGCTGGCAGGATGGCCAGCGCGCCGCCGCCGCAGCCCTGACCCAACACCAGCGCGACGCTGGGCACCGTCAGCTGGGTCATGTCGGCGATGCAGCGCGCGATCTCCCCGGCCAGGGCACCCTCCTCGGCGTTCGCCGACAGGTCGGCGCCGGGGGTGTCGATGACCGACACCAGCGGCAGGTCCAGCTCGGCCGCCAGCCGCATGCCGCGCCGCGCCGACCGCAGCGCCGCCGGCCCCATCGACTTCTCGGCCTGGTAGCGCCGGTCCTGCCCGACGACGACGCACGCGATCCCGTCGAGGCGGGCCAGCGCCAGCATCAGCCCCGAGTCGTGCTCGCCGTGCCCGGTCCCCGACAGGGGGATCACGTCGTCGGCGGCGTGCTTCAGGAGTTCGCGTACGCCGGGACGCTTCGGCGACCGCGTGCGCAGCACTGAGTCCCACACATCCACGTCGGTCGTTGCGGCCGCGTCCTCGACCAGCACACCGTCGAGGCGCGAGCGCCGTGTCGACGTGCGCGCGGCCGGGTGGAGCAGGCGCACGACGCGGGCGGCGACGGAGGCGACCTGGTCGATGGGGACGACGGCGTCGATGATGCCGTGGTCGACGAGGTTCTCGGCGAGCTGCACGCCCTGGGGGAACTCGCGGCCGTGCAGGGCCTCATAGACCTTCGGGCCGAGGAACCCGATCAGGGAGCCCGGCTCGGCGACCGACACGTGGCCGAGCGAGCCCCACGACGCGAAGACGCCGCCGGTGGTGGGGTGGCGCAGATAGACCAGATAGGGGAGTCGTGCGGCCTTGTGGTCGACGATCGCGCGGCTGATCGACACCATCTCGACGAACGCCGGCGTCCCTTCCTGCATGCGGGTTCCGCCCGACGAGGTCGCGGCGAACAGGGGCAGCCCCTCGGCTGTGGCGCGACGGACTCCAGCCTCGATGCGCTGGGCCGTACGGTGGCCGATCGACCCGCCGAGGAACCGGAACTCGCCCGCGATCACCGCGACCGGCAGCCCGTCGATGAGTCCGCGGCCGGTGATGACGGCCTCATCGGTGCCGGAGCGCTCCGCGGCGCGGGTGAGTGTGGCGCGATAGGTCTCGTCGAAGCCCGTGAGGTCGATCGGGGAGTCCCACGACTCCCACGAGCCGTCGTCGAGGGCGAGGTCGAGCAGGGCGCGGGCTCCGAGGCGTTCGCTCATGGGGTCCTCCGTTGGACGTCGATTGGCCCAGCCAATCTGGTCGACGGGTCGGTGTCAATGTCCTGACACATTCGTGAACATCCGCCCGCGGGGTGGCCGGGGAGCAATCGACGTGGTCAGATGATCACATGGGATCCAGAGCCGTGGTCACGGGCGCATCGTCAGGCATCGGACGCGAGATCGCCTCGCTGCTGTCTCGTCGCGGACATGACGTGGTCGTCGTCGCTCGCAGGGTCGATGAGTTGGACGCCTTGGCCGCGGAGCTGGGCGGCAATGTGGAGATCATGCCCTGCGACCTCGGTGACGACGAAGCGCGGGCGGCTCTTGTCGGCCGATTGGCGGACACGGGCCCGGTGGACGTGATGGTGGCGGCGGCCGGCTTCGGCGGTGTCGGGTCGTTCCAGCAGGCCGACTGGGCAACCGTCAGCCGCATGCTCGACGTGAACGTGGCCGGAGTGATGCAACTCGTCCACGGCGTCCTGCCCGGCATGGTCGAACGCCGTCAGGGCCGGGTGATGGTCGTCGGATCTGGTGCCGGACACACCGCGATGCGGGGGTCGACCGCGTACGCCACGACAAAATGGGCGCTCCACGGATTCTGCGAGTCGCTGCGCCTCGACCTGTTGGACACGGGCGTCACCGTCACCGAAATCGCTCCCGGGCCGGTTCCGACCGGGTTCGACGCGGCCGCCGGTGCTGATGACGGACTTGGCACCGGCCTGCCCGCCTCCATGGAGATCAGCGCGCAGGAGTGCGCGGAACAGGCCGTACGCGGGATGGAGCGCGGGGCGCCCATCGTCTATCCAGGTCGACCGTACGGCCTGCTCATGCGGGCGATGGACCTCGTCCCTCGCCCCCTGACAAGGATCGCCTTCACGCAGATGGCGCGGCGGTCCTGAAGGCAGGGCTGTGCGCTCCCCGCCGACCGCGATCCGGCCGCTCGCGTCAGCGATAGTTCGTGTACTGCACCGCGAAGTCGTAGTCCTGCTCCTTGATCAGCCGCTGCACGACCTGCAGGTCGTCCCGCGACTTCGACGAGATACGCAGCTCGTCGCCCTGGATCTGGCACTTCACGCCCTTGGGCCCCTCGTCGCGGACGAGCTTCGAGACCTTCTTGGCGTTATCCTGCGAGATGCCCTCCTCGGTGTCGGCCTCCATCTTCCACATCTTGCCGCTGATGTGGGGCTCGTTGGCCTTGACGGCCTTGAGGGAGATGCCGCGCTTGACGAGCTTCGACTGGAAGACGTCCCAGATCTGCTTGACCTTGTCCTCGGACGACGACTCCATGGCGATCGTCTCGCCCGACCACTTGATCGTCGACTCGGTGCCCTTGAAGTCGAAGCGCTGGCTGACCTCCTTGGCGGCCTGGTTCAGCGCGTTGTCGACCTCCTGGCGGTCGACCTTGCTGACGACGTCGAACGAGCTCTCGGATGCCATGGCGTGTGTCCTCTCAGATGGTGCGTACGGCCATCCTGCCAGTCACCGGACGTCGCGTCGCAGGGTCGTCACCAGCGCCGCCGCCGCGAGCACCGCCGCGTATGCCAGCAGCACCGCCGCACCACCCCACGCCGGCAGCAGGCGCGGTGGCGTACCGCTGGTCGTGCGCATGATCGCGTCGAGCACGAAGCTCTGTCCGGTGAGGGCGCTCGCCGCACCGCCTGGCAGCCAGGGGTACGCCCGGGCCAGACCAGGCACCGCGCTGAGCATCGACTCCAGCAGGTAGAACCAGCCGACCGCGATGACCAGACAGGCCTGTGGGTTGGCCACCAAGGCGCCGATCCCGACGCCGATGACGGTGTAGAGCGCCATCGAGCCGCCCAGCCGCAGGCTGAGGGTCACGACCTCGCCGGCGGGCAGGCCGGGGGTGAGGCCGAGAGCCGCGCACGCGCCGAGCGTGCCGACGACGGCGCCGGTCGCCAGCAGGAGCCCGTACGCCGACCCCGCGAGCAGGTGCACGACGAGTTTCGCGGTCACCAGCCGCAGCCGGTGCGGGTGGCCGAGCAGCGTCGGCACGATGGTGCGGTGCGCGTACTCGTTGGTCATGGTGCGTGAGCCGAGCACCACGGGGACGGGCGCGGCCAGGACGAGCAGGCCCAGGAGCCCGCGTACGCCGTCGGGGGAGTCGGGGCCCGGCATCGGCGGGTTCATGTGCTCGGGGCCCAGGAGCGTGATGCCGCCGGTCAGCAGCAGGCCGATGGCCAGGCCGGCGAGGGCGAAGCGCCACCAGGCAGGTGTTGAGAGCAGGCGGCGGGTCTCGGCGCGCAGGGTGCTCATGCGGCGCTCCCGGTGAAGTCGAGGTAGAGCCGTTCCAGGGACGGTGCCCCGGCGTCCTCCTTGAGGTCTGCCAGTGGCCCGGCGACGACCGTGCGCCCGCCGTCGATGATCGTGACGTCGTCCAGCACGGGTTCCACCTCGGCGAGCACGTGCTCGAGACCAGGACCGTGCGCCCCTCGTCCGCGAGCCGGCGCATGAGGTCGCGGACCCAGACGATGCCGCGCGGGTCGAGGCCGTTGGTGGGCTCGTCCAGCACCACGACCTCGGGGGCGCCCAGCAGGGCCGTGGCGATGCTGAGGCGCTGGCGCATGCCGGTCGACCAGCCCTCGACGCGGCGCCGGGCGTACGCGGCCATGCCCAGGTCGTCGACGAGCTCGTCGACGCGTCGATCGGGGTGACCCCCAAGGGCGGCGTACACCCGCAGGTGGTTGCGGCCGCTCATGGCCGGGTCGACGGTGAGCGGGTCGAGCACGGCGCCGACGGTGCCGGTGGGGGAGGCGAGCTCGGCGTACGGCACGCCGTTCACCAGGGCCGTGCCGCGGTCGGCGCGCACCAGGCCCAGGAGGATCTTCAGGGTCGTGCTCTTGCCGGCGCCGTTGGCGCCGAGGAAGCCGGTCACGCGCCCTGGCAGCGCGCGCAGCGACACCCCGGCGAGGACCGGCGGGCCGGCGAATCGTTTGTGGAGGTCGCAGACCTCGATGCTGGGGGACAAGGGTTCCTCCGGGAGCTAGACTGTTCTTATAATTGATAATGCTCTCAATAGTGAGAAAGGTCAATCCATGGCTTCCTCATCGCTCGACGCCCTGCTGCACCCCGTCCGCTGGCGCGTGGTCCAGGTGCTCACCGCCGGGCCGATGTCCACGCGGGACCTGCACGAGCGCCTCCCCGACGTCGCACAGGCGACGCTCTACCGCCAGATCGGCCCGCTGGTCGATGCCGGGCTGGTCCGGGTGGTCGACGAGACGCCGGTGCGTGGCGCGGTGGAGCGCACGTATGCCCTGGGGCGGGGGCTGACCGCCGACGACCTGGCTGATCTCGAGGACTACCGGCGGGTCGGCCTGTTCCTGCTGGCGCAGCTCCAGGCCGACCTCGACGCCTACCTCGACGGCGTCCCCGGTGACCCCGCGCGCGACGGGCTCTCGCTCACGCGCACGCTGGTGCACGTGGACGACGCCGGACTGGCGCGCCTGCAGGAGGGCTTGCAGGGCCTGGTGGGCCCCCTGGTCGCGCCGGCGGAGGGCACGCGTCCGCTTGCCCTCGGCCTCGTGCTCGTGCCGTCCGTGGATTGAAATTGCTCCCCTCGGCGAGGACCCGCTAGAGTACTTCCTCGCGTGAACAACGCACGGCAGGTTGCCCGAGCGGCCAATGGGAGCGGACTGTAAATCCGTCGGCTTACGCCTTCGCAGGTTCGAATCCTGCACCTGCCACAGCACGAGGGCCCCGGAGAGATCCGGGGCCCTCGAGTGTTTCTGGGCGGCGTACGCGGGCCGTCATCCGCCTGCGAGGCCGTCATTCCGGGCCGTCATTCGAATGGCGGCCCGAGGTGTCGATGACGGCCCGCATGCAGGGAGCCACATGCGTACGCGGCCGTCATCCGAATGACGGCCTCGAATGGCGGCCTGCCAAGCCAATGGCGGCCCGCCTCACCCCCGCAGGAACTCCGCCACCGCCGCGATATACCCCTGCCGGTCCGCGAAGTACGCCCCGCAGTGGTCGACCCCCTCGATGATCCGCAGCTCCGCTCCCTCGCCCGCCGCCTCGGCCAGCCGATGCGCGTGCTCGACGGGGATCACCCCGTCCTGGGTTCCGTGGAGCAGCAACAGCGGTCGCGGCGCGATCGCGCCCACGACCCCGACGGGCTGGACCTCGCCGAACCCATAGCCATACCTCAGGCGCGTCACCCGATCGACCAGCGGCACCAGCGGCATCGGCGGCAGCCGCATCGACGTCGCCGCCGCCGCGACCACGCCGTGCACGTCGGCGAACGACGAGTCCGCAACAACCTTCGCCACCCGCGGGTCGCGCGCCGCAACCTGGATCGCCGTCGCCGCCCCCATCGAGAACCCCACCAGGTCGACCTCGACCCCGGGGAACCGCGAGACCACCCAGTCGATCGCCGCCTCGAGGTCGCGCTGCTCATAGTGCGCCAGCGACTGCGGGCCGTCATCGGAGTCGCCGTTGCCGCGGAAGTCGAAGAGCAGTACGCCGAACCCGGCCCGCCACAGCCCCGGCCCGATGCCGAGCATGTCGGCCTTGTTGCCCCGGTGTCCGTGGCAGACGATCACCACCCGGTCCGCCTCGGGGTGCGGCAGCCACCAGCCCGCCAGGCGTACGCCGTCGCTCGCCGTGAACGTCACGTCCTCGGCGTCCACGCCCACCTCGAACGGCGTGAAGCCGTAGGGCAGGTCGGGGCGCTGAGGCCCGCTGATCTGGCGGGCGGCCACGAGCGCCCCCATGCCCAGCCCGGAAGCTGCGGTCACGGCGAGGGCGCCGAGGCGCGCGAGGGTGCGTACGGTGCTCATGTACGCAGCTTAGGGCCGCCCGCCACTGTGGACTCGCGAGCCGTGGATTTGCGAGCCGTACGCACCGGTGTGTATCTTTGACCGTCGGCACCCCGGGTGCCGGGCCCCTATAGCTCAGTAGGTAGAGCGTCTCCATGGTAAGGAGAAGGTCAGCAGTTCGATTCTGCTTGGGGGCTCTGATCTTTGTCGGACGTTTTGTCCGGCGAGAGATCATGGCGAGGTAGCTCAGTTGGTGAGAGCGCACGACTCATAATCGTGAGGTCGAGGGTTCGAATCCCTCTCTCGCTACAACGGTGCGCTGCGTACCCAGCTGACAGGCACGACCCGATGACAACCGACGAACAAGGATTCCGAGATGGCCAAGAGCTCTGACGTACGCCCCAAGATCACGCTGGCGTGCACCGAGTGCAAGGACCGCAACTACATCACCAAGAAGAACCGGCGCAACGACCCGGATCGTCTGGAGATGAAGAAGTTCTGCCCCAAGTGCCACTCCCACACGGCTCACCGCGAGACCCGCTGACCTCGCGCACGACCGAGAACCACACGAAGGCCGCCCCCTCGGGGCGGCCTTCGTCGTTCCCGGATTGGGACACGCGACCCAGGCATCGGTAAAGTCGGCCCCCTTCAAGGGACGACGATGTCTCGTGCAACGAACGAAACTCGTGTGAATGTGGTGATGACCGATGACAGATGAATCGACGACGGCCGAGAAGACTTCGGCCGAGAAGACCTCGGCCGACAAGACCTCGGCCGACGAGACCGCCGCCCGACAGCGGCGCCGGCTCCGACGGGCGAATCCGTCCGGCGTGGCCCACCCCGCCCTGGCCGATGTGGTCGCGCGGGGGAGGGACCGCCACGACCAGCCCCGCCTCGACTGGGTGGTCTTCGGCATCGCCGCCGTGGTCTCCCTGGCCTTCGTGACATGGGGTCTGGTCAGCCCCAAGGGGCTCGGTTCGGCCGCGACGGCCGGCCTCACCGAGGTCGTGAAGTACGCCGGGTGGCTGTTCGTCCTGGTCGCCTCCGGCTTCGTGGTCTTCGTGCTGTGGCTGGCGGCCAGCCGCTACGGCAGCATCCCGCTGGGCCAGGACGGGGAGAAGCCCGAATATTCCACCGCCTCGTGGATCGCCATGATGTTCTCCGCCGGCATGGGCATCGGCCTCATGTTCTTCGGCGTCAGCGAGCCCCTGTCCCACTTCGCGAAGCCGCTGTCCGGCACCGCCGAGGCCATGTCCGGCCCGGCCATCAACAAGGCCATGGCCACCACGATGTTCCACTGGGCGCTCCACCCCTGGGCCATGTACGCCCTGGTCGGCGTCTCCCTGGCCTACGGCATGTATCGCAAGGGCCGCCGCTCCCTGTTCTCCGCCGCCTTCGTGCCGCTGATCGGCCGCCGCGCGTCCGAGGGCGTGGGAGGCAGGCTGATCGACACCCTCGCCGTGTTCGCCACCCTGTTCGGCTCCGCCACCTCGCTCGGGCTCGGCGCCCTCCAGATCGCCTCCGGGCTCGAGATCGTCGCCGGCATCGGCAAGCCCGGCAACACGATGCTCGTCATCATCATCGCCACGCTCACCGTCGCCTTCGTGCTGAGCGCCGTCTCCGGCATCGCCAGGGGCATCCAGCTGCTGTCGAACATCAACATGTATCTCGCGCTGGCCCTCGCCGTCTTCGTCTTCGTCTTCGGCCCGACGGTGTTCATCCTCAACCTGCTGCCGGTGACGCTCGGCACCTACCTCGCAGACCTGCCGACCATGGCGGCCCGCACCGGCGTCGCCGGCCCGGCGGTCGCCGAGTGGCTCGGCTCGTGGACCATCTTCTATTGGGCCTGGTGGCTCTCCTGGACGCCGTTCGTCGGCCACTTCATCGCCCAGATCTCGCGCGGGCGCACGATCCGCCAGTTCGTCAGCGGCGTGCTGCTGGTCCCCAGCCTCGTGTCCCTGGTCTGGTTCGCGATCTTCGGCGGCGCCGGCATCGCGGCCCAGCGCGCCGGCACCGACCTCGCCGGCGCCGACGGGGTGGAGGCCCAGTTCTTCGGCCTCCTGCAGACGATGCCGCTGGCCTCGGTGACGGGCGTGCTGGTCATGGTGCTCGTGGCGATCTTCTTCGTCTCCGGTGCCGACGCGGCCTCCATCGTCATGGGATCGATGACGGAGCGTGGCGCCATCCACCCGCGCAAGCAGACGGTCATCTTCTGGGGCGTCGCGACCGGTCTGGTCGCCATCGTCGCCCTGCTGTCCGGCGGGGACGACGCGCTCCAGGGTCTCCAGACCATCACCATCATCGCGGCCGCGCCGTTCGCGCTCGTCCTCATCGGCCTGGCCGTCGCCCTCGTGCGCGACCTCGGCCAGGACCCCCTGATGATCCGGCGCGACATGGCGCTCGACGCCGTCCGCAGCGCGGTGGTGACGGGCCTGCTGGAGCACGGCGACGAGTTCGAGATCGCGGTGGTGCCGACGACGGACGACCCGCGCGCGCCGACTGTCACCGGCGTGGTGCCGGTGTCGACGCCCGCCGACAGCAGGCGTCAGCCCACAGACGCCGCGAAGACTGTCACCGACCCGCGATAGGTTGGGCGCCATGCCCATCAGCAGCGACCACGTCGGCCGGACCTACCCGGCCACGCCGGCGTACGCCGTCACGCGCGGCAAGATCCAGGAGTTCGCGGCGGCGCTCGGCGACGACGACCCGGCGTACGCGGGGGCCGACCCGATCGCGCCGCCGACCTTCGCGATCGTGGTGTCGTCGAAGGCCTGGGAACAGGTCTTCGCCGACGCCGAGCTCGGCCTCGAGCTGAGCCGCACGATCCACGTCGACCAGTCGTTCGCCCACGCCCGGCCCCTGTGGGCCGGCGACGAGGTGACCGCGACGTTGACGATCACCGGCGTCCGCGTCCGCGGCCAGGTCGACATGGTCACCCTGGGCGTCGACATCGCGACGACGGCGGGCGAGCCGGTCTGCACCGTGACGTCGCTCGTCTTCCACACCCGCGAGGAGGGGCGATGACCGAAGTGACGATGCGGTTCACCCGCCAGCAACTGGTGAAGTACGCCGGCGCGTCCGGCGACTTCAACCCCATCCACTTCTCCGACCACTACGCGGCCGCGCTCGGCCTCGACTCGGTGATCGCCCACGGCATGCTGACGATGGGCGTGGCGATGCGGGCGGCGACGGCGTACGCGGGCGACCCCGCACGCGTGGTGTCGTGCTCGTTCCGGTTCAGCAAGCCGGTGCCGGTGCCCGACGACGCCGAGGGTGCCGAGGTCGTCGCCACCGCGGAGGCGGGGGAGCCGGCCGATGGGGTGACCCCGCTGACGATCGTCGCCCGCTGCGGCGACGTCGTGGTCGGCAGGGGGAAGGCCGAGGTCCGCGATGCCTGAGGCGCCCGGCCCGAACCACGACACCGAGACCCTCCTCGCCCCCCACACCACCCTCCGCGTCGGCGGACCCGCCCGGAGGCTCGTCGTGGCGGAGTCCGAGCAGGCCCTGGTCGACGCCGTCCGCGAGGCCGATGACGCCGGCGAGCCCGTCCTCGTCCTCGGCGGCGGTTCCAACGTCGTGATCGGCGACGCCGGCTTCGACGGCACGGTCGTCCTGATCGCCACCCGCGGCATCGTCGCCGACGTCTCGTCGTGCTCCGGCGCCACGGTGACCGTCGCCGCCGGCGAGCCGTGGGACCCGTTCGTCGCCCACACCGTCGAGCAGGGGTGGGTGGGGCTCGAGTCGTTGTCCGGCATCCCGGGCCTGGTTGGTGCCTCACCCATCCAGAACGTGGGGGCCTACGGTGCGGAGGTCGCCGACACGATCGCCCGCGTCCGCACGTTCGACCGCGCCGAGGCCCGCGTCCAGACCTTCACCGCGGCCGAGTGCGGGTTCGCGTACCGCCACTCGCGCTTCAAGGCCGAGCCGGGCCGCCACGTGGTGCTGTCGGTCGAGTTCCAGCTGCCGCTGGGCGACCTGTCCGCCCCCATCCGGTACGCGGAGCTGGCCCGAACCCTCGGCGTCGAGATCGGCGAGCGAGCCCCGGCGACCGCTGTCCGCGAGGCCGTCCTCGGGCTGCGCGCCGGCAAGGGCATGGTCCTCGACGAGGCCGACCACGACACCTGGAGCGCCGGCTCGTTCTTCACCAACCCCATCGTGCCGGCCGCGGTGGCCGACGCGCTCCCCGAGGGCGCGCCCCGCTATCCGGCGGGCGAGGGGCTGGTCAAGACCAGCGCCGCCTGGCTCATCGACCACGCCGGGTTCGCCAAGGGCCACGGCGCCGGCCGCCCGGCCACCCTGTCGACCAAGCACACGCTCGCCCTGACCAACCGCGGCGACGCGACGGCGGCCGACGTGGTCGCCCTGGCGCGCGAGGTGCGCGACGGCGTCCGCGAGAAGTTCGCGATCACCCTCGTCCCCGAGCCGGTCTTCGTCGGCATCGATCTCTGACCCCACCCCGGAGGAACCATGACCACTCCCGAGATCCGCTTCGACGTCTGGGCCCCCCGCGCCGACGACGTGGTCCTGCTCGCCGACGGTGAGCGCCACGCCATGGAGCGCGTCGACCACGGCTGGTGGCGCCCCGCGGGTGACCTGCCCGAGCGCCTGCTCACGTCCGGCGTCGACTACGGCTACCTGCTCGACGGTGCCGACGAGCCGCTGCCCGACCCGCGTACGCGATGGCAGCCTGCAGGCGTCCACGGGCTGTCGCGGACGTTCGACCGCTCCGCGTACGCCTGGGGCGACGACGCCTGGACCGGCCGCCAGCTCGCCGGCGGCGTGATCTACGAGCTCCACGTCGGCACGTTCACCCCGGGCCCGGACGGCACGGGCGGCACCCTCGACTCCGCCATCGAGCGGCTCGACCACCTCGTCGACCTCGGCGTCGACCTCGTCGAGCTGATGCCGGTCAACGAGTTCAACGGCGAACATGGCTGGGGCTATGACGGCGTCCACTGGTTCGCCGTCCACCACGCCTACGGCGGTCCCGCGGCCTACCAGCGCTTCGTCGACGCGTGCCACGCGCGCGGCCTCGGCGTCATCCAGGACGTCGTCTACAACCACCTGGGCCCGTCCGGCAATTACCTGCCCGCCTTCGGGCCCTACCTCCAGGAGGGCGTCAACAACCCCTGGGGCTCGGCGATCAACCTCGACGGCGAGGAGTCCGACGAAGTACGCCGGTTCATCATCGACAACGTCCTGTCGTGGCTGCGCGACTTCCACGTCGACGGCCTCCGCCTCGACGCCGTCCACGCCCTGGTCGACACCCGCGCGCTGCACGTCCTCGAGGAACTTGCCGAGGAGGTCGACGCGCTGTCAACGTTCCTGGGGCGTCCGCTGTCGCTGATCGCCGAGTCCGACCTCAACGACCCGCGGCTGATCATGCCGCGCGAGGCCGGCGGCTATGGCCTGACCGGCCAGTGGTCCGACGACTTCCACCACGCGCTGCTGGCCAACCTCACGGGCGACTCTACGGGCTACTACGCCGACTTCGCGTCGATGGAGGCCCTCGGCAAGGTGTTCGAGACGGGCTTCTTCCACGACGGCACGCTGTCGACCTTCCGCGGCCGCCGCCACGGCCGCCGCGTGGACACCTCGCGTACGCCGACCTGGCGCCTCGTCGTGTGCTCCGACAACCACGACCAGATCGGCAACCGCGCCGACGGTCGCCGCCTGTCGGCGACGCTCTCGACCGACCAGCTCGCCATCGCGGCGGCCCTGATCCTGCTGGGTCCCTGCACGCCGATGATCTTCATGGGCGAGGAGTGGGGCGCGTCGACGCCGTGGGCGTTCTTCACGTCCCATCCCGAGAAGGAGCTCGGCGAGGCCGTCTCGAAGGGCCGGCGCGAGGAGTTCGCGAAGATGGAGTGGGGCGACGTCGAGGTCCCTGACCCCCAGGACCCGGCGACGTTCACCGGCTCGATGCTCGACTGGCGCGAGGTCGAGACCGACTCCCACGGCGAGCTGTTCGGGCTCTACAAGGAGCTGCTCACCCTCCGCCGCACCCACCCCGAGCTCACCGACCCGCGCTTCGACTGGACGTCGGTCGAGCACGACGCCGACGACCAGTGGTTCATGGTCCAGCGCGGCGAGGCGCTGACGATCGTGGTCAACTTCGGCGCCGACGGCGCGACGGTGCCGCTCGAGGGCGACCACGCGGTGCTGTTCGGCCGCGGTCAGCTCGACTTCGCGGCGAAGGACGGCGACCACGGGAACGACGAGGGGACCCAGGGTGCGACCGCCCTCACCCTGGGCCCCCACGCCTTCGCTCTGCTCGAGGCGGTCGGCGCCGACCGCTGATCCGACTCGCGGGTCGCGAGCGCCTCAGTCGAAGGCGATCTCCCGCTTCAGGATCTTGCCGGTCGGTCCCTTCGGCAGCTCGCCGAAGCGCACCTTCCGCGGATATTTGTACGCGGCCACCCGCTCCTTGACCCAGTCGCGGAGCTCGTCGGGCGTCGTGGTCGCGCCGTCCTTCAGCTTCACCAGCGCCGCGATCTCCTCGCCGACGGCCGGGTCCTTGACGCCGAGCACGGCGGCCTCGGCGACGTCGGGGTGGCTGTACAGCACCTCCTCGACATCGCGCGGATAGACGTTGAACCCGTTGCGGATGATGAGGTCCTTCTTGCGGTCGACGATGAAATAGAAGCCGTCGGCGTCGCGCGTGGCGAGGTCGCCGGAGTGGAACCAGCCGCCCGCCATGGCCTCGGCCGTCGCGTCGGGCTTCTGCCAATAGCCCTTCATGACGTTCTCGCCGCGGATGCAGATCTCGCCGATCGTGTCGACCTCGTCGACCACGTTCCCGTCGAGGTTCATCAGGCAGAACTCGACGCCGCGGACCGGCGTGCCGACCGAGCCCGGCTTGGTGGGCACGTCGGGGTGGTTGAAGGAGGCGACCGGTGAGGTCTCCGACAGGCCATAGCCCTCGAGCACCGGGAACCCGAACGCCTCCTCGACCCCACGGAGCACCTCCACGGGCAGCGACGCGCCACCGGAGGCGCCCAGGCGCACCGACGACGTGTCGTACTTCTCGCGGTCCGGGGCCCCCAGCAGCCCCATGTACATGGTCGGCACGCCCATGAACAGCGTCACCTTGTCGTCCTGCACCATGCGCAGGGCCTCGGCGGCGTCGAAGCGGGGAAGGAGGTCCAGGGTGGCGCCGGAGGCGATCGACGCGTTCATCGCGCAGGTCTGGCCGAACGAGTGGAACAGCGGCAGTCCGCCGAAGACCACGTCGCCCGGGCCCATGGTGAACAGCGTCTCGCGCGTCGTCATCACGTTGGTACGCAGGTTGGCGTGCGTGAGTTCGGCCCCCTTCGGGCGACCCGTCGTGCCGGAGGTGTAGAGGATCACCGCGGTGTCGTCGTCGGTCCGGCCGGCGACCTCGGAGACCGGGTCCTGCGCGCCGAGCGTGCGTTCGAACTCGCCCGGCACGACCACCACGACCTCGGTGCCGGTCTCGGCGGCGGCCTTCGCGGCCTCCTCGGCGAACAGCGCGAACACGACGGCGACCTTCGCCTGCGCGTCGGTCCAGGTGTAGGCGATCTCGCGCCCCACCAGCAGCGGGTTCATCGGCACGACGACGGCGCCCAGGCGCAGGATGCCGTAGTAGACGACGGGGAAGTACGCCACGTTGGGCATGGTGAGGGCGACGTGGTCGCCCGCGCGTACGCCCTTCTCCGCCAGCAGTGCCGCGACACAGCCGGCGGCGTGGTTCAGGGCGGCGTAGGTGAGGGTCGTGTCCCCCTGCTTCACGGCGATGTCCTCGGGATTGGACGCGGCGCGGTCGGTCAGCCAAACGGCGATGTTCGTCATGGGCGAAGCGTAGTGAGCGATCGGCCCCAGGGGAATGGCTCTCGGTCACGATTGGGTCAATCGGTCCACTCCGCAGCGAGGGCCGCGCCTCGAACCGGACCGGGCAGCCGCTAACGTGTGCCGGGATCACGGCCGCCCGGGCCTGTGCCACCGATCAGGAGGTCACCTGTGCTTCGCGTCGAATTGCGCACCGCTGGTCAGCCGACCGTCGTCCTCGGATCGCGGGAGTCGCTCGTCTTCGGGCGCGCCCCCCACGCGACCCTGCCGGAGGAGGAGGCCGACTCCACGCTCCAGGTCACCACGCTCGCGCTCGACCAGAGCACGCCGCACACGTCCCGCATCCTCGGCGAGCTCGTCGTGGGGGAGGACATCGTGCGGCTGAGGTGGCACGGCTCGACCGAGGCCCAGCTCGCGAGCCTGTTCGAGGCGCCCGGCGGCGCGCGCCGCGTGACCCTGGTCAAGGGCATGACCGCGCTGCTCGACGAGGGCGAGAACGCGATCACGGTGCTGCGCGGTCGCCAGGGGGCCGCCGCGAACCAGTTTGACGACCTGACCCTCGAGGTCAACGTGGAGAGCGCCGAGACGGCGGCGTACAACTCCCCGCAGGCCGAGGACTCCGAAGACATGACGGCGCCCGCGCCCAACCTGGCGAAGGGCACCAAGGAGTGGTTCGTCGCGCTCGCGCTGGCCGAGCCCTGGCTCGTGGGCGACGACTCCTATCCGCGCCCCCCGTCGAACCGCGAGATCTACGAGCGCGTGCTCGGCTGGCACGGCTACGCCTGGAACCTGGATCGTCCGCAGCGCGTGGACGACTCGATCCGCACGATCTCCCGCATCGCGTTCGGCCCGCGTGACGACCCGTTCGCCGGGTCCGGCACCAAACGGGTCCAGAACGTCCGGTTCGCCATCGGCCGCCGGGCGGCGGAGGTGCGCATCGTCACGGCCGAGGACCTGGCCGAGGTGTACGCGAAGGCGCGCAAGCGGGACTGACGGCGTGGCGGCACGATGTGGAAGTTTCCGGTCGATCTGGCCGGGGGCTTGGTTGAGCTCGACCCCGCGATTTGCGAGCATGGGACAAGGCCGCCCCCAGCCGCACTGATCTGAGGAGAACGCGTGAGCTCCCGACTGACCCGCACCATCCGTCAGGCGCCGAAGCGCCAGACGGTCGCCAACGCGTCGGCGCTGTCCGCCGTGGCGCTGGGCGTGGCTGGTGTGATGCTGGGAACCGGTGTGGCCTCGACCGCCATCGGCGTGACGGACGGCGTCACCTGGCTGGCCGATGCCGCCAAGGGTGAACTCCTCGTCTACAACCCCGCGACCCGCAAGATCGAGCAGGCCTTCCGCGTCGCGTCGCCGGGCTCCCCGGTCAAGGTCACCCAGGACAACGGCATGGTCGCCGTCACCGACGAGCGCACCGGCCAGGTGACGACCATCGACATGTCCACCATGACCCGCGGCGGCAAGCGGGAGGGCAGCCGTTCCAAGGTCGTGATGGCGGGCGGGCGCATGTTCGTGGCCGACCTGGGGGACGGCCGCGTCTCGGCGGTCGACCCGGTGCAGGCCATCGACCTCGGCGCCCCCTACACGAACCCCGACGGCATCATCGACGTCGCCGCCGACGAGCGCGGCAACGTGTGGATCGTCGACCGCACCGGGGCGGTGAAACAGCTCGAGTGGGACTCGCGCACGAGCGCGTTCACGGTCGGCCGCACCAAGCACGTCGAGAAGCTCGGTGACGACGGAGTGCTCACCCCCCACCGAGAAGGGGTGACCGTCTTCAGCCCGTCGGCCGGCGTCATCGCCCAGATCGGGACACCGGTCGAGGGCTACCAGCAGAGCAACGACCTGATCGGGCTCGATCCGGCGACCGCCGCCCCGTCCGACCTCGTGCCCGCGACCGTCCCGGGCCGCGGTGGACTGGTGGTGATGGACCAGGGTCGCGTACGCCACATCCCGGCCGCTCAGCACGGCTGCCGCGTCCCGATCGATCCGACCGTCTTCAACAACCAGATCTTCGTGATCTGCAGGGGCGAGAACAAGGTCATGCGGTTCAACCGTGACGGCCGTCCCGCCGGGCCTGCCATCGCGATGCCCGGGGCCGAGGACGCCCAGCCCGTGGTCGACGAGGGGCGCCTCATCCTCAACGTCCCCGGCTCCGACAAGGGCGTGGAGATCGACCGCTCCGGCGAGGAGGTGCCGTTCGATCGGCGGGCTCCCCGCGAGACCCAGGACCTGGGCGATGCGGGCGACGAGATGACCATCGGCAACGGTCCCGCGGCCGAGGGCCAGGGCCAGAACCCCAACTCCGGCGGTGGCTCGGGCGGTCCCAGCCTCGACCTGAACAACGTCCCCGGCCGAAATGAGGTCGTCAACGGCGGCGGCAGTCGTCAGGAGACGACGGTCACCGAGGCCGCGCCCGACCGACCAGAACACTCCGATGTCGGCCAGCGACCCCAGCCCGCGCCGCAGCACCGTCCGCGCCCCACCGAGGAGGCGCAGAACCGCGACACGAATCCGTGGGCGACGCCCGCTCCGAAGGCCGACGAGAACACCACCGCCCCGCGAGGGGGCAGCGACCGCGGCAACGAGGGCGGCGCCGCACCGGTCCCTTCGGAGCAGCCGCCCGTGCCGGTTCCGGCCGACCCCCGCGAGACGCGTGCCCCGGAGGCCCAGCCCTCCGATCCGGGCAACCCCGACAGGCCCGGGCGCCCCGACGATCCGGGGCGGCCGGAGAACCCGGGGCCGACCGACGTGCCGCCGGCTCCCGTGCCGACCGACCAGCCCACCAATCCGGTGCCCACCGACGTGCCGGCGCCCGTCCCGACCGACCAGCCCACGGCGCCGGTCCCCACGGGTCAGCCCACGGTGCCGGTCCCGACGGGTCAGCCAACGGCTCCTGTCCCCACCGGCCAGCCCACCGCTCCGGCGCCCACAGGCCTGCCCACGGCGCCGGTCCCGACCGGCCAGCCGACCAACGGCCCGACCGACCCGGGTGGCACGAACACGCCGCGACCCACCAGGTTCGCGACGCAGCCCATTCCGCCGACCACCGCGGCGCCCACCACCAAGCCGCCGACGACGACGGCGCCGACCACCACCCCGTCGTCGACCCCGGCACCCACCACGTCCCGGCCGCCCACCAACCGTGGGCCGTCGGTCACGCCGGCGCCGTGGACCGACACCCCGACGACCAGGTCGGCGACCCCCACGAGGTCCGCGACGCCGACCAAGGCGCCGACGACCAGCAAGCCGCCCACGACGACCAAGGCGCCGACCCCGACGCGCACGCCGTCACAGACCCCGAGGCCGTCGCAGACGCCCACCCCGCCGGCGACCGTCGTGAAGCCCACGAACCTCTCGGCCAAGCAGAACGCGGCCGACGGCATGAGCGTCACCGTCACCTGGTCCCACCCCGGCGCCGACAGGTTCCTGGTCAAGGTCGGCGCCAAGTCGACGACGGTGACGGGCCGGACCGCGACGATCAACTCCCTGGCCGCAGGCACCCATACGGTCACCGTGACCGCGGTCAAGGGGTCGGCGCAGGCCAGTGCGGCCACTCAGGTGACGGTGGTCAGCAGGGTGTCGCCGACCACGAAGGCGCCCACCACCACCAGGCCCGCGACCACCAGGCCCGCGACCACCGCCCCCGCCAAGATCGGGACGCCCAGCGTCAAGGGCGGCACGTGGAAGGGCACGACGGCGACATTCAGCTGGAGCTATTCGGGGGCCACCCCGGACAACTTCATCATCTACTGCAACGACGTCGGCACGAGGACGCTCGGCGGCGCCGCACGATCCGGGTCCGTCAGCTGCGGCACCAGCTCCAGCAACGACGGCTGGGTCCAGGTCGGCGTGAAGGCGGTCAAGGGGTCGCAGGACTCTGGCGTACAGTTCGGCAGGCTGAGTGCCAGCTGACCGACCGTGCGCCGACCCGAGGAGTCCCTGACGATGGCTGACGTCATGACCGTGCCCGACCAGGCGATCGCCGAGTTCCGCGTCCTGCACAGCCGGGTGGGTGACGCCGTCGAGTCGGTGCTTCACGGCAAGCGCGACGTCATCGACCTCGTGCTGGTCGCGATGTTCGCGGGCGGCCACGTGCTGCTGGAGGACGTCCCCGGCACCGGCAAGACCACCCTCGCCCGCGCCCTCGCGAGGGCGCTCGGCGGCGATTCGCGGCGCATCCAGTTCACGCCGGACCTGCTGCCCGCCGACGTCACCGGCACCTCGGTGTTCAACCCCGGTGACGGACAGGTGCGCTTCCGCTCCGGGCCGGTGTTCACCAACGTCCTCCTGGCCGACGAGATCAACCGCGCCGCCGCCAAGACCCAGTCGGCGCTGCTCGAGGTCATGGAGGAGCACACCGTGACCGTCGACGGCGTGGGCCACCACGTGCCCGCGCCGTTCCTCGTCGTCGCCACCCAGAACCCGGTCGACCTGGACGGCACCTATCGCCTGCCCGAGGCGCAGCTCGACCGCTTCCTCATCCGCATCGCGATCGGCTATCCGGCGGCCGACCACGAGATGAACATCCTTCGCCCCGGTTCGCGGGCGGGCCGCACCGACGAGATCCAGCCGGTGACCACGCCCGAGCAGGTCGCCGCGCTCCAGCGCGCCCTGGCGCAGGTCCACATCGCCGACCCCATCCTGCGCTACGTCCACCGCCTGGGTGACGCTGCCCGCAACGACCCGCGGCTCCGCCTCGGCGCCTCGACGCGCGGCCTGCGCGCGCTCGTGCGGGCCTGCCAGGTCCAGGCCGCGGCCCAGGGCCGCAACTTCGTCATCCCCACCGACGTCCAGACCCTCGCCGGCCCGGTGCTGGCCCACCGCCTCATCACCACGCGCGAGGCCGACCTCGCGGGCGAGAGCGGCGACCGCGTGATCGGTGACCTGCTGCAGCGGGTCGAGGTGCCCCAGCCCGGAGAGCGCTGACCGACGTGTCGATCGACGCGACCTCCGTCCGGCCCACGGGGACGCCGGGACCGGTGCCGTCGGCGACCGGGACCGCTCCGGCGGTCCCGCCCCCGCCGCGGCCGACGCCTGTCCGCGCCGCCCGCGAGGAACCCGGCGTACGCCCCGTCTGGTGGGTCCTCACCCCGCGCGGCATCGGCGCCCTCGTCGTGGGTGTGGTGCTGCTGGTGCTCGGTCTGGTCTGGCGCTATTCGACCCTGCTCGGCATCGCTGTGGCCCTCCTGCTGGCCCTGGTGGTGGAGGTCGTCCTGGTCTCCCGGCGCGTACGCCTGACCGCCGAGCGCGTCGTGACCCCTCCGGTCGTCGAGCGCCACGCCGAGTGCATGGCCACGGTCACGCTCAGCGGCCGCCCTCCGCGGCTCGTCCGCTCGACCGTGAACGACCGCGTCGGCCGGCATCGCATCGTGGTCTCGATGGATGAGCCCACCGTCCGCTATCGCGTGCCGACGCTCCGGCGCGGATTGATGGAGGTGGGCCCCCTCAGCGTCAACCTGGCCGGAACCTTCGGCCTCGCCGCGCGCAGCGGCGAGCGCGGCGGGATCACCCACGTCCGGGTGCTGCCCCGGTCGGTGCCCGCGCGTGGAGTGATGCGGGGCCGTCGACGATCCGCCGTCGGGGCCGACGAGTCGCTCGAGCACGGCGGGACCGACCTGGTCGGGCTGCACGAATATGTCCCCGGCGACGACCTCCGTCGCCTCCACTGGGCGACCTCGGCGCGTTCCGGCATCCTCATGGTCCGCGATGACGCCGAGCCGTCGACACCTCACCTGACCGTCGTCCTGGACGACGCCGGCGCCAGCTATGCGGATCACGGAACCACCGACACCGACTTCGAGGACGCCGTCGAGGTGGCGTTCGCCCTCTGCCGCGCCGCCCTGCGCCAGAACCAGCCCGTCCACCTGCTCTCGACCTCGGGGGCCGTCGACGTCGTGGTCAGCGAGCGCATCGGCGCCGCCGAGGTCGACGCCCAACGGCTGTACGCGGCCCTCGCCGAGGTCCAGGCCTCCGAGGGTGGCAGCGGGTCGATGCGGCTGCCCAAGCGGGCCCTGGACTGTGTCGCCGTGGTCTCCGGCTCCGAGGCGACGCTGAACTCGCTGGAGATGTCGGCGTCCCGTGGTGCCACCGGCGTCATCCTCATCGTCGATCACACGACGTCGGTGTCACCTCCGTCGGGTGGTTCCGCCACGATCCTGCGCGGCCCCCGGTCGATCGACCTCACCCAGCTGTGGGACCGGGCGGTCTCATGACGACGGCGACCAGTCCCGCCGCGCCCGCGCGGGGGCCGCTGTCGTGGCTCACAACGGCGCCCGACCCGTGGGCCAGACTTGCGGTCGGCACCGCCGTGCTCCTCCTGGGGTGCGGCGCGCTGAGCCAGGCCTGGGTGGGCTCGCTCGCCTGGTGGCCCTTCTCGGTCGCGGCCCTGGGGGCCATGCTCCTGGTGGCGTTCCTCCGACGCATCGGGGGCGCGTTCTTCGTGGTGGTGCTGGTCGCGGCGGCGGTCCCCCTCGCCGCGATGGTCGCGATCGGCGCCCAGACCCAGCTCAGTCCGCTCGAGTCCATCACCCGGCCGCTCCCGGTGCTGCTGACAACCACCTATCGCGCCCCCATCACGTTGCCGCTGCTCATCCCGGGCCTGGTGGTGGCCTGGGCCGCCGGGGCCATCATCGGGCTGGGCCTCCACCGCAAGGACTTCTGGGCCGAGCCGCTCCTGGCGGGGGTCTCACTCATCGTCGTGGGTGACCTCCTCACGCGCGGCGGGTCCGACATGCGGGGGTGGCTCTCGTTCGGCATCGTGGCGGTGGTGCTGGCCTACTGGGCGACCTGGGGCCGTCAGCCCGGGGAGACGCCGCGCGGGCTGGGGGCCGCGGCGCTGCTCGGGGCCGTGGCCCTGGCGGTCGGGTTCGTGCCGCTCGGCCTGCCGTTCCAGCCGCGCGACCTGGTGCGACCCGAGGTGCGCCCCAGCGTGGAGCCCAACCCGTTGCAACACCTCTCGGAATGGGCCGAACAACCCGATCGTGAGATCCTGCGTCGCCGGGGCGACCCCTTTGCGCTCCACCTCGCCGTCCTGCCCGAATACGACGGGCGCGGGTTCTATTCGTCGAGCCGGTACTTCCCGCTCGGCGGCACCCAGCAGCCCTCGCTCCCGGGCGGACGCTTCCAGGTCGACCAGACGGTGACCGTCACCTGGCAGCCGATGTCGCGGTGGCTGCCCGCCCCCGGGCTGCCGAAGACGGTCTCGGTGCCCGATGCCCAACTCGACCCGGAGACGGGCACCCTCGTGCTCCCCGAATATCCTAAGGGCATCTTCAGCTACACCGTCACCGGCACGATCGATGCGCCGCGCCTCCACGAGATCGCCGGCGCGAACGTCGGGCCGAGCGGCCGCTACACCCAGGTCCCGGAACTGCCCGATCAGTTCAGGGCGTACGCCGAGGAGGTCACCCGCGGGACGGCGACCTATCTCGAACAGGCCCAGGGCCTCGAACGGGCGCTGAAGGCCGACCGGCAGTTCACCGCGACCTCGATCTCCGGCACCTCGATCGGCCGGCTCCGGGCCTTCCTGTTCGACCCGGTCGACAAGGGGGGACGCCAGGGGACGTCCGAGCAGTTCGCCGCGTCGTTCGTCGTCTTGGCGCGCTCGCTCGGCATGCCCACGCGCCTCGCGGTGGGCTTCGGGTCCGGTCAGCCGCTCGACCCGGCGAGCGGCACCCACGTCGTCCGCGGCCGCGACGCGCTGGCGTGGCCCGAGGTCTATTTCGAGGGGTTCGGCTGGGTGCCGTTCAACCCGACCCCGGCGGTCGAGGAGGTCAGCGCGGCCAGTCAGAACGCGCCGCGTACGGCCCCCAGCCCGCGTCCCACCCCGACGGCGGAGCCGCCGGTGCCGCCTCGGGTCGAGCCGCCCCCGGCGCGCCGCGACGAGGTCCCGTGGGGCCCCATCATCGGTGCCGTCCTCGCGGTCGCGCTGGTCGGCGGCCTCGCCCTGGCCCGTCTGGCGCGCACGCGCGCCCAGGCCCGCGACGGCGCGCTCGGGGCGTGGCGGCACGTGGCCGATGCGCTCCGGCTCGCGGGCCGGCGTACGCACCCCCACCAGGCCGCGGTCAGTGCGGCGGCCGAGACCGGATCGACGCCCGCATCGACGGTGGCCGCCGCGGCCGAACGCGCGACCTTCGCGCCCCCGGGGTCTCCGGCCGCCGGCGAGGTCTGGGATGACGCCGTGCTCGCCGCGCGCGACCTGCGTCGAGGGGCGCCGTGGTGGCGGCGGACGCTGTGGTTCCTCAGCCCCGTGGTGTTCTGGCGGGCGTTCGGGGGCCGCGGGCGCTGAGGCCGGGCCGTCCGGCGCTCACTCGCGGATGCAGGTGGGCGCCGACGGGCCCAACCCGCCGTCGCTGCCCACCCCGGTGACCGAGAAGCAGAGGTTGCGCTCCTTGGGGTCCACGGCGACGACCCGCGACCGCTCCGGGTGACTGACCTTTCCCACCGGCTGGATCTGGGCGCGCGACCTGCCCCTGCCGACCGAATACCACTCCGGCGTCTTGATCGGGAAGTCCCACTTGACCTCCACCGACGAGCCGCGGTCGGTGACGCTGATGTTGCGGGGCGTGAGGTTGGGGTCGTGTCTCGCGGCGACGGCGGTCGGCGTCGCGGTCGGGGGCGGGGTCGCCTGCGTGGCGGTGCGCTGCAGCACGAACCAGACCAGGACGACGATCACGCCCACGGTCGTGCCGGCCAGGGCGAAGGCGAGCAGCGGCATCCCCCTGGGCTGGTCCGGCTCGGCCCCGTAGGGGTGCGAGCCCGCCGGGGGAGCGCTCGCCGACAGGGCCGATCGGGCCGAGACGCCCGCATGGCCGTGACCCGGGAGTGCGGCCGCGTACCCGGTGGGGGCGTACCCGGCGTTGGTGGGTTCGGCGGCGCTGCCCATCAACCTCATGGAGGTCAGGTCCACCGGGTCATGCGTACGCCCCGGCACGCCACCCCAGGACCCGGTGTTCGCGCTGGTCGGGGTGGGGTTCGCGGGCAGGTGGGGCATGCTTGGCCCTCCCGACGCCCAGGCGCGCGCCTCCGTGCGGACGTCGGCCAGCGCGTCGCGCAGGTCGGCGGCGCTCTGGAAGCGGTACGCGGGATCCTTCTGCAGGGCCGTGTCGATGATCGCGACCAGGCCGGGGGGCAGGTCGGTGCGCCGCAGCTGGCGGGGTGCCTGGGTCTGGACCCGCCTGATGTAGGCCAGCGCCGAGTCGGGTTCGTCCGACAACAGGGTGAATGGGGGCTTGCCGTCGAGCAGGTGGAACAGGGTCGCACCGAGCGAGAACACGTCGTCGGCCTCGGACGGCGGGGCGCCTTCCAGCACCTGCGGCGAGGCATGCCGATAGGAGAACCGATCGGTGGAGGCCGTGTGGGCCGAGTCGATCAGGCGGGCGATGCCGAAGTCGGACAACACGTACGACGTGGGCAGGATCAGGATGTTCTGCGGCTTCACGTCGCGGTGGAGGACGCCCTTGCCGTGGGCGAAGGCCAGGGCGTCGGCGACGACGGTGCCGACCTGCACCACCTCGTCGGCGGCCAGCTGGCCGTACGCAGCCAGCCGTTGGTCGAGCGATCCCAGCTCATAGAAGTCCATGACGATGCAGGGACGTCCCCGACTCGAGGTGCCGATCTGCAGCACCTTCGCGATGTTGGGGTGCTGGCGCCCCAGCGAGACCATGAGCTGGACCTCGCGGGTGAAGCGGCGGACGGACTCCTCGTCGTCGACCATCAGCACCTTGATGGCGACCTCGCGCTGCAGGGCATCCTGGATCGCGCGGTAGACGGTGGCGTCGCCTCCTCGGCCGATCTCCGACCAGTCCGAGAAGCCCTCGAGGGTCTCGGTGCCGTCGGAGGTGTCGTAGGGGCCGTTCACGCCTGCTTCCTCACTCGGGGATCGTCTGGACGTTTCTATCACGCCGCGGTGTGACCGCAGCGGCGTGGGAACGTCGACGGTGCGACCCACGTCACACCGCCATGATGACCGATCTGATCTTCGTCCTCGTGATGGTTTCGCTCCACGTGATCGCCTTCGTCGGCATGCAGGGATTCACCCGACCCGCGCGCTGACGCCCCCCCGGGACCTCGGGGGGTCTCGGTTCGACACGTTCGAGGGGCTCGCGTACACTCATCGTCTTGGTGGCTGTCACCAGTCTTCGGGCGTGCCCGTCGGACGGCCATCGAACGGCAATAGCTCAACTGGCAGAGCATCGGTCTCCAAAACCGAAGGTTGGGGGTTCAAGTCCCTCTTGCCGTGCGACGCAGGGGCCCCCTGCACGAGACGAAAGACGCCCCCGCGGCGACCGAAAGACCGAGGCGCCGACACCGAAGGACCCACAGTGGCTGACGACAAACTCTCCGATTCCCATGGCAACCATGACGAATCGGACGAGTCGACCCCGCTGGCGCCCGAGCTGAGCGAAACGGCCCCCATCGACGACCGCGAGACCGGCGACGGCTACGTCGACGACCCCGAGACCGACGACATCAACGAGGCCAAACTCGACCGCGCCACCGACGAGGTGTCCGACCACGATCACGACGACCTGCCGGTGGGTGACGCCGACGCGGTGTCCGAGGGGACGGCGGCGTCCGCCGCGTCCGGTGCCTCGGTCGCCTCGCGCCGCCCGCGTTCCTCCCGTCCCGTCCGTCGCGCCTCGCGGGTCGAGACCGACGTCGAGGAGCCGGCGGAGCTGCGGGAGGCTGACGAGGCCGACGAACTCGAGCCGACGCCCGCCGTCTCGCGCCGCCGCACCGTGGAGAAGAAGGGACACGCCACGCCGAGCCGGGGCGCCGACACCGAGCGTCGCACGACGCCGGCGGCCTTCGTCAACGAGGCGGTCGGCGAGCTCCGCAAGGTCGTGTGGCCGACGGCCAACCAGGTCCAGCAATATTTCGTGGTGGTCCTGGTCTTCGTGCTCTTCATCATCTTCTTCGTCAGCCTCCTCGACCTCGGACTGGGTTGGGCGCTGCTCAAGGTGTTCGGCTGATGACCGCTAGCTCTGGAGGCAACAACCCCGTGACTGATTTCGAGAACGACTCCCTCGACGAGCGCGAGCCGGTGCTTCCGGCCGCGTCGAGCGCCGAGGGCAAGGATTCGCCCGATTCGCCGGACTCTCCCGACTCGCCGGACTCTCCCGACTCGCCGGCCTCGCCCGATTCGGCCAGCGCCGACGAGGACGTCGAGCTGTCGTTCGGTGACGACGAGCCCGCGGCGAGCGACGACGACGACGTCGCGATCAACCTCAACTTCGATGCCGATGACGAATCGGAGCCGACCGAGGACGACGACATCGACCTCGCGTTCGGTGACGACTCCGTCGACCCCGCCACCGGTGAGGTCACCGCGTCCGACGACGAGTCCGACGAGGGTGACGACGAGACCGACGAACATGCCGACCTCGTCGAGAAGCGGCTCGAGGACCTCCGCGCCGAACTCCGCGCCAAGCTGGGTGACTGGTATGTGGTGCACACCTATTCCGGCATGGAGAAGCGGGTCAAGCAGAACCTCGAGCAGCGCGCCCAGTCGCTGAACATGGAGGACTACATCTTCGAGGTCCGCGTGCCCACCGAAGAGGTCACCGAGATCCGCAACGGCAACAAGAAGAACGTCACCCGCACCGTGCTTCCGGGCTATGTCCTGGTCTGCATGGAGCTGACCGACGAGTCGTGGGCCACCGTGCGCCACACGCCGTCGGTGACGGGCTTCGTCGGCCACGCCACCTCGCCGGTGCCGCTGAGCCTCGACGAGGTCGAGAAGATGTTGACCCCGTCGGTCATCGCTGCGGCCAACGCCGAGGCCGCGGCCGCCGGCAAGCCGAAGGCCGGTCGCAAGAAGAAGATCGAGGTCGCCGACTTCGACGCGGGCGACTCGGTGATGATCACCGATGGCCCGTTCGCGGGCGTCCACGCCACGATCACCGAGATCAACGCCAACAGCCAGCGCATCAAGGCGATGGTCGAGATCCTCGGCCGAGAGACCCCTGTCGACCTCACCTTCTCGCAGGTCGAGAAGGTCGTCTGACAGCCGCCTCCCCGCGCGAGCGGGGAGGCACACAATTTGTCGCGGGCACCCCCTGCGGCGGATAATCACTGTTTGGCTCCGCGTACGCGGGGCCGCATCCACCAAGGTCGTGCGACACGCGCCCGGCCACCGAACACTGAGGACCCGAACATGCCTCCCAAGAAGAAGGTAGCGGCGCTCGTCAAGGTCGCCCTCCAGGCCGGCTCGGCCACCCCGGCGCCCCCCGTGGGCACCGCGCTCGGCCCGCACGGCGTCAACATCATGGACTTCTGCAAGCAGTACAACGCTGCGACCGAGGCCATGCGCGGGAACGTCGTTCCCGTCGAGATCACGATCTACGAGGACCGCTCGTTCTCGTTCATCACGAAGACCCCGCCCGCCGCGGAACTCATCAAGAAGGCCGCCGGCGTGAAGTCGGGCTCGGGCGTTCCCCACAAGGAGAAGGTCGGCAAGATCTCGAAGGCCCAGGTCAAGGAGATCGCCGAGACCAAGATGCCCGACCTGAACGCGAACGACGTCGACGCGGCCATGAAGATCGTCGAGGGCACCGCGCGCTCGATGGGCATCACCGTCGAGGGCTGAGCCCGGTGGTTCGAGGGGGTCGTTCCCCTCGGCAATGAAACACGTGGGAGCCCCGCGCTGGGGCGCACCACACTGACACACACACACTCACACAGGAGTCAGACATGCAGCGCAGCAAGGCTTATCGGGCAGCAGCCCAGGATCGCGACCTCGACCAACTCTACGTGCCGGCCGAGGCGTTCACCAGCGTGAAGAACGGCGCGTCGCGCAAGTTCGACGAGACGATCGATGTCGCCATGCGACTCGGCGTCGACCCCCGCAAGGCCGACCAGATGGTCCGCGGCACGGTCAACCTTCCCAACGGCACTGGCAAGACGGCTCGGGTCCTCGTCTTCGCCACCGGTGAGAAGGCTGCCGCCGCCGAGGCCGCTGGCGCCGACGAGGTCGGTTCCGACGAGCTCATCGAGAAGGTCATGAAGGGCTACCTCGACTTCGACGCCGTCGTCGCGACCCCCGACCTGATGGGCAAGGTCGGCCGCCTGGGCCGTGTGCTCGGCCCGCGTGGTCTCATGCCGAACCCCAAGACCGGCACCGTGACGCCCGACGTGGCGAAGGCCGTGACCGACATCAAGGGCGGCAAGATCGAGTTCCGCGTCGATCGTCACGCCAACCTCCACTTCATCATCGGCAAGGCGTCGTTCTCGCCCGAGCAGCTCGAGCAGAACTACTTCGCCGCCCTCGACGAGATCCTGCGCCTCAAGCCGGCCTCGTCGAAGGGTCGCTACATCAGGAAGATCACGGTGTCCTCCACCATGGGCCCCGGCTTCTCGGTCGACCCGGCGAAGGTCAAGCCCGAGGCCGAATGAGGCGTACGCCTGCCCTGACGTCAGTCACCTGACCGGGCACGGACATGACGAAGGCCCCCGCGCGATGCGCGGGGGCCTTCGTGTGTCACCAGCCCGGAGGGTCAGGCGACGTCATCGATCAGAAGTAGGAGACGTAATACACGCCGCCGCGCTGGAACCAGCTGCCGTCGAGCTTCTCCTTGACCACGTCGGTGCGGGGGTTGGTCGCATGAACCATCATGCCGTTGCCGACGTAGATCCCGACATGGCCGCCTGCGCTCTTGACGATGAGGTCGCCCGGCTGCAGGTTGGCGCGGCTCACGCGGCGGGGCGCCTGCTGTCCCTGGGCGTCCGATCCGCGGGGGATGGTCTTGCCAGCGGCCCTGTGGGCGGCGAAGGTGAGGCCGGAGCAGTCGAAGGTGTTCGGACCGGTCGCCCCCCAGACATACTGCTTGCCGATCTTCGATTCGGCGTACGCGACGGCCTTCTGGCGGGCGCTGCTCGGGTTGCCGGGCTGGGTCGGGGGCTTGGGCGTGGAGCCGACCTTGGCCTTGAGCGCTCCCCAGGTGTTCGGGCCGACGACGCCGTCGACCGCGAGACCCTTGCGCTTCTGGAAGTCGAGGACGGCGCCGCGCGTGGCGGGACCGAAATAGCCGTCTTCGGCGATGATCTTGCGACCCGCGTGCTTGTTGATCAGGCACTGGGCCGACTTCACGTTGGCGTTGTAGCGGCCCTGGTTGGTGTGCTGCGCCACCACCGGCGTGGAGGCGACGCTGCAGCCGTTGTAGCTGCTGGCGGCGGTGGCCGCGGTGACGCCGACGCCGGTGAGCGAGGCGGCGGCAACGGCGCCGGCGATGAGGAGGCGGGCAGACTTGGAGAAGCGGCGGGTGGTGGTGGGGGCGATCTCGGTCATGGGGGGCTCCTGGCTCGTGGCAGTTGGGTGCTGCGGGATTGCCTTCAACGTAGGGAATCCGGGGCCGTCGGAGCCAGCGGAAACGTGCGGAATCTTCCTTGTCCGCGGCCGGAACATTCCTTGCGAGGAAGGGATTGCGGGAGATGGCATGGAAAGGGCCCCGCCGAAGCGGGGCCCTTGCGCTGGTGCTGATCCGGGGTCAGTCCTTGAACTTGTTGGGGCGATAGGCGTGGTATTGCGAGTTCGACTCGAGCCCATAGCGGAGGGTGCGGTGGCGCGTACGGTCGCCGTCGCCGGTCTGCTCGTAGGCCGTGTAGCTCGTCTTCGCGGCGTCGTTCCACTTCTCGAAGATGACGACGTGGCGGGTGTTGTTGGTGCCGTCGGCATCGATGACGAGGTCACCGGGCCTGAGGTCCTTCATGGCGATGCGGCGCGAGACGCTGGACGAGGCCAGGCCCACGGTGTTCGTGCCGGGCCTGCTGAGTTCGAGGGCCATGGCCGTGTAGCCGGAGCAATCGGTGCGGTAGCCCTGGAAATAGCGGGACTGGCTGTAGGGGACGGGCTTCCCGTTGTTCGCGGTGAGCCAGGTCGCCGCGCGGTTCAGGACGCGCTGACGGGCCTCGGAGATGGTGCCGGGGGTGGGGTTGGTCGGCCTCGGCGTCGGGTTGGTGGGGCCGGCCTTCTTCAGCGCCGCCCAGGTCCTGGGACCGACGATGCCGTCGACGACCAATCCCTTGCTGCGGTGGCCGTGGCGAGGACGAGGGCGGCGATCTTGCGGTTCATGGGGCACTCCCTGACGGTGATGCTGACGGTGGTGGGTCGACGTGCCCGACGCTAGGGGCGCCGGGGACCTGTGTCAGGGGCTGGGGACCGGGAAGGTTCCGTCTCGGCCGGGTCGGCGTACGGAGGGAGACGCAGAACGGGGCGCCGCGCACCGCGTGCGAAGCGCCCCGTCCGGGGATGCATGCCGAGGGGGCATGCGG
>NZ_BAAHBN010000015.1:0-64567 GCF_054776655.1 Mariniluteicoccus flavus | reverse complement strand
GTCGAAGGCTCCGTCATCCAAGGCTGGAAAGCCGCCCTCGGCGAACTCGCCCTCGTCTACCCCGACCGAATCAACCCCTACCTCTAACCCACCAGGCCACCACTTACACAGAAACCTTGACACGCTCTAGCCGTGGAAGGCGCCGTAAGCCCGTGACCATCGCCGTGCCGTTCTCGGAGCAACTCCACGAGGTCACGGCGGAGGCGATCGAAGGTCCCGCTTGACCGATGAGTATTCAGCGCCAGCACCTCAGCCAGAGCCTCACGAACCTCGGCTGCAACTCGTGACCCCGCTTGGGAAGGCCGCAGGATCCTTTGATCAACAAGACCGATGAGACCTGACTTCTGAAACCGCAGCCGGTTTCGTTGCAAGGTGCTCAGGGAAACTTGTTCGCCCGTATCCGCAAGCTGCGCGACCTTTGTGTGTTCTCGCTGCCGAAGCGTCGTAAGCCGACGATCATAGTTGGGGCCCTGGTTGTCGAACGGGCGCCCGTCTATCACGTCAGTCAGATGTCTCTGCCAAAACAGTGCTTCTTCTTGAACCGCATCGGGGAGCTCCTCAAAACGTGCGTTCTGGGTCAGAGGGCGCCGCGCCGCAGCGCCGTCGGTCACTGCGAAATCTCGCGCGGAAACCAAGTCGGCAACGCTGACAGTGACGTCGTGGGTCGATCCACCGGTGAGTCGCACCTGCGTTCCATCGATTGTGACGATCCGCCATGATGCTTCGCGAAACTGCACCCGGTCACCTACGCGGATTTCGCTGGCACTCATGCAGATCCCACTTCCACGAAGGATCTGAGGGACAGCAACCGGGCGATGTCAACGCTGAGGTCGCCGGTCCATAGCCGGTAGTACACGTGGGGGAGTAGTGCCATCGGGGAGACGTCCAACAACTGAGGCAAAGTGCTGAGGCGAACTCGCCCACGCTCAGCGACGGCTGACCGCAAAGCGTCCCAAGACACGCCGGAGTTTGCGTTGCGTGGATGGCGGTACGCGGCAATCCAGCGAAGATTGGAACGCAGCACGGGTGACAGGTCTCCCACAACCTCGTAGTCCCAACCGACCATCTTGTAGAGCTGACCTGTGGCGTCGAAGGTGCGTTGGTCCTCGGAAGTGATCAAAGATTTGGGTCGGACGTCCACCACGCGACACCCACCATCACTCAGGCGGACGAAATAGTCCGGGACATGCCACTTCGGGCTCGCAGCCAACGTGACTGCGAGCCCGAATGGCTGAGATCGCACCGCCACCACGTCAGGGGACCGATCGAGCACCATCACATAGTCGCGCTCGACCCAGGATTCGTAGGGGACGTGCGTTCGCGAGGTGGCGAACCACCAAAGGCCTGTGTAGTTACGCTGACCCTTGAAGCCAACAATCTCGCGATATGCTGGAAGTTCCTCGAACCTCGTAGTTGCTGCGTCCACCAAATCAATCACGCACTCGGCTCGCGCTCGAGTACTGTGACGCAGTAGGACGCCCGTCGACCGACTTGTGACAGCGCCCTGAATGCTCACCATTAAAGGCTACGAGCCTAGTGCCTCAGGTTGGATGAACGAGGTCGGCGTGTTGCCTCAGGTTCGGTGAATAAAACGGACACAGTGCCTCAGGTTGGATGAACGAAACGGACACGGTGCCTCAGGTTGGATGAACGAAACGGACACGGTGCCTCAGGTTGGATGAACGAAACGGACACGGTGCCTCACGTACGGTGCAATGCCTCAGGTGGGCTGACCCCGTTTTGTAGGTCCGGTGGTTCTGGGAGTCGTCCTGTCGCCCGTGGTTGCGGGCAGGGAGACTGGTCAGATCATGTCGAACAGCAGGAAGCGTCACACCCCGGAGCAGGTCGTCCGCAAGCTCGGGCAGGCCGACAGGATGCTCGCCGACGGCAGCGACATCGCCGCGGTGTGTCGGGAGCTTGGGATATCCGAGCAGACGTACTACCGGTGGCGTAACCAGTACGGCGGACTGAAGGCCGACGACGCGAAGCGCCTCAGGGAGCTGGAGAAGCAGAACGCCACGCTCAAGCGATTGCTGGCCGAAGCGGAGCTGGAGAAGGCCGCGCTCAAGGAGCTGGCCGAGGGAAACTTCTAGGCCCGGGCAGGCGCCGCGCCGCCGTCTCGCACCTGATCAGGACACTGCAGGTGAGCGAGCGGATGGCGTGCCGTCTGGCCGGGCTGAGCAGGTCCGCGTACCGTCGCCCGCTCAAGGGCGACACGGTCGCCGACCCTGATCGCGCGTTGCGAGACTGGCTGCGCGCGTGGGCGAAGAAGCATCCCCGCTACGGGTACCGGCGGGCGTATCACGACGCCCGGGGTGAGGGCTGGGCGGTGAACCACAAGAAGATCCAACGCCTCTGGCGAGCCGAAGGCCTCCGCGTCCCGCAGCGGCGACGCCGCAAGCGTGTCGGATCCTCGACCGTCGACGCCCCGGCGGCGGTCGCACCGAACCTCGTATGGGCGGTGGACTTCCAGTTCGACGCCGACGAGCGGGGCTGCCCGATCAAGATCTGCTCCATCGTCGACGAGCACACCCGCGAATGCATCGGCGGGCTCGTGGAGCGGTCGATCACCGCCGACCGGCTCACCGCCCACCTCGAAGAGCTCGTCGCCGTCCGCGGTGCACCGGGTGTGCTCCGCAGCGACAACGGGCCCGAGTTCATCAGCGACGCGATGGCCGACTGGGCGGGTACCCGCACCGGCCTGTTCTACATTCCGCCCGGCTCGCCCTGGCACAACGGATACGTCGAATCGTTCAACAGCCGCCTCCGCGACGAGTGCCTCAACATCAACAGCTTCTACTCACTGCTGCACGCCCAGGTCGTGATCGGCGACTGGAAGACCGAGTACAACCATCAGCGTCGGCACTCATCGCTCGGCTACCTACCCCCGGCCGAGTACGCTCGGCAGTGCACCCACAAAATCGAAACCGACGACTCACAGAGCGACCGGACCGAATGAAGGGGGCGGCCCACAGGTTCGATGAAACCTGACAGCCGATATCACTACGGATAGCCCTCGCAGCGGGCACGAAGAGGGTTTGATGACATAATGTCACTTATCGGACACCTTGGGACCAACTCGGGTCAGACGGTTGTATCGCCTGGGATCTGGCCCAGTGCCCACTGTGCCCAATCGCGCTCCATCGTCGCGGACCTGATGCCCCATTCCAGGGAGATGCGGCCAAAGCGATCCGAATCGTTGTCGCTCCACTTGATGTCTGCACGGAGACGCTCCAGGGTGACGAGCGCCTCCTCGGCCATGGCGACCGTCTGCTCGAAGATGGCGTACTCCTTGCGTCCCCGAGGGCCGACCGAGGTCACAGCGATCAGCTCCTCGGCGGACAGGCTATTGAGCTCGGTGTAGAGCTGGCTCTGGGTCGCCGACCACACGTTGCCCATCGATTGCTCGAAGCGCTTCAACAGGTCATATCCGCTGCCGGGTCGCTGAGCGAGCAGGCCGAGCGCTGCGTACCGGAGACTCATTGGTTCAGTCTTTCATTCCAGGATTCACGTGTCATGGGCCACATTCCAGAATGCACATGTCATAACTAGAATGTCAGGAGACGTCGTTGCCCATCGTGCGCAGCCTCTCACAGTGGATCGTGTACGCCGTGCTGTCGGCCTTCGTCGCCGACCGCTTCGCGGCGCTGGCCTGTGCGATCCTCGCGGCCATCCTGCTCGCCATCGCCGCCCGGAGTGCGAAGAGCACGGGTGAAGTCGTGCTCGAGCTGTCCTCGTGTGCCTTCTTCGTCATCTACGCGGTGCTCGACTGGGTCGTGGGCGGGCCGGTCCTGCCGCGCTGGGTCGGCGCCGCATCCCAGATCTGGCTGGCCGCGACGGTGCTCATCACCCTGCTCGCCCATCGGCCGTTCACGCTCGCGCTGGCCAAGCGAGAGGCGCCCAAGGAAGTCTGGGACACGCCGGAGTTCTACAAGTTCAACGTGATCATCACGCGTGTCTGGCTGATCTGCTTCACCGTGTCCGCCATCATCCTGTCGGTCGCGGCTGCCATGGGCCTGAGCAGCATCTGGCTGAGCGTCTTCTGCATCGCCCTCGCCATCGCCGTGCCGGTCATCTTCACCAATCGGCTCCTCGCGCGTCAGCGCAGCGCGATGGCCGCGTCATAGATCGCGGTCAGGCTGGGACCATGACGGCATGCGGATCCTCGTCCTGGCCGACACCCATGCGCCACGGTTCTGGAAAGGTGTGCCGGCTCCCCTGCTGCCAGCACTTGAGCGAGCTGACCTGATCCTGCACGCCGGTGACGTTTGTGCGCCCAGCGTGCTCGACGAACTCGCTGGCTTCGCTCCGGTCGAGGTCGTCCTCGGGAACAACGACGGACCAGACATCGCGTCCTGGGGTGCGGTAGAGACCCTCGAGCTCGAACTGGCCGGCGTACGCGTGGCCATGATCCACGACTCGGGCGCGCGTACTGGTCGTGGACGTCGCATGCGTCGAAGATTCCCTGACGCCGACATCGTCGTCTTCGGCCACTCCCACATCCCGTGGGACGACGTCGAGGACGGCGTACACCTGTTCAACCCCGGGTCGCCGACCGACAAGCGGCGACAGCCGAATCCAACTTACGGATGGCTGGAAGCTGACGCCGGTCGCGTCTTGCGCCACGAGATCATCGAGCTTTCAATGCTGCCCAAGGTCGACCACCGTGCGCTGCACGACGACATCGACGCGTTGATCGACCCGAGCCTGTGAGCGAGACGACTTGCGAGCGCATTCTCCACACCAGTGCCTTCCTCGACCTCGGTCCCGCTGAAGGTCGCGAGGCGGGCCGTGGCAGGCTGGACGCCTCCAACGCGAAAGGTCACCAATGTCTGATGTCACTGTCACCGACAATCGCGAGGCCAGCCGTTACGAGGCACGCCTCGGCGACGAACTGGCCGGATTCGCCGATTACCAGCTGACCGACGGCCAGGTCGTATTCCCCCACACCGAAGTCGATCCCGCGTACGAGGGAAAGGGCGTCGGCAGCGCTCTCGCCCGCCACGCGCTCGAGGCCGCCCGACAGGACGGGACGCGCACGGTCGTCCCGACGTGCTCGTTCATCAGGGCGTGGATCGACAAGCACCCCGAGTACGCGGACCTGGTCCAGGGCGCAGCGCCCCGGAAGGGTTGAGCATGTCCTCCGCTGAGCACGAGACGACCTTCGACGTCATCGTCATCGGCGGCGGATCGACGGGTGAGAACGTCGCCGACTATGCGGCGAGGGCATCGTTTCCAGGCTCCGGCTCCCCCGCCGGGTCCTCCAGTGCGTCGCGCAGGTCGGCCCCGCGCAGCATCGACATCACGCTCATCTCGGAGTCGTCGGTGGCGATCAGGTGGTCGACCACGGCGTCCATCTCCTCGCGCTCGGCGGCACGTGCGGTTGCCCGGCGGGCCTGCCGACGCGCCGAGGCCGGGTCGCCCAGCCGTCGCCGCGCCGCGTCGAGCAGCGGGAGGTCGGCGTCGGTCCACGCGTACGGCGCATTCCGTTGCAGGGCAGCGATCTGATCGCGGTCGAGCCACGGGGCGCAGCGGCGCAGGTACGCGGGCACCGACCACAGATCGGCGACCAGGTCCTGTGGCTCCAGCATCGGCCAGCTGGCGCCGAGCGCCTCGACCAGGGTGTCGTCGCGGCGCAGGACCGCTGCGAGCAGGTCCTCGTCGGCGCCGGCCTCCTCGAGTTCGTCCGCCACTTGTTCGGCGGCGAACTCGGTCAGGGCCGCCCAGACCTGGTCGCGGCCCTCGTTGTGGGGCGTCCCGGGGTCGACGGCGCCGAACGCGTACGCCCAGTCTGACCGCGAGACCGTCACCTCGCCCCAGGGGGTGTCGATCTCCAGCGGGTCGGTCGGGGGCTCCTCATAGAGCGCCGCTGCAGGTTCGATCGCGGTCAGCATGCGTGCCCCGCGAGGAAGGACGACTGGTCGTCCAGGGCAACGGCGTCCGGGAGGGCGGAGTCGTCGAACATCTCGTCCCAGAAGTCGCGTACGCGGCCCCCCGCCCAGCGATACCGTCGACGACTCACCAGCCCCTTGGGCCGGGCGTGCGTCGCGGCGAAGAAGGGCTCCGCCGCCGGGGCGCGCCAGTCGATCAGCAGCGGCTGTCCGGCGTCGTCGCGCAGACCCATCCGGCCGATGTAGTCCACTGCCCCGTCCTCGTGGACCATCCGGCCGAGGCACAGGTCGACGCCGTAGCGGGACAGCAGGCGGAGCCGGGAGGTGAGGCGGCGCACCTCCTGGTCTCGCTCGAGCGCACGGGTGCCGATGCCGGCCGGGGCGCGGCGCACCTCGTCGAGTTGGTCCTGCAGGGTTCCGACGGCGTCCCGCAGGACGGCGGCGATCGTGCCGAAGTGAACCTCGTCGCCGGCGATGAGTCCAGGATTCTTCTTGTCGGACAGTGATTCGGGAAGGTCGAAGGTGGGGGTTCCTGCTCGGGACACGGGGGCCTCCTGATGGATGAGCGGCCATTCTCGACCCCCAATGGGGCCTTGCGGCAAGCCCCCGTTCCCGCTATATCTTGGTAGTGGCGGGAGGGTGTGTCATCCCCGGCGAACCGCCTCCAACTCCGACCGCAGGTGTTCGGCCTCGGCGTGGGTCGCGACGGCCTGCACGAGCAGGAAGCGCAGGATCAGCACCACCAGGGCGATGCCGGCGATCACCAGCGCGGCGCCGCAGACGAGACCGACCAGCCCGGGTGCCACCTCGTCGCCCGGGTGGTGCGGTTCACGTAGGACCCCACGACGGCGATCGCGAACACCAGCAGGGATCCCGCCGTGATGGAGCCGATGATGAGGTCGACATGGCGGAAGGCAACGGGCGAGAAGACTCCGCCGCGACGGACCAGGGTCAGGAGCTTCCAGACGCAGACGCCGATGACCTGCAGCGCGACGACGCCGAGGAACGCGATGACCTGCAGTGCGAGGTCGCTGGGGGTGCGCCCACCGGGCGAATCGCTGCCCATGAAGAAGATGACGACGACCTGCACCACCACCGAGCCGGTGAGCGCGATCGCGAGGATGCCCCTCAGAGCGTTGACCACCACACCGTTCACGGGGCCTCCCTCGATCAGTGGCGCGGTTGTCGCGCCGGTGGACCCCACGCTAGTTCGAGGCGACGGACCGGCCATCCGACCCGGGGCCGAAGTTCAGTCGCGGGCGGTCGCGAGTTTGAGCCCGAAGCCGAGCAGGGCGAACCCGCTCACCGCATCCATGACCCGGCGGACGACGGGGCGGAGGAGGTGGTCGCGCGCCATGCTGCCGCCGACGGCGACGATGACCATCCAGGCCGTGCCGAGCGCGGGCAGGGTCCAGGCGTGGACGAGCCACGTCAGAGTGCTGGCCGTGGGCGACACGAACTGCGGCAACAGCGACAGATAGAACACCAGCATCTTCGGGTTGGTGATGTTGGTCAGGAAGCCCTGACGCATCCCGCGCCACCAGCCGGTCGGTCTGTAGTCGTCGCCGGCGGCTGCGTACGCGCCCCGGTAAGCGGCCCACAGCGAGGTCACCCCGAGATGGACGAGATAGGCGATGCCCAGCCACTTGATCGCGGTGAAGAGCACGTGCGACTGCACGATGAGCGCACCAAGCCCGAGCGCGACGAGGGTGCCCTGGATCGCCGACGCGGCCCCGATCCCCACGGCGGTTGCGATCCCGGCGCGGCGGCCGTGGGCCACCGTGTTGCGCAGGGTGACGACGAAGTCGGCGCCGGGCGCGGCCACGACCGCGGTGACGACGAGAAGGAAGGCCAGTGTCATGGGCCGAGCCTAGGCCGCGGCCCTCAGCGCCGCGAGACCCAGTCCGCCACATGGCGGACGTAGCGCGCGTACTGTTCCCGCGCCACGGGTAGGGCGCGCGAGACCATGGCGAGGTCGACGTTCACATATTCGTGGATGAGGACATTGCGCATGCCGACGCTGGGCTTCAGCTGTTCGGCGAGTTCCCGCGGGAACAGGCCGAGTCTGGATGCGGTGTCGAAGGATTCACGGTATTCCGAGGAGACTGACGCGCCCAAGGTGTTCGAGACGTGCTGATTGATGTCGGCCGCCAGATCGACCAACTGCGTGAGGACGCGCTCCACCGCGCGACGCAGAAGGCGATCATCGCGGAGATGGTCAGCGGTCGGATCACCCACACTGGCCAGGTCGTCGAGCAGTTCCCGCATCAACTGCAGGCGGGCAACGATCGTGCTCGTCGAGAGGTCGCGAGGCGTCATCGGCGCAGGGCCTCCACCTGCAGATCGCGGAACCGCTGTGTGTCCACGAATTGCCCGAACGCCGCCATCTGCTGCAGGGCGAACTTCTCATCCGTCAGCTCCACGAGCACCTCTCCCCCACCGAGGGCCGCGTATTTCGCGACCGACCCTGCGCGATCGAGCGGCATGATGTCGAGCGCGTCGCCGTACGCCTCCCCCAGTGCGTTCACCACCGCCAGGTCGTCGCCTTCGACACCATGACGGAACGAATAGGCCACGTCGACGTCCCCCGCCTGCGCGGGGTCGTTGCGGGAGCTGCCGAACTGGACCAGGAGATCAATCCCGTGGTCGGCGCACAGCCGCGCCAGCCGGCCGCTGTCACGGTCGGCCAGCAGCCGTCGCACGGTGTCGGGAACCGAAGCCATGGTTCCATCGTAGGACGTTCACCACCGCACCCGCCGACCCCAGTGGTCGCAGGGCGTCGTCGACCCGCGTCGCACGCCCGGGCACGGCGGGATGCGGTCGGGTTCATCGGGTCGCACCACACCGGCACGCACGCCGATGTCATTCAGGAACACCTCGCAGTCGCAGAAGGCGCCGCGTGAGCTGAGACGACGCTCCAGTGCGGTCGCCCTCGGCGCCCGTGTGTCGCGGTAGCGCAGGGCCCAGCGCAGCTCGTGATTGCAGCCGAACTCCCCCAGCATGCGTGCCGTGTAGCACGCGAAACACTCCCGCTCGCGCGGCAGTGTCATGCGTTGCGCCTTCACCCACAGCTCGCGCTCCAGGTCGTCGATCCACTGTCCCGTCGTCATGTCTCCCCCTCGTTCTGGCCGGACGCAGAGCCAATCAGTGGGGTCTGACAATTCCGTCAGGGTGCGTCAACCGATCGGCGCCGGCGCCCGACCACGACCCCGATGGCCGCGCCGATAGCGGCGGGCACCAGCACGAGTCCGGCCACAAGAGGTGTCACGCCGCTCAGGTCCGACGCCAGGACCTGCGGATCGATGCGTGGCGCGAACGCCTGGGCCTGCACGGCAGCGATCACGCCCACGACGATGGCCGTGACGAGCCACACCGCCAGTGGTCGGCCCAGCTTCCCGGCCCGGTGACCGTCCAGAGCGCCCCAGACGCCGGACATCACGATCAGCGCGGCGAAGCCCGCCAGCCCGGCTCCCAGCGCGGCACCGCCCGAGCGATCGCCGAGGGTGGCGAGCCAGCCGGCGGCGAACGAGCCCGCCGCGAGGACCAGCGTACGGACGAACACGTCCAGAACTGCTCTCATGCTGACCATCCAATCACCCTGCGGCTTCGTTCAGATGGACATGAAGGCCCCGACGAGGCCGGCCAGCACCATGCAGGCCACGCCGATCGCGACGCAGACGCCGCCGCGCCGCTGCGTACGCGTGGCCTCCCCCGTCAGGTCCGTCATGAACTTGATGCCGACGATCACGAACGCCAGCCCGATGCACGGGATGATGATCACCGGCCACCACTTGGCGTCCATCACCGCTCCCATCCACCGGGGCGTGCAAGTCGTGCCGGGATCGTGGTCCGCGCGTCGCCGCGCGTGCCGTTCAGCTGCGACTGACTCAGGAAGAGGGCCTCGGCGAGGAGCGCGCCGCCGACGCGGGCCCCGCGCAGGTCGGCCCCCAGGAGGTCTGCGTACGCGAGGTCGGCGCCGCGCAGGTCGACGCCGATCAGCAGGCTCCCGCGGAGGTCCGCGCCCGCCAGCGCCACACCGCGCAGGTCGCGACCGGCGAGATCGGCCCGTGGATGGATGTACGCGGGCGCCCGGCCCCCGCGGCCCGAGCGCAGACGGGTGCTCTCGTCAGAGAGCACCGCTCCCACCCGGGAGCGCAGCTCCGCGACGTCCAGGTCCAGAACCCCTTGTCCCGTGTCGATCGCGGCGATCACCTCGTCGCGCACGGGATGGTCGGCGAGTTGCTCGAGATGGAACAGCATCTCGAAGAGTTGGTGCATCACGGGGAAGACCTCGAACATCTCCTGCCGGGTCTGGGCGTCGTCGTGCCACGTGCGGCCCGCGTACGTCACCGACGCGACGTGCTGCCCCGCTCCGAAGCAGTCGAACACCGTGCAGCCGATCCAGCCGCGGTCTGCCAGCGAGGAATGGATGGTGCACCGATGGTCACGCGCGAGATTGCGGCAGGGCTCGCCGGCGGCCTTGTCGACGGGGAAGGACTCCGAGGCGAAGAAGGGGAGGGCGACGCAGCACAGTCCTTGGCAGCGCGAGCAGTCGGGTCGGGTCTCCAGCACCCCCTGAGCGTGCCACATGACATCAACCGTGGCTGGGATTCAGGCGATCCGATCGGCATAGAAGATGATGCGCGACTCGTAGATGCCGGTGCGGGGATCGCGATCCCAGCACGTCATGATCGCGAGTTGGGGCCGCCCCGTGGCGTTGTGGTAGACGCCGGACCTCGGGTCATAGGTCCTGACCGAGATGCGCTTCTTCTCGCGGAAGCGATAGCACGCGACCTTGCCATCGGCACCGGAGACCTTGATGATGTCGCCCGGGTTCAACCCGCCGAGGTGGAGGTCGTTGCCGAGCGCACGGCCCTTCATGTTCGAGTGGATGTTGATGATCACGTTGCCCCGTGACGATCCGGGCGCCGGTGAGCCCGTGTACCACGCCGCCTGCCACAGGCTCTTGGCGACGCCCGGGTTGCCATCGGCGTCCTTGCCGACGCTGACCATGGGCACGTTCACCCCGGTGCGCAGGACCTGGAACCGGGTCGGGCGGACCGTGCCGGGGGTCGACGAGCAGGAGACCGGAGCGGGCCGGGCCGGGGCGGGGGCGCGGGGCGCCGGCGGCGGGTCCGCGGCGGGTGGCTCCTCATCGGGCAGCTCGGCGCCCACGGTGGCGGGTGGCTTCCCGGGCGGGGGCGCGGGCGCGGCCGGCTTCGGTGGCGCGACTGTCGGGCGGCTCGATGGAGACGCCGACGTGGTCGGGGTGGTGTCGACCTTCGCCCTGGGGGGAACGACGGGGGCCGCCGCCGGCACGGCGGAGACCTCGGCGCCCGCCTGTCCCGTCAGCCCCAGACCCAGCCACGACAGAGGAGCGAGCGTGAGCACGGCGGCGGCGATGCCGATCCTCGCCTTCAGTGTGTCAGCCATGCTCTCCCCCGTTCTCACTCATGTCCCACCACCGTAGGCAATCGCCGGCACGGCGGGCGTGTGGTGGGGGGTGGAAGATTCCTTGTCTTCGACTCGCTGCGCTCGCTCAGACAACGGGGGGCTGCGCTCGCTCAGACAACGTGTCCGACATCTCACCGCTCGGTAAGGGTTTCAACTACTACATCGCATAGTAGTCGTGGTTGAATCATCACGTACCCAAGAAGTACCGCCCCGCCTCACCGGGGTGAAGATCATTGACCTAGGAGTCTCCCGATGCGTCGCAGCGTCCTTGACAAGCTCATCTCTTACGTCGGCCTCGCCCTGGCCGCCCTCCTGCTCGTGGCCGGCGGCCTGCTCGCCTGGGCCAGCAGCTTCGTGAACCAGCAGGTGAGCGACCAGCTCACCTCCCAGCGGATCACGATGCCGTCGGGACCCGCCCTCGACGCGCTTCCGGCCGCCGACAAGGCCCAGCTGGCCCCCCACGCCGGCAAGGAGATGAGCACCGGCGCCCAGGCGAAGGCCTTCGCCGACAACTACATCCTCGTCCACATGAACAAGTCGTCGGGCGGCAAGACCTATGAGGAGGTCTCGGGTGAGTTCCAGAAGCTTCCCGACAAGACCACCGCGGAGGCCAAGAAGATGGGCGACCTGCGCCAGAGCCTCTTCATGGGCAACGCCCTGCGCGGCATGCTGCTCAACGCGTACGCCTTCGGCACCATGGGCATGATCGCCGGCATCGCCTCGGTCGCCGCCTTCATCGGCGCCGTCGTGATGGCGATCCTCGGCTTCCTCGGGCTCAAGCACGCGAAGACCGCGGGCGACACGACCCTCTGAAACCCGGCTGGACAAAGGAAAGGGGCGCACCGGCCGGTGCGCCCCTTCTGTGTCCCTGCGCCCGGGCGTCAGTCGGCCACGCGTACGCCGGCTCCCGTCGCCCGCCAGAACCGCCACCACATCAGACCCGCTGTGGTGGCGAGCCCGAGCCCGCAGCCATACACGCCCAGGCCGCCCCAGACGGCAAGTGCGAGCGCGGCGGGCAGCCCCACCACCCAGTAGCCGACGATCGACATCCAGAGCCCGGCCCCGGTGAGATCCAAGCCGCCTCACCGCGCTCGTCGGCCCATCGGGCGTCGGCAAGACCACGCTCGCGCGGGCGTTGGCCGGGCTCCACCCCGCCCTCGCGGGTGACCTCAGCCTCCACGGCGTACGCCTGCCGTGGCGCGTCGGCCGCCGACCCCGGCGTACGCGGGCCGCGGTGGCGTGGGTTGCGCAGGACCCGCGGGGCGCGCTGACCCCCGGGCGCACGGTCCGCGACACGCTCGCCCGGCCGCTGCGACGCAGCGGACTCGACGAGACGGTGCAGGGACTGCTGCATGCGGTGGCGCTGACGCCCGACGTCTCCGACCGCACGCCGGAGCGGTTGTCGGGCGGGCAGCGTCAGCGGGTCGCTTTGGCGCGGGCGCTCGCCCAGGACCCCCGCGTGCTGCTGGCCGACGAGGTGACGTCGGCGCTCGACCCGGGAACCGCCGTCGCGGTGGTCGATCTGCTCCGCAGACTGGCCGCCGAGCGGGACATCGCCGTGCTGCTCATCACGCACGACCTCGACCTGGTGGCGCGGCGATGTGACCGGGTGGTCGAACTGGCCGCATCTCCGGTCGAGGAGGGGTGAGTCAGGCCTTCTCGTGGCGCGCGTTGCGCGACCACACGAAGCAATAGACGGCGAACGCGGCGAATCCCAGCCCCATCAGGCCGAGCAGGATCGATCCGAACGGCGCCTGCTGCAGCGTCTTGAGTGCCCCGTCGAGCCCCGCGGCCTTTCCGGCGTCGAACGTGATCGCGGCCCACACGATGAGCAGTCCGGCGATGGCGAGGCCGACGCCCTTCGCGATCCACCCGGCCGTGCCGAGCTTCTTCGCCCATTCGGGCACGCCGCCGTCGAGGTCCTCCTGGACGAACTTGCGGCGGACCCCCTTGACGATCTGGCTCACGCCGACCGCGACGACGGCCGCGCCGAGCAGAGCGACCAACACCTGGCCGAAGGGCGCCGACATCAGCCGCCCGGTCACGTCCTGGGGCGCCTGGTTCGAGTTCGACGCCTGACCCCCCATGGCGATGCGGCCGGCGGTGAGCGCGAGGCCGGCGTACAGGATCGCGCGGCCGACGGAGGAGACCCGCTTGCGCAGACGCTTCTTGTCGTCGTACTGGGTGTGGCCGATCGCGGCCTCGATGGCCTGCCACACCACGAGCGCGACCATGCCGATCGCGACCAACCAGAGCAGCACGGTGCCGAAGGGCTTCGACGCCAGGTCGCGCAGCGCGCCCTGGTTGGACGCCTCTCCCCCGCCACCGCCGAGCGCGAGCTGGACGCAGATCCAGCCGATCAGCAGGTGGATGACGCCGTAGGCGATGAGCCCGAGCGTCACGAGCCACTGGTACGCAGGGTGGTTCTGCACCTGCGAGCCCGCGCTGCGGGCGGTGTCGGACGCGGTCATGTCAGAGGTTGATCATGTGGCCGGCGATGCCCTCGACGGCCTCCTTGAGGGCCTCCGAGAGCGTCGGGTGGGCGTGGATCGAACGGCCGACCTCTTCCGCGGTCAGGTCCCACATCTGCGCCAGGACGAGCTCGGGCAGCAGCTCGGTGACGTCGGGACCGACCATGGACGCGCCGAGCAGCTCGCCGTACTTCGCGTCGGCGACGACCTTCACGAAGCCGGTCGCGTCGCCCAGGCCCCAGGCCTTGCCGTTGGCCGAGAAGGGGAACTTGGCGACCTTGACGTCGTAGCCCTTGTCCTTCGCCTGCTGTTCGGTGTAGCCGAACGAGGCGACCTGCGGCTGGCAGTAGGTCGCCCGCGGGATCATGTCGTAGTTGATCGGCATGGTCTCGGCTCCGGCGATGGTCTCGGCGGCGACGACACCCTGGGCCTCCGCGGTGTGGGCCAGCATCAGCTTGGCCGTCACGTCGCCGATGGCGTAGATGCCGTCCACGTTGGTGCGCATGAAGTCGTCGATCGCGATCGCGCCGCGCTCGGTCAGCTCGACGCCGGTCTTCTCGAGGCCGAAGCCCTGCGTACGCGGGGCGAAGCCGATGGCAGACAGGAGCTTGTCGGCCTCGAGGACCTGCTCGCCGCCCTTCTCCGAGGTCACCTTCACCTTGACGCCCGAGCCCGTGTCCTCGACCGACTCGACCTTGGTCGACGTCAGGAGCTTCACGCCGAGCTTCTTGTAGGCCTTGGCGAGTTCCGCGGAGACCTCGGGGTCCTCGAGCGGCACGATGCGGTCGAGGAACTCGACCACGGTGACGTCGACGCCGTAGGCCTGCAGGACGTACGCGAACTCGATGCCGATGGCGCCGGAGCCGGCGATCACGATGGAGTCGGGGACCTCGTCGGCGAGGATGAGTTCCTCATAGGTCTGGACGTTCTTGGACACCTCGACGCCGGGCAGCATGCGGGTGACCGAGCCGGTCGCGATGATGCAGGCGTCGAACGTGACGGTGGTCTCGTCCTTGCCGCCGGAGACCTTGATGGTCTTCGCGTCGACGAACTCGCCCCAGCCGTCGAGCTCCTGGATCTTGTTCTTCTTCATCAGGAAGTGCACGCCCTTGACCATGCGGTCGGCGACGCCGCGCGAGCGCTTGTGGCCGACGCCGTAGTCGAGGGTGAACTCGCCGTTGATGCCGAAGGTCTTGGCCTCCTTCGTGACGAAGTGGGCCTGCTCCGCGTTGCGAAGGAGCGCCTTGGTCGGGATGCAGCCGACGTTGAGGCACACGCCGCCCCAATATTTCTTCTCGATGACCGCGACCTTCTTGCCGAGCTGCGCGGCGCGGATGGCTGCGACATAACCGCCGGGACCTGCGCCCAGCACGACGACGTCAAAATGTGCACTCATGCGCGCAACTCTATTGCCCCGGGCGGCGCGTCCGCGCCCGGGGCGAATCGCCGAACGGCCAACTTGAGAAATATCGTCTATGAGTTAACGTAGTGCGGGTGACTGATACCTCACCCGACCGAATCGGCGGCCTCGTCCGCGACGCGCGCAAGCACCGCGGGCTGACGCAGCTCCAGTTGGCCGAGCTGCTCGGCACGTCGCAGAGCGCCATCCACCGCATCGAAGCAGGTAACCAGAACCTCAGCCTCGACATGATCAACCGAATTGCCACGGCCCTGGGCAGCGAGCTCATCTCCGTCGGCAGCGGCGGCCCCGAGCACCTTCGCATCGAGGGCCCCACCGTGCTCTCGGGCAACATCGAGGTGCGCTCGTCGAAGAACGCGGCCGTGGCCCTGCTCTGCGCCAGCCTCCTGAACCGCGGCAAGACCACGCTGCGCGGCATCGCCCGCATCGAGGAGGTCAACCGCATCGTGGAGGTCCTGACCTCCATCGGCGTCGAGGCCCGCTGGTCCGACGACAAGGCCGACCTCGAACTGACCCGCCCCGACGAACTGCGCCTGGACGACATGGACGTGGCCGCGGCCCGGCGTACGCGGTCGATCATCATGTTCCTGGGTCCGCTGATGCACTTCTATCCCCACTTCAAACTGCCGTACGCAGGCGGCTGCGACCTGGGCGCGCGCACCATCGAGCCCCACCTGCAGGTCCTGCGCCACTTCGGCCTGGAGGTGACCGCGACCGAGGGCTACTACCAGTGCGAGGCCCGCCCCGTGCGCCCCGAGCGCCCGATCATCCTCACCGAGCGCGGCGACACCGTCACCGAGAACGCGCTGATGGCGGCGGCGATGACGCCCGGCACGACGGTGCTGCGCAACGCGTCGTCCAACTACATGGTCCAGGACCTCTGCTTCTTCCTGCAGCAGCTCGGCGTCCAGATCGACGGCATCGGCACCACGACGCTGACCATCACCGGCGTCGAGTCGATCAACACCGACGTGGAGTACGCGCCGTCGGAGGACCCGATCGAGGCCATGAGCCTGCTGACCGCGGCGATCGTGACCCGCTCGACCCTCACGATCGAGCGCGCCCCGATCGAGTTCCTCGAGATCGAGCTGGCCATCCTCAAGGAGATGGGCCTGCAGTTCGAGACGACCGACGAATACAAGTCGGCCAACGGCAAGACGCGCCTGGTCGACCTGACCGTCCGGCCGTCGGACCTGGTGGCGCCGACCGACAAGATCCACCCGATGCCCTTCCCCGGGCTCAACATCGACAACCTGCCGTTCTTCGGCGTCATCGCGGCCTGCTCCGAGGGCGAGACGCTGATCAACGACTGGGTCTACGAGAACCGCGCGATCCGCATGACCGACCTGAACCGCCTCGGCGCGAACGTGCAGCTGCTCGACCCCCACCGGGTGATCGTGAAGGGCCCGACGCGCTGGCGCTACCAGGAGGTCGTGTGCCCGCCGGCGCTGCGCCCGGCGGTCTGCATCCTGCTGTCGATGCTGGCCGCGAAGGGCACGTCGATCCTGCGCGACGTCTATGTGATCAACCGCGGCTACGAGGACCTGGCCAACCGCCTCAACAAGGTGGGCGCCAACATCGAGGTCTTCCGCGACTGACCTGCTCCACCACGCACCACGGCGCCGCGCCCCTCCTGGGGCGCGGCGCCGTCGCGTCCGGGGTCAGGCGAGCGGGCGCACGTCGAACCGTGCGCTCGGGGCCGCGATCTCGGCCTGGGCGCCGACCACCTGCAGCTCGGGGTCGCCGGAGTCGACGGTCGCGCGGAGCACCCCGTGGACGATCGCCGCGGTCCGGCCCAGCGCCTCGGCCGTCGAGCCCGTGTCGAGCAGGCCGGTGAGGAACATGGCGGCGGTGAGATCGCCCGATCCGGTGAAGGCGCGGTCGAAGATCGGGGTCGAGACCAGCCAGGCGCCCGTGCCGTCGACGGCGACCATGTCGAGCGTGCCCGGCTCGGCGTCGGCGTGCACGACCGAGGTCACCAGCACCGTCTCGGGTCCGCGGTCGCGCAGCGCGCGGGCCGCGGCCACCACCTCGTCGAGGGTGTGGGTCTGGCCCCCGGTGAGGAAGTCGAGCTCGAAGTGGTTCGGCGTCATCACGTCGGCCTGGGGGGCGACGCGGTCGCGCATCAGCTCGGGGATGCCGGGACGGCAGTAGAAGCCGCGGTCCACGTCGCCCATGACCGGGTCGCAGCAATAGAGCGCGCCGGGGTTGCGCTCCTTCACCAGTTCCACGGCCTCCAGAATGGCGGCCGCGACGTCCTCGCCGCCCTGGTAGCCGGACAGCACGGCATCGGCCCGCCCCAGCACGCCGCGATCGTCGATGCCGCGGACGACCTCGATGATGTCGGCCGCCGGCACGAGCGGCCCGCGCCACGCTCCGTAGCCCGTGTGGTTGGAGAACAGCACGGTGTGGACCGGCCAGACCTCCACGCCGCGGCGCTGCATGGGGAAGACCGCCGACGAGTTGCCGACGTGGCCGTACGCGACCGAGGACTGGATCGACACGATGGTATGCACGGGGTGATTCTGCCGCAGTTTGCCTCCGTGTTCGCCGCGGGCCAGACTCGGCGGGTGACCACGCCGACCTCTCCCCCACCCCACACCGGCGTACGCGGGGTCTGGGCGGGCCGCCTCGCCGGCCTGGCCGTCGCGGTCGGCGCGGCCCTCGTGGGGTGGCTCGTCAACCGCTGGGTCCCGCTGCTGAGCCCCCTGCTCGTGGCGCTCCTGCTGGGCATCGTGGCGGGCAACGCGACGCGCCTCCCCGAGGTCCTCCGGCCCGGCCTCACTTTCGCCGCCAAGCCGCTGCTTCGCGCGGGCATCGTGCTGCTGGGCCTGCAGATCTCGTTCGGATCGATCCTGGGGCTCGGGCTGCCGCTGGTGGGGGTCATCGTGGCCGTGACCGCGTGCACGTTCCTGCTGACCACCTGGCTGGCGCGGCGCCTCGGCCTGCCCAGCGAGCTGGGCCTCCTCGTCGCGGCCGGCTGCTCGATCTGCGGCGCGGCGGCGATCGCCGGCATGAATGGCGCCGTGGGTGCCGACGAGGACGACGTCGCCTCGGCGATCGGCATCATCACGCTGTTCGGCCTCGTCGCCATCCCCGTGATCCCGCTGGCGGCGACCGCGCTGGGGCTGCCCGCCGAGATGGCCGGGGCCTGGGCCGGGGCGTCGATCCATGAGGTCGCCCAGGTGGTGGCGGCCGCGGGCACCATCGGGGCGGCGGCCCTCGCGACCGCGGTCGTGGTGAAGCTGACCCGCGTACTCCTGCTCGCGCCGATGGTCGCGGCCGTGAGCGCGGTCCGCCGCCGATCGTCGACCGGACCGCGCCCGCCTTTGGTGCCGCTGTTCGTCGTGGGCTTCCTCGTCGCCGTCGCCGTCCGCTCGCTCGTGCCCCTGCCCGCGGGCCTGCTCGGCGGCGCCGGCATCGCCCAGAACCTGCTGCTTGCCACGGCCATGTTCGCGCTGGGGGCCGGCGTACGCCTCCGGCACCTGGTCACCACGGGCGGTCGGACCGTCCTGCTGGGCGCTGCGGCGTCGACGTTCATCGCCGCGGCGGGCCTGGGCGGCGTACTCCTTGCGGGTTGAGGCCAACATCCGTTGACCCGAACACCTAGAGTTGGCCCATGCACGCCGACCGCGACGACCGCACCGGTTCGACGCGTGTCTCCCGCGAACCGCACGACCATCCCCACCTGATCGACGCCCACGAGGACCGCTGGGCGTGGCGGGCGAAGATCCGCGCCAACCCCACCCAATTGTTCTTCTACCGCGTGGCGGTCGGCATCGCCGGACTGCTGTTGATGATCGCGGCGGGCCTGACCGGTCCCCTGCCCGGGCCCGGCGGCATCCCGCTGTTCCTGCTCGGGCTGGCGGTGTGGGCCAGCGAGTTCGAGTGGGCCCAGAACGTCATGCTGTGGTTCAAGGACTTCTTCCGGCGCTACCAGGGGTGGCGCTGGCCCAAGAAGCTCCTGTTCTGGGCGTGCTTCGCGGCGTGTTGCTGGCTGCTCGGCTATCTGACGATGCTGGTGTTCGGCGTCCCGCCGTGGCTGCCCGAGTTCGCGCGACGCTGGCTGGCGTACCTGCCGGGACTCTGAGCCACCGCGCCCTGCCAGACTGGCGCCCATGACCCGACGCCACGCGCGTGACTTCGCCTACTTCGACGCCCCCTTCATCCCGATGGCCCACCGCGGCGGCTCGTTCCTCGAGGCCAACCTGGGGCGTGAGAACACCGTCCACGCGTTCGGTCAGGCCGTCGCGCTCGGCTATCGCTGGCTCGAGACCGACGTCCATGCCACCGCCGACGGCCGCCTGGTCGCCTTCCACGACGACCGGCTGGATCGCGTGACCGACCGGACGGGCCTGATCGCCGACCTGCCGTGGGCGGCGCTGGAGGGGGTGCGCATCGGCGGCCGCGACGCCATCCCCACGCTCGACGAGCTGTTCGAGACCTTCCCGGACGCGCGGTTCAACATCGACATCAAGGCGCCGGGCGCGGTCGAGCCGCTCGTGGCCGCGATCAACGCCCACCGGGCCCACGACCGCGTCTGTGTCGGGTCGTTCGGCCTCGACCGCATCACCGCCTTCCGCCGGCGCATGGGCGACCAGGTGCCCACGTCGGTCACCGGGGTCGGGGTCGCGTGGACGTCGTTCGTGCCGGTCGTGCCCGCGTACGCCAACGACGCGGGCGTGGCTTTCCAGATGCCGGTCTCGCAACGTGTCGCCGGCCGCGACGTACGCCTGGTCACGCCGGGGCTGATCTCCCGCGCCCACGCCGCCGGCAAGGTGGTCCAGGTCTGGACCATCGACGACGCCGCCGAGATGCACGAGCTGATCGACCTCGGGGTCGACGGGTTGATCACCGACCGGGTCGACACGCTTCGGGACGTCTGCCTCGAACGCGGGCTGTGGCCCGCGTGAGGCGATAGTTTCCCGCTGTGACCACGACACCCCCGGAGACGGACCCCGCACCCATGGCCCTCGAGGCCTCCCCCGGCGCGGGCCGCCGCCAGGTCTGGTCGTGGGCGATCTGGGACTGGGGTACGCAGCCGTTCAACACCGTCATCACCACCTTCGTGTTCGCCGTCTACATCACGTCGGCCCCGTTCGGCTCCGAGAACGCGACCTCGCAGTCACTGGCCATCTCGACGACGGTCGCCGGGCTGCTGATCGCCCTGATCGCGCCGGTCCTCGGCCAGAACGCCGACCGGCAGGGGTCAAAGCTGCGCAGCCTGCGGTGGCAGACCTGGCTGCTGGCGTTGATCTCGATGTCGCTGTTCTTCGTGAAGCCGGCCCCGGCGTACCTGTGGGTGGGTCTGGCACTGCTGGGCATCGGTTCGATCGTGTCGGAGGTCGCGAACGTCAACTACAACGCCCTCCTCGACGACGTGGCCACGGGCAAGAACGTGGGCCGCATCTCCGGGTTCGGATGGGGGCTCGGCTATCTGGGCGGCATCATCGTGCTGCTCCTGCTGTTCTTCCTGTTCATCAAGCCCGAGGTGGGGCTGTTCGGGGTGACCGGGGCGCAGGGCCTCGACATCCGCGTGTCGATGATCGCGTGCGGCGTCTGGACGTTGCTGTTCACGATTCCGACCTTCCTGAATCTGAAGGAGCGCCGCCGCGCGACGGTCGCGCCGCGGCTGGGGGTCGTCGAGTCCTACCGCCAGTTGTTCGCATCGGTCGGGCGCATCCGCCGCAACAGCCCCCACACGCTGGCCTTCCTCGTGGCGTCGGCGCTGTTCCGCGACGGGCTGGCGGGCGTGTTCGCGTTCGGGGCGGTCATCGCGGCGGGAACCTTCGGGTTCTCGGCCGGTGATGTCATCATCTTCGGCGCGGTGGCCAACATCGTGGCCGGCCTGTCGACCATGGCCGCGGGACTGCTGGACGACCGGGTCGGGCCGAAGCGCGTGATCATGGTGTCGCTCGTGGGACTCGTCGCCACGGGCGTTGCGATCTTCGTACTGCACGACGGCGGCACCACGGTGTTCTGGGTGTGCGGCCTGCTCATGACGATGTTCGTCGGTCCGGCCCAGTCGGCCTCGCGCTCGTTCCTGGCCCGGTTGATCCCCGAGGGGCGTGCCGGCGAGGTCTTCGGACTGTACGCGACCACGGGTCGCGTGGTGTCGTTCCTCTCCCCCGCCCTGTTCGGGCTCGCCGTCTGGCTGGGCCACAAGGTCACGGGGCAGGCCAACACCCAATACTGGGGCATCCTCGGCATCGTCGTCGTGCTGCTGCTGGGCCTCGCGGCTCTCGCTCCGGTCAAGCAACACCACGAGCATGTGAATCGCTCTTTCTAACCCCCCTGGCTTCCCCCTGTCAAACCACCGGTATCCTGAGGAACAAATCGCTGCCCCGGCACGTTCCACCAGTGTCCCGATATTGGAGGTAATGGCATGGCTGACCGATCACTACGAGGTTCCGGGCTCGGTGCGAAGAGCTTTGAGGACGAGAAGTCCATCGAGTTCGCCCCGCGCCGGGAGATCGGGTTCGACTGTCCCCGCGGACACCAGTTCTCGTGCGCCTTCTCCGACGAGGCCGAACTCCCCACGAGTTGGGAGTGCCCGCGGTGCGGCAGCGAGTCCGTGCGCGCCGATGGCGTCCCGATGGCCGTCAAGCAGGAGAAGCCGGTGCGTACGCACTGGGACATGCTGCTCGAGCGCCGCTCGATCGCCGAGCTCGAGGACCTGCTCGCCGAGCGGCTCGACCTGCTGAGGTCCCGCAAGAGCGCCTGATTGCACTCCCCCAGAACAAGCCCCGCAGCCGAATGGCTGCGGGGCTTCGTCGTTCCTGGGATGGGATGCGGGATGTGAATGGAGCGGCGTGCCCCGACCCGCGCAAAGTGCACAGGTGCGCCCAACACGCGGGGTGGCGCTGGGCGGAGGCCGCGCAAAGTGCACAGGTGTGCACTTTTCACACTTGCTCGGGCCCGGAGTCGAACCTGGTCAGTCGCGCCTGCGCTCCGGGTCCTCCACGACCTCGCCGTCGATGATCGTGACGTTGCCTTCGGCAGGCGGGCGTGACGTCGTCGTGCCGAGCGGACCGAGCGGGCCCATCCCCATGGGTCCCATCGGACCGCTCTTCGCGACCCGGTCCAGCTGGGCCTTCAACACCCAGCCGAGCAGGCGTCGGGCCAGCGGTCGCGTGAACGGCACGAGGAAGAACATGCCGATGATGTCGGTGAAGAAGCCCGGGAACACCAGCATCACCCCACCGGTGAGGACCAGCGCAGCGTCGGCCAGCTCGCCCTGCGGCATGCGGCCGCTCTGCATCGCCGTCTGCAGCGCCCGCCACGCCTTCGTCCCCTCGCGCTTGGACAGCCAGGAACCCAGGACGGCCGCAACCACCAGCAGGCCGATCGTGGGCCACAGCCCGAGCAGCTCGCCGACCTGCAGGAGCAGCCACACCTCGGCCAACGGGACGGCGATGAACACCGCCGTCAGGGCCGGCAGGAGCCACCGGCGCCGACGCGGCGCCGGCCCGGATGTCCCCGACGGTCCCAGTGACTGGCTCATCAGCGCCCCGACTGCTCCCGGCGGGCGCCCAGGTCCTTCGAGTCCGATGACTTCTTCGTGCCCCTCGCCCGGGCCGCGAGGCCCTTCAGCTGGCTGCCGCGGTGGCGTACGCCCATGACCGTCGTTTGTTTCAGCGCCTCGACGAAGACGTCCTTGCCGAGCTTGGAGTCGCCGATCTCGCGCTCCTTGAAGTCGATCGGCACCTCGACGACGGTGAAGCCCCGACGATGGGCGAACCAGGTGAGGTCGCGCTGGATGCCGAAGCCCTTGGCCTCGATGTCGTCGATGATCGCGCGCAGCAGGTCGGCCTTCATGGCGTTGAGGCCGCCGGTGATGTCCTTGATCGGAATGCCGAGCATCAGGCGGGTGTAGAGGCTGCCGCCCCGCGACAGCAGCTCGCGCTGCAGCGGCCAGTTGATGACCGAACCGCCCTTGACCCAGCGGGAGCCCTTGACCATGTCGGCCCCGGCCGCGAGCGCGTCGAGCAGGCGGTGGAGCTGCTCGGGCTGGTGGGAACCGTCGGCGTCGTGCTCGACCAGCACGTCGTAGTCGCGCTCCAGGCCCCAGCGGAAGCTCGCGATGTAGGCGGCGGAGAGCCCCTCCTTGCCCTTGCGGTGGAGGACGTGCACGTGGGTGTCGTCGGCCGCCAGCTCGTCGGCGATGCGACCGGTTCCGTCGGGCGAGTTGTCGTCGGCGATCAGCACGTGGGCGGCGGGGACCGCGGCGCGCAGCCTCCCCACGATCAACGGCACGTTGCCGGCCTCGTTGTAGGTGGGGATGATCACGAGGACCCGGCCGAGGCCCGGGTACACGTCGCTGGCGTCGGTCACGATCGCCCTTTCCGTCGGCTGACTGTTCGAGTGTCCATCATCCCGCATCACTCCAAGGCCCGCGCGCCACCGCGCGGGTGAGTCGCCGAAACGCCCCGGAGCCACGGGAGCCGGCGTACGGACACCAGGCCGCCGGCCAGCGCCGCGAGCGCGCCCAGGCCGATGGCGAGGTCGATCCAGCCAGCCAGGCGTACGGCCGGGGTGATGGCGGTTTGCCGCGGCACCACATAGGTACGCGAGGCCGCCACCATCTCGTGGGTCCGGTCGAGGACACGCCCGTTGCGGTCGATGTGGCCCGACAGCGAGTTCGTGGTCGACACCACGATGTCGCGGCGCGCCTCCATCGCCCGGGCGCGGGTGATCGCGAACTGCTGCAGCGGCTGGGCCGTGCGGCGATAGGTGGCGTTGTTGGACTGGACGACGACCACCTCGGAGCCGCGTACGGCCTCGTGGACGGTGTCGTCGTACGCCAGCTCGAAGCAGATGATGTCCCCCACCGCGAGGCGGCGACCGTCGGCGAGCGGGACGTCGAGGACGCCCGACGTCGTGCCGGGCACCGACTGGGCACCGACGAGTTTCAGCAGCGGGATCACGGGCACCAGCGCGTCGCGGAACGGGACGTATTCGCCGAACGGCACGAGGTTCCGCTTGTCGTAACGCGCCGCGACCGTCTGGTCCGGCATCCACCACAGGCCACTGGTCTGGCGCTCGTCCTCGCCGGGACCGTCCATCACAGCGCCGACGAAGATCGGGATGCGGGCGATCCGGCTGGCCGCCTCGACGGTCGCCATGGTCTGGGTGTCGAGGGTCGGGTCGATGTCGGTCGAGTTCTCCGGCCACAGCACGAGGTCAGGCACCGGCTGGGCGCCGGCGCGCGAGGTCGCCATCAGGGTCACGGTCTCGGACAGGTGGTTGTTGGTGACCGAGCGGGCGCGGCCCATGCCGCCGATGCCGACCCCGTCGACGTTCCCCTGGACCATGCCGATGTTGACCGCGCCCTCGGTGGCCACGGGCTCCGCCTGCCACTGGCGCCCCGCCAGCCCGGCCCCGGCGGCCAGGACCACGGCCAGGGCCGCGCCGACCAGCGCGCGCGGCGTGCGGCGCAGGGCGGCGTACGCGAGGGCGGCGGCGAGGCCGGCGACCACGAGGGACACACCGGAGACGGCCATGAACGGGAAGAGCCCGGCGAGCGGCGAGTCGACAGTGGCGTACGCTAGGCGGATCCAGCCGAAGCCGCCGAACGGCGCGTGCCCGTAGAGCCACTCGACGGCCGCCCAGACCAGCGCCACGGCGATCGGCCAGGCGGGGAGCCGCTGGACGAGGCGTACGCCGACGCCCAAGAGGCCGAAGAACAGGGCCTCGAACACGATCAGGACCGCGGCGATGAACGGCCCGGCCCCCGGGACCAGCACGCGGAGCCACGACAGGGTGACCGCGCAGAGGCCCAGCCCGAAGACGTAGCCGGGCCCGAAGCCGCGGCCCCGGAACCACCGCTGCCCGGCGGCATGGGTCGGCGCCCCCGCATCGGGGTGGGCGAGCCACAGGAAGGCGGCCGGGCCGAGGACGACCAGCGGCCACAGGTTGGTCGGCTCGAAGGCGAGCCCGGTGGCGACGCCGGAGGAGACGAGGCCGAGCGCGCGGGCCCAGCGGCTCACGGGAGTTCCTCGACCAGCGCGCGGTCGTCGTGCACGAGCCGCCCGCGGGCCCAGGTGGCGGCGCAGGCGGGCGGGGTGGCGTACTTGTTGAGGGCGGGCCAGCCGTCGTCGCCGACGTCCTCGCACGCCCACAGGGCGAGGTCGGCCGGGGCACCGACGGCGATGGCGCCATGGGCCGCGTACCGCTCGCCGTGGGGGCCATGGGCGAGTTCGTGGCCAGCCGCGCCCGTGGCTGCGTACGCGGTGTGGACGTCGAGGCGCTCGCCCTCCTGCCAGTGGAGGGTGGCCGCACGCACGACCTCCCAGCCGTGGAAGGGCGTGACGGGGGCGTCCGAACCGAAGGCCAGGCGTACGCCGGCGCGCTGCATCGTCGCGAAACGGTTCAGGCCGGTGTAGCGGGCGCCCAGGCGCTGCTCGTAGAGCCCGCCGGGCATCCCCCACCACGCGTCGAACAGGGGCTGCATCGAGGCCCAGATTCCGAGCTCGGCCATCGTCGCGATGTCGCGGTCGGAGGCCATCTCGACGTGCTCGAGGCGGTGGCGGGCCCGGCGGATCGCCCCCGCACCGCAGGCATCGGCGGCGCGCCGCATGGCCTCCACCGACGTGGCCACACCGCGGTCGCCGATGCAGTGGAACCCGGCCTGCAGGCCCGCGCGGGTGCACGCGATGACGTGGGCCGCCGCGCGCTCGGCGTCGAGATAGAGGAACCCCTCGCCGCCGGCGTCGTCGACCGGGTGGTCGTGGTATCCCTCGGAGACGCAGGCGGTGCGGGACCCGATGGCGCCGTCGGCGTTGAGGTCACCACCGAGCCCGTGCAGGCCCTCGGCGACGGCCCAGCCGATGATCTCGGGGCTGGCCTCCTCGCCCCAGTAGGCCGGCAGATCGACCCCGAGCCGAGCGGCGACCCGACGCGTGAGGAGCAGCTCGTCAGGGGTGTTGAGGTGGGGCGCGCCCATCTCGTGGACCGACACGATGCCCTTCGCGGTGGCGGCGCGCAGGGCCGCCTCGACGTGGGACTCGCGCTGGGAATCGGTGAACATGCCGGCCACGGCCTTGCTGGCCAGGCCGAACGCCTCGCGCGTGATCCACCCGGACGGGTCGAAGCCGTCGGCGTCGCGGAGGCCGGGCACGCGGTCGACCAGGGCCGACGACACCAGCGCGGAGTGGACCTCCACGCGCGTCAGCAGGACCGGCGCGCCGTCCGCCGCACGGTCGAGCTCGGCCATCGTCGCGGGCCTGCCCTCGGGCCACTCGGTGTGGTCCCAGCCCTGGCCGGTGATCAACAGCGGTCCGGCCTCGGCGCGACGCTGGGCCACCGCGGCGAGCAGGTCGGTCACCGAGTGGACGTGGGCGAGGTCGAGCCCGGCCATGCCGCGGCCCGTGAGCAGCACGTGGGCGTGGGCGTCCACGAACCCGCCGGTCAACAGGGCGCGCTCGCCCACCGAGGGCCGGGCGTCCATGACGGGGAGGCCGAGCGTGGTGGCGTACTCCGCGGGTGTGACGGCGACCACGAAGCCGCCGCTGAGGGCCACGGCCCACAGGCCGGGGCGGTCGAGGAGGTGGAGACCGGTCAGAACGACGGAGGTCGAATGATCCGGCGTCGCCGGATCGGGGGGTGGTGCGTCAGGTTCGGTCACGCTTCTGTCCGGGGTGGAGGTTGGGTCTGTCGGCAAAGGGTACCGACAGGACCAGCGTCGTGCGGGTCGACACGTTCGCGGCGGAGCGGATGTCGGCCAGCAGCTGCTCGAGGTGCTCGGGGTCGGTGACCTGGACCTTGAGCAGATAGCTCGACGAGCCGGCGACCGAATAGCACGAGACGACCTCGTGGAGGTGCTGCAGCCGGTCGGGCGCGTCGTCGGGCTGGGACGCGTCGAACGGCGCGATGTCCACGAACGCGGTCAGCAGGTGACCGAACGCGGTCGGGTTGATCTTCACCGAATAGCCCTCGATGACGCCCCGCTGCTCGAGGCGGCGTACGCGCTGCTGGGCCGCCGAGGTCGACAGCCCGGTGGCGCGGCCGATGTCGGTGTAGGACATGCGGCCGTCGGTGGACAGCAGTTCGAGAATGCGGCGATCGAGATCCTCCATGCGGGCCATGGTGGCACCCGGCAGGATGGAGCCATGACGCGTCTCATGCTCCTCGACACCGCGAGCCTCTATTTCCGGGCCTTCTACGGCATTCGCGCTCCCCTGCGTACGCCGGACGGACGGCCCGTCAACGCGGTGCGCGGGCTGATGGACTTCATCGGGCGACTGGTCACCGACTACCAGCCGACCCATGTGGCGGCGTGCTGGGACAACGACTGGCGGCCACAGTGGCGGGTCGAGCTGCTGCCGTCCTACAAGACGCATCGCGTCGCGGACGTGTCGCCGCAGGCCCCCGTCGGCGCCGGGGGCGCGGGCGCGGAGTCGGGCGTGGGCGAGGAGGCGCCGGACGACCTCGCGGTGCAGGTGCCGATGATCGTCGAGGCGCTGGACGCGCTGGGCGTACGCATCGTCGGCGCCGACGGCTTCGAGGCCGACGACGTGATCGCCACGTTGGCCTCCACCGCCGACTGCGCGGTGGACGTCGTGACGGGCGACCGCGACCTGTTCCAGCTGGTCGACGACGCGCGCCCCATTCGCATCGTCTACACCGCGAAGGGCATGTCGAACCTGCAGGTCGTCGACGAGGCGTGGGTGCGGGCCAAATATGGGATCGACGCCCACCGCTACGCCGACTTCGCGGCGCTGCGCGGCGACACGTCCGACGGGATCCCCGGCGTGGCGGGCATCGGCGAGAAGTCGGCGGCGACGCTCGTGGAGACCTGGGGCGGGCTGGACGCGATCATCGAGGCCGCCCTGGACGAGGGGTCGGCGCTGTCGCCGACCATCCGGAAGAAGCTGAACGCGTCGGCCGACTATCTCGGCGTGGCGCTCGATGTCGTGCGCACCCGTCGGGACCTGGAACTCGGGGTCGGGCTCGACGACCTGGCGCTGCCGGCGGAGCCGGGGCCGGAGTTCGCCGCGCTGGCGGAGCGGTTCGGGCTGGGCGGATCGGGTGAGCGCGTGACCGCAGTCCTGCGTGCGCGGTCCACCACCCCAGAAATTCGGTGACAGTTTGCCGACACAACACTAATCTGTTCCCCGTCGGGAAAGACATCGCTGGAAGTTGGTTCCAGCACAGCAGGGACAACCACAGGAAGGAGCCACCGTGCACAAGCACCTCGTCCAGGCCGCGTACGCGGAGGCCCCGACCCGTCCGTGCCTGCGCAGGCGCACGATCGACGGATGTATGAGCTGACCCCCTCGGGTCAGCTCATCCACACCGTCCTGCGCGCATTCCCGCGGGGCGGTTTTTTGTTTGCTGGCGCATCGAGAGGAGGAAACATGAGCGGAGTTCTGGTGCTGAACGCCGACAACACGGCGCTGCACACCGTGTCGGTCAAGCACGCCATCGGCATGCTCGTCCGCGAGGTCGCGATCGTCGAGGAGGCACGTGAGGGTCAGGGCATCGGGCCTTACCCGTGGCCGCTCGTGCTCCGCCTCGTGCGCTACGTGAAGACGGCGTTCCTGTACGCGCGCCCGCCGGGCTGGACCAAGCGCGGCGTCCTCAAGCGCGATCGGCACACCTGTGCGTACTGCGGGGGCTACGCGGCCACCGTCGATCACCTGCTCCCGCAGTCACGCGGCGGACCGAACTCGTGGAAGAACACGGTGGCCGCCTGCGGGCCGTGCAACCTGAGGAAGGCGAACCGTACGCCGGCCGAGGCCGGTATGCCGCTGCGCTTCCGGGCGTACGCGCCGTCGCGCGCGGAACTGACGCGGTAGTCACTGCGACTTTTCGACCACGATTGACGATCTCGAACGCTCTGGCGGCCCCGAGATCGACGATCGTGGTCGATCTGTCGCACTCCAGGTCGCGTCAGCCCTTCGTGATCGGCTTCTTCTCGTCGCCGTCGTCCTCGTCCTCGTCGTCGCCCTTGTGGATCCCCAGCGCCTGGCCCAGCGCCGGCAGCACCATCATCGGGATCAGGATGAGCCACCAGGCCCGCCACCCCGTGGCGAAGCAGATGACGAGCGCCAGGGGAAAGCTCACCGCGGAGGCGATGCCGTAGAACCGGGCCATGGCCGAGTTGCGGTTCGCCCCACCGCCATGCTCGACCGCGGCCGAGCCGGAGTTGGAGTCGGCCAGCGGCACGAGCCCGCGGTCGCCCGGCAGGTCGGTGAACAGCCCGTCGAGCTCCTGCTCGGTCCGGGCGGCCAGGGCGCGCGCCATGCGGTCGTCGAACTCGAACTGGGCGAGGCGACCGTCGACGAGGTGGTCGCGAAGCCGTTCGACCGCGGCGTCCCGCTCGCGGTCGCCGATGCGCACTCCGCCCGGCTGGGCCGCCAGCTCGTCGTTGGTCGGCTCGCGACGGGGTTCGGGGGCGAGGGGCTCCTGGGGGTCGTGGCTCACCCACCCATTATCAGCAGACGGGCGGTTCGCCGTGTTGCGGGCGTGCGAGCACATACACCGCCGCGCCCGCGAACAGGTTCGGGTGGCGCCCGCGGCGCCCACCCAGGACACGTCCCGCCTCGTCCAACGGGATGCGTTGCTCCACCACGAACCCGGCGTCGGCGAAGAAGTCCTCAAGGTCCGCCAGCGTGGTGTAGCGCACGTTCGGCGAGTCGTGCCAGGTGTGCGGAAGGTCCTTCGAGATCGGCATGTGGCCGCGGACGATCGCCAACCGGTTGCGCCACAGCCCGAAGTTGGGGACCGACACGATGCAGCGGCCGCCGATGCGCGACATCTCGTCCAGGACGCGGCGCGGGTGGAGCAGGGTCTGGAGCGTGCGCGACAACACCACGGTGTCGTACGAGTCGGTCGCGAACTCCCCCAGCTCGGCGTCGACGTCGAGCTCGATGACGGGTACGCCTCGGCGGATCGCCTGCACGACCTCGGCCTCGTCGGTGTCGACGCCCGTGCCGCTGCACCCCTTCAGGGTGATCAGGTGGTCGAGCAGTTCCCCCGACCCGCAGCCCAGGTCGAGCACCCGCGCCCCGCGGGGGACGAGGTCGGCCACCAGCGCCAGGTCGGCCCTCAGCACGCGACTTCCTCGGCGGCGGCGCGGTCGAGGAACGCGCGGACGGTCGCGTGATAGCCCTCGAGCTCGAGCAGGAACGAGTCGTGGCCCCACGGCGACGAGATCTCGCGGAAGCTCACGGGCACTCCCCCGCGCTCGAGCTCGCGGACGATGCGCCGCGAGTGTTCGGTGTCGAACCGCCAGTCGGAGTCGAAGCTGATGACCAGGAACCGCGTACGCGCGGCCAGCACCTCGGCGAACGAGTCCAGCGAGGCGAACGGGTCGAAATAGTCCATCACGCGCGTGAGATACAGGTAGCTCAGCGCGTCGAAGCGATGGAGGAACGTCTCGCCCTGGTGGGCCAGATAGCTCTCCACCTCGAAGTCGACCCCGAAGCCGTGGCGCGGCGTCTCCGAGTCCTGGAAGCGCCGCCCGAACTTCTCGGCCATGGCCTCCTCGCTGAGATAGGTGATGTGGGCCATCATCCGCGCGATCGACAGGCCGATCTCGGGGCTGGTGCCGGTGACCGCGTACTGGCCCTCGGCGAAGCCGGGGTCGCGCGTGATGGCCTCGCGCGCCACGGCCGAGAAGGCGATGTTCTGGGCGGTCAGGCGCGACGACGAGGCGATGACGACGGCGTTGCCGACCTCCTCGGGGAAGGCCAGCGCCCAGTCGAGCACCTGCATGCCGCCCAGCGAGCCGCCCACGCACGCCATGAGCCGCTCGACGCCCAGATGGCGCATCAGCGCGCGATGGACCGTCACGAAGTCGCGCATCTGGAGCAACGGGAAGTCAAGCCCGTAAGGGTTTCCCGTGGCCGGGTCGATCGACGACGGCCCGGTCGTGCCCTGGCAGCCGCCGAGCAGGTTGGCCGAGATCACGAACAGCCGATCGGTGTCGAGCGGGCGGCCAGGGCCGATCAGGTTGTCCCACCAGCCGGGCTTGTCGGCGCCGTCGTGCAACCCGGCCGCGTGGGCGTCGCCGGTCAGCGCATGGCACACGAAGACGGCGTTGGCGGCCTCCGCATCCAACGTCCCATAGGTCTCGTAGGCCACGTCGACCTCCGCCAGCTTCGCCCCGCTGGCGAGCATCAGCGGGGCCTCGGGGGTGAACAGGCGTACGGTCCGGGTCTCGACGGTGCCGACGCTCATGGGGCGACGCGGGCGAGCGCCTGGTCGAGGTCGGCCAGGATGTCGTCGATGTGCTCGATGCCGATCGACAGGCGCACCATGTCGCCGGGCACTCCCGCGGCGACCAGCTCCTCCTCGGTCAGCTGGGAGTGGGTCGTCGTCGCGTTGTGGATCACCAGCGACTTCGCGTCGCCGATGTTCGCGAGGTGGCTGAACAGCTCCAGCGATTCGACGAAGGTCGCCCCGCCATCCCGCCCGACCTTGAGCCCGAACGACACCAGGCCGCCGTAGCCGCCCTTCAGGACCCGGTCGGCCACCTCCTTGTAGGGGCTGTCCTCGAGGCCGGGATAGTTCACCCACGCCACCGCCGGATGGTCGCTCAGGTGACGCGCGACCGCCAGCGCGTTCTCCGAGTGGCGCTGCATGCGGAGGTGGAGGGTCTCCAGCCCCTGCAGGAACAGCCAGGCGTGCATCGGCGCGGGGGTGGCCCCCGTGTTGCGCATGAGGACGGTGCGGCACCGCATGATGTACGCGGCCTCGCCCACGGCCTCGGTCCACACCACCCCGTGGTAGGCGGGGTCGGGCCCGGTCAGGCTCGGGAAGCGCTGGGCATGGGCCGCCCAGTCGAACCGCCCGGAGTCGACGATGACGCCGCCGATCGAGGTGCCGTGGCCCCCGATGTATTTCGTGGCGGAGTGGACGACCACGTCGACCCCGTGGTCGAACGGGCGGCAGAGGTAGGGCGTCGGGGCGGTGTTGTCGACGATGAACGGCAGGCCGAGCTCGTGGGCGGCCGCCGACCACGCGTCGAGGTCGATGACGTTGATCTTGGGATTGCACAGCGTCTCGCCGAACACGAGTCGGGTCTTCGCGTCGACGGCGTCGGCCAGCGCCTCGGGCTTCTCGGGGTCGACGAAGCGCGCCTCGATGCCGAACTGCTTGAGCGTGTGGGCGAACAGCGCGAACGTGCCGCCGTACAGGGTGGACAGCGCGACGATGTTGTCGCCCGCGTTGACGAGGTTCAGCACCGCGTACGTGATCGCGGCCGCGCCCGAGGACGTGGCGAGCGCGCCGACCCCGCCCTCGAGCGCCGTCATGCGCTCCTCGAACACCGACTGGGTCGGGTTCATGATGCGCGAATAGATGTTGCCGGGCGTCTTCAGCGCGAACAGGTCGGCCGCGTGCTGGGTGTCGTCGAAGACATAGGACGCCGTCTGGTAGATCGGCACGGCGCGCGCGTTGGTCGTCGGGTCGGCCTCTTCCTGGCCGGCGTGCACGGCGAGGGTCTCGAGTCGGTGAGCCATGCCCTCACGGTAGCGACGGTCGCCGACACCCCCGCGGGGTCTCAGGCCGTGGATCCGTCGAGGACGTCCCACCACCGGTCCTCGCCGCGACCGAACGGCAGGCGCGCCACGGTCTCGTGGCGTACGCGGTTGCCGCGGCCCTCGTTGGTGAACGACTCGACGACGACCAGCTCGCGGGCGGCGAAGCGTACGCCGGGGAACGCGTCGATCACCCGCAGCCAGGAGGTCGAGTCGAACCGCGGCTTGGTGCGCGCCAGCGTCAGGTGGGGCACGAACTTCGTGCCGTCGGGCTCGGTGCCGGCCCGGCTCGCGGCGGCGCGGCAGCCACGCGACAGCGCGGCGAGCTGGTCGCCGCCCTCGACGACGGCGAGATAGAGCTGGCGCGTCTCGATCGGGTCGGGGAACGCCCCCGCCCCGGCCAGCCGAACGTCGAACGGCCGGGCGGCCGCCGCGACCTCGCGGAGGTTCTCGACCAGCGGCTCGTACGCCCGGTCGGGCACGTCGCCGCAGAACAACGTGGTCAGGTGCCAGTGGTGGTCCGGCACCCACCGCAGGCGCGCGTCGGCGTCGCGTCGCGGCCCGAAGAACTCCTCCATCTCCTCGACAACGTCCGCGGGCGGATACACCGCGGCGAACATGCGTGAACCCATGGGGCGATCCTCCCACGAAGCGCACGACCACGAGGGCAATTTGTTTTTGACCTGACTGGTCAGGTTAAATAGAACCGTGAGTGACGACATCGATCTCCTTGACCCGGAACCGGAAATGGAGCCAGAACCGGAAGCCCAGCCCGCGCCCTCCCCCGCCCTCGAGGCGCACGCCCTCTCCCTAACCGGCGACCGCGGCCCGGTCTTCGGCCCCCTGGACCTCCAGGTCGCGCGCGGCGAGGTGGCCGCCCTCGTCGGCCCCGAGGGCTCGGGCCGCACGGCCCTGCTGCTCGCGCTCGTCGGCCGCATGGCGACGACGTCCGGGGATCTCACGGTGCTCGGCCACCGCCTCCCTCGCGGGCGCCGCGAGGTCCATCGTCGCTCGACGCTGGCGAACTTCGCCGACATCGACCAGCTCGACGAAGGACTGACGGTCCACGAGGTGCTCGCCGAGCGCGCCGCGATCCTGGCGCCCCTGTGGCGCCCCGCCCCGCGCACCGACCAGGAGGGCGTCATCCGTCTGTGCGCCCCGGTGTTCGGCGACCGGCCGATTCCCCCCGCCGATGAGCAGATCTGGCACCTCGGGGCTCTCGACGTCGTCCTCCTGCGGCTGACGGTCGCCCTGATGGGCGACCCCGAGCTTCTCGTCGTCGACGACGTCGACGCCCTGAGCGATCCCGATCACCAACGTGTCGTCTGGGGCGCGCTGGCCCGGCTGGCGGCCGATCGTGGCACCACGATCGTGGCCACGACGACCACCACCGACGCCGTGCCCGCCGACGCCACCCTCATCGACCTCGTCTGACCCCAGACGCCCCCGATCCCCATCCACGAAGGATTTCCCGTGTTCAGCACCTTCCGCTTCGGCACCGAGCTCCGCCGCTTCGGGCGTACGCGCATGTCGCGGCTCGCGCTCGTCGTCGGCGTGTGCATCCCCCTGCTCTATGGCGCTCTCTATCTCTGGGCGTTCTGGAACCCCACCGACCACCTCGACAAGGTGCAGGTGGCCCTGGTCAACCAGGACGCGGGCGCGACCCGCGACGACACCCGCGTCACCGCGGGCGACGACCTCGCCGGCAAGCTCCTCGAGTCCAGGGCGCTGGGATGGCGGCGTACGAGCGCCGTGGAGGCCGCCGACGGACTCGAGCAGGGCCGCTATGTCGCCGTGCTGACCATTCCCCGCGACTTCTCCCTGGCCGTCACCACCCTCGGGACCGACCATCCGGTCCAGGCACCGCTGCGCGTCACCTATGACGACGCCCAGGGCTACACGACGCGGACGATCCTGGCCTCGGTCATGCGCGAAGTGCGCACGGCTGCTGCCGATGGGGTCGGCGAGGCCGCGGTCGACAAGCTGTTCATCGGCTTCACCGACATCCATGCGGGGCTGGTCCAGGCCCGCGACGGAGCGAACCAGCTGGGCGACGGGACCCACGACGCCCGCGACGGTTCCACCAGGCTCACCGACGGGGCGTCGCAGCTGCGTGACGGCGCCGGCACCCTGTCGGCGAAGACCGGCGAGGCCGCCGAGGGCGCCCACAGGCTCCACGAGGGCACCGCGCTGGCCGCCTCCGGCTCCGCCGACCTGGCCGACGGAGCCGGTCGCCTGGCGACGGGCGCGACCCAACTCTCGGCCGGAGCCCGCCAGCTCGCCGACGGGTCCGGCCAGCTTGCGACCGGGGCGGACACCCTGGCCGGCGGCACCCAGAAGGCGGCCACGGGTGCGTCCGCGCTCCACACCGGGCTGGACACGCTGGCCGGCCAGACCGCCCAGCTGCCGGCGCAGACCCGCGCCCTCGCCGACGGATCGGCTCGGGTCGCAGCAGGCAACCAGCAGATCGCCACGAAGGTCACCACGGCAACCACGACCCTCACCACCGGGCTCGACGAGGTCGAACGGGTCACCCGCCAGCTCCCCGACTCCGATCCCCACCGGTCGGAGATCCTGGCCGGGATCAGCGAGGCCCGCGCCCGTGCCGGTCAGGTGCGCAGCGACGTCACCACCCTCGCCGACGGGTCACAGCAGGTGGCCGACGGCAACCGCGCGCTGGCGGAGCGTACGCCCGCGCTCACGAACGGCATCGCCACCGCCGCCGCGAAGTCGGGGGAGCTGTCGAGCGGGCTCGGCACCCTGGCGACCGGGTCGTCCACGTTGGCCACCAAGTCCCATGAGCTGGCGCGCGGCGCCGGCACGCTCGCAGAGAAGACGGGCCAACTCAGCGACGGCGCGGCGACCCTGTCGAGTGGCGCCACGCAGCTCGCCGCAGGCAGCCGCGAGCTCGACGCCGGCGCGGCCCGGCTCGACAGCGGGATGGTCCAGCTGCGCGACGGCGCGTCCACGCTTGCCACGAAGACCGGCGAACTGCGGGACGGCGCGGCGAGACTCGGTGACGGCATCGCCCGCATCGACGACGGTACGCACGAGCTTGCGGGCAGGCTCGGCGAGGCCGTCGGGCAGGTGCCGAACCTGTCCGCCTCCGAGCGCCAGGCGAACGCGTCCGCCATCTCGGCGCCCGTCAGCCTCGACCAGGCCTGGAACCACAAGGCGCTCAGCCAGGGCGAGGGCTTCGCGCCCTACTTCATCGGCCTCGCGCTCTATGTGGGGGCCATGATCCTGTGGATGCTGCTGCGCCCCCTGTCGAACCGCACGCTGGCAGCCCCGGTTCCCGCGGTCCGCGTGGTGCTCGCCAACTGGCTGCCGGCCGTCGTGCTCGGCGTGGCCCAGGCGATGCTGTTGCTCGGCGTGCTCGTCGGCGCCCTCGGCATGAGGCCCGCCCACGTGCTGGCCACGCTGGGCTTCATCCTGCTCGTGTCGCTCGCGTACGTGTCGCTGCAGCAGACCTTCAACATCGTCTTCGGTTCGTCGGTGGGTCGCGTCGTGACGCTCGTCGTGCTGACCATGCAGATCACGTCGTCGGGGGGCACCTACCCCGCGGAGACGACGCCCGCCTTCTTCCAGACCCTCCACCGGGCGCTCCCGCTGACCCAGGTGGTCAACGGGCTGCGCGGGTCCATCACCGGCGACCTCAACCACCAGTTCTGGGCCGCCGTGGCCTACCTGCTCGTGCTCACCGGCGCCTCGCTCGCCGTGTCCACCTGGGCCGCCGTCCGCAAACGCGTATGGTCGATGAGCCGACTCCACCCCGCCATCTCGCTGTGAGGACCACGATGGGCAGCACGCCGACCACGACCGCGCCGATCACCACGACGGACATCCCCGTCGAGGGCTCGGGCGACGGTCGCACGGCCCGGCGTACGCGCACCCGCGCCCGCATCCTCGCGGCGGCCGCCCACCTCATGGCCGACCGGGGCGTGACGGGCACCTCGATCGACGACGTGGCCGCGCAGGCCGGCGTCGCCAAGGGGTCGGTCTTCTACAACTTCGGCTCGAAGGACGCCCTGTGCCGCGCGGTCGTCGGGGGCGGGGTCGACCAGCTCACGGAGGCCATCGCCGGTGCGCGCGTCGGGCGCGAGGGCTGGGAGGCCCTCGACTCCGCCGCCCTGGCGCTTCTGGTCTCGGTCGACGACGCCCCCGACATGGGTCAGGTGCTCGCCACGGAGCTGTTCCGGCGGGGACGTCCGTGGCAGGACGACCTCGGGGAGCTGCGGTCGCGGCTCATCGACCCGCTGGCAGAAATTCTTGGTGAGGTGCACCGGGCGCGCAGGGCCGCCGGCCTCAGCTCGGCCGAGCCCGACGTCGACCACTTCGCCACCGTCGCCGTCTCGTTCCTCGGGGCCCTGATGTTCGCGGCCCTGGACCGCCGGGCCTTCGCGCCGGAGCGGCGCCTGGACGACGTCCACGCGGCGCTGCTGCTCACGGTGTCCGGCCTGCAGGCCTGACCTCAGCGCCCGGCGCTCAGCCGGCGCGCTTCGGCGTCGTGCTGGTCGAGCGTCAGGGACAGACCACGCTCGGGATATTCCCTGCGTACGCGTCCGTTCCCGCAGATCACCGACGGCTTCCCGCCGAGCGTTCCGCGGTCGAACCGCACCTCGCGCCACGGGATGCGGACCTCGCGGGGGCCGTCGAACAGGAGGACACCGCCCGGCTGGAGGACCCAGGCGACGCCGTTGGGCGCCTTCAGCTTGGTCCCTGACGCGAGGACTCCAGCGGCCACCAGGGCGCCGACCAGGGCGATGATCGCGCCGAGCACCAGCCAGATGTAGTAGGTCGCGTGGCCCAACTGGTCGAAGATCAGGCCCACGTGCGCCCCGCTCACGATCGCCACGATGGACGCCACGACCATCAGCAGGCCGACCGCGAGGACGAGTGCCCCGACGATCCGGTGGGCTCCCCCGCGTACGGGGGTGTAGTTCACGACGACGTCCATGATCGGATCGTAGCCCGCGGCCGTACGCTTGCCCGCATGGACCTCCCTGTCATGCCGCCGGTCAAGCCGATGCTGGCCAAGGTGGCCTCGGCGATCCCGCCGGGCCTGCGCTATGAGCCCAAGTGGGACGGGTTCCGCACCATCGTGTTCCGCGACGGCGACGAGGTCGTCCTCGGGTCGCGCAACGAGAAGCCCCTGACGCGCTATTTCCCCGAGGTGGTCGCCCAGGTCCTCGCCCAGCTGCCCCAACGCTGCGTCGTCGACGGCGAGATCGTCTGCGTCGACGCGGCCGGCACCGGCCTCGACTTCGAGGCGCTTCAGCAGCGCATCCACCCTGCGGACTCCCGCGTACGCCTGCTCGCCGAGCGGACGCCCGCCGAGTTCGTGGCGTTCGACCTCCTCGCCCTCGGCGACGACGACCTCACCGGCGAGCCGTTCGACACCCGGCGATCGCTGCTGGAGAAGGTGTTCGCCGACATCGAGCCGCCGCTCCACCTCACCCCGCTGACGACCGACGAGGCCGAGGCCGCGCGCTGGTTCGACGAGTTCGAGGGTGCAGGACTCGACGGCCTGGTCGCGAAGGCGCCGGGACTGGCGTACCAGCCGGACAAGCGGGTGATGGCCAAGATCAAGCACGTGCGCACGGCCGACTGCGTCGTCGCGGGGTTCCGCGTCCACAAGTCGGGCCCGGAGACGGTCGGCTCGCTGCTGTTGGGCCTGCACACCGACGACGGCCAGCTGGCGCCGGTCGGCGTGATCGGCGCGTTCCCGATGGCCCGCCGCCGCGAGCTGTACGCCGAACTCCAGCCGCTGGTCTGCGACTTCGCCGACCACCCGTGGTCGTGGGCCGAGGGCGGCGGTGGAACCGGCGCGGCGTCGCGCTGGAACGCCGGCAAGGACCTGACGTTCACCCCGCTGCGACCCGAGCTCGTCGTCGAGGCGAAATACGACTTCATGGAGGGCACACGTTTTCGCCACACCGCCCAGTTCGTGCGCTGGCGGCCCGACCGCGAGCCCGCGTCGTGCACGTTCGCCCAGCTCGAGCAGCCGGTGGCCTTCGACCTGCGCGAGGTGTTGGCGCGCTGAGCCCGCGTCCGCGTCCTGACCACGTGGTCTGCACTATCCTCCCTCCATGCAGCAGGATTCCGGCGTCGCGACGCCGCTCACCGGCCTGACCGCCGCGGAGGTGGCCGAGCGCGTCGCGCGCGGCGAGACCAACGCGGCCGCCCATGGCACCTCGCGCTCGGTCTGGCAGATCACGCGCGCGAACCTGTTCAACTTCTTCAACAACATCCTGTTCGTGATCGGGGCCGCCCTGATCGCGCTCGGGCGCTACAACGACGCGTTCACCAGCGTCGGGCTCGGCCTCATCAACGCCCTGATCGGGACCGTGCAGGAGGTCCGCGCGAAGAAGCAGCTCGACCGGATCGCGCTGACCTCACGCGTCCCTGCGCGCGTGGTCCGCGACGGTGCCGAAGTCGACATCGACCCCGACCAGCTCGTGCTCGGCGACGTCGTCGTGGCGCGCCCCGGCGACCAGGTGCTCGTCGACGGCCGGGTCACCGGCGACACCGTCCTCGGCATCGACGAGTCGCTGCTGACCGGCGAGGCCGACGTGCTCCGCAAGGCGCCCGGCGACGCGATCCTGTCCGGCAGCGTCGTCGTCAGCGGCCACGGCCACTTCGAGGCGACGGGCGTGGGCGAGGCATCGTACGCCCACGGGCTCACGGCCTCGGCGCGCGAGTTCGTGCCGACCCAGACGCCCCTGCAGCGGCAGGTCAACATCATCGTCCGCGCCGTCACGCTCGTCGTCGCCCTGATGAGCTTCGCCATCCTCTTCCAGGCGATCCTCGAGAACTTCGCGCTCGCCCGCATCGTCCAGGTGTCGGCCGTCCTGTCGGGCCAGGTCCCCTACGGCCTGTTCTTCCTCATCGCCCTCGCGTACGCCGCCGGGGCGGCCACGCTGGCCAGGCGCGGCGCTCTGGTGCAGCAGACCAACGCCGTCGAGAGCCTCGCCAACATCGACACCGTGTGCCTCGACAAGACCGGCACGCTGACCGCGAACCGTCTCGAGCTCGCCGAGGTCCACGCCTTCGTGCCCGCCTCCGACGCCGACGTACGCCGGGTCCTGGGCGCGTACGCGCACTCCACCGGCTCGCCGAACGGCACGTCCGAGGCGCTGGCCGCCGGACTCCCGGGCGAGGCGGGCGCGACGCTCGAGGTGCCGTTCCAGTCGTCGACCAAATGGTCGGCGCAGTCCCTGCCCGCCGCCGTGCTCGGTGACCGCGCCGACGACTGGGCCACGCTCGTGCTCGGCGCGCCCGAGGTGCTCGCGCCCCACCTCGCCGACGCGGCGCTGTTCGCCCCCGGCGGTCCGGGTGATGCCCAGCAGGCGGCGTGGACCGACCGTGGCCTTCGCGTGCTGCTCGTTGCGGCTTCGCCCAAGCCCATCACGCCCGGTGCCGGCGAGACCCCGGCCGCCTTCGACCCACGCTCCCTGACCCCCGTCGCCCTGGTCGCGCTGCGCGACGAGCTGCGCCCGCAGGCGCTGGAAACCCTGAAGATGCTCGCCGCCGGCGGCACCGACATCAAGATCATCAGCGGCGACAGCCCGCGTACGGTCGCGGCGCTGGCGAAGCAGGCCGACCTCGGGCCCGACATCCTGATGGTCACGGGGCCCGAGCTGGACGCCCTGGGCGACGGGGAGTTCGCCGAGGCCGCGAAGACCGGCACGATCTTCGGCCGCGCCACGCCGGCGCACAAGGAGCGACTCGTGCAGGCGCTCAAGGCACAGGGGCGCTATGTGGCGATGCTCGGCGACGGCACCAACGACGCCCTGTCGCTGAAGCGCGCCGACGTCGGCATCGCCATGGAGTCGGGTGCGACGATCACCCGCAACGTCGCCGACATGGTGCTGCTGAAGGACTCGTTCGCCGCCGTCGGGCCGGCGATGATCGAGGGCCGGCGCATCGCCGACGGCCTGACCAAGTCGCTCTACCTGTTCATCCCGCGGGTGATCACGTCGATCCTCGTGATCGTGTTCGTGACGATGCTCGGCATGGGGTTCCCCTATTCACCCGCCCAGGTCGCGCTCACGCTCTTCACCGTCGGCATCCCGAGCCTCGCGCTCACGCTGTGGTCGCGGCCCGACCCGGTGAAACCCCACCTGCTGCGCCGCATCGTCGAGTTCGCCCTGCCTGCGGGCATCGTCACGGCGGTCTTCGCGACCTCGATCTACGCGATGTTCCACGAGCTCATCGCGCGCTCGTTCCAGATCGGGCGCATCCCACCGGGCGCAGCGGAGCGATGGGCCCAATACACCGGCGTCGCCGCCTCGTCCTCGGAGTTCAGCGAGGCCGCGGCCACGATCATCGCCCAGACCGCGATGTCCACGTTCGTCTCGTTCTGCGCCTTCGGGCTGATCCTGTTCGTCGAGCCGCCCGCGCGGTTCTTCACCGGGTGGGCGCCGGTCAGCCCCGACAAGCGGCCGTTGTGGTTGGTCGTGGGCCTGTTTGCGACCTACATGGTCGTGCTCCACGTCGAGGTCACCGCGAACTACTTCGGCCTGCTCACCCCCCACGGCCCCGAGTGGAAGGTGTACGCAGTCGCCTTCCCCCTGTGGTTCCTGACCCTGCGTACGCTGTGGCGACACCGCCTGTTCCCGCGCATGCTCGGGCTGGACTGACGCGTACGCCGGCCCTCGTGGCCCCCGCGATCACCACACACCAAGGAGAACGATGAACCTGCTCGACCTCGCCGACGAGGACTTCGTCTCCCCGACCACCTTCCGCCGCAGCGGTGCCGCCGTGCCGACGACCGTCTGGCTCGGCCGCGACGGCGACGCGCTCGTGGTGATCACGCCGGCGTCGTCCGGCAAGCTCAAACGACTGGCGCACACGTCGCGCGTGGAACTGCGGCCCTGCTCGCGGCGCGGGAAGGTCGAGCCGGGCGCCCCGACGCTGACGGGTCACGCGACCGTCATCGACGACCCCGTCGGTGTGGCGCGTGTCCGCGGCATCATGGCCCGCAAGTACGGCCTCGAGTTCCGGGTGTTCATGTTCGTCGAGCGCCTGATCAAGCGCGAGGACGTGTCGCGGGTCGGGATCCGGATCACGGCCTGACGGCCGGCTCAGCCTCGGTGACCCCTGCGGGAGCTGCCCGCGACTGCACCAGGCAGGCGGCGGCGCCCAGGACGAGCGCAGCCATCGTCCAGCCCGTCAGCCTCTCGCCGAGTGCCAGCCAGCCCATCACCGTGGCGCCTGCGGGGATCACCGCGAAAAGGATGGATGCGCCACGCGCTCCGGAGCGTCGGATGCACTGCGCATACAAGGTCGTCGCGCCGACCGAGCTGAAGACCACCATCACTGCCAACAGCACGAGCGCGCGCGGCCAGTCGGTGACGTGCTGGGGCAGGGCCAGGACGAGTACGCCCGCCACCGGCGTCGACACCGTCAGCCCGATCGCCCCGATGAGCAGCACATCCATGCCCCGAAGGTGCCGCGCCTGGTGGATCCCGCCCAGGGAGAGTCCCAGCATGGCGATCAACACCGTCACCACGGCGATGCCAGAGCGCTGGTCGGCGAGCAGCTTCGGCAGGCACGCGAGGATGACGGCCCCGGTCGCGAGGACCAACGCGGCCATCCCCAGCCGAGACTCCCTGTGGCCGTGCATCGCGGCCAGGAGACCGGCCGTCACCACCGGGTTCAGGGCGATGATCAGCGAGACGAGCCCACTCGAGACCCCGTGCGACAGCCCCCAATAGACGCCGAGGAACTGCACGGCCTGCGTCAGCAGGCCGACCACGACCGTGTGGCCGACCTGGGCGCGGCTGGGGCGTTCGAACCCGCGTACCGCGAGGATCGCCCACAGCAACAGCGCCGACGCGGCGAACCGCAGCAGGATCACCAGGAACGGCGACATGACCGCCACCGAGGCCGCGCCGATGGGGTAGCCGGCGGCGTACAGGATCACGGTCGGCACGGCGAGCGCGGCCGGCAGGCGGCGTTCGGCGGGCGCGGTCATGGAGGATTTCTATCCTGTCGGTCGCCCCTGCGCCATCAGTCCCGCCCGTTGGAGATAGGGCACGATCGCCGCGATCTCCGCATCGTCCAGCGCGATGTAGGGCGGCGACATGATCGCGCAGTCGATCACGCCGAGCAGCTTCAACCCCGCCTTGAACGCGCCGAGCGCCGACGAGCCCCGGCCCATGCGCGCCCCCGACCCGACATCGACCAGCGGGAACATGCGGAACAGCCGTTCCTGCTCGAGCATCGCGGCGTCGAGGTCACGGCGCTGGTAGGCCTCCCACAGCCGCACATAGCCGGCCGGGTCGAGGTTGCCCATGCCGGGCACGATGCCGCCCGCGCCGAACATCAGCGCGCTGTCGGCAGTCACTTCGGAGCCGGTCAGCACGACGGCGTCCGTGATGCCCCGGTCGCGTGCGCCGAGGGCCAGCGCGCGCAGCCCGGCCTCGTCGCCCGACGAGTCCTTCACCCCGGCGAGCACGCCGTCGGCCATCAGCGCCAGCATGTGGTGGTGGTCGAGCTTCGTGCCGACCGAGCCCGGAAGGTCGTACGCGTACACCCCCACGTCGCCGCACACCTCCTTGATCAGCCGGAAGTGCCGGTCGATCTCGGCGGGATGCGTCCGCGTGTAGAACGGCGCCGTCGCGACGATGCCGTCGACCCCCAGGGCGAGCGCCCGGCGCACGTGGACGACCACGCGCGGCGTCGTCATGTCGACCACCCCGGCCACGACCGGGACGCGCCCGGCCGCCCTCGCGAGGATCGTCTCCAGCACCCGGTCGCGGTGGGGGTCGGGAAGGAACGCCACCTCGCTGGTGGTCCCCAGCGCGAACAGCCCGTGCACGCCCCCGGCAAGCAGGTGGTCGACGAGGCGGTCGAGGCTCGCGGTGTCGACCTCGAGGTCAGGGGTCAGCGGGGTGGCGACGGGCGGGACGACCCCGCGCAGCAGCGATGGCATGGTCAGCTCCGGAGGACTCGATGGATGGATGGGTCAGGTCTGGGCGGTGCGGTCGAGGACCAGGTCCCCCCGTACGCCGTGGACGGTCGCGCCGGCGCACTCCAGGACGAGCAGGGTGTCACGCCCGGTCGAGACCTCGGCGGCGTCGAAGGAGACCGCCTGCCACCCCGACCCGGTCAGGGGCGCAGCGTCCGCGCCGGTGCGGTCGCGGGTCTCGGCATCCAGCAGGCGGCAGGTGACCGCCCCGCCCTCGGCCACGTCGGCATGGACCTGCAGGTCCGGCCCCGCGACGCGGAACGGGCCGGCGACCAGCGTCCCGGACCCGTGCGTGGGCGCGTACCCCGCCAACCGGTCGAGCTGGATCTCCGCGCGGCCCAGCGCGGTCTCGCGGAAGCCGGTGTGGCGGCCGTTGCCGCCCATGTAGTAGAGCCACCAGCGCCCGTCGATCTCCACCGGTGCGCTCGCATAGATGCACCCCGCGTCGAACTCCGCGTCGGGATAGACACCCGAGCCGCGCTCGAGCAGCGGTCGATAGGCCAGGGGGAACTGCCACGTGTCCACCCGGCTGGCGGCCATCAGCACGAGGTCGACGGTGTCCCAGCCCTCCCGCGACCGGTCGCCGTCGTGATAGATCGAGCCGAAACCGATGTACGCCCCGTCCAGCGGCATCACCGGGAAGGCGTAGATCTGGTTCCACGCGTCCACCCCGCGTACGCATTCCACGGGCTTCGACCAGTCGAGGAAGTCGTCGCTGGTCGACACGGCCTGGACGCGGAGTCCGTCGCGCCAGATGCGGGTGATGAGGACATAGCGGCCGCTGTCCGGGTCGCGGAAGACGAAGTTGTGGGTGTCGGCGACGGGGTTGTGGACCGCCCAGGGTCGCGGGGCGCCGAAGTGGAGGCCGTCGGCCGAGAACGCGACGGCCATGTGGTGGCCGCGGTCGGACTTGTCGATGCGCGTGATGAGCTTGAACCGCCGCCCGGGATCGGGGTCGTCGGGGTCGATCAGCACGCCGGAGCCGTGCGCGCCGCGCATGAGGAGGTTGTTGGCGGTCGACCCGTCGAACTCGATGATGCCGAGGTCGGGCTTGGTCCAGGTGACGCCGTCGCGCGATTCGGCGTAGGCGAGGGCGAGCCGGCGCTTCGGCGAGACGACGTACGCGGTGGCGCCGCGCTCGTCGAGGGGGGTCTCCGCCGAGATGGGGTCGACGAAGAACGTCGTGTAGTAGAGGCGCAGGACCTCGGCGTCGTCGTCCCACAGGACGTTGGGGTAGCCGTTGTCGAAGCGAGCCTCGTAGGGACGGGGGTCGGGTGCGAACATCTCCTCGCCGAAGAAGGGTGAGGCGGGGTCCTTCGCGACGGGACCCGGCTCGAGCCGCATCCCGGAACACCAGTGGTGGACGATCGTTCCCGCGTCGTGGAAACGATAGGTCTGGGTCACGGGGTGCCCTTCGGTGGTGTGTCGAGGTGGCAGGCGACGCGGTGCAGCGGATCGGGGTCGGTGGCCTGGCGCAGCAGGGGCTCCTCGACCTTGCAGATGTCCATCACATGGGGGCACCGGTTGTGGAACGGGCAGCCCGTCGGCTTGTCGATGGGGCTCGGGACGTCGCCGGCCAGGACGATCCGCTCCCGCCGGGCGGTCTCCTCCATCGTCGGCACCGCGGAGATCAGCGCCTGCGTGTAGGGGTGTTCGGCGGTGCGGTGGAGGGTCGCGGACGGCAGTTCCTCCACCACCTTGCCGAGATACATCACGACCGTACGCCGGCTCACGTATTGGGCGACGCCGACGTCGTGGGAGATGAACATCATCGAGACGCCGGTCTCGGCCTGGATCTTCTTGAGCAGGTTGACGACCTGGGCCTGGATGGAGACGTCGAGGGCCGAGACCACCTCGTCGGCGATGATCAGCTCGGGGCTCACGGCCAGCGCGCGGGCGATGGCGAGGCGCTGGCGCTGGCCGCCGGAGAACTCGTGGGGGAAGCGCTGGAGGTATTCGGGCTGGACGTTGACCATGGCGCAGACGTCGGCGATGCGCCGGCGGCGCTCGTCGGTCGCCTTCGTGCCGTGCACCTGCAGCACCTCGTCCATCGAGTCGCCGACCCGCTGGCGCGGGTTGAACGACGTGTAGGGGTCCTGGAAGATCATCTGCACGCGCTTGCGGAACGCCATCTCGCGGCTGCCGCGGGCGTCGGTGACGTCGATCAGCCCACCGCTGGCGTCGGCGAACTCCAGCGTCCCGCCCGTGGGGCGCTCCAGCCGGGCGAGGACCCGGCCCAGCGTCGTCTTGCCGCAGCCCGACTCGCCGAGGACCGCAACGGTCTCACCGCGGCCGATCTCGAGGTCGACGCCGTCGACGGCCTTGACCTCGCCGACCTTGCGGCGCAGCACGCCGCCGAGCACGGAGAAATGCTTGGCCACGCCGGTGGCGCGGTAGAGCGGCGAGTCAGCGGTCATCGGACACCTCGCCATCCAGCAGCACACACCGCGCAACGTGTCCGCCGCCCGCGTCGCGGAACGCGATCACCCCGCTGCGGCAGCGGTCCCTCACGTGCGGGCAGCGGCCGGCGAACTCGCACCCGTCGGTCACGCTCGCCGGCGACGGCGTCTGGCCGGCGATGGTCCGCAGGGGCGTGTCGGGGTCCATGCCCATGGAGGGCACCGATTCCAGCAGCGCCTGGGTGTAGGGGTGGCGAGGGTCCTTCAGCACCTGGTCGCGGGTGCCGTGCTCGACGATGCGGCCGAGATACATCACCGCCACCTGATCGGCCACCTCGGCGACCAGCCCCATGTTGTGGGTGATGAGGATGACGGTCTTGCCCTCCTCGGCCTGCAGCCGCTTCAGCAGCTCCATGATCTGCGCCTGGATCGTGACGTCCAGCGCGGTCGTGGGCTCGTCGGCGATCAGCAGGTCGGGGTTGCAGATCATCGCCATGGCGATCATCACGCGCTGCCGCATGCCGCCCGACATCTCGTGGGGGTACGCGTCGTAGCGCCGCACCGGGTCGGGGATGCCGAGCTGTTCGAACATGGCGACGACCCGCGTACGCGCCTCCGTCTTCGACATCTTCTCGTGCAGCCGGAGGTTCTCGGCGACCTGTCTGCCGACCTTCTGGGCGGGGTTGAGCGACGACATGGTGTCCTGGAAGATCATGCCGATGCGCCCGCCGCGGAGGCCGCGGATCGCGCGGCCATAGCGGTCCATCGAGCTGAGCTCGTGGGTCTCGCCGTCCACGGACAGCACGATGCGGCCGTCGACGATGCGCCCGTTGTCGGGGAGCAGCTGGACGACCGAGTGGACCGTGACCGACTTGCCGCAGCCCGACTCCCCCACGATGCAGACGAACCCGCCGCGGGGGACGTCGAGCGACACGTCGCGCAGGATGTGGACCTCGCCGCCGTCGGTCGAGAACGTCACGTCGACGTCGGACAGGGACAGGATGGGGTCGGTCGCCCCGGCGTCGCTACGAGGCTGGTCCGCGCGTAGGGCCGTCATGCGTCCCTCCTGTTGCCGATGAGGTTCTCCTTGAGGACCTGCTTGACGGTGGTGCGGCGCTTCTTCGGGTCGAGCACGTCGCGCAGGCCGTCACCCGCGAGGTTCACGCCCACCACGAAGAGCACGATCGCTGCGGCCGGGAACACCCAGAGCCACCAGTACTGCTTCATCACGTCGGGCGACTGCGCCGCCGACAGGAGGTTGCCCCAGGTCGGCGTCGTGACCGGCACGCCCAGGCCGAGGAAGGACAGGCCCGCCTCGGCGATGATGTAGTGGGCGATGTTGATCGTGAACGCCACCAGGATCGGGCTCAGGGCGTTGGGCAGCATGTGCTTGAAGATGATCCGCGCCTTCGAGAACCCGAACGACCGCGCGGCCTCGACGTAGGTCTCCTCGCGCAGCGACATGAACTCGCCGCGCACCAGGCGGAACGTCGTCATCCAGCCGGTCAGCATGAACACGAGGATCACGTTGTTCACGCCCTGGCCGAGCAGCGACACGAAGATCAGCACGAGGATGAGGTTGGGGAACGTCATCACGATCTCGGAGATGCGCATCAGCACCGCGTCGACGGCGCCGCGCAGATAGCCCGCGATCGCCCCGAGGAACGTGCCGAGCAGCGTCTCGAGCAGCGACGCCATCACGCCGATGTAGATCGAGGTCTGGCCCCCGACGAGCACGCGGGCGAAGACGTCGCGCCCGAGCTGGTCGGTGCCCATCGGGTGGGCAGCGCTCGGCGGGCGTCGCGACTGCGTCGGGTTGATCGCGTTCGCGTCGTGGCCGGTCAGTTGGGCGGCGAACACCGAGGCCAGCACCATCAGCAGGATGATCGCGAGGCCCAGCATCACCGTGCGGTTGCGGACCAGCGAGCGGGCGTACGCGGCCAGTGCAGACTCCGGCTTGGCGGTGGCGGCGGCACCGGCGGCCGCGCGGTCGGACTGCTTGTCGGACGGGGTGTCCCTCAGCTCGGTCATCGTCGCTCCCTCAGCCCAACCGTACGCGGGGGTCGAGGATCGACTTGACGAGGTCGATCACGAACGAGGCCACGAGGATGACGATGGCGATCAACATGCTCGTCACCATGATCACCGGATAGTCCGACGACGACACCGCCGAGACGATGGTGCTGCCGATGCCGGGCCAGCGGAACAGCGTCTCGACGAGCACCGAGCCGCCGACCAGCAGCGGCAGCCGGAAGGCCAGGATCACCATGACCGGCCCCAGCGAGTTGCGGAAGACGTGGCCCCACAGGACCTTCCACTCGGGCACCCCCTTGCTGCGGGCGGTCTTCACGAACTCCTTGCCCATCGTGTCGAGGGTGGAGTTGCGCATGTAGCGGATCAGCACCGCCAACATGCCGAAGGTCAGCGAGGCCACCGGCAGGACCAGCTGCGGCAGGCGGTCGACGAACGTCACCTGACCGGGCAACATGCGCCCGCCGGTGGGCATCCACCCGAGCGTGTACGCGAACACCTGCAGCAGGATGATGCCGACGAAGAAGTCCGGGACCGAGATGCCGATGACGGCGATCGCCCGCGAGATGCCATCGGCGATGCCGCCCGGCTTCGCCCCGGCGAACAGGCCCAGGGTCAGGGCGATCGCGGTGGAGAGAAGCAGCGACAGGATGACGAGCTCGAACGTCGCCGGCAGGCGCAGCGCGAGGATCTGCATGATGCTCTGACCACTGCTGATGCTGTAGCCGAAGTCGCCGGTCAGCATGTCGCCGAGCCAGCGTACGTATTGCACCGGGAGCGGCGCGTTGAGGCCGAGCGACTCACGCAGTCGCTCGAGGTTGGCGGGGTCGCTCGCCGCGTCGGGCGGGACCATGTAGAGGATCGGATCCACCGGCGACAGGCGGATGGCGAAGAAGACCATCGCGCTGATCACCAGCGCCATGGGGATCAGGATCAGGACGCGCCTGACGATGAAGGTGACCACGGTGTCCCCTCGTTCCTACGACAGCTTCCACTCGGCGAAGTTGTTGTCGTAGATGTAGAGCGGGTTGCCGAACTTCGTCGCGCCCTGGATGCGCTTGCTGACGAACACGTGCTGCTGCACCGAGAACAGCGGGAGCTTCAGCTGCTTGGAGAGTTCGAGCTTCTCCAGGTCCTTGAGGATCGCGCTGCGCTGGGTCTTGTCGGCGGTCTGGCTCAGCTTGGAGTTGAGGGCGTCGAACTCCGGCTGCGGGCCGATGATCTGGCCGAAGGTCGGGGTGTTGGAGTATTCCGCGTACCACTCGTTCAGGCCGAACGCCGACAGGCCCTTGAACGCCACGTCGTATTTCTTCGTCGTGTAGAGCTCCGACGTCGCGTCGCCCTGGAACTTCAGCACCTCCACCTTGAGACCGGCGTCCATGAGCTGCTGGGCGACGGCCGTCATGAAGTTGATCGACGTCTGGTCGGTGTAGTAGTAGCGCAGGCGCAGGGGGCGGTTCGGGTCGACCTTTGCCTCGGCGAACAGGGCCTTGGCCTTCGCCGTGTCGAAGGTGTATTTCGGCGTCGAGGTGTCGTGCTCGGGCATGCTGTCGGGGATGCCGGAGTTCATGGTCTCGCCGGTGCCGGGATAGAGGCTTGTCACCAGCCCGTTCCAGTCGACCGCGTACTTCATGGCCTCGCGGGCCTTCGGGTTGTTCATCGGGTTCGCGGGGTCGGACAGGTTCAGCACGAAATAGCGATAGAACAGGACGTCGACGGGGTTGTCGGCGAACTGCTGGACCGACTTCATCGACTTGATGATCTCGGGGTCGTTGGAGGTGAAATAGTCCACCTTCCCTGCCGCTGCGTCAGCGGCGGGGTCGCTCGACTTGACCACGTTGATCTTCTGGATGACCGGCTTCTTGCCTTCGTAGCTGGCGTTCGGGACCAGCGTGATGAAGTTGCCCTGGCTCAGGGTGCCCACCTTGAACGGGCCGGAGGTCACGGGGTTCTTCCAGAACTCGGCGGTGTCGAGCTTGACGACCTCGGCGCCCTCGAGCGCGTGCTTCGGCAGGATCATGAACTGGGCGAGGACCTGCTTGAGGTCACCCACCGGGTTGGTCAGCCTGATGGTCACGGTGTTGCCCTCGGCCTTCACCCCGCTGAGCGTGGGTGCCTTGCCACCGGCCACGTCGGCCGCGCCCTCGACCTGCTTGAACGCCGAGACATAGACGGGGTTGGCCTTCGCCACCCGGAGCAGCGTCGACATCGACCACGCCACGTCGTCGCCGGTGATGGGCTTGCCGTCCGACCACTTGAGGCCGTCCTTCAGCGTGACGGTGAAGGTCTTCTGGTCGGCGCTGAGCTCCGACTTCGCGGCGAGGTCGTCCTTGACGTCGGTGAGGTTCGCCTCGGCGCGGAACAGACCGCGGAACATCACCGACTGGGCGAGCGTGCCGGAGTTGAACCACGGCGTACCGATCTGCTCGATGCCGACGCCGCCGCCGACGGTGTCGACCGCGGTGATCGTGTCGGAGGCGGCGGCACCGCCGCCGCCGGGCGCGCCGCCGCCCTGGACCTGGGAGTCGGGCTGGGCGCTGCAGCCGGAGAAGGCCAGGGCTGCGCAGGTCGCCGCCGCGGTGATCATGGTCCTGAGTTTCATGGGACTCTCCTCGTGGCGAGCTCGACCTTCCCCGTTGAAAGTTCGATGGTTCGACCGTAGGTCTGCCGGACGACAGCGTCAAGGACCGGCGGGTGACGCGGGTGGGTGTGTCGGGTGACGCGGAAATTTCCGGAGGTGACTTTTTTGCATACGCGTCGGTAGGGGCTGATCCGCGGGCCGGCCGTTGTTAGCGTCGGGGCACCGTTCTGCATGCCCTGTCGTCGCCGCTCCCTCGGCGATCCGTGAACAAGCCGGAACTTCCTCCGTCGCGCCGGGTGCGCGGGCCTCCGCGTACGCCTAGCGTCGTCCTCGACGGCCCACCCCCCACCCCCTGGAGCCGACCATGATCCGCACCCTCACCTCAGCGCGACGCCGGACGATCCTCGCCGCCTCCGCGGCCTTCCTGACCCTCGCCGGGGCCGGCGCGGTCGTCGGCGCCTCCCAGGCCGACGCCGCCGGCAACTGCTCCCCCATCGGCCAGCGGGCCGGCAAGGCCGCGTACGCGTGCGAGGTCTGGGTGCCCTTCGGGGGCGTGCCCGTCTACAACAACGGCCAGGTCGTGGGTCACCTCAGCCACGGCGGCCGCGCCAACTGGTTCATATGCCGCACGCAGGCCGCCGAATCGCGCGACCACGGCTATGTGTCGCGCGACTGGGCCGTGACGATGGCCGACAACAACCAGTGGGGCGTCGTGCCGGCGAACTACGCCAAGGGGGCCGACGATCGCTGGGGCGGGCTTCCGGACTGTTCGACGCTGACCGACAAGGGGGCGGCGCCCGCGCCGGCGCCGTCGGCGAAGCCGGGCCAGCCGTCGAAGCCGGCCAAGCCCGCCAAGCCCGCGCCCAAGCCGGAGCAGCCGGCTGAGCCGGCCGGCGAGGCGTGCGGCTTCCCGCTGACCGGCGCGAGCCCCATCGCCAAGAAGATGGCGATCGAGGCCTGCGCCCAGCGCCACCTCACGTACGCGTGGGGCGGCGGCCCACGTCCCCGGCAAGCCGGGCAAGTCGCGCGGCCAGTGCGACCCCGGCAACGGCGCCCCGAACGACTGGAACGTCGTGGGCTTCGACTGCTCGGGGCTGGTCCGGTGGGCGTACTTCAGGGCGACCGGGGTGGACGGCCTCGACGGCACCGCCCAGATGCAGAAGAACCTCAGCGCGCAGCGCGGCAAGCTCGTCCCCACCAACAACCTGGTGCCGGGCGACATCCTGTTCTTCGGCCACGGCAACGCCCACCACATCGGCATCTATCTCGGCAACGGCAAGATGATCAACGCCCTGCAGTCGGGCTCGCCGATCCAGGTCAGCGCGGTGCAGTCGGACCTCAGCGGGGCCGCGCGCTACTGACGCTACTGAGCGGGGCGCATGCGCTGTTCCCGGCGTACGCGCGCCCACTCGGCCGCAAGCTCGGGGTCGTTCTTCACGAGCCAGACGAGGCCACAGTCCTGCGGGCCGCTCGCGCCGGGGTGGCATAGGCTGCACGCGTCTCCGGGCCTGATGGGGCATCGGGCTTCGGGACGGGACATGACCGCATTCTACTACGTGGCGTCGTACTCAGGTGAGCGCGAGCTGCGTCCGCGTACGCGGTCGACCAGGCGCCGGAACACGTTCTCCTCGGGGAAGACCCAGAAGTTCATGAGGACGTAGAGGTAGACGCCCTCGATGCAGGCCGCGACGATGCGGGCGACCTGGTAGTGGACGCCGATGTGGTCGAGGAACGACGAGAACGCGAGGATCCAGATCACGTAGTTGCTGATGACCGCGACGGCCTGCTTGGCGGACTGCTTCGCGACGTGGCCGTGGACCTGGAAGTTGAGCCAACGGTTGAGGATGAAGTTCAGCACGCTGGCGCCGGCATAGCCGAGGGTGACGGCGAGCGGATAGTTGATGTGGAGCCAGCCCTTGAAGATGCTCAGCAGGACCAGGTCGAACAGGAACGTGGTCAGGCCGAGGATGCAGAAGCCGACGCCGGTGACCGGGATCCAGTTGAGGAAGCGCGGCAGGCGGCGATGGATCCACGAGGTCATGCTCGCGAACCCACGGGCAGCCCTGCCCTCGCTCTTGCCGTTCACGGCCTGACTGGTCTCTGACACCCGGCCAACCTTACTGGGCGAGAGGCGAGTGACCAGTGGTTTGGTCACGCGATCCGGGACGAGTCAGGGTGGGGGTCCACGTAGGGCCGGTCCCGCGCGGGATCCCCGCTCCGGCGAACGCCGGTCCCGCAAGGAACCAGACCCCGGTGATGAGCGGGAGGAGCAACATTGTGTCCCAGTAGGGATGGGTGGCCGCGTCGTCGATGCTTGTGGGTACGCGCCATCCCGCGAGGGCGATCATGATCAGAAGACAGACCGCGCCGATCGCGGCGGCGAGGAGTACGCGTAGCCAATCCTGCCAGATCTCTCGGACCTCAGCGGTCGATCCCTTGGGCGCCTTCAGCGGTTTCGGGCCATGGGCGAAGCGGTGGTGGAACCGCGCGTCTGTCCTGTCGATGATGTGGCGGCCGAAGGCGACGGTGATGCCGAGATACAGGGCGGCGAATGCGTGGGGGCGGGTGGGTTCGGCGCCGCGGATCACAAGTGTGCTAGTTGAGTTCAGAACTGAAAGCTTGTCGAAATCGACTCCCGAAATTCAGGCCGTCACGGCCCGAGAGCCGTGATCGGGACGACACAGACCCCGTCCGGACGCCGGTAGCTGTAGCGTCCGCCCGTCAGCACGATGAGCGTGGCTGGCTTGCCGTGGCGGTCATGGTCGACCTTGCCTGCCATTCGCAGCAGCGAATCTGCAGCCGCATCTGCCGCTGTTTCACCCAACTTGACTTCGACTGCCGCCCACCTGCCATCTGGGAGTTCGAGCACTGCGTCTATTTCGAGTCCGGTCTGGGAGTCACGCCACGATGCCAGCGTGGCACCCAATGGCTGCCCGTAGACGCGCAGGTCACGCATGACGAGTGACTCGAAGTGGAGGCCGGCGGCGTTGAGATCTCGCCGCAAGTCATTGCTCCCGACCCCTAACGCGGCTGTCCCCAACGACGGATCGACGAAGTGGTGGACGGCAGCCGTGCGCAGCCGCGTTCGCGATCGCATGTGGGGGCGCCAAGCCGGGATCGGTTCAATGAGCATGAGCCGGTCGAGGGCGTCAAGGTAGTTGGTGAGGGTCTCGGAGGCAATGCGCCCCCGTGCCCCGCCCACGTCCTGAGCCAGGGACGTGAGATTGAGCGGCGTCGCCGCCGCGCGTCCGAGAGCGGTCAGAAGCCGTTCGACGTTGCCAGGGTTTCGTCGGGAACCGAGTCCGGGAACATCCACCTCGGCGAGAGTGCGCAGATAGTCGCGCAGCCACAGGGACGCCTCGCGCTCGTCCGCTTCGAGCAAGTCGGGCCATCCGCCGATGGTGATGCGCTCGAGTAGTCCGTCGATGGTCAGACTGGAGCTGGCGCCGGCGGGTTCGTCGCCGTCCAGTAGGCGCCGCAGGCTGACCTCGCCTGTGGAGTGTCCGGTTTCGAACAAGGTCATCGGTCGCATGCGCAACCGGCCGATCCGTCCCGCTCCAGAATGGACACGCGCGTCATCGCGTGGACGCGCCGAGCCTGTGAGGACGTAGAGACCCTTCCCATCGTGGTCATCGACTGCGCGACGCACGAAGTTCCACAGTTCCGGGGTTTCCTGCCACTCGTCGAACACGATCGGCGTCGGCGAGGTGAACAGCTGCTCGGGAGCCACCTCCAGCGCTGCGCGCGCCGCTCGGTCGACATCTATGCGGAACACCGTGCGAGCAACTTCCTCCGCGGTGCGTGTCTTTCCCACCGCCTTGGGCCCGTCGATGAGGACTGCCCCCAAGGCTGCCATCCGTTGGGCCAGTTCGTCATCGACAACCCGAGATCGATAATCCGTCATGGCTCTACTCGATACTCCGTCATCGCTCTATTCTATAATGCGTCATGTTTGAAATCGATATTGCGTGTGCACGAGCCGGTTCCTGCCGTCTCAGCCACGATACCGAGCACGCGCCACGACCCGACGGTTCGGGCTCGTGCAGAAGCCGATCTCGCCGAAGGTGCCGATGATCAGGCACTGACGTGCCACACGGTCACCTCCCCCTGAGGAGAGCGGCCAGTTCGCCGACGTTGAGCCGGGGCTCCAGGCCCAGGGATTGTCTGTCGTGGGTGTTCGGTGCGCATGTCGAACGGGTGGGGAGCACCATCCGAGGTGGCCGACGCATACCGGCACGGTTGCCCGCACACCGGAGGACAGCAGCCACAGAGAGGCGCAGGGCAATCAAACTGAATCGGCCTGGCTTTCGTTCCTATTGGGAGCCTTGTCCGGCAGGGGCCGGCTGGGCTGATTCGAGGTCAGCGTAGTACGCCTGCTCGACCTCGGCGGGGGTGCGCATGTCGAGCTCGCCGTGGAGGCGCTGGTTGTTCCACCACCACACCCACTCGAGGGTCGCGAGTTCGACCTGTTCGACGGTGCGCCAGGGTCCGCGTTGGCGGATGAGCTCGGTCTTGTAGAGGTTGTTGACTGCTTCGGCCATCGCGCAGTCGAAGCTGTCGCCGACCGTTCCGGTCGAGGGAACGGCGCCGAGCTCGACGATCCGGTCGGTGTAGACCATCGCCATGTAGTTCGATCCGTGGTCCGAGTGGTGCGTCAGCCCGGTGAGGTCATCGCCGGCGTCCCACGCCGCCATATCGAGCGCCTGCATCGGCAAGATCTCCGCCTTCAAAGTCGCCGCCACGTTCCAGCCGACGATGCGCCGGGAGTAGACGTCGGTGACGAACGCGACGTATGCGAAACCGGACCAGGTGGCGACATAGGTCACGTCGCAGACCCAGAGCCGGCGGGGACCGTCGGCGGTGAATCGGCGGTTGACGAGATCGGTCGGCCGCTGCAGGGCGGGATCAGACTTCGTCGTGAACACTCGCTTGGACTTGCGCACCCTGCGAACACCGGCGAGCCGCATCAGCCGTTCGGTCTGGTCCCGACCGATCTCCCACCCTTGCCGTCGCATCAGCGCGTGCATCTTCCGGCGCCCATAGACGCCGTAGTTCTCCGCATGCAGCCGAGCGACCTCGGGCACCAGCAGATCATCCTGGAGCCGTCTCGCGGACGGAGTCCGATTCACCGCGGCACGGTAGCCGCGTGAGGTGAGGAACCCTCTCACTGCCGGTCGGAGGACCTGGCAGATGAGCTCGACCCCGAAACGATCCCGGTGTTCGTTGATGAACCGGATCATCTCGTCGAGGGGTGGTCGAGCTCCTTCGCGAAAAAGATGCTCGCAGCCTTGAGGATCTCGTTCGCCTTCCGCAACTCCGAGACCTCCTTCTGCAGCCGCTTGATCTCCGCCGCGGCCTCAGTCGTGACGCCGGGCTTCACCCCGGCGTCGACCTCGTAGCGACGCTGCCACAACCGCAGCGTCTCCGGACTCATCCCTAGCAGCCCGGCGACATGCCGGACGGCGCTCATCATCGTCGGGTGCGACGGCCGCGTCTCCGCGAGCATCCTGAGCGCCCGCTCACGCATCTCCGGGGAATACTTCCTGTTCATCGTGTTCCATCCTTACTTGAAGAACGGAACGAAAGTCAGGCCGATTCAAACATGGGTTTGTGATGACCGGATCAAATCTCACCAACATAAAAAGTCCCGGAAACCCTTGAGTTTCCGGGACCTCTCGGTCGGGCTGACAGGATTTGAACCTGCGACCCCTTGACCCCCAGGCGTCCAGTCGGCGTCAGTCAGGCCGGATTCCGCGTGATTCCGGGCCTCAGATCATGCAGAACACGTCACGGGATGCATGGTTTGCATGATTCTGGTCCCCTTTTGGTCCCCCTCGCCAACGAGGCAGAAGAACTCTCCTGAGGCACCCCACACGCCGGATTCTCCTGACGAGCGCGTCGCGCGGCCAGCGGCTACTTGATCCGGTCAAGGGGGCAGCACTCTCCCGCGCTTCTCCGGGCCGCAGACGCCTGCGATGTCGGTCACCCTCGCTATCGTCGTTCTATGGGTCGAGCGCAACCCGCGCTCGATCGACCGGAGTAGACCTTCGCGAGGGAAGCACCATGGGTTCGTCTGGCAGGGGTCGAAAGAGGCCACGTAGACGAGGCCCGACCGCGCCACGAGATGCCAACGCTCCGACGCCGCCACACCCTGCGGACAGCGACGCCCGCGAAGAGCTGTGGGGGAAGCTGAGACACGGCTCGCGCAACGTCGCAGGCGTCACTTGGCAACTTGCTGTCTCGGTGCACGTGCTTGTGATGTCTCGTGCAGGCGTCCTGCCGTTCACCACGCTAGTTCCCGAAGGCTTCGAGGACCTCGACTGTCGCACAGCTACAGGCGACGAGACTCTGGTGCAGGTGAAGGAGGTCAGCGGTGGAGCAGGACAGCTAGAGACTTCCAGAATCCGCGACGCGATCCTGCACGCTATGAATGCGACGACCGGCCCGATCGTTATCGTCACCGATGGCAGCCTCGGTTCGGGCCTGCAGTTCACCGGATGGGACGAACCACTTGCCGCACAGCCTGAGCGGTGCATCGCCCTAGTTGACGCTCTTGTCGCCCAGGGCCTGACCCGAACAGACGCAACCACTGCACTGGGACGTGTCCACCTCGTGTCGTTGCCGTGGAACCTACGCGAACAGACCGAAGCGCTCCTCAACGATAGACAGGGTGTTCATCCATCCGTTGCGTCATTCACTGTTGGCGCGCTGTACGAAGCCTTCGGGATTGCGAGTGCAGACCAACGTCATCTAGGCCTCGATCAGGCTCGAACGCTAACGCTCGGCGACGTTGACACCGCGCTGCATGTGGTCCAGTCAGCAGTCGACGTGACCGGCTTGGACGCTGCGGTGTCCGCAGGCGTGTGCCGCCCCGCGGATTACTCGACCACAAGGTCGACATCCGCCAGCCGGTTCTATCTGGGCGTGGACGGGGCGCCTATCTACATCGCACAGGGCCTGGATGTGATTAGGGCCGACGAGATGGATCAGATCACACAGGCGGCTCAAGAAGGCGAGTACACCGTCATCGTCGGCCCGTCCGGTTCGGGCAAATCGGTGCTGCTCTGGCGCGCAAGCCGCGACGTGATCCTAGGCGCTCGCGTCGTTCGTGTCGCCCGCGTGGCTACGGGCGAGGACGCCCGGCTGCTGGTCCGACACGTCGAGTTGCTTCGTGCTACTGCGACCTCTCCGGTTGTCGTCGCAGCGGACAACCTCGGCCGACCTTCCACGAGCGCGTGGCCGGATGCTGTTGCCGCCCTGCGCGAGGTTCCCCATGTCTTCGTCATCGGTGCGGCACGCGAAGAGGACTTCAGCCCCCGTCTATTGAACGGCAGCACCCGTGTCATCAGGCCATTGCTCGACCGCCTCACCGCTGAGCTGATTGCCGAGCGTGTCGAGCGCGCGGAGCTTACGACGAAGATGGCCACCACAGAAGCTCTCGCGCGCAGTGACGGTCTGCTCATGGAGTTCCTCTCCTTGCTGCGCGAAGGCAAGCACCTGGAACAGGTCCTCGCCTCACAAGCCGCCGAGCTGGCGACTCCTGGACGAGAGATTCAGCGAGAGGCCGCTCGCCTCGTTCTCGCAGCTCACGCAGTTGGATTGTCGTTGACTGCCCGAATGCTCGGAGAGGCGCTTGCCGCCGTCGCTGGAAGCAACAGCGCGGTAGGCGACGCCCTGGCGACACTGAAAAACGAACATGTCGTTCTCGACCACGGTGACATCTGGACAGGACTCCACGAACTTCGTTCGCAGACCCTGACCGCTCTGCTTCACGACGCCCCACCCCCTGCGCTCGGCGACACCCTAAGCGTTATAGCTCGGCTGCTCCCCGCCGACGAAGCGGGCTGGTTGCTGCGTCGCTCCGCCGAACGCTTCCCGGAGACCGTCGTCGCTGTTGCCGGCGCCGTTGCAGGTCATCTCCACGCGCCGGGTACCGCCTCCTCGGGGGTGGCCGAACTCCTCGAAGGAGCCGAGCGGGCGGACAACGTCGCGTACGCCACCACCTGTCTTCCGATCATTCGACGCCTCGCCCCTCCTGGGGTCTCGCCGACGCTGATAGCTCCATTCGTCTATGGAATTCGCAACCAGGACACGGCCCTCGACCCGATCGGCTCGCCAACGTTCGATCGCGCAGCTACGCAGATGACCCGGATCGCGCGAGCGCTGCCGCCGCGTAGTTCGCCAGTGTTGGAAGCCATTACCACGCAGCTCGATTCTGCCCTCGTCGTGCGCCTGCTCATTACAGGGACTCTCGTCGAGGCCGTCCGTCTCTTGGAGGCCCTGGCCGGAACCGTGCCGCTCAGCGCATCGGAGGCTGGCGCGGTATTCCAGGAGTTTGACGAGCCGACCAACGCCACGCAAGCCGACGCTTGGGCGCGTCTGATCGATGCGCTGAGCCCATTCGTCTCCGCCGAGAACCGAGAAGCTACCTTCGGAACGGTGGAGAACCGTGCCCTGGCGATCGCGCGAGCCGAGCCTTCGGCCGTCGCGTTAACCATGCAGATGGAGGTTAATCCGTCCGTGACGGTCATGCATGGTCTTGATGTTCAGGCGCAGTCGCCCGGCATGACCTGGGACGCCCCATCCTCAAGCAGCAGCGATGCCCTCAACGACTTCGTCGTCACGTTGGCGCGGCAGTTGGCGTTCGCGTGCCCAGAAGCAAGTCACGTCGAGGTCATCACAATCACACCGTCAGGACGGCGTTACAGGGCCGGAGGGTTTGAGCCTGGCTTCAAACACATGGCACGTGAGGTCTTCAAAGAGCGCGCTGGAGTCCGACGTAATGTCGGCTTCCAGGGAGCCGTCCGGATGCTGTCGGCGGCACCCACATGGACAGCCCTGCTCCTCGAACAGTCGCAGATTGCCCAGGCACTCGTCGATCTTGCAAGCGAGGGCGCCTTCCGCCTACGGGCCAACGACCCGTCTCACCAGGCACAAGCTTGGGCCGAGCGTGTGCAAGCTGCAAGCGAGCGAGCCGGCGAACTAGCCTCCAAACCGAAGGACGGATCGAAGGAAAGAGCCACCTCCCACGCCAGCGAGGACGATGCTCAACGACAGAACGACCCGGTGTCGCAAGCGCTCGGGGCCGCCGCGCAGGCGCTGAGCAATCTCGGGACGAACGATAATCGCGTCGCGGTGGCGATGTCGCTTCGAGATGCGGCCGCCAAGGTCGAACACGCGCGATCGCTGACACCGACATACTTCGGCCTCGATCAACCGGTCCCCGATGCACTCGGCAGTGAACTCGAACGGCTGGCGCGGGCCGCGATCAGCGCCGCAAACGACCCCGACGCCTGGCGCTCAGTCCGATTCGGCGATCACACCACAGTCGATGCGATCACGGCATCCTCGGCAATCGCAGCCCAGCAGCAACAACGCGCGGTGTTGTCCGTGATCGAAGCCGCCGTTCCCGACGCCGTTCTGCGCACGGTGTCGGATCCCACACCCTTCCCCAGCAGCATCGATCAGACCGGATGGTTGGTGACAGCGGGGCTACAGGACTGGGATGAAACAGTTGATGCCTTGGCCAACATCGACGCTGAGGCGCGTCACGCTCTCGACTGCAACGTATGGGCACTCGCGGTCGACGGCGTTCGCCCACTTCCGCTAGCGGTAATCATGGCGCATCACGGTGAGCACCCCGTTCTTCCACTAGCGGGTGAATCTCTCGAACAGCACCTCACGGCTGCCGGACTCAGACTGGCGCAGGCGGCAGACACCGCCACCGAGAAGGTCCGTGAGCTAACCGCGTCGGTAGCCCGCGCGTCATGGGCGTTGGCCCTGCATCGACGACGGCCAGCCGAATGGCCGGCCACGGTACTAGCGCCAACTGCCGACGAGCTCGCCCAAATGGCAATCGCGACCCAGACCGCGGTCGCACAACTGCCAGATTCCGTGGGGCCGGTCCTCGGGGCCGCCCTGAGCACGTTGGTCGCGCAAGTCGAATCGGAACTGCAAGAGCCCACGGCTCTGACACTCGCTGGGGAACTGCTCGACGTAGCCGATCAAGGACCCACCGCGGCAGCCATCAAGGCGGGTCTTTGGCAAGCCCTGACTGACCTTTCTCTAGCTCCTGCTGTTCATCTTGGCTCTGCCGACGCCGGAACCCTCGATCAGTCCATATAGTTTGCGTTATCCCAGTCGAGGTCCGGCGCGAACTCAAGGTAAACAAGGGTGGCGGTGAGTACGAGAAAGCTCAGCGCTTCAAGCCCAAGCTGGTGCCACATTCCGCTCCAACCGTTCGCCATCGACCCACGAGCCGTGCTGCGCCATAGTCCGCCCGTGCCGCTGAGGTCACGGCCACGGAAAAACAGCACAACGGATTCCTCGTTTGTAGCAGCCGCGCCGATAAGTTCGGACACGGCCGCTGCTTCGTCGGCGGAGAAGGTGGTCCGGTCTCTGGCTCCGTCGAGAATGACGCAAACATCGCCGAAGACTTGTTCGGGTGCAGGCTCGTCACGCACCTCGCCCAGATACCGATAGCCATACTCCGCAAAGGCAGGAGACTGCCATAGCAGCGTTTGCGCGATAACGCCGTGAAGGACCGTCAGCTCACCGACCTGGTGCCGTGACGCCTCGCGGAAATCGTGGACTTGCAGGAGACGGGTCACCATCTCTATCCAACGCTCCTTCGAGGGGTACGCGAGGACCGATCTGAGCGGGTCCATGCGGTGTCCAAGCGGGCGCCCACGGAATGCCGGCCCGTCGATACGCATGCTGCGATGGTTCACCAGCGATGCGATGCGCTCGGAGTTCATGACCGATGCAGTTGGTACATGGGCGGTGACCTCGCCGCTGCGATCGCGCATGGAAGCGTAGAACGTTGGGCCCCACTCTCGCTCAACTAGCTCACGGACATCGACGCCAACGAATGCATCGACCGACTCCACGTACACGATCAAGTAGACCGGTTCCGGTGCGGCGAACCAGAATCTGAGATGCTCGACCCCCACCTTCACTGTGACGCGCTTGGCTGCATGGAACTCATCTGCGGACATCGTCGCTGCGTGGACGCCCTTGAGCTGAAACCACACCCGGCCGGCGAGCGCACGCCAGTACGGCCGTTCTCCACCCTGCCTCGTGGGCTTCTCTTCACGCGCGAACAGATGCAGCCCTGTATCGATACCGGCGCGGTCCCGCCGGTACTCGACCACGACTCCGCTCTCGCTGAGCAACGTCTCGAACCTTGGCATGTATCGGTTCTCGAGTTCGTCGTGCTCTCCCATCCCCACCATGCTCATGCACCTGCCAACGATGTCCACTGCCTAACGACGTCACCACAAGCCACCGGGCACAGCAGTGCACGGCCGCTCGCTAGAGGCATGAGTGGTCGAGAACTGGCGGATTCTGGTGATCTGCGTGGCTCACGACGGAAGCGCGTTTCCCAATGACTCAATCATCTGCCGAGCCAGATCAGCAGACTCCTGAGTGACCGCCTTGCTGACGCCTGGCGAGACGGGCGCCAACAGCCCCTTGAGCATAGTGACGCCTCGCTTCACGATGCCTCTGTCAGGTTCCGTCTTCACCACCTCACGCAAGATCGTCTCGCTGGTGGCCAACGCTTCCGTGTCGTCGTCGGGGTCGAGGGTGAGTGAGGGGAGGCTCGCCAAGAGCCGAGTCACAAGGTCGGCCAGTTCCTCATACCCTGGGGCGACTTGCTCGGTTGTCTCCCGCGACTGAGTGACATCATGGTTGTTCCATGCGACCTGCGCATGGTCTCCGGTAATCGTAACTACCGGGCCGTTGTAGTTGTTGACCGTCGTCGCAGGCGGCAGATGAACTCCAGTGGAGTCGGCCTGAAGTGGAACGCGAACGGGGTTCTTGGCGAATTCACGTTCGATCTCCCGGGTCATCTGCCGGATGCCCTGTTTGTTGATTTTAAAGCCACTGGCCATTGGCGCTCCCTACTCCGCTGTATCGGGCTGCTCGTCGCAGTCGGTGGTAGCTTCACCTAGCGTTCTTGCGATGATCGGAAGATAGCGGCGAACCTGTTCGCGATCGCTCTCGCGTTCGTCGTCGGATAGTTGGTTGTACGGCGTGTTCATCTGCGTCGACCATCGTCGCGCTTGGTTCGCCGGAATGATCAGAGAGCCATCCGGTCCAGGTGTGCACTGATCATGGAGGTAGCGCTGCCAGTGAGACCACCGTTCGTGCTCGATGGCCGCCAACTCCTCCAAGAGCTCATCGCTCTCTAGCGCGGCCCTTAGCCCTTTGGGCTGGTCCTCCATCTCAGATCAACCCCTGCTTGACGAGCTTCCAGTAGTGCTGTCCGAGGACGGTCAGTTCGCAAGCCTTGCTCTGCATGGCTGCGTGCCACATATGTGGTGCGCCTACGGGGCGAACGAGATTGACCTTGACGTAATTCTGCAAAATCTTGAAAGTCGCCGTATTCACCGGGTCCGGCCCCGGCACGCTCGTGTCCTCAACCCCGCTCCGCTCTGGTTCGTAACTGGGATCTAGAAGAAGTTGATGATCCGCTGTCGGGAAGTAGGTTGTGATGGCTTGCAGATCGGCGAGATCGATCGGCGGGTCAGTCTCGCGAAGCGATACGAAGGTCTTGACGTTGGTCTTGAACACCGGTCGCTGCGCCCAAGGCCCGAGAGACTGATCAATGTGGGCATACGCGCTACCAGGCGTGATATCTCCCATGAGGTTGGCCGCGGCACCACTTAGTGCGTCGACAAGCAAGCTCGTGAAGACGCCCGACCCCCCGCCGGGTGTTTCGAGGGCGTACTGGGACGCCGTTGAGGCCGTGAGGATCGTAACGCCATCAGAAATCTCTGCTACCCCGGAAACGAGGGCATTGTCTCCAGCAGCCCCGCTGTGACAGCTGTCGAGAATGATGACCTTGTTCTTCGCCTTTGAGGTGTTCGCAAGCTTCATCACGTCCGCAAGTGTGAGGCCGTCATCACCTGTCGTGCAGTCACTAGCACAGAGATATCCGCCGGTGTCTTCGATATGGCCGTGGCCGGCGAAGTAGAACAACGCAATGTCTGCGTCATCCGCAAAGAGGTCACGAACAGCCTCCTTCAACGCAGATCGACCGACCGGTTGGGCGGGTGCGGTTCCCAACAGCACGTTTGGTGTAGGGAAGTTGATCGTGCCGTCTGCATTGCGTTCCAGGACAGCCTTCATCGCGTAAGCGTCATTCACGCATCCGCTCAGACTGCCGATAGACTCGTAGTGATCGATTCCGACGATCAACGCTTTGCGCATTTCAGGCTCTATAAGGAGTCGATGAATCCGCTGATGTTTGCATCACTCCACGCATAGGTGGGAACGCCAGAGATGCTTGTCCGGTCGGTCGAATAGGCCCAGATACCCCGGATCGACTTGCCTTCCTCCCTGGCGCATTGGATTTCCCACTTCTGGCCGCTTGACGTGAGCGAGTTCTTGCTGACCAGCACGATCACGCCGTGGGACCGCTTGATGCGGGTGCGAACCCGTTCTTTCCAGTCGCGGTCGTAGGGTTCTTTCACGGACATATCGATGAACTCGAACGGGGCGCGCGGGTGCAACGACTGCCCCTTGAGCAAGTCGCGCTGGTGCTCGTCTTCGATCGCGAACGCTACGAAAACGACCTTCTTGTCGGCCATGTCAACTCCTCTGTGAGTCGCCCCGGGTTTCGTGGAGGGCGGGTTATGCCGTGCTGGCGGTTGCCGGGGCACGGTTGAGTGCAGCGTAGTAGGTGGTTTCGTGCTCGGCGGGCGGGGTGTCGTTGCAGTGGCCGTGAAGGCGTCGGTGGTTGTACCAGTCGACCCAGGACAAGGTCGCGGCCTCGACGGCCTCGATCCCGCTCCAAGGGCCCTCTCGCCAGACGAGCTCCTTCTTGTAGAGCCGGTTCACCGCTTCGGCGGCGG
>NZ_BAAHBN010000014.1:0-72743 GCF_054776655.1 Mariniluteicoccus flavus | reverse complement strand
GTCGAAGGCTCCGTCATCCAAGGCTGGAAAGCCGCCCTCGGCGAACTCGCCCTCGTCTACCCCGACCGAATCAACCCCTACCTCTAACCCACCAGGCCACCACTTACACAGAAACCTTGACACGCTCCGTCCTGCACCGTGGGGTTCGTGCCGGAGGGGGTACGTGACCGCGAACCCTCAGGTTCAGCGCGAACCCCCACCCGTCCCCAGCGTCCGCTCCTGCGTGATCACCACGTCCACCGGGCGGTCCCAGTCCTGCATCGGGAGCGCCGGCAGCACCTCGTCGTCGTTGACCAGCAGCACGACCGGGGTGCCGGGGTCGGCGTACGCGCGGGCCCGGTCATACCAGCCGCCGCCCACGCCCAGACGGTCGCCCGTCGGGCTGCCCGCGAGGCCCGAGCACAGGATGACCTCCGCCTTCGCGAGGCCTTCTGCGCCCAGCGGCGGCGTGGTCGGTTCGGGGATGCCCCAAAGGCCGGTACGCAGGGCGTCGGGGCCCGCGTACCACGCCCAGTCTGGGTCGCGCCGCGGCGTACCGTCGTCGCGCTTTCCCAACGCCGGAAGGAGAATGCGGGCGCCGCGCGCCTGCAGGGCGCCGATGATCTCGAGGGTCGAGGGCTCGTCGCCGACCGACAGATAGCACGCGATGCGCAGCCCGTCGACGTCGCCGAGGAACTCGAGCACGCGCTCGGCGCGCGCGTGGTCGGCCGCGCGGCGATCGGTGTCCGAGCGCGCGGCGCGGCGCTGGCGGATGGCCTTGCGGAGCATGGATTTCGCCTCGGCGAGGGCGGTGTCGTCGGCGCTCCTCTCCTCGCTGGCGCTCGCTCGGAGATCGTCGGAGGGGACCGCGTCTGGGCCGGGGCCGGTGCGTCCTGCGGGGCGGGGCGGCTGCATCCACCTATCGTAGGGCCCATGGCATTGTTCGGCCGGAAGAAGAAGACCACCGCGCCCGTCGAGGAGGAGCCGAAGCCCACGCTTCCCGCCCCTCCCGCGTCGGACGAGAATGGGCTGCGCCCGTGGGAGGCCCATCGGGAATATCTGCTCGACCAGATCGAGCCGCTCCCGCCGTTCGGCATGCAGATCCTCGACGCTCTCGGACTGTCGATCTGTGAGGACATCGCGTCCGACCTCGACCTGCCGGGCTTCGACAACTCGGCGATGGACGGGTACGCGGTGCGCGCGGCCGACACCGCAGGCGCGAGCGAGAAGCACCCGATCACGCTGGCCGTCGTCGGCGAGATCGCCGCGGGCACCGTGGCCGACGCGCCGCTGCCGCCCGGCACGGCGATGAAGATCATGACCGGCGCCCCGGTGCCGGAGGGCGCGGACGCGGTGGTGCAGTACGAGTTGACCGACCGCGGCGCCGACGACGTCCAGGTCTTCGGCTCGGTCGAGCAGGGCAAGAACATCCGGCTGCGCGGCTCCGACATCGCCGACGGCGACCAACTGCTCAAGGTCGGCCACCGGCTGGACGCTCGTACGGTCGGCCTGCTCGCCGGCATCGGCATCGACAAGGTGCTCGTCCGCCCGCGCCCCCGCGTCGTGGTCGTGTCGACCGGCACCGAGCTCGTCGATCCGGGCCTGCCTCTCGGCGACCGCGGCGAGATCTATGACTCGAACTCCTACATGCTCGCGGCCGCGGCGAAGGCCGCCGGCGCCCAGGTGTTCCGCGTCGGCCTGGTGTCGGACGACCCCGACGAGATCGCCCAGACGATCTCCGACCAGCTCGTCCGCGCCGACCTCATCATCTCGTCGGGCGGAGTCAGCCAGGGCGATTGGGATGTGGTGAAGTCGGTCATGCCGACCCTGGGCCTCACCGACTTCACCCAGGTCGCGATGCAGCCCGGCAAGCCGCAGGGATTCGGCCTGATCGGCGAGGACCGCATCCCGATGATCATGGTGCCCGGCAACCCGGTGAGCGCGTTCGTCTCGTTCGAGGCGTTCGTCCGCCCCGTCATCCGCAAGCTGATGGGCGTCCTGCCCCACGACCGCGAGCCCGTACGCGCCATCACGTCGACGATCCTCCGCTCGCCGAAGGGCCGCGCCCAGTTCGTCCGCGCCGAGGTCGTCACCGACCCGAGCGGCCGCCGCATGGCCACGCCCGTCGGCGGAGCGTCGTCCCACCTGCTCGGCAGTCTCCAGCGCAGCAACGCCCTCGTCGTCATCGACGAGGACACCGAGGTCGTGTCGGCCGGCGAGGCCGTCATGGTGTGGATGCTCGATGAGTGATCCGATCTCGGCGTCCGGCCTGACCCACCTCGACGCGTCGGGCCAGGCGCGCATGGTCGACGTCTCCGACAAGCAGGTCACCGCGCGCACCGCGACGGCGGCGGCGAGCGTACGCCTGTCGCCGGACTGCGTACGCGTGCTTCGGTCCGGCGACGTGCCGAAGGGCGATGCCCTTGCCGTGGCACGGATCGCCGGCATCCAGGGGGCGAAGCGGTGCCCCGAGCTGATCCCGCTGTGCCACCCGATCATGACCACCGCGGTGGAGGTGACCGCCGAGGTCGTCGACCACGGCGTCGACCTCACCGCGACCGTGAAGACCATGGAGCGCACCGGGGTCGAGATGGAGGCGCTGACGGCGGTCTCGGTCGCCGCGCTGACTGTGGTCGACATGGTGAAGGCGATCGACAGGCTCGCGGTGATCGGCGACGTACGCGTGGTCGCGAAGTCCGGAGGACGCAGCGGTGACTGGCGACGCGACTGAGCCCCAGGCAGACGTTCTGCGAGCGAGCGCCAGCGAGTCCATGGAGCCCCAGGCAGACGTTCTCCGAGCGAGCGCCAGCGAGACGAGGAGCCGCGCCCGCATCATCACCGTCTCCACCCGCGCCGCGTCCGGCATCTACCCCGATCGCTCCGGCCCCATCCTCGCGGAATCGCTGACAGGCTTGGGTTTCGCGGTCGACCCCATCGTCGTCGTCCCCGACGGCCCCGAGCTCCAGCCGGCCCTGAGGGCGGCGATCGCCGAGGTCGACCTCGTCCTCACCACCGGCGGCACCGGCATCAACCCGAACGACCGCACCCCCGAGGCCACCCGCCCGCTGCTCGACCTCGAACTGCCCCACCTGGTCGCCGAGGTCGCCCGCTTCGGCGTCGCCAAGGGACTCCCGACGGCGCTGCTCACGCGCGGCGTTGCGGGCGTGGCCGGGCGTACGCTCGTCATCAACCTGCCCGGCTCGACCGGCGGCGTGCGCGACGCGATGGAGGTGCTGGGATCCGTGCTGCCGCACGCGATCAGCCAGCTGCGCGGCGGGGACCACTGATGGACCACTGGCCGGTCGTGCTGCGCCACGGCGGCGTGGTGCTGCGGCCGCTGAAGGCGTCCGACGCGCGGGAGTGGGAGCGCGTACGCCGGGACAACCGCGACTGGCTGCACCCGTGGGAGGCGACCGTGCCGCCCGGGGGTGAGCCGGGTCCGGCGTCGTTCCGCGCCCTCGTGCGGTTGTTGAACGGGCAGGCCAAGGAGGGGCGATCCCTGCCCTGGTTGGTGTGCTGGGACTCCTCGGAGGGCGCGGACCCGCGCGCCAAACCGCGGCTGGCGGGCCAGGTCACCGTGAGCGGCATCGTGCGCGGGTCGGCCCAGTTCGCCCAGATCGGCTATTGGGTGGACGAACGGCTGGCCGGCCGTGGCATCGTGCCGACCGCCGTGGCCATGGCGACCGACCACTGCTTCGACGTGCTCGGCCTGCACCGCATGGAGGTCGCCATCCGCCCCGAGAACGGAAAATCCCTGCGGGTGGTGGAAAAGCTGGGGTTCCGGTTCGAGGGCGTACGCCCGGCCTACCTGCACATCAACCACGACTGGCGCGACCACCTGGTGTTCGCGCTGAACGCGGGCGAGGTGCCGGAGGGGCTGCTGGCGCGCTATTTGGCCACGCGTACGCCACGGGGCTGACGTCTGATTCCGGCTGGGGAGCGGTCGTCGAATTGCCGTTGCTGGGAAGGAATCTCACGACACTCCGCAAATGTCGGACGGGCGGCGTACGCGGCCCCCTACCGTTGCGGCGTGGGGACAACGGGACTGATCTTCGGAGCCATCGTGGCGGCTTGGCTGGCGTATCTCGTGCCGGCGTGGATTCGGCGCAGCCAGCGCGACGCCGCCGTCCCGAGCGACCCCGCGGAACGCTTCTCCGATTCCGTACGCATCGTCCGCGACGGCTCGATCGTGTCGCAGCCCGAGGAGGGCCCCGACGTCGAGGTCTCGACGCCGTTCACGCGCCGGGCCGCCCTGGGTGAGTTGAAGCGCCGCGACCAGCGCGCGGCCGGTCGCCGTCGGGTGCTGTTGATCTCGATCATGGTCGCGCTCGTCGTGGTGGTCGGGGTGACGATCGCCGGTCTCGTGCCGGTGTGGACGCCGGCGATCCCGGTCGGGCTGCTCGTCGTGTTCGTGGGGGCCGCGCGCATCAGCGTGGCGTCGATGGACCGCGAGCGCCGCGAGATCCTCGACAGCCTGCGCCGCGGGAACGAGGAGGACACCGTCGTGCTGTCGGCCGATGACCTGGAGAAGGTCGACGGCGGCGCGGCAGGCAGCACGGTCGTGGAGGTCGCCCTGGGCGCCCCGAAGCCGTCGGGCAGCGCACTGTGGGACGCGGTCCCCGTCACGACGCCAACCTACGTGCAGACGCCGACGCCCCCTCGTACGGTCCGGACGATCGATCTCTCCGCGCCGTCGGCGCCGGCGCCGGTGACGGCGGACCCGAAGTCGGCGACGGAGGTCGAGGACGTGGAGGTCGAGCAGCCGCGGAAGAAGGCGTCGGGGGAGTGAGCTGGGGACCCGTGGCGTCACGGGCCGTCATTCGAGGCCGCCATGGCATGGCGGCCTCTCGTGCGTCTGGCGGCCCGCATGCAGGCCGTCATCGACGCCCCGGGCCGCCCTGCGGATGGCGGCCCAGAATGACGGCCGGGCGTACGCATGGCGTCCCCTGCAGCGCCGCCGTTGAGTGATCCTGTTGACTCATGTCAAGATGCCCGCTTCGTCGGAGTCGTTGACTCAGGTGAAGATGCCCGGGTGGGGGAGCTGATTTTTCTGGCGGTTGAGGTAGACGTGGTTGGTCTTGGCGCGGCGCTCGATGGTGCCGCGTCGGCGGGCGAGTTCGAGCAGGTTGCCTTGAAGGTCACTGATGGTGTGTTTCAGCGCGATGAGGTCGGTGTCGTGGTGACGGGTGGTGAGGTCGTGGAGGTCGTGGGGATCGAGGACGTCGTCGTGGTCTCGGGCCAGCCGCTGGTAGGGGGTGGTGGCGGTGTCGTGGGTCTTGGTCACGCGGGCGCCGTGGCGGGTCTTGGTGAGGAGTTTCTGCTGGGGCAGGAAAAGGTTGACCTGGGTGGAGACCAGTGGCCAGAGCTGGTTGAGGAGGTCGAGCTCGCGGGGGTTGTCGTAGCGGTGGTAGCCGACGTTGCGGCGGACCACGGACCAGTTCTTCTGCTCGATGTGGGCCTGGTCGTTGGAGTGGGAGGCACGGCCGCGGCTGAAGGTGATCTCCCGATTGGTGCACCAGCGCAGGAGGTGGTGATTGATGAACTCCGAGCCGTTGTCGGTGTGGATGCCAGCGATGTGGAACGGGAAGCGTAGTTGGAGTTGTTCCAGCGCGGTCGCGACGATCCGTTCGCCTTTGGACCGCACGGTGATGGCCTCGGTCCAGCCGGTCGGGATGTCGGTGGCGTCGAGGGTGTAGAAGAAGTGGCCGTTGTTGTCACCGCCTTCGTGTCCGACGAGGTCGATCTGGAGGATTCCGGGGGTGGTGTCGTTCCACTCGGCCCACGTCTTCAGAGGGATCGACGTCTTCAACAGGCTTCCGGGGCGGGTGTGGGAGACGCCGTGTCGGGCGACCAGCCCGAGGCGGGCCCCGGCCAGGCGGCGGTCGATCGTGGCCGCCGACATGCTGCGGACTGCGAGGATCGTGGCGGTTTGGGTGTCATGGAGGTGGCCGTGGCGGGCGAGGTTGTCCAAGACCGTGTCGAGGGCGGGTTTCAGGCGTTTTCCTGATGGTCCGTCCAGCATCGCCCAGCAGCGGGTGAGCAGGTCGATGGCGGCGTCGTCGTACCGGCGCGCCGGGTCGCGTGGCTTCCGTGCCGGGGGCGGGGTATCGCCCAACAGGATCGCTGCCCGTAAGGCTTTGCGGGCATGGTCACGATGCCAGCCCGTTGCCGTGCACAACGCGTTGAGGACCTCGGTCTTCTCGGTCTTGGTGCCCTTTGCGTACTTGGTCCGCATCGCCTTGGTGACTGCCCGGCGCTCACCCATCAACAGCTCCATTCCCGTAGCGTTCCCCACGCGGGCATCTTGAGATGAGTCAACGAATCCACATACGCGGGCATTTAGGGTGAGTCAACGCGGTGATTTCCGCCGCGTGCGGGGTTGGTGTATCGTGAACTCTCGCAACAAGGGGCTATGGCGCAGTTGGTAGCGCGTCTCGTTCGCAATGAGAAGGTCAGGGGTTCGAATCCCCTTAGCTCCACAAAATTTTGAGGCCGGTCCCTATGGGGACCGGTCCTTTTTTCTTGGCCCGGAAGAGCAGGATCCTCCGTGCGCAAAGATCACGTCCGTGCTCGCTGTGTCACCACGAGGCACGAGGACGATCACTGCCGTTGCAGGGGCGGCGGCCGGCAGGTCTTCGTGCATCAGGATGACGGCCCAGGCGAGCGTCAGGAGCGGTTGCGCGAGCTGGCCACTCCGACGGCCCACGACCTCCAGACCGCCCTGGTGCGGTGGCTGAAGCGATGACCGGGGCCTGACGCTGGGGACGATTCCACGCGATCCGCGGCGGGATAGCCGGAAATTCTTTCGACCCAGGGCATCGGGATGAATCGTCCACACCTTAGCGCCGCAGGCGCCTTCCAACCACGTACGCGAGCCCCTGCAGCGCCCCGAAGATCGGCAGCCAGACCATCGGGAAGATCAGCGCGTACGCAGGACTGCTGCCGCACGTCGGGCAGCGCTCCCACGCGCTGCGTAGGAGCCACTCAAGATGGGCACAGCGAGCCACCCGGCCACGATGGCGTTGATGATGGCGCCCGCGCACGACCCATAGAAGGACCTGCCGTCGCTCTCTTCGACACCGTCGAAGTGGTCATCGAGCATGCCGTGATCACCCCCGTCCATCGGCCGGGGGCGACGCTACGCGTACAACCGCGTGAGCGCGTCGGACTGGGGGCTGGGAATGGGTTGGCAGGACAGAGCCCCTCAGATTACGGACATCATCTGTCCGCATCCACTCGACCCGCCGACCGCCATGACGTCACCCCCTGGATCATCGGCTCCGACTCGCCGGGGTGATCGACTGGCTCGTCCGCGTGTTAGACGCCGAGGAGATCGACCGCATGGTCGGCGACGACGGATACATCGCCCATGCCGAGGTGCGGATCGGCGACTCCGCCGTGATGTTGTTCGACAAGCCGGACTGGCCAGCCACGCGGCCTTCCTCCGCGAACCAGCAGATCGAGCAACCCGACGAGGCCGAGATGCAACGACGGATGGGCGACACCGAGTTCATGAACGCGATGGCCTACGTGACGAGCGCGCAGGTCCCCCTTCCCTGAGGGACACCCACGCGCGTACGCCTCACCCCGCCAGGTTCACGTTGATCTGCTTGGTCTGCGTGAACCCCGCCAGCATGCCCTCGAGCGACACTTCGCGCCCCACACCCGACTCCTTATATCCGCCGTACGACTGGCCCGCCATCTGCCCGCCGCCCTGGTTGACCTGCACCCAGCCCGCCTCCAGCCGGTGTGCGGTCGACAGGACCTGCGCCACGTCGCGGCCCCACACGTACGCCGCCAGCCCATAGTTGGTGTCGTTGGCCATGCGTACGACGTCGTCGACCTCGCGCCACGGGATCGCCACGAGCACCGGGCCGAAGATCTCCTCGCGGTTGAGGCGGAAGTCGTTGCGGCCGCCCGAGAAGACCGTCGGGAGGTGATAGAACCCCTCGGTCAGCGGGCCCTCCGACGGCGCCGAGCCGCCCAGCACCGCGGTCATGTCGGGGTGCTCGCGGCCGTCGCGCAGATAGCCGTCGATGCGGTCCCACTGGGCCTGGTTGATGACCGCGCCGATGTCGGTCTTCTCGTCCGACGGGTCGCCGACGACCAGCTGGTCCATGGCCGCGACCAACTTCTCCAACACCTCGTCGTGGACGTCCTCGTGGAGGAACAGCCGCGAGCCCGCCGTGCAGCTCTGGCCCTGGCGGTGGAAGCGCGACGACGTCAGCAAACCGGTGATCAGCGCATCGTCAACCGTCACGTCGCCGAACACGATGTTCGGGTTCTTGCCACCCAGCTCGAGTGACACGTGGGCCATGCGCTCGGCCGAGCGTACGGCGACCATCTTGCCGACCTCGGTCGAGCCCGTGAACGACACCTTGTCGACGCCGGGGTGGGCGACGAGCGCGGCGCCGGCCTCCTCGCCCGTGCCCGAGAACACGTTCAACACGCCCGGGGGCAGGAATTCCGCGCAGATCTCGGCCAGCAGCAGCACCGTCAGCGGCGCATCCTCCGCGGCCTTCACGACCATGGTGTTGCCCGCGGCCAGCGCCGCCGGAATCTTGAACGCCGCGATCATCAACGGCGAGTTCCACGGCAGGATCGCGCCCACGACGCCCAGCGGCTCCCGCCGCGTGTATTGCAGCTGCCCGTCCCCGGCCGGCAGCGTCGTCCCCTTGACCTCGCCGGCCACGCCGCCGAAATAGCGGAACATGTCGACCAGGACGCCGACCTCGGGCCGCGCCTGCGTACGCAGGGCATTGCCGGTGTCGCGGGCGGTCAGGGTCGCGAGTTCCTCGGTGCGGGCCTCGATGGCGTCGGCGATGCGGACGAGCGCCTTCTGGCGGGTCTTGAAATGCTCGCCCTTCCAGGCCCCGAACGCGTCGCGGGCCGAGCGGACGGCACGGTCCACGTCCTCGGTTCCCGCCCGGGCGACGCGCGCAATCGCCTTGCCGCGCACCGCGGGCGTCTCGATCGTGTCGTACGCCCCGGAGGCCGCCGGGCCCCACTCGCCGCCGACGAACATCTGCCACGTGGGCATGTCGGCGCCGTCGTTGACGACCGCCGTGCCCTTCACCTGATCAGCCATGGCTGCACTCTGGTCTGCGGATCGGTGCAGATCAAGAGCGGGACGCGCACCTGCGCTGTGCAGCGATGCACGGGTGCGCACAGGTGGCGTGTCGGATCGAACTCTCGATCCGGTCCGGAGGCTAAGGGAGGCATTCAGGGCGCATCGAGCGTGCGATTCGACACGATCGCCCCTCGGAAACGCCCAAAAACCCGGCGTGTCGACCCCCAAACCCAATGCCGGCGCGGGTCTATGGCTATCGTGGGGAGGACCAGACGCCTAGTGCAAAGGATTGACAATGACCAAGAAGGAACTGCTGGAGGCCATGGCCAACGACGCCGGCATCAGCCAGGCGGACGCCGACAAGGCCCTCGGCGCTCTCATCGAGGCCATCACCAAGTCCGTCAAGAAGGGCGACCGCGTGGCCATCCCCGGCCTCGGCACCTTCGAGAAGCGCGAGCGTTCGGCCCGCACGGGCCGCAACCCCCAGACCGGCGAAGAGATCAAGATCGCCGCGACGTCGGTTCCCGGCTTCAAGCCGGCCACGCAGTTCAAGTCGGCCGTCGCCGGCAAGTGAGCTGACGCTCCACCGAAGCAATGACCACCGGGTCGGCCAGCGATGGCCGGCCCGGTGGTGCTTTGGGGGGGCTTCGACTCGCTGCGCTCGCTCAGCCAACGTGGAGCGGAAGCGCTCGCTCAGCCAACGTGGAGCGGAAGCGCTCGCTCAGCCAACGTGGAGCGGAAGCGCTCGCTCAGCCAACGTAGATCCCTGACATGCGCGTCGTCTCCCTCGTTCCCTCGCTGACCGAGTCCATCGCCGCCACCGCGCCTGACCTGCTCGTCGGCGCCACCGATTGGTGCACCCACCCCGCCGACCTCGACGTACGCCGGGTCCGCGGCACCAAGAATCCCGACCTCGCCGCCATCGCAGCCCTCGAGCCCGACCTCGTCGTCGCCAACCGCGAGGAGAACCGCAGGGTCGATGTCGAACGGCTCGAGGCCCTCGGCATCACCGTCCTCGTCACCGACATCGACACGCTCGACCAGGCGTACGCCGAGCTCCGCCGCCTGTTCGCCGCCCTCGACCGCCCCGAGCCCGCGTGGCTCGCCGAGGCCGAGGCGGCCTGGGCCCCAGGACCCACCGCCGACCTCACCGCCGTCGTCCCCATCTGGCGCGACCCCTGGATGGTCGTGGGGCCCGCCACGTTCACTGGCGACCTGCTGGCGCGGCTCGGCGTACGCGTCCTCGCGCCCGCCACGACGCCGCGGGGGAGTGCGCGCTATCCGCAGGCGACGCCCGCCGAACTCGTCGCGCTGGGCCCCGACCTCGTCGTGCTGCCCGACGAGCCCTACCGCTTCACACCCACCGATGGACCCGAGGCGTTCCCGGGGGCCCGCGTACGCCACGTCAACGGCCGCCTGCTGACCTGGTATGGACCCTCGCTCGTCGAGGCCCGCGCTGCCCTCGCCGCGGCTCTGGTCACAGGTTGATTGCACCTGTCCGGAGGTCCGCTCGCGAAGGCGACGAGGAGATGACCGAAAGGTTACGCTTCAGTCGGTTCCGCACCGGTCCCATCGAAGTGCCCAGGAGGCCTCCCGTGAGTTTTCGTAAGTCCCTTCTCATCGCCCCGGCGCTGCTGAGCGCCGCCGCCATGACCATCTCCGGCTGTGCCAAGCCGCCGAGCGAGACCGCCAACCCGGGCTCCAGCGCCTCGGCCGGCTCGGGCTCCTCGGCCGGCACCGGTGGCGCCGGCTACAAGGCCTGCATGGTCTCCGACGCGGGCGGCTTCGACGACAAGTCGTTCAACCAGACCTCCCACAAGGGCCTCACGGACGCCAAGGCGAAGCTGGGCGTCGAGACCGGCCAGGTCGAGTCGGCCTCCACGGCCGACTTCGCCAAGAACATCCAGTCGATGGTCGACGCCAAGTGCAACATCGTCGTCACCGTCGGCTTCCTCCTGTCGGACGCCGTGATGGCGGCGGCGAAGGCCAACCCGAACGTCCAGTTCGCGATCGTCGACGACAACCCCAAGGGCGCGTCGGAGCTCAAGAACCTCAAGCCGCTGACGTTCAACACCGCCGAGTCGTCGTTCCTGGCCGGCTATGTCGCCGCCTCGCAGTCGAAGACCGGCAAGGTCGGCACCTTCGGCGGCATGAAGATCCCCACCGTGACGATCTTCATGGACGGCTATGCGCAGGGCGTGAAGTACTACAACGAGAAGAAGGGCAAGCAGGTCGCCGTCCTCGGCTGGGACGCCGCGAAGCAGGACGGCCAGTTCGTCCCCGGCGACAAGCCGTTCGACAACGTCCAGGGCGGCAAGCAGACCGCGACCAACCTGATGTCGCAGGGCGCCGACGTGATCTTCCCGGTCGCCGGCCCCTCGGGCGAGGGCGGCCTCCAGGCCGCGCAGGCCTCCGGCGGCAAGGTCTCGGCCATCTGGGTCGACACCGACGGCTGCGTCTCCGCGGCGAACTACTGCAGCTCGATCGTCACCTCGGTCGCCAAGGCCATGGACACCGCGGTGTTCGAGGCCATCAAGGCCGGCAAGGAGGGCTCGTTCGCGAACACGCCGTACGTCGGCACCCTCGCCAACAAGGGCACCTCGATCTCGCCGTTCCACAACTTCGACTCGAAGGTCGACGCCGCGACGAAGTCCGAGCTCGAGCAGATCACCAAGGACATCCAGTCCGGCACCATCAAGATCGAGTCGGTCAACCAGCCCAAGTGATCTGATGGACCTGAAGGGGCTCCTCGACTCGCTGGCGCTCGCTCGGAGAACGTGACCGACCGGGCCGCTCGCTCGGAGAACGTGACCGGGCGGGCCGCTCGCTCGGAGAACGTGACCGAGCGCGCCGCGAGCGGGGGGCCTCCTTCGCTTTTTCTGCCCCCACAACGATGTGCAAGGATCGCCCCTGTGTCCAGCAAGCAATCCGGGTCCATGAAACTGTCCGGCATCACGAAGCGCTTCGGCGACTTCGTCGCCAACGACGCCATCGACCTCGAGATCACCCCCGGCGAGATCCACTGCCTGCTCGGGGAGAACGGCGCCGGCAAGTCGACCCTGATGAACGTCCTCTACGGGCTCCTGCAGCCCGAGGAGGGGACCATCGAGATCGACGGCGAGGCGCGGACGTTCTCCAACCCCAAGCAGGCCATGGCGTCCGGCATCGGCATGGTCCACCAGCACTTCATGCTCGTCGAGCCCTTCACCGTCGCCGAGAACATCGCGCTCGGCCGCAAGCACGGCCCGGCCGGCACGCTCGACATGAACCACGCCCGCCAGCTCGTCCGCGAGCTGGGGGAGCGCTATCGCTTCGACCTCGACCCCGACGCCGTCGTCGAGGACCTGCCGGTCGGCGTCCAGCAGCGCGTCGAGATCATCAAGGCGCTGGCGAACGACGCGAAATACCTGATCTTCGACGAGCCGACGGCCGTCCTCACCCCGCAGGAGATCGACGAGCTGATGGCCGTCATGCAGTCCCTGCGCGACGAGGGCCGCGCCATCGTCTTCATCACCCACAAGCTGCGCGAGGTCCGCGCCATCGCCGACCGCATCACCGTGATCCGCCGCGGCAAGATCGTCGGCACCGCGTCGCCCACCGATTCCGAGGCGAAGCTCGCCGAGCTCATGGTCGGCCGCGCGGTGTCGCTCACGGTCCAGAAGGACGCCCCCAAGACCGGCGATGTCCGCCTCGCCGTGAAGAACCTCACCGTGCTCAACCCCGCCGGCTCGGTCATGGTCGACGACGTCACCCTCGACGTCCGCGGCGGCGAGGTCCTCTGCATCGCCGGCGTCCAGGGCAACGGCCAGACCGAGCTCGCCGATGCCCTACTCGGCACCACGCCGGTCGCCTCCGGCTCCATCGCGCTCGACGGTCGCGAGGTCGCGAAGCTCGGCCCCAAGGCCACGCTCGACGCCGGCGTCGGCTTCGTCCCTGAGGACCGCAAGCGCGACGGCTTCGTCGGCTCGTTCTCGGTGGCCGAGAACCTGGTCCTCAACCGGTTCTCCGACAAGCCGTACGCGCGCGGGCTCTCGCTCGACCTCACGAAGATGCGCGCCAACGCCAAGCAGCGCATCGAGGAGTTCGACATCCGTACGCAGTCCCCCGACACCCCCGTGGGTTCGCTGTCGGGCGGCAACCAGCAGAAGGTCGTGCTGGCCCGCGAGCTGTCGCGGCCCCTGGCCCTCCTCGTGGCGAGCCAGCCCACCCGTGGCGTCGACGTCGGCGCCATCGAGTTCCTCCACAAGCGCATCGTCCAGGAGCGCGACAACGGCACCGCCGTCGTCATCGTCTCGACCGAGCTCGACGAGGTCGCCGCCCTCGCCGACCGCATCGCCGTCATGTATCGCGGCCGCGTCGTCGGCGTCGTCGGCCCCGACACCTCCCGCGAGGCGCTCGGCCTGATGATGGCCGGCGTACCGATGGAGGAGGCGCTGCACCAGGCGCCCGCAACCCCTCACGTGCCCGCACACGACAGGCCCGCCGACAAGGAGACCCTCCGGTGAAGAAGTCCCTGCCCTGGGGTGAGATCGTCACCACCGCCGTCGCCTTCGTGCTGGCGTTCGTCGTCGGCGCGATCCTGATGGTCGTCTCCGATGCCGAGGTGATCGGCAAGTGGGCCTACCTCGTCTATGCGCCCGGTGACGCCCTCGGCGCGTCGTGGGAGAAGGTGTCCACCGCGTACGGCGCCCTGTTCATGGGCGCGCTCGGCGGCATCGGCCCTCTCACAGAGACCACCGCCCAGGCCGCGCCGCTGATCTGCGCGGGCCTCGGCGTCGGCCTGGCGTTCCGCGCCGGCCTGTTCAACATCGGCGGCCAGGGCCAGGCCGTGTGGGGCGCCATCCTGGGCGCGTACGCCGGGTTCGCCTGGCACCTCCCGCCGGTCCTCCACCTGCTCGTCGCCGTCACCTTCGGCGTGCTCGGCGGCGCGGTCTGGGGCGGCATCGTCGGCTGGCTGAAGGCGAAGGCCGGCGCCCACGAGGTCATCGTGACGATCATGATGAACTACATCGCGTCCGGCCTGCTCGCGTGGCTGCTGACGACCACGGTCTTCCAGCGCCCCGGCCGCGCCGACCCGATCTCGCCGATCGTCGACTGGAACGCGACCATGCCGCGACTGGAGGGCACGCGCCTCCACCTCGGCTTCGTCCTCGCCCTGCTGGCGGCGGCGTTCGTCTGGTGGCTGCTCGACCGCTCGACGACGGGCTTCGCGATCAAGGCCGTCGGCGCCAACCCCCACGCCGCCGCCACCGCCGGCATGTCGGTGGCCCGCACCACGATCATCACCATGACGCTGGCGGGCGCGCTCGCGGGCCTCGCGGGCGTGCAGTACGCGCTGGGCCCGTCGATCCTCGGCACCCCGGTGCCGCTGTCGGCCGGCCTCGTCGGCTCGGTCGGCTTCGACGCCATCACCGTCGCGCTGCTCGGCCGCTCGCGCCCGCTCGGCACCGTCCTGGCGGGGCTCCTGTTCGGCGCCCTCCACGCCGGCGGCCTCGCGATGCAGTCGATGGCCGACACCCCGCTGACCCTCACCACCGTGCTCCAGGCCCTGATCGTGCTCTTCGTGGCGGCGCCCGGCCTGGTGCGTACCCTCGTCCCGTGGCTCAAGGGCCGCAGGCAGCGACCGGTCGCCGGTGCGGCCAAGGCAGGAGCCCTGTCGTGAGCGAATCGAAGCAGACCGTGGCCACCGAACCGAAGCCCGAGACCACCGCGGTGACCGCGTCGCGCGGATCGTCGCCGGCGAAGCCGCGCGAGTCCCGCGAGGCGCGGACGCAGCGCATCTCGACGTCGATCCTGATCCTCGTCATCGGCGCGCTGCTCGCCTTCCTGACCCTCTCGACCCGCGGCACCGCCCGGTTCGCCCTGTCGGACGCCTTCGACGAGGTGAAGCTCCCGACGATCGGCCTGCCGGGCCTGCCGACGGTGCTGGTGTGCGCGCTGCTGTGCCTCGCCGCCGGCGCGGCGCTGCTGTCGGGGCGCCTGCGCGGGCGTACGCCGGCCCTCGCCGGCACGGTCGCCGGTGTGGCCGTGGTCCTGGGCTTCCTCGCCTGGGCCGCCGCGGGCCGCGACCTGCCGTTCCCCGTGTCGAACCAGTTCGCCGGCACGCTGTCGGTGGCGACGCCACTGATCCTCGGCGCGCTGTGCGGCGTGCTCTGCGAGCGCTCCGGCGTGGTCAACGTCGCGATCGAGGGCCAGTTCCTCACCGCGGCGTTCGCCGCCGCGCTGGTCGGTTCGGTGACGAAGTCGATCACGATCGCGCTCGTCGCCGCCGTGCTCGCCGGCATCGTGATGGCGGCGCTGCTGGCGGTGTTCTCGATCAAATACCTGGTCGACCAGGTCGTCCTCGGCGTCGTGATCAACCTGCTCGCGGCGGGCCTGACGGGCTTCCTGTTCGACCAGCTCGTGCAGCCCAACGCGTCGGAGTTCAACTCGTCGCCGATCATGCAGGCCATCGAGATCCCGGGGCTGGCGAAGATCCCGTTCCTCGGCCCGATCCTGTTCAAGCAGACCGTGCTGGCGTACCTCGCGGTGGTCTCGGTGGTCGTGGTCTGGTTCCTGCTCTACCGCACCAAGTGGGGGCTGCGCGTACGCGCGGTCGGCGAGCACCCCGAGGCGGCCGACACCGTCGGCATCTCGGTGCGCGCGATCCGCTGGTCGGCCGTGCTCGCCGGCGGCGTGTTCGCCGGGCTCGGCGGCGCGTTCTTCACCATCGGCTCGACGGGCTCGTTCTCGAAGGAGCTCACGGTCGGCAACGGCTTCATCGCCCTCGCGGCGCTGATCATGGGCCGCTGGCACCCGGTCTGGGCGACCGTGATGGCGCTGTTCTTCGGCTTCGTGACCCAGATGGCGTCACAGCTGCAGACGCTGTCGACGCCGGTGCCGAGCCAGTTCCTGCTGCTGCTGCCCTATGTGGCGACGATCATCGCGGTGGCCGGCCTCGTCGGCAGGGTGCGGGCGCCTGCGGCCGACGGCGTGCCGTTCACGAAGCCATGACCGCCCTCAGCAAGGATATCGACTGGGACGCCCTGCGTACGGCGGCGCGCGACGTGTCGAAGCACGCGTACGTGCCCCACTCGCGGTTCCCGGTCGGGGCCGCGGCGCTCGTCGACGACGGGCGGGTGGTCGTGGGCTGCAACGTGGAGAACGCGGCGTACGGGGTGGTGCTGTGCGCCGAGTGCGGCGTGATCTCGGCGCTCCACGCGGGCGGGGGCGGCCGGCTGGTCGCGTTCGCGTGCGTCGACGCGACGGGCGGGCCGCTGATGCCGTGCGGGCGGTGCCGCCAGCTGCTGTGGGAGAACGGCGGCCCCGACCTGCTGATCGACACCCCGAAGGGCGTGTGGCGCATGGACCAGGTGCTGCCGCAGGCGTTCGGCACCGAGGACCTGGAGCGGGTCGGCACGGCCCTACGTTCTCCGAGCGAGCGAAGCGAGTCCTGACGTTCTCCGAACGAGCGAAGCGAGTCCTGACGTTCTCCGAGCGAGCGAAGCGAGTCGAGGAGGGGCAAGATCGGAGAAGCCGGACCCTCCACCCAGCCGCAATGATGGGGCCATGACCTCATCGCAGCAGTCCACCCCGTCCTCTCCCTCCAGCCGGTCCACGACCGGCACCCTCTTCTGGGCCGACGCCACCGTGTCCGACGTCCCCCGCGCGCAGGAGTTCTATTCCGCCGTCGCGGGCTGGACCTTCCCGCCCGCCGACCCGGCCTTCGGCGGCTATGCCAGCGGCCAGACCGACGGCGACAACGTCGCGGGCCTGCAGCCCCTCGAGACCGCGCCGGTCAAGGAGATCGGGTGGGACGCCTACCTCCAGGTCGACGACGTCCACGCGTACGCCGACAAGGTCCGCGAGCTCGGGGGGTCGGTGGAGTCGGTGGTCGAGATGCCGCCCATCGGCGACTTCGTGACCGGGTCGACGCCCAGCGGGGCGCGCCTGCGGCTGTTCCGTCCCGAGGTGACCGACTCGACCGGCGGCGGCGCCCCCGGCTTCACGCCCGGCCACCTCGCGTGGGGCGAGCTCGTGACCTCCGACATCCCCGGCGACGCGGCGTTCCTGGCGGCGCTGTTCGGTGGCGAGGCGGGCGGCATGGGCGACGGTTCCCCCTATCAGGTCGTCACGGTGGGCGGCGAGCAGCGCTTCGGCGTCTGCACCGGCGGGACGCAGGACGGCCTCTGGCGCGTCTACTACCTCGTCCCCGACACCGACGCCGCCGTACGCGAGGTCGAGCAGCGCGGCGGGCGGCGCCTCGAGGGGCCGTTCGACTCGCCGTTCGGGCGCTGCGCGTTCCTGGCGGGGCCGGAGGGGGAGACCTTCGCGCTGATCCAGCCGATGGAGCAGGGCTGACCGGTCGGGTGGCGACCTGATGCCGGGAGTACGCGGCACCGGGTCGCCACCCACCCGGTCAGGACGGGGTGAACACGCCACAATGGCTCAATGACGTCCACCCCGCTCGACCTCGCCACCCTCCGCCGCGCCCCCAAGGTGGCCCTCCACGACCATTTGGACGGCGGCGTACGCGCGGCCACGGTGCTCGAGATCTCGAACCGGATCGGCCACCCGCTGCCGGCCGACACCGCCGAGGGGCTGGCCGACTGGTTCTTCGACGCCGCCGACTCCGGATCGCTCGAGCTCTATCTCTCCACGTTCGAGCACACCGTCGCCGTGATGCAGACCGTCGACGACCTGGCCCGCGTCGCGCGCGAGTTCGTGGAGGACATGGTGGCCGACGGCGTCGTCTATGCCGAGACGCGCTGGGCCCCCGAGCAGCACCTGAGTGAGGGGCTCACACTCGACGCGGCCGTCGAGGCCGTGCAGGCCGGGCTCGACGAGGGCATGGCGGCGGCCCGCGCGGCCGGGACGACGATGGTCGCGCGCCAGCTCCTCACCGGCATGCGCCACGCGGCGTCCTCGCGCGAGATCGCCGAGCTGGCCGTGCGCCACCGCGAGCGTGGTGTGGCCGGGTTCGACATCGCGGGGGCGGAGGCGGGCTTCCCGCCCAGCCGCCACCTCGACGCGTTCGACCTGATCAAGCGCAGCAACGGCTATGTCACCATCCACGCCGGCGAGGCGTTCGGGCTCCCGTCGATCTGGGAGGCCGTGCAGGTCTGCGGCGCGAACCGACTGGGCCACGGCGTACGCCTGATCGACGACATCACCCGCACCGAGGCGGGGGAGTGGGAGCTGGGCGAGCTGGCCCTCTACATCCGCAACCAGCGCATCCCGCTCGAGGTCTGCCCGACGTCGAACCTGCAGACCGGCGCCGCGGCGTCCTACGCCGAGCACCCGATCGGGATCCTGACGGCGCTGCGGTTCCGGGTGACCGTGTCGTGCGACAACCGGCTGATGTCGCGCACGTCGCTGTCGGAGGAGTTCTGCCACCTGAGCGAGGCGTTCGGCTATGACCTCGACCGCATCCGCTGGTTCACGATCAACGCGGCCAAGTCGGCGTTCTGGCCGTTCGACGAGCGGCTGGCGCTGATCGACGACGTGATCAAGCCGGGATACGCGGCGTTGCAGATCGCCGGGTGAGTACACCCGACGATCGGCATGTGCTCCGGAAGGCGTCGCGAAGCACATGACGATCGTTGGGGGATGTCACCCGATGATCGGCACGGGCGCTCGGCTCCTCGTCTCGCTGCGCTCGCTCGGCTCCTCGTCTCGCTGCGCTCGCTCGGAGAGCGGGGCGGTCTCGCTCGCTCGGTCAGCGCGCTCCTGACCGATAGGGTGAATCCCATGTGTTCCCACGTTCTGACCGCCGTCGCCTGGCCGTACGCCAACGGCCCGCGACACATCGGTCACGTCTCCGGTTTCGGTGTTCCCTCCGACGTGTTCTCGCGCTTCATGCGCATGTCGGGCCACGACGTGCTCATGGTGTCCGGCACCGACGAGCACGGCACGCCGATCTCCGTGCAGGCCGAGAACGAGGGCATCACGCCGCGCCAGCTGGCCGACAAATACAACCGGGTGATCGTCGAGGACCTCCACGGGCTCGGCCTGTCCTACGACCTGTTCACCCGCACCACGACGCGCAATCACTACCGCGTCGTGCAGGACGTCTTCACCGCGCTCCACCAGAACGGCTATGTCGTCGCCCGCCCGACCAAGGGCGCGATCTCTCCGTCGACGGGGCGCACGCTGCCCGACCGCTACATCGAGGGCACCTGCCCGATCTGCGGCTACGACGGCGCGCGCGGCGACCAGTGCGACAACTGCGGCAACCAGCTCGACCCGATCGACCTCAAGAACCCCCGCAGCCGCATCAACGGCGAGACGCCGAAGTTCGTCGAGACCGAACACTTCTTCCTCGACCTCCCGGCACTCGCCGAGGAGCTGTCGCGGTGGATCGGCCAGCGTACGGACTGGCGGCCGAACGTCCTGAAATACAGCCACAACCTCATCAACGACCTGCGCCCCCGCGCGATCACGCGCGACCTCGACTGGGGCGTGCCGATCCCGCTGGACGACTGGCGCGACCAGCCGATGAAGCGGCTCTATGTGTGGTTCGACGCCGTGATCGGCTATCTGTCGGCGTCGATCGAGTGGTCGCGGCGCGTCGGCGACCCCGACGCCTGGAAGAAGTGGTGGCTCGACCCCGAGTCGAAGTCCTACTACTTCCTCGGCAAGGACAACATCGTCTTCCACTCCGTCATCTGGCCCGGCCTGCTGCTCGGCCAGAACGGGGAGGGGTCGCTCGGCGGCTCGAACGCGATGTTCGGCGAGCTGAACCTGCCGACCGAGGTCGTGAGCTCGGAATACCTGACGATGTCGGGGTCCAAGTTCTCGACGTCGCGTGGCAAGGTCATCTACGTCGGCGACTTCCTCAAGGAGTTCGGCCCCGACGCGCTGCGCTATTTCATCGCGGTCGCCGGTCCCGAGAACAACGACACCGACTTCACGTGGGACGAGTTCGTGCGCCGCACCAACTCCGAGCTCGCCAACGAGTGGGGCAACCTCGTCAACCGCTCCCTCGCCATGGCCCACAAGAACAACGGCGCGATCCCGGCGCTGGGCGAGGTCCACGACGTCGACGCCCGCATGCTCGAGGCCTCGCGCGCCGGCTTCACCACTGTCGGCGACCTGCTCGCGAAGAACAAGTTCAAGAACGCCGTCACCGAGGCGATGCGCATTGCGGGGTTGGCCAACCGCTACCTGTCTGAGACCGAGCCCTGGAAGCTCAAGGACGACCCGGCCCGCCGCGACACCGTGCTCCACACCGCGCTCCAGGTCGTCGGCGACGTCAACACCATGATGACGCCGTTCCTGCCCCACGCCTCCCAGAAGGTCTTCGAGGCCCTCGGCGGCCGGGGCGTGTGGGCGGCCCAACCCGAGATCCACGAGGTGTCGGAGGAGGGCAACACGGACTATCCGGTGCTCATGGGCGACTACGCCGCCGAGCAGGCCCGCTGGGAACACCGGCCCATCGCGGTCGGTCACCCGCTGGAGAAGCCGACCCCCCTGTTCGCCAAGCTCGACGAGAAGCTCGGCGAGACCGGCCCCGAGTGGGCCCCCATCGAGCCGAAGGAGTGACCGTGTCGATCTGGTTCACCGAGCCCACCCCCGACGCCATCAACGGGCAGAGCGGCGACTCGCTCGTCACCCACCTCGGCATCGAGTTCACCGGCTTCACCGACGACTCGCTGTCGGCCCGCATGCCGGTCGACCACCGCACCCACCAGCCCTTCGGCATCCTCCACGGCGGCGCGTCGGTCGTCCTCGCCGAGACCCTCGCGAGCTTCGGCGCGGTCTGCACGCTCGACCCCGCGAAGGCCCACGCCGTCGGCATGGAGATCAACGCCAACCACCTCCGCCCCGTCGACGCGGGCTGGGTCCACGGCACGGCGACCCCGGTGAGCCTGGGTCGGCGTACGCAGGTCTGGGAGATCAGGATTTCCAACGAGGCCGGCAAACCCGTCTGTATCTCGCGCTGCACCATGGCCGTGGTCGAGGCCCCCGGCGGCCAGCGATGACCGGCCGCCTGTTCGACCGCGTCGCCGTCATCGTGGGCGGCGCGTCCGGCATCGGCGCCGAGACCGCGCGCCGGTTCGCTGCCGAGGGGGCGCGCGTCGTCATCGCCGACCGCGACCTCGACGGCGCCCAGGCGCTCGCCGACCGGATCGGCGACGCGTTCGCCCACCAGGTCGACGTCACCGACCCCGACTCCGTACGCCGGCTCGGCCACTTCCTCGGCGACCGCGTCGGCAGCCTGGACGTGCTGGTCAACTGCGCGTACGCCGCCAGCGACGTCGCGTTCCTCGAGGCGTCGGCCGACGAACTGCGTCGCGACCTCGACGCCACGCTGCTCGGCCCCATGCTCGTCACCCAGGCCCTGCTGCCGACCATGATCAACACCGGCGGCGGCGTGGTGCTGTCGATCGGCTCGGTCAACGGGCTCGGCTGGTTCGGGGGGTACGCGTACTCGGCCGCGAAGGCCGGGCTCATGCACTTCACGCGCTGCCTCGCGGCCGACTACGCCGACCGCGGCGTACGCGCCTGCGCCGTCGCGCCCGGCACCATCGACACCCCCGCGTGGGACGCCGCGCGCGCGGAGGAGCCCGACGTGATGGACACCGTCGGGGCCCTCTATCCGCTGCAGCGCGTCGGCACTCCGTCAGACATCGCGGACGCGCTGCTGTTCCTCGCCTCCGACGAGGCCCGCTGGATCACCGGGGTGACGCTGCCCGTCGAGGGCGGCATCATGCTGACCAACGCGTTCGCCGACCGCGTGCGGAACTGACGCCAGCGCCTTCTGCTGCTTGCGGTCCAGCGAGGCCGCGTCCGGGCGTACGCCGGCGTCCAGCGCCCGACGCTGGCGCGAGCGACGCGTCCACATCGGGGCAACGACCTGGCGGTGACGGACGACGCGGACCGCGAGCCAGGCGGTGGCCAGCGCCAGGATGACGACGGTGACGACTGACGCCTCGGCGCCGAACCGCCCGCCCGACACGAGGTCGGAGCCGGCCGGCTCGACGCGCAGGACGCCGTTGGCGGGGCCGGTGCCGGACACGATCACGCCGAGGATCGGGCCCTGGACGACGTTCCACGCGGCGTGGAATCCCATCATGAGCCAGAGGTTGCGGGTCGTCGCATAGAGGAGCGCGAACAGGAACCCGGCCACGACGATGCCGGCCACGCCGGCGGTGGTGGCGTCGGGGTTGCCGATGTGTGCCACGCCGAAGATCGCGCCGCTGAGCACGACGGCGACCCAGGTGCCGAGCAACTCCTCGGCGAGGCGATAGCCCACCCCGCGGAACAGGATCTCCTCGGCGATGCCCGCCGACGCGCCGACCATGAGGACCATCGGCCACCACTCGCTCCAGCGCGGGGCGCCGGCGCCGAGCACGCGGAATCCGCCGAGCGCCCAGATGGCGAGGAAGCACGCGACGAACAGGACGGCGCCGGCGAGCAGGCCGGCGACCAGGCCGCCGATCCGGCGCGGGTCGACCTCGGCGGGGCACCTGCGCGCCTCGATGAGGCGAACGAGGACCGCGTACGCGATCGATGCGGCCGCGATCGACGTCAGGGCGTTGACCGGATGCAACGGGGTCAGGACGAGGCCGGCCATTGCTGCGCCGAAGCTCAGGCCCAGACCCACCACGGCGAGGATCGCGACGAAGAGGACGAGCCGCAGGAAGGGGTTGGACAGGACGCGCGGTCGAGGCCGGATCGCGCGCGGGGGAGCGTCGGCGGCCAGGCCGTCGAAGCGGGTGACGGGGCCGGCGTCGAGGGCGGGGAGATGGGTCACCTGCCCCTGTCTACCGGACGGCTGGTCCGCGCGACGGCCGCCAGGGGGCCGGATCGGCGGGCGACGACAGAGTTCCATGCGGACCCTTCGCCGCGCGGTGGCGGCGAAGGGTCCGGATCAGGGTGAGTACAGAGTTCGATCCGGACGTCAGGCGAGCCCCAGTGCGTCCGCGATCTCGCGCTTCAGCGCGTCGAGACGCGCGTCGGCGCGGCCCCGCGCCGCCGCCAGGTCGGCCCGGGACGCCTCTGGGGATTCGCGCGCCTCGAGATAGCACTTCAGCTTCGGCTCGGTGCCGGACGGGCGCACCGTCACGGTCGCCGATGCGGCCCGCAGCTGGACGCCGTCGGTCGGCGGCAGCGTGTCGGACCCCGCGGCCAGGTCGACGACCTCGACGGGCTCGCCCGCCAGGGTCGCCGGCGGCTGGGCGCGCAGGCGTGCCATGGCGTCGGCGATGATCGACAGGTCGGTCACGCGCACCGCCCACTGTCCGTTGCGGTGCACCCCGTGCGTCCGCGCCAGCTCGTCGAGCCGGTCGGCGATCGTCAGCCCCTCGGCCTTCAGCCGCGCGGCGAGCGCGAGGACCGTGACGAGCGTCGAGATGCCGTCCTTGTCGGCGACCGCGGCGGGGTCGCAGCAATAGCCGATGGCCTCCTCATAGCCGAACGCCAGGCCCGGCACGCGCCCGATCCACTTGAAGCCCGTCAGCGTGGTGACATGCGGCTGGCCGGCCGCATCGGCGATGCGCGCCAGCATCGAGCCCGACACCACCGAGTTGGCGTACGCCCCCGCGACCCCGCGCCGCGTGAAGTCGTCGCCCAACAGGGCGCCGAGCTCGTCGCCGTGGAGCATGCGCCAGTCGCCTTCGACTCGCGGAGCCTGTGCTGAGCGAGGCCGCTCGCGGCCGAGTCGAAGCGCTCGCTCAGGCAACGTGGGGTCCCAGATCGCCACCGCACACCGGTCGGCGTCCGGGTCGTTCGCCACGACCAGGTCGGCCCCCTGCGCCCGCGCCAGGTCCAGCGACAGGTCGATCGCGCCCGGCTCTTCAGGGTTCGGGAAGGCGACCGTCGGGAACGCGGGATCGGGATCGCGCTGCTCCGCCACCTCGCGCGGCGCGGGGAAACCCGCGCGCTCGGTGACCCGCTCGACGATCGCCGCCCCCACGCCGTGCATGGCGGTGTAGACCCACTCCACGTCGGTCGGACCGCCCTCGGCCAGCCCCGCCACGCGCGCCACATAGGACTCCAGCAGGTCGTCGCCCACTCGGGCGTACGCGTCCGACCGCGGCAGGTCGGCGACGTGGACGTCGTCGAACTCGCGGATGCAGCCCGTGATCAGCTGGTCGTTCGGCGGGATGATCTGCGACCCATCGCCGAGATAGACCTTGTAGCCGTTGTCCTGCGGCGGGTTGTGGGACGCCGTCACGACGACGCCGGCGACGCAACCCAGCTGCTTGATGCCGTACGCGACCACCGGCGTCGGCACGTGGCCCTCGGTGAGGAGGGCCTCGAAGCCCAGCGCCTGCAGGATCTCCGCGGTGTCGCGGGCGAACACGTCGGAGTTGTAGCGCGCGTCGAACCCGATCAGCACCTTCCCGACCAGCCCCTGGCGCCGCAGGAACGTGCCGAGCCCGGCGGCCGTCCGGCAGACGACCACGCGGTTCATCCGCGCCGGGCCCGGACCCAACGGCCCGCGGAGGCCGGCCGTGCCGAACTCGAGCGGCCCGGCGAACGCGGCGGTGACCTCGGCCACCGCCGCAGCATCACCCGACCCCGCCTTGACCAGCAGGTCCTCCAGCGCCGCGGCCGTGACCGCGTCGATGTCGGTGTCCATCCAGCGGCGCGCGGCCTCGGCGACCTCGGGAGCGAGCATCACAGCACCTCCGCGAGCCCGCGCAGCAGTGTCCGCAGCTTCGGCGCCGCCGCCTTGCCGGCCTCGATGACCTCGCTGTGGTCGAGCGGCTCCGGCGAGATGCCGGCGGCGAGGTTGGTGGCCAGCGAGATGCCGAGCACGTCGAGGCCGGCCTCGCGGGCGGCGATCGTCTCGAGCGTCGTCGACATGCCGACGAGGTCGCCGCCGAGGACGCGGGCCATGCGTACCTCGGCCGGGGTCTCGTACTGCGGCCCGGGGAACTGCACATAGACCCCCTCGGGCAGGTCGGGGTCGACCGATCGCGCCAGGTCGCGCAGGCGGGGCGCGTACGCCTCGGTCAGGTCGATGAACGTCGCGCCGCGCAGCGGGGTGTCGGCGGTGAGGTTGATGTGGTCGGCGATCAACACCGGAGTGCCGGGGCCCCATTCCTCGCGCAGCGAGCCGCAGCCGTTGGTCAGCACGAGCGTGCGTACGCCGGCCGCAGCGGCGGTGCGGACCCCGTGGACGACGGCGTCGGTGCCGCGGCCCTCGTAGTAGTGCGTGCGCCCGGTGAAGACCAGCGCGACCTTGCCGGCGGGCGTGCGTACGCAGCGCAGCTGTCCGCCGTGGCCCGCGACGACCGGGGCGCTGAAGCCGGGGAGCTCGGCGAGGTCGAGGACGCCGATCTGCTCGCCGAGGTCGTCGGCGGCGGCCGACCAGCCGGAGCCGAGGACGAGGGCGAGGTCGGCGCGCTCGACGTCGAAGCGCTGGAGGAGGGCGGTTGCGGCCTCGGAGGCGAGGGCGCGGGGGTCGGGGGTGTGGGTCGAGGTGTTCACAGCGGGCAGCCTATTTCACCGACCCCTGCTTGGCCGACGAGGCGCGCGACTGCGCGGCAGACCGCCCGACGTGGAAGAATGCGACCGTGACTCGAGTCGTGATCATTGGTGGAGGACCCGGCGGATACGAGGCGGCATTGGTCGCCAAGCAGTTGGGGGGTGACGTGACCCTGATCGACACCGACGGCATGGGCGGCTCGGCCGTGCTGACCGACTGCGTGCCGTCGAAGACGCTGATCGCGACGGCCGAGGTCATGACGACGATCGAGGGTGCCGAGGAACTCGGCATCAACATCGATTCCGATGACGGCTCCGACATCCCGCAGGGCATTCACATCGACCTCGCCAAGGTCAATCGCCGCGTGATGGACCTCGCGCGCCGCCAGTCGGCCGACATCCGCGAGAAGCTGCGCGCCGAGGGGATCACCATCGTCGTGGGCCGCGGACGCCTCGTCGGCCCCCACACCGTCGTCGCCCGCACCGAGGACGACGAGCAGACCTTCGAGGCCGAGGCCGTGCTCATCGCGACCGGCACGACGCCGCGCGAGCTGACCGATGCGCGCCCCGACGGCGAGCGCATCCTCACCTGGACGCAGGTCTACAACCTCACCGAGAAGCCCGAGCGGCTCATCGTCGTCGGCTCGGGCGTCACGGGCGCCGAGTTCGCCAACGCGTACGACGCGCTGGGCTGTGACGTCGTGCTGGTCTCCTCGCGCGAGACCGTCCTGCCGGGCGAAGACTCCGACGCCGCCCAGGTGCTGCAGGAGGTGTTCGAGCGCCGCGGCATGGAAGTGATGTCCCGCTCCCGCGCCACCAAGGTCGTCCGCGAGGGCGACAAGGTCGTCTGCCACCTCGAGGACGGCCGCACCGTCGAGGGCTCCCACTGCCTGATGGCGGTCGGCTCGATCCCGAACACCCGCGGCATCGGCCTCGAGGAGGCCGGCGTCGAGGTCAACGAGCAGGGCTACATCAAGGTCGACAAGGTCTCGCGCACGTCGCAGTGGGGCGTGTACGCCGCGGGCGACTGCACCGGCGTCTTCGCGCTCGCCTCGGTCGCCGCCATGCAGGGCCGCATCGCGATGTGGCACGCGCTCGGCGACGCCGTCGCGCCGCTCGACACCAAGGTCGTGTCGTCCAACGTCTTCACCTCGCCCGAGATCGCCACCGTCGGCGTCACCCAGAAGCAGGTCGACTCCGGCCAGGTCCAGGCCCTCGCCATCAACCTCCCGCTGTCCGGCAACCCGCGCGCCAAGATGCTCGGCATCCGCGACGGCTTCGTGAAGCTGTTCTGCCTGCCGACCACCGGCATCATCGTCGGCGGCGTCGTCGTGGCGCCCAAGGCGTCGGAGCTGATCCACCCCATCTCGCTCGCGGTCGCCGAGAAGATCACGGTCGACAACTTCGCCCACGACTTCACCGTCTATCCGTCGCTCACCGGCTCCATCGCCGAGGCCGCGCGCCGCCTGCACGGCCACTCGACCGACAAGCTGCACAAGCAGGTGGAGATCTGAGGGCAGACCTGGGCGCCGTCGACCAACGCGACCCCGCGTACGCCGCCCTGAGCGGGCGCGTCGTCGTCCTGTCGGGCGCCGGCATGTCGACCGACTCCGGCATCCCCGACTACCGCGGGCCGAACGCGCCGAAGGCCAACCCCATGCTGTACGCGGAGTTCGTCCGCTCGGCCGAGAACCGGCGGCGCTATTGGGCGCGGTCGTTCCACGGCTGGGCGCGGATGGGGGAGGCCCGCCCCAACGCGGGGCACGCGGCGCTCGCGCGCCTGGGCGCGCGCGGACCTGTCGGTGGGGTGATCACCCAGAACGTCGACGGCCTGCATGAGGCCGCCGGGTCCGACCCCGTGATCGCCCTGCATGGGCGGCTGGCCGACGTGGTCTGCCTCGACTGCGGGGTCACCTCGAGTCGCGAACGGCTCCAGGAGCGGCTCGCGGCGCTGAACCCGTTGCTCGCCGACGCCGGGCAGGGCGACACCGACATCGCCGCCGGACAGGCCGAGCTGCGACCCGACGGTGACGCCGTCGTCGACGACTGGGAGGACTTCGTCGTGCCGGAGTGCGTGCGCTGCGGTGGTGTGCTGAAACCGGACGTGGTTTTCTTCGGCGAGTCGGTGCCCAAGCCGCGGGTCGAGCGTTGCTTCGCGCTCGTGGAGGGGGCCGACGCCCTGCTGGTGCTGGGGTCGTCGCTGACGGTGATGTCGGGCCTGCGCTTCGTGCGGGCGGCGGCAAAGCGAAGCACCCCGGTCGTGATCGTGAACCGGGGTGCGACGCGGGGCGATGACCTCGCCGCGGTGAAACGCGACGAGGGCTGCGCCGAGTTCCTGCTGGCGTGGGAGCGCGGGCTCAGCCGTTGAGTGCGCGCCAGGTCTTCGGGCCCACGATGCCGTCGGGCACGAGGCCCTTGGCGCGCTGGAAGCGGCGTACGGCGGCGTCGGTCTTGGAACCGAAGATCCCGTCGGCGGCCCCGACCTCGGTGTAGCCCTTCGCGGCCAGGCGGCACTGGACCTCGCGTACGGCCTCACGGTTGTTGGAGCGGTTGGTGCGCCAGACCTTGTGGTCGGTCGCCGAGAAGTTGCAGTTCGGCTGCGGCTTGGTGGTGGGCTTCGTGGTCGGGGGCCTGGTCGGCTGGGTGCCGCGGAGCTGGGCGAGCCGGCCGGGGACGGCCGAGGGCGGCAGGACGTATTCGAAGTGCATGGTGTCGGGGCGACCGGTGTAGCGACCGCCCCAGTAGAACCCGGCGCGCTCCCACATCGCGACGACCGACGGCGGGATGTCGGACTTGAAATAGGACGCCATCGGGTTGGCGTTCCAGTTGAGGTCGACCGCCTTGCCCTTCGAGTGGTTCGACGGCACGGTGTTCGAGCCGCGGATGGGCCGGCAGGCGAAGCCGCCCGACTGGGTGATGCGGTAGCCCATCGACTCCGTGCGGTTCATCAGCTCGGTGACCAGCGGCACGAGCTCCTTGCGGACCTGGGCCTTGTCACCGGACTTCGAGGTGGCGACGCCCATGGACGAGGCCGAGGGGCAGTTCGGCCATGCGGCCGCGCCCCAGCCGTTCTGGGCGTTGGGGTTCTTGCCGGCGTGGGGGTTGGCGCCGTACGCCGAGCGCGGGTGGTTGGCGGCGTCGGCCGGCGACAGTGCGCCGGGGACGAGGGTGGCGGTGACGGCGCCGGTGGTCGCGAGGGCGGTGGCGGCGGCGGCGAGGGCGAACTTCTTCATGGCGGGCTCCGAGGTGCGAGTGGGTGTCGTGATGACACCTCGGACTGTAGAGACGACGAAGCCCTCGCGGCAGGTCGCGAGGGTTGGAAGTTTCCTCATTGGCTGAGGGTGGCTAGGCCGCCTGCGGCCGGTTCACGTTGGCTGAGCGAGGCCGCCTGCGGCCGGTTCACGTTGGCTGAGCGAGGCCGCCTGCGGCCGAGTCGAAGCCTCAGTCCCGCACGTCGTACGGCTCGGAGAACATGTCCCCGACACCTTCGCCGACGCCGTCGAATCCGGCGGCTTCCATGTCGAACGCGTCATCGTCGCCGAAGACCGCGGTCGTCCCGCCGAGGATGACGGTTCCGGCGAGCACCCCCGACAGCAGCGCGGATCCGCGCCAGCCGGCGTAATAGCCCTGCGCATAGGGCGCGTACGCCGGCCCGCCGTCCCAGTAGGGGACACGGCGCTCACCGATGGGCACGGTGCGGATGTAGGGGTCGGCCCCGGCCAAGACGCGCTCCGCGTCGGCCGCGCAGGCCGGGACGTCGCGGGGCGAACCGTCGGCCGGGCCCCACGACACGTTCGTCACCGAGGGGCCGTGGCCGGGATTGAAGAAGCACGGCGGACGGCGGGCGGGAAGGGGCCGGCCGGCCAGGCGGGCCATCACCTGCGCGAGCGCGCAGCGTCCGTCCTCGAGGCGCTGGGTGACCTTCTTGATCTCGTGGGGTTCGGCCACCGACACGAGGGTGGCGCGCGCCTCGTCGCGGGCTGTCCGCGCCCGGGCGAAGTCTTGGTTCAGCAGGGTGTCGTGGGGATGGTCGGCCGCCGCGACGCCGAGTTTCTCGAGTTCTTCGCCGAACCGGGTCACGTCCTCCTCCGCCACGCGACGGGCGGCCACGACCTGCGCGTGGAGGTCGGCGCGGGCCTGGCGCCGGCGCTCGCTCCCCTGCCGACGCACGAACCAGACGACGGCGGCGCCGACGACCAGCAGCACGGAGAGCATGGCGAAACCAGACATGACCTCCATCCTGCCCGCCCGATCATTGACAATGAAACGATCGACCCGCTTTCACAGGAGATTCTTGAGAAGGCGGGTCGATCGTTCAGGAAGCGTGGAGGGCCCGGGTCAGGACGCCTCGTCGACGATCTCGCACAGGACGGCGCCGCTCGAGACCGTGGCGCCGGCCTCGGCGTTGAGCCCGGTCACGCGGCCGGCGCGATGGGCGTTGATCGGCTGTTCCATCTTCATCGCCTCGAGCACGACGATCAGGTCGCCCTCGGCCACGGTGTCGCCGTCGCTCACGCCGACCTTCACGATGGTGCCCTGCATCGGCGAGGTCAGGGCATTGGTGGAGGCGGCCCTGCCCGCTCCCTCCGACTTCTTGCGCTTCGGGGGCTTCTTGCCGGCGCCCGATCCGCCTCCGCTCATCGACCCCAGGGCGGCGGGCAGCTTGACCTCGATGCGCTTGCCGTTGACCTCGACGACGACCGAGGTCTTCTCGACGGCCTCGGGGGCGTCGGCGGCGGTGCCCGCGTACGGCTCGATGGTGTTGTCGAACTCGGTCTCGATCCAGCGGGTGTGGACGCCGAAGTCACCGTTCGTCGCGGTGTAGGCCGGATCGTCCAGCACGGCACGGTGGAACGGGATGACCGTGGGCATGCCCTCGATGATCGTCTCGGCCAGCGCGCGGCGCGAGCGCTGGATGGCCTGCTCACGGGTCGCGCCGGTGACGATGATCTTGGCGACGAGCGAGTCGAACGAGCCGGGCACGGTCATGCCGGTGAGATAGCCCTCATCCACGCGTACGCCGGGCCCGGCGGGGGCGTGCCAGGCGGTCAGGGTGCCGGGAGCCGGCATGAAGTTGCGGCCGGCGTCCTCGGCATTGATGCGGAACTCGATCGAGTGGCCGCGGACCTCCGGGTCGTCATAGCCGAGCTCCTCGCCGTCGGCGATGCGGAACATCTCGCGCACGAGGTCGAGGCCGGTGACCTCCTCGGACACGGGGTGCTCGACCTGGAGGCGGGTGTTGACCTCGAGGAACGAGATGCGGCCGTCCTGGGCGACGAGGAACTCGCAGGTGCCGGCGCCGACATAGCCCGCCTCCTTGAGGATCGCCTTCGACGACTCATAGAGCCGGGTCATCTGCTCGTCGTCCAGGAACGGGGCGGGTGCCTCCTCCACCAGCTTCTGGTGGCGGCGCTGCAGCGAGCAGTCGCGCGTCGAGACGACGACGACGTTGCCGTGGGAGTCGGCGAGGCACTGGGTCTCGACGTGGCGGGGCTTGTCGAGGTATTGCTCGACGAAGCACTCGCCGCGACCGAACGCCGTGACGGCCTCGCGCGTGGCCGACTCGAACAGCTCGGCGACCTCGCCCATCTCGCGGGCGACCTTGAGGCCGCGGCCGCCTCCGCCGAAGGCGGCCTTGATGGCGATGGGGAGGCCGTGCTCCTCGGCGAAGGCGACGACCTCGTCGGCACCCTTGACGGGATCGGCCGTGCCCTGCACGAGCGGCGCGCCGACCTTCTGGGCGATGTGGCGGGCCTTGACCTTGTCGCCGAGCGAGTCGATCGCCGAGGGCGGCGGGCCGATCCAGGTCAGGCCGGCGTCCATGACGGACTGGGCGAAGTCGGCGTTCTCGGCGAGGAAGCCATAGCCGGGGTGGACCGCGTCGGCGCCGGCCTGCTTCGCGACGTCGAGGATCTTCTGCACGTCGAGATAGGTCTCGGCGGGGGTCGCGCCGCCGAGGGCGTACGCCTCGTCGGCGATCTTGACGAACAGCGCGTCGGCGTCGGGGTCGGCGTAGATCGCGACGCTGCCGATGCCGGCGTCGCGGGCCGCGCGGACGACGCGGACGGCGATCTCGCCGCGGTTGGCGATGAGCACCTTGTTGATGGCCATGGGGTCCTCCTGGGGTTTCCGCGCCGACGTCGACGCGGGTCTCGCTGGTCACTCTAGGGGCGGGGGAGCGGTAGCGCAGAGGATCGGGCTGACTTTCAGTGACCATATGGCGATCCTGGTCACTATGCTGTTCGCGTGAGAGGTGAAATGTGCACGGGTGTGCTCAACACGCCGGGTGGGCTGTCCGAAACGTCGCGGTCAGGGCACAGGTGTGCGCGTTCCACGATCGAGCGGGGTGCTGAGAGGTGAAATGCGCACGGCTGTGCTCAACACGCCGGGTGAGCTGCCCGAAACCCCCCCCGAAGAACGCACACGTGTGCACTTTTCACCTCCCGCCCACCCACGCACCACCACCCGAAGGGGCCGAACATGCAGCGCCGCACCCTCGATCTCGATGGCCGATGCCTCTCGTTCCTCTGGGGCGAACCCGCGGGCGAGCCCCGCGGCGACGTCCTGCTGCTCCACGGCGGCGGACTCGACAACGCCCTGCTGTCGTGGGGCGACCTCGCTCCGCGCCTCGTCGAGGCCGGCTGGCGCGTCGCCGCCCCCGACCACCCCGGATTCGGCGAGAGCGATCCGCTGCCGGGCCCCGCCGACCGGGCCGCGTGGGTGGCGTACGCCGGAGATCTCGCGGACCGTCTCAGCCTGCATCGCCCCGTCGTCGTCGGACTGTCCATGGGCGGCGCGATGGCCGCCGGTTTGGCCCTCGCGCGCCCGGGAAACCTCCGCGGGCTGGTGCTCCTGGGCTGCTATGGCCTCGGTCCGACCGCCCGCCCGGTTCGGGTCATGAACGCCGCCCTGATCCGCTCCGGCCTGCTCGATCGCCTCACCCGCCTGACGTACGCCCGGCCACGCCTGTTCGACCTGTCCCTGCGCGGGCTGGTCCGCGATCCTGCCGCGCTGGCCGCAGGCGTGCGCGACGAGCTGACCCGCCAGCGGGCCCGCGGCGACCGGGCTGCGTGGCAGGAGTTCCAGCGCGCCGAGCTCGACGCCCCGACCGACCTGTCGCCACGCCTCGGTGAGATCACGACACCCACCCTGCTCATCCACGGCACGGCCGACCCCGGCGTGCCCGTGCAACTCGCCCGCCGCGCCGCCGCCAGGCTCCCCGATGCCCGCCTTTTCGAGGTCCCCGGCGCACGTCACTGGGTCCAGCGCGACGCCCCCGACGACGTCGCGGCGGCGGTGGTGGCCTTCCTCGGGGAGGTCTGATGCCGCGCCCTCTGATCCCCGATCGGCGCCGCCGGATCATTGACGTCGCCGAGGCCCTCGTGCTCGAACGCGGCTTCGACAAGACGTCGATCGCCGAGGTCGCCGCCCGCGTCGGCATCGGCAAGGGCGCGGTCTATCTCGAGTTCGCCTCCAAGGACGCCCTCCTGGACGAGCTGCTGCGCCGCTCGATGCGCCGCCTGGCCGCCCGCGTACGCCGGGCCGGGCCCCCGCCCGGGCTGGGGGAGGCGTTCCGGCGGATTCTCGTGGCGATGCTGACCGACCGGCTCATGTCGGCGGCGTTGCTCGACGACCGGGCCGTGCTCGGCTCCTATGTCGCCCAGGTCGAGGACAACCGCTATCGCGCGCGGCACGTGGCGCTGGTCGCCTATGTGGTGGCGATGCAGGAGGGCGGCGCGCTGCGCGACGACGTCGATCCGGGGTCGGTGGCGCTGGCGCTGTCGTCGGCCATGACGGGGTTCTTGTCGCTGGGGCGCGTGCTGGGCGTCGACGACGCCGAGCACCTCGCCGGGGCTGCCGACGCGCTGGCGCTCATGGTCGCATCGCTCGAGACCGGGCGCGGCGAGGTCGACCCGGGGGCGTGGATGGAACTGGTGGCGCTGCTGGGGCGATGAGTGGGCTTGGACTGGCTTGGGGGCTTCGACTCGCTGGCGCTCGCTCAGCCAACGTGGGGTCGGGGCGCTCGCTCAGCCAACGTGGGGTCGGGGCGCTCGCTCAGCCAACGTCGACTCGCGGAGCCTGTGCTGAGCGAGGCCGCCCGCGGCCGAGACGAAGTGCTCGCTCAGCCAACGTGGCTCGCTCAGCCTGCGTCAACCAGACGGCGCACCGCCTCCGCGTTCGCCGGTGTCACGTGGATCGTCGCCACCGTCCCCGTGCGGGCCGCGTCCATGACGCCCGCGAGGTCCTGCGACGCCTCGGCCTCGCGCTCGGTGCGCAGCCCCACGGCCTCGGCCACCTTGGACATTGAGCGCGACCCGGTCACCAGCACGAGCTTCGGGTCATATGCGGCGATGGCCGTGACCGCCGCCGCCGCCTGGTCCGGGTGGGGGCGGGCCGAGGCGCCCAGCGCGCCGGCCAGGCGTACGGCCTCCATGTTGCCGCCAGCCACCAGCGCCAGCCCGTCGAGGGCGCCGAGCTGATAGACCACCTCGGCGGCGAGGGTGTCCGGATCGACGTCGAGGAAGCGATTCCCGAAGCCTGCGAGGTCGCGATAGCCCACCAGTCCGCAGATGCGTACGCCCCGTTCGACGGCCCGCGCCACCGCGGACCGCATCGTCCGGGCGTCTCCCGCGTGGAACCCGCAGGCGATGTTCACCGTGGACACCTGGGGCCACAGGGTCTCGTCGTCGCCGTGGGACCAGACGCCGAAACCCTCGCCCACGTTCGCGTTCAGATCGATGCCCATCACCGCACTCTCTCACGCGCCGGGCCATCGCCTGACATCGGGTCAGCGCGACTCGGGCAGCGCGATGAGACCGTTCTGATAGGCCATCACCAGCCGGCGGGGGACCCTGATCTCGCGCCCCTGCACGCGGATCGGCACCAGGTCGGGCGCCTGCGCCTTCCACTGGGCGCGTCGGTGGCGCGTGTTCGATCGGGACATCTTGCGCTTGGGAACGGCCATGACACTCCTTCACCAGCTCGATTTCGTGATGCCGGGCAGCTCGCCGCGGTGGGCCATCTCGCGGAACCGGACGCGGGAGATGCCGGCCTTCCTGATGTATGCCCGGGGTCGCCCGTCGATGGCGTCGCGGTTGCGCAGCCGGGTCGGGGACGCGTCGCGGGGGAGCTTCGACAGGTCGCGGACGGCCGTCATCCGCTCGTCCCATGCCGTGTCGACGGCGTCGATGACGGCCTTCAGCTGGGCGCGGCGGGCCGCGTACCGCTCCACCGTGGCCCGGCGCTGCTCGTTGCGCGCGATCTTGGACTTCTTGGCCATCAGCGCTGCTCCTTGAACTCGACGTGGCGCCGCACGACCGGGTCGAACTTCATCAGCGCGAGCCGGTCCGGGTCGTTGCGGCGGTTCTTCTTGGTGACGTAGGTGTAGCCGGTCCCCGAGGTGGACCGGAGCTTGATGATGGGGCGGACGTCGCTGCGTTTCGCCATCAGAACTTCATTCCCTTCGCGATGAGGTCGCGGGCGACGGAGTCGATGCCGCGACGGTCGATGGTCTTGATGCCGCGCGCCGAGACGGTCAGGGTGACCGTCCGGCCGAGGCTCGGCACCCAATAGCGCTTGTGCTGGATGTTGGGGTCGAAGCGGCGCTTCGTCTTCTTCTTCGACCACGGGACGTTGTGGCCGAAGCCCGGCTGGGCGCCGGTGACCTGGCAACGGGCCGACATGGTGCTCCTTCCTCGGGCCAGGGGGCCCGACTTGACGAACAAGGTGCACATGATAATCATTCCCATGTACGCGGAGTCAATCCGCCCCTCAGGAACCCGAACCCGAGACCCCACCACGAGAGAAGGACACCGTGAAGCCAGGCATCCATCCGGACTATCGAGACGTCGTGTTCCGCGACCGCGCGGGCGGGCTGGAGTTCCTCAGCCGCTCGACGGCCACGTCGACCAGGACAGTCGAGTGGAGCGACGGCCGCACCTATCCGGTCGTCGACGTCGACGTCTCGAGCGCCACCCACCCCTTCTGGACCGGCCGCAAGAACACCCTCGACACCGCCGGCCGGGTGGAGAAGTTCGAGCGCAGGTTCGGCCGCCGTACGCAGGGCTCGGCCTCCGAGGAGAAGCGCCGATGAGGCGCCGGGGCGCGACCCCCATCATCGTCCTCGCCGCCCTGGACCAGGTCGCGCGCGACGCCGCGGCCTTCGGCCTGCTGGTCGACCTGCCGGGCGCGGTGCTGGTGCGCCATGACCTCACCGCGCTGGACGGATCGGTCGGCGGCCGCGTACGCCGGCTCGTGACCGACGCCGGCGGCGTGGTGTGGGACGACAGCAGCGACCTCGGCCATGCGTGCCTGAACTGTGCGGTGCGCGAAGACATCGTGCCGACGCTGCAGCGCGTCGTCGACGCGGGCCGGTGGTCGGCGGTCGTGCTCGCGCTGCCGCTGACAGCAGCACCGGAGCCGGTGGCCTACGAGGTCGACGCGGCGATCGGCGCGGGCGACCTCGCCGCGCGCATCGCTGCGGCCGTCACCGTCGTGGACCCCGAGACCCTGGTCGACGACCTCTTCGGCGACGAGCTGATCGCCGAGCGCGGCGACGCGCTGGTGGCCGGCGACCCGCGGGCCGTCGGCGAGGCGCTCGCCGCCCAGCTCGACTTCGCCGACGTCGTGGCCACGCTGGACCGACCCGAATCCGGCGAGGCCGCCGTGCTCGACCACCTGGTGTCGCCGACCGCGCGCTGGACGACTCTGGCCGACCTCGACGCGCCCGCGACGATCGCCGCCGAGCACCACTTCGCCCGGGCGCAGGCGCGCATTGACGCCGTCGACCGGGCCCACACCCCGTGCGCCGACGGTGACGGCGTCTGGACCCTCGACCTCGCCAGCGACCGGCCCCTCCATCCGGGTCGCCTGCTCGAACAGATCGAGCTGCTCGGCTCGGGCCTCGTGCGCGGACGCGGCTGCTTCTGGCTGCCCACGCGCCCCCAGCAGGTCTGCGCGTGGGACGGCGCGGGCGGCCAGTTGGCGATCGGCCCGGGCGGGGTCTGGGGGAGGCGTACCCCGCGCTCGCGACTGCTGGTCACCGGCATCGACCTGACCGACCGCGACCGCATCGCCCGCGCGCACGCCGACGTGCTGATGACCGACTTCGAGCTGGCCCGCCTGTGGGACTGGCGGGGCCGACCCGACGGGTTCGACCCCTGGCTGGGGGTGGCGGAGGCGCGCGACGCGGGCTGACCCGCCTGCCTGTGCCGGGTGCGGCGGCAGGGCAGACTGGCCCGGTGAACGTACGCATCGTCTGCTGGCGCGACGGCCGGCGCGTGGACTGCCCGCAGGACGTGGGCGCCATCCATGGGCTGGTCGCCGACCCCGGCGTGCTCGTGTGGGTCGACCTGCTCGACCCCGACCCCGCCGTTCTCCAGCGCGTCGCGGACGAGCTCAAGCTCGACCCCCACGCGGTCGAGGACGCGGTCGCCGCCGACGAGCGGCCCAAGGCGACCCGCCACCGCAGCCACACCTTCATCACGGTCTATGGGGCGACGCTCGACGACGACGGCGGCGACGCGCTGCACGACTCCCGCGTACGCACCTCGCGCGTCTCAGCCTTCGTCCTGCCCACCGCCCTGGTGACCGTACGCCGGGCCGACGGGCTGCCCCTGGGCCCGGTCGAGGACCGCTGGGAGGCCGACCCCGACCTGCTCGCCCACGGGCCGGGCGCGCTGGTCCACGGCCTGATGGACGTGGTCGTCGACGGCCATTTCGCGACGATCCAGCGCCTCGACGACGCGTCCGAGGAGCTGGAGGACCTGCTGTTCGCCGAGGCCCGCTCGCGGCGCGACATCCAGCAGCGCGTCTATCGCCTGCGCAAGGAGCTGGTCGAGCTGCGGCGCGTGGTGCTGCCGATGCGGGAGGTGGTGTCGGCGGTGATGCGGGACCGGGCGGAGCGCCTCGGGGCCGCGCACGACGGGGGCGACCACGTCCTTGACGGCTACTTCCAGGACCTCTATGACCACGTGATGCGGGCCACCGAGTGGACCGATTCCCTGCGCGACGTGGTCTCGACCATCTTCGAGACCAATCTCTCGCTGCAGGACGCCCACCTCAACGTGGTGATGAAGAAGCTGGCCGGCTGGGCCGCCGTGATCGCGGTGCCGACCGCCGTGACGGGCTGGTTCGGCCAGAACATCCCGTTCCCGGGCGACGGCCAGCCGATCGGGCTCGTCTTCAGCGTCGTCGCGATCCTGCTGGGCACCATCGGGGTGTATGCGCTCCTGCGCCGCTTCGACTGGATCTGACCGCCCCCGCCAGGACGCCAGTACGCTCGGGCCATGAGTTCCACCGCCCCCGCCGAGCGCCCGCTGGTCCTGCTGGTGGAGGACGACGACGACCTCAGGGTGACCACGGCGCTCGTCCTGCAGCGCCAGGGCTTCGACGTCGAGGTCGCCGCCGACGGGCTGGCGGGGCTGGCGGCGATCGACCGGGTCAGCCCCGACCTGGCGCTGCTCGACGTGATGTTGCCCCACCTCGACGGCATCTCGCTCGCCAAACGGCTCAAGGAGCGCCGCGACCTCCCGGTGGTGATGTTGACCGCCCGCGACCTGCCCCACGACCAGCTCGCCGCCTTCGACGCCGGGGCCGATGACTATGTGATCAAACCCTTCGACGGCGCAGTGCTGGCGGCCCGGCTGCGCGCGGTCCTTCGGCGCGCGACGCCCGCCGGGGCCGCGTCACCGACCGTACGCCTGGGCGACCTGGAGATCGACCTGGAGATCGACCTGGCCGGCATGACGATCACCCGCGACGGCGAACCCGTCAAGGTCTCCAGCGCGGAGTTCCGGCTCCTGGAGGTGCTCCTCGAGCATCGCGGGCAGGTGTTGGGCCGCGCCCAGCTCCTCGACCGGGTCTGGGGCTTCGGCGAGTGGGCCGACGCCCACGTCGTCGAGGTCACCGTGCAGCGCCTGCGGGCGAAGATCGGCGCCTCCCATATCGAGACCGTCCGCGGGGCGGGCTACAAGCTGGTGGGCAAGACGGGCGTGTGAGCCCGGCCCCGCGGCAGGCCGTACGCAACCCCCGGTCCACCCCCCGGCCGGGGGTTGCGCCATTTACTAGGACATCCTAGGTTTTGCCTCGGCCGCCGGATCGCCCGTGAACCGGGGCCAGGTCATCGAAGCCCTGGAGGTCCCCCATGTCCGAGCCCTCGTTCCAGCTGTCGGAGGAGCACAACGACTTCCGCGAGGCGGTCGCCGACTTCGCGCGCACGCAGGTCGCGCCCCACTGCGCCGACTGGGACCGCGAGGGCCGGTTCCCGCTCGAGGTCGTGAAGCAGATGGGCGACATGGGCCTGTTCGGCCTCCACGCCCCGGAGGAGTACGGCGGCGGCGGCGACTTCACCTCGCTCTGCGTCGCCATCGAGGAGCTCGGCCGCGTCGACCAGGCCCTCGGCATCACCCTCGAGGCCGCCGTCGGCCTCGGCATCAACCCGATCGCCGCGTACGGCTCCATCGAGCAGAAGGAGCGCTGGCTGCCCGATCTCATCGCCGGGCGTACGCTCGCGGGCTTCGGTCTCACCGAGCCCGAGGCGGGCTCCGACGCGGGCGCCACGAAGACCCGCGCCGAGGTCGTCGACGGCCAGTGGGTCGTCAACGGCTCGAAGCAGTTCATCACCAACTCCGGCACCGACATCACCTCCGTCGTCACGGTCACGGCGCGCACCGGCACGCGTGAGGACGGGAAGCCCGAGATCTCGGCGATCATGGTCCCGAACGGTACGCCGGGCTTCACCGTCGAACCGGCCTACCACAAGCTCGGCTGGCACAGCTCGGACACCCACCCGCTGACGTTCGAGGACTGCCGCGTCCCCGAGGAGAACCTGCTCGGCACGCGCGGCAAGGGCTACGGCCAGTTCCTGTCGACGCTCGACGACGGTCGCGTCGCGATCTCGGCCCTCGCGCTGGGCTGCGTCCGCGCCTGCCGCGACCTCGCCCTGGAGTACGCGCTGGAGCGCAAGACCTTCGGCGGGCCGATCGGCCGCAAGCAGGGGGTCGCGTTCCAGTTGGCCGACCTCGACGTCATGGTTCACACCTCCCACCTGCTCACGTACGCGGCCGCGGCCCAGAAGGACGCGATCGAGCACGGTTCGAAGACCCCCGCCCAGATCGCGTCGTTCAAGCGCGCGGCGGCCATCGCGAAGCTCTACACCTCGGAGGCCGCGGTCAGCGCCACGCGCAACGCGACGCAGATCTTCGGCGGCTACGGCTTCATGGAGGAATACCCCGTCGCCCGGTTCTATCGCGACGCCAAGATCCTCGAGATCGGCGAGGGCACCTCCGAGGTGCAGCGCATGCTCATCGCCCGCGGCATGGGCCTCCCCGTCGAGTGACGACCCTGCGCGAGACTGAGTCCATGAGTGACCCCCGGCCCATGAGCGAGACCCTGCCCCCGGCCATCAGCGACGCCGCGTCCATCCACGAGGCGCGGGAGCGTACGCTCGCCCCGCCCGAGAGGGCCTCCGCCAAGCTGGCGTCGCAGAACAAGCTGTTCGTCCGCGAGCGCATCGCGCTGCTCTTCGACGAGGGCACGTTCGTCGAGGACGGCCAGCTCGCCAACGCCCGCGCGCAGGGCCTGCCGGCCGACGGTGTCGTCACCGGCCGCGGCCTGGTCGACGGCCGCGCCGCGCTCGTCGTCGCCAACGACCCGTCGGTCAAGGCCGGTTCGTGGGGCGCGCGGACGGTCGAGAAGATCATCCGGGTCACCGAGACGGCGCTGCGCGACGAGCTGCCGATCTTCTGGTTCATCGACTCCGCCGGGGCCCGCATCACCGACCAGGTCGACCTCTTTCCCGGGCGCCGCGGCGCCGGGCGCATCTTCAAGAACCAGGTCATGCTGTCCGGCAAGGTGCCGCAGATCTGCTGCCTGTTCGGGCCGTCGGCGGCCGGGGGAGCGTACATCCCGGCCTTCACCGACATCGTGATCATGGTCGAGGCCAACGCCTCGATGTATCTCGGCTCACCCCGCATGGCCGAGATGGTCGTCGGCGAGAAGGTGTCGCTCGAGGAGATGGGCGGCGCCCGCATGCACGCGACCGTGTCGGGCTGCGGTGACCAGCTCGCCGTCGACGACGTCGACGCGATCGAGCAGGCGAAGCACTACTTCACCTACGTCCCGCAGTCGTGGCGCGAGCGGCCCCCGGCGTACGCGGCGGCCGAGCCCGTTCGCGCGTTCGCCGACGACCTCGTGCCGGCGTCGGAGTCGGTCGGCTATGACATCACCACCGTCATCGAGGCGATCATCGACGAGGACTCGTTCTTCGAGGTCAAGCCGCTGTTCGCGCCCGAACTCGTCACGGGCTTCGGCCTGCTCGAGGGCCAGCCGATCGGCATCGTCGCCAACCAGCCCGCCGTCAAGGGCGGCGTGTTGTTCGTCGACTCCGCCGACAAGGCCGCGCGGTTCATCTGGCTGTGCGACGCGTTCAACATCCCGCTGCTGTTCCTCGCCGACGTGCCGGGTTTCATGATCGGATCCGAGGTCGAGCGCCAGGGCATCATCCGCCACGGCGCGAAGATGATCACGGCCATGGCCGAGGCGACGGTGCCGACGATCTCGCTCGTCGTCCGCAAGGCCTACGGCGCGGGGCTGTACGCGATGTGCGGCCCGGGCTTCGGCCCCGACGCGTGCCTCGCCCTGCCGACGGCCAAGATCGCCGTGATGGGCCCCGAGGCGGCGATCAACGCGGTGTACGCGAACAAGATCAACGCCATCGAGGACGAGGCCGAGCGCACGGCGTACGTCGAGGGGCTGCGGCGGGAGTACGAGATGGACATCGACATCCTGCGGCTGGCCGCCGACCTCGTCATCGACGGCATCATCGAGCCGGGTGAGGTCCGCGGCGAGCTCGTGGCGCGGTTCGCGGCGGCGGCGACCAAGGAGCGCCACTTCTCGGCGCGCCACCACGGGGTGCCGCCGGTGTGACTTCGACTCGGCCGCAGGCGGCCTCGCTCGGTCAACGTGGGGCGGGGCAGGCGGCCTCGCTCAGTCAGCGTGGGGCGGCCGCAGGCGGCCTCGCTCAGTCAGCGCGAGTGGTGGGCCGCCCCCTGTGGCAGGCTGGCCGCGTGAACCCGCGCTGCCTCGCCCTGCCCCTGGTGTCCCTGCTCGCCCTGCCCAGCCTCGGCTGCTCGCTGATCGCGGGCGGCGAGGGGTCGTTCACCGCCGACGGGGACGTCTACAAGGTCTCGAAGGTCGAGTGCGAGCGCACGGGGGAGTCCGTCCGCATCACGGCCGAGTCGGGCCCCGCGGGGGCGATGCTGCTGGTGAAGGGCACCACCGTCGAGGACTTTCGCATGGGCTCCAAGGAGAAGCCGACCATGGCCGCCCAGCCCGGCAAGGGACTCGGTGAGGCCACCGTCACCGTGGAGGACAAGCGGTTCCGCGCGAAGGGCAAGCTGGTGAAGATCGACGAGCAGGGCAACGCCCAGCAGGGGCCCGGCACCGAGGACGTCGAGTTCGACGTGACGTGCGGGTCGATCAAGGGCTGAGCCCCACCGCCCGCCGGCCTCAGCCGAACAGCTTCTGCCCCACGTGCTCGCCCGGGCGTACGCCGGGCGGGATCGCCCACAGGCCCGAGCCCGTGTGCTGGAGGTATTCGACGAGCAGGTCGCCCTTCGACATCGCGGTCTGCATCGGGATGTAGTGGGTGCGCGGGTCGGTGACGTATGCGAGGAAGAACAGGCCCGCGTTCATCCGGCCCAGGTCGGTGGACCCGTCGACGAAGTTGTAGCCGCGGCGGAGCATGCGTACGCCGCTGTTGTGGCTCGGGTGGGCCATTGCGACGTGGGACGCGGGGTCGATGAGCGGCCTGTTGCCGCGCCCGGCCTTCGCGAAGTCGGGCTGGTCGTGCTCGACGCCGCCGGACAGCGGCGTGCCCTCGGCCTTGGAGCGGCCGATGAGTTTCTCCTGCTCGCGGAGCGAGGCGCGGTCCCACGTCTCGATGTGCATGTTGATGCGGCGGGCGACCAGATAGCTGCCGCCGACGAGCCAGTCCTCCCGCGGGTCGCGGCCCGACGGGACCCAGATGTGGTCGGCGAGCGCGGCCGACTCCTCGGACTTCACGTTGGCCGTGCCGTCCTTGAAGCCGAACAGGTTGCGGGGCGTCGCCTGGGCGGTCGACGTCGAGGACGTACGCCCGAACCCGAGCTGGGACCAGCGCAGGGCCACGGTGCCGAAGCCGATGCGGGCGAGGTTGCGGATGGCGTGCACGGCGACCTGCGGGTCGTGGCTGCAGGCTTGGACGCAGAGGTCGCCGTCGCTGGTCGCCGGGTCGAGCTTGTCGCCCGGGAAGTGGGGGAGGCGCTCGAGCGCGGCCGGACGCCGGGCGGCGAGGCCGAACCGGTCGCGCCCGTCGGCGGTGGCGAACAGGGTCGGGCCGAACCCGAACGTGAGCGTGAGGCCGGCGGCGGGCAGGCCGATCGACTCGCCGGTGTCGTCGGGCGGCATGTCATAGGAGCCCGACGTCGGGCCGACCGGGCCGGCGTACCCGCCCTGGGTCATGCGCGCCGCCGCCTCGGTCCAGCGCTGCAGCAGGCGCACGAGCTTCTCACGGGAGTCGGTGGTGACGTCGAACGAGGCGAAGTGGAGGCGGTCCTGGGCCTCGGTCGTGATGCCGGCCTGGTGGTCGCCGTGGAAGGGATAGGTGGGCGACGGCGCCGGGGGCGCCGCGTGGGCCTCGGGTGCTGTGACGCGGCCCGTGGCGAAGCCGCCGCCGAAGGCGGCGCCGGCGGCCAGCGAGGAGGCGGCCGCACCGAGGACGCCGCGGCGGGAGAGGGGGCGGCGCTCCTCGTCTCGCTGGCGCTCGCTCGGAGAACGGTGGTCGTCGGTCATGTCACACCACGGCGGCGGTGAGCTGGGACAGCGGCTCCGACAGCGCGTTGACGGCGTCCGACAGCTCCTTGACCTCGGCCTCGGAGAGCTTGTCGTACGTCTTGAACCCCGTGCCGACGCGGTGCTTGTCGAGCAGCTTCTGGAGCTCGGTGAAGTCGGTCGCGATCTGGCCGTCCAGCGTCGCGTTCTTCTTCTTGAGCAACGGCTGCAGGCCCTGCCACGCGACCTTCGCGCCATCGACGTTGGCCTGGAAGTCCCACAGGTCGGTGCGCGACCAGAACTCCTCCTCGCCGGTGACCTTGCCGGTCGCGACCTCGTCGAGCAGGCCCTTGGCGCCGTTGCCGATGGCGTCGGCGGTGAACGTCAGCGTGCGGGTGCGCTCATACAGGTCCTTGGTGTTCTTCACAAGATTGTCGGCGAACTTCGCGCGCTCCTCGGGCTTCAGTGCCGCGTACGCCTGGGCGCGCTCCGGCCACAGGTCCTTCTCCATGCGGTGCCAGCCGGTCCACTCCTGGCCCTGCTCGAGGTCGGCCTCGCGCGCGTCCATCATGGGGTCGAGGTCGCCGAAGCTCTCCGCCACGGTCTCGATGCGCTCCCAGTGGGTGCGCGCGTCGGGATAGAGCGCGCGCGCCTCGTCGTCCTTCCCCGCCTTGTACGCCGCCGCGAACTTCTCGGTCTTGGTGAGCAGCTGCTCGGTCTGGTCCTTCACATACGACTGGTACTGCTGGTTGGCCTGGTCGACCAGCGCCTTGTCGTCGGCGTCGACGACCTGGGCCCCGGATTCGCTGACCTGGAACGCCTTGCGGATGCCGTCGCCGACCATGCCGGGCTTGCAGGCGGTGAAGTACGCGCCCGCGGGCGCGGTCAGCACGAGGTCGCGCGACAGGCCGGGGCCGATGTTCTCGACCTCGCCGATGATGCGCAGGCCGTCGGCGGCCAGCAGATAGAACTCGTTGACCTGGCTGCCGACGTTCTTCACCGAGAACGTGAGCCGGCCCGACGGGGCGGTCGTGGCCGTCACGTCACAGGCGGTGTCGCTGGCGGTGACAGCGACTGACCGCGGGTCGCCGGCCGGCCGGTTGGCCGGCGCGTTGTCGGTGCAGGCGGTCGTCAGCAGCAGACCGCCGCAGGCGAGGGCCGCGGCCCAGCGGGTGGACATGGTGTTGCTGGTGTTGGCGGCAGCGGGGGTGCGGGTCATGCGCGGTCTCCAGAGGTTGCGGGGTGCGGGACGGTGGATGGCGACGGGGCGGCGGAGGTGGCGTTCCGGCGGCGCATCGTCCGCCAGAACAGCAGCGACGTGGGGACCGCGTACGCGACCCAGGCGATCGCCTCGAGCCACGTGGTGGCGGGCGAGAAGTTGAACACGCCCTTGAGCAGGGTGCCGATCACCGAGCCCGGGGGGATGACGTGGGAGACGTCGAATGCGAGACTGTGCAGTCCCGGCAGGAAGCGGGCCTCCTGGAGGTCGTGGACGCCGTACGCCAGCACGCCCGCCGCGACGAGGATCAGGAACGCCCCGGTCCAGGTGAAGAACTTCGTGAGGTTGATCTTGAGGGCGCCGCGATAGACGAGCCAGCCGAGCGCCACGGCGACGGCGAGGCCGAGGGCGGCGCCGATGAGGGGGGTGGTGGTCGAGCCGTTCTCGGCGGCCGCGGCCTTGGTCGCCGCCCAGAGGAACAGGGCGGTCTCGAGGCCCTCGCGTCCAACGGCGAGCATGGCGACGAGGACCAGGGCGCCGCGGCGGCCGTCGGCGGCGGCGTCGATCTTCGACCGCAACTGCCCGGAGAGGGATCTCGCGGCGCCGGCCATCCAGAAGATCATCCACGTCACGAAGCCGACCGCGATGATCGACAGACCGCCGCCGATGAGTTCTTGGGCCTCGAAGGTCAGGCCCCTGGGGCCGAACGTGAGGAGCGCCCCGAAGGCCAGCGACACGGCGACGGCGGCGCCGACACCGGCCCAGATGCGGGGCAGCAGGTGGCGGCGATCCGTCTTGACCAGATAGGCGATGAGGATGGTGACGACCAGCGAGGCCTCGAGGCCTTCGCGCAGGCCGATCAGGAAGTTGCCGGTCATGGACGCTCCAGTGTTAGGTAGCCCTAACCTAAACCTGCACGGGATAACCGTGCAAATTGCTTCAGCCCTGGTGGACGGGGCGGAGCGACAGCTCCTCGACGGTGCCGTTGTCGGGGGTGTCGACCGCCAGCCGCACGGCCGCGGCCACGGACTCGGGGGTGAGATAGAGCTCGGCGCGATAGGCGTCGTTGCCCATCTGCTGCTGCATGGCGCGCTGCATGTCGGTGTCGACGCGGCCCGGGTGGATCGAGGTCACGCGTACGCGGCCGCGCTCCTCCTCGCGCAGGGCGTCGGTGAGCGCCCGCAGGGCGAACTTCGAGGCGCTGTAGAGCCCGCCGCCCGCGCCGGCGCGGAAGCCCGAGCCCGAGTTGATGGCCACGACCAGGCCGCCCGCGTCCCGGAGGGCGGGCAGGAGGGCGCGCGTCAGGTCGGCCACGGCGATGACGTTGGCACCCAGCACGCGGACCCACGCGTCGTGGTCGGCCTCGGCGATGGTGCCGAGCGCGGAGACGCCGGCGTTGTGGACGAGCACGTCGAGCCGGGCGATCGTCGCGGCCGCCCCGGCGACGGCGAGCGGATCGGTGAGGTCGACCGCGAACGGCTCGGCGCTCGGGAGCTCGGCGGCGACCCGGGCGCAGGCCTTGGCGTCGCGACCCCCCACGAGGACGTGGTGGTCGCGGGAGAGGTCGGCAGCGATCGCACGCCCGATGCCGCGGGTGGCACCGGTGACGAGGGCGACTCGGTCCAGGGGCGTCATCGGCGCGGGGATCAGGCGAACGGGTGGACGAAGACGGCGATGGCGACGAGGGCCAACCAGATCACGCCGATGATCTGCAGGGCGCGGTGGTTGAGCACCACGTCCTCGGGCTCGCCGGCGTCGCCCTTGTCGACCTCCATCGCATATTGCAGCAGGCCGATCGTCAGCGGCGCGATCGACAGGACCGTCCACGGGACGCCCCAGACGCCCGGCTTCATCTCCTGCTGCTCGAAGGCCCACAGGCTGTAGGACACCAGCGTGACGGCGGCCGACAGGTGCCACGCGAAGCGGAGGTAGGACACGGTGTAGGCCTGCAGGGAGCGCCGCGTACCGGCGTCGGCGCCGAGGGCGACCATCTCGGAGTAGCGCTTGCCTGCGACCATGAACAGCGAGCCGAACGAGGCGACCAGGAGGAACCACGACGACAGCTCGATGTGGGCGGCGACGCCGCCCGCCACGGCGCGGAGCAGGAAGCCCGAGGCCACCATGGCGAGGTCGATGATCGGCTGGTGCTTGAGGAACTGGGTGTACATGATCTGGAGCACCAGATAGACGATGATCGTGACGCCGAGCATCTTGGCGGTCCAGAAGCCGAGGCCGATGGCGATGGCGCAGGTGACGACCGACAGCGCCCATGCGGTCGGGACCTTCAGTTCACCCGCCGCGATCGGGCGGAAACGCTTGCGCGGGTGGAGGCGATCCTCCTCGACATCCATGATGTCGTTGATCAGGTAGATCGTGGCGCTGGCCATCGAGAAGGCGAAGAACGCGAGGATGCACTGCAGCACCACGCGGGGGTCGATGAGGGCCCCGGCCGACAGCGGGGCGGCGAACACGAGGACGTTCTTGATCCACTGACGGGGCCGCATGGCACGCAGCGGCGCAGGGAGGAACGTCTTCGGACGCTCGGCGTCGGGGGCGGGCGCGGTGGCGCTGTGCTCGGTAGTCATGTCGGGTCGAGGTTATCGCGACTACGGTGGGAACCGTGCATTTCGCAGGCCCGACCCCCCGCCGTGTGTCGTCCCTCGTCGCGGCGGTGGTGGTCGCCGTGACGGCGACGTCCTGCGGTGCTGCCGGCGAGCCGCCCGCACTCCCCACCGCGTCCCCCGGACCCACGCGATCGCCCGCCCCGACCCCCGCGCAGGGGGGTGCGACGCTGGCCCAGCTCGGGTTCGCCAACGGACCGCGTGACTTCGCGCTCCCCGCGGCGGTCCGCGTCGACCAGCGGGTCGACCAGTCCAACGTGGTCACGCTGGTGATGACCGCGCCGGCCGGGGCGGAGCTCGCGCGCTGGGTGCGCGAGCAGGCGTACGCGGGTGGCTGGACGGTCACCGCGGACGGTGGTGACGCGGTGGTGTTCCACCGCGCCGAGACCCAGGGCCCCGGCTGGAACGCGGCGTTCACCGGCGGCGACCCCTCGGGCCTGACCTTCCGGAGACAGCCGGCCTGAGCCTCAGTGGAGGTGGGCGTCAGGTGGAGGTGGGCGTCCAGAGGTCGTGCCACGCGAGGCCGAGCTCGCCGACCATCGTGCGCAGCAGGGGCAGGCTGAGGCCGATCACGTTGTGGTGGTCGCCCTCGATGGCGGTGACGTACGCCCCGCCGAGCCCGTCGATCGTGAACGCCCCGGCGACCTGGAGTGGCTCGCCGGTCGCGACGTACGCCGCGATCTCCGCGTCCGACAGGTCGGCGAAGCGGACCTTCGTGGACCCGCACCGGCTGAGGGCGCGGCGTCCGTCCGGCCCGAGGCGGACCAGGTGGTGACCGGTGTGGAGGACCGCCCCGCGGCCGCGCATCGCGCGCCAGCGGTCGACGGCCACCTCGTGGGTGAGTGGCTTGCCGAGGGCCTCGCCGTCGAGTTCGAGGACCGAGTCGCAGCCGATGACGAGCGTGTCGATGCCGGCCGCCGTGGCCTGCTCGGCGGCCAACCGGTCGGCCACGGCGGCACCCTTGAACTCAGCGAGCACGGTGGCGAGGTCGGCGGCGGAGCGCTGGTCGACCCCGTCCTCGTCGACGCCCGACACGATGACCTCGGGCTCGATGCCGGCGCGCCGCAGCGTGGCCAGCCGGGCGGGAGAGGCGGAGGCGAGGACGACGCGGGGGTTCATGGGGTGGAACGCTAGCGCCCGACGTCAGCGCGCCCGCCAGCCCCCCGGCCCGGGGCGGTGGTCCTGGCGCACGGTGCGCCAATAGCTCTTCCACCCACCCGCACGGGGTCGCTCGGACGTGCGTCCGTTCGTCTCCCCGCCGGACGACGCGGCCACGACCGCCAGCACCGCCGCCAGTTCCTCCGGGGTGGGGGAACCGGCGACGACCTCGACCACCGGTGGGGTCGTCGCGTTCTCGGGCTCGCTCATGATGGCTCCTCGGCTCACAGGTCTTGACGGCTCAGAGGGGGATGTTGCCATGCTTCTTGGGCGGCAGCGTCTCCCGCTTGGTGCGGAGCAGGCGCAACATCCGGATGATCTCCGAGCGCGTCTCGTGGGGGTGGATGACCTGGTCGACATAGCCGCGTTCGGCGGCCACGTAGGGATTCGACAGCTCGTCGTCATAGTCCTGGATCAGCTTGGCGCGCAGCGCGTCAGGATCGTCGGCGGCCGCGAGTTCCTTGCGATAGAGGATGTTCACCGCCCCCTGGGCGCCCATCACGGCGATCTGGGCGGTCGGCCAGGCGAGGTTCACGTCGGCCCCGAGGTGCTTGGACCCCATGACGTCGTACGCCCCGCCGTACGCCTTGCGGGTGATCACGGTGACCAGGGGGACGGTGGCCTCGGCGTACGCATAGATCAACTTGGCACCGCGGCGGATGATGCCGTTGTGCTCCTGCTCGACGCCGGGCAGGAAGCCCGGCACGTCGACGAACGTGAGCACGGGGATGTTGAACGCGTCGCACGTGCGGACGAAGCGCGCGGCTTTCTCCGACGCGTCGATGTCGAGGCAGCCCGCGAAGTGCATGGGCTGGTTCGCTACGACACCGATGGAGCGCCCCTCGATGCGGCCGAAGCCGGTGATGATGTTCGGCGCGAACAGCGGGGAGGTCTCGAGGAACTCGTCGTCGTCCATGACGTTCTCGATGACCTGGTGCATGTCGTAGGGCTGGTTGGGCGAGTCGGGGATCAGCGTGTCGAGCACGCGGTCGTGCTCGGTGATCTCGAGGTCGGACGCCTCCTCGCCATACAGCGGCGGGTCCTCGAGGTTGTTCTGGGGCAGATAGGACAGCAGGTCGCGGACGTAGTCGATGGCGTCCTGCTCGTCGGCCGCGAGGTAGTGGGCGTTGCCCGACTTGGTGTTGTGCGTACGCCCGCCGCCGAGGTCTTCCATCGACACGTCCTCACCCGTGACCGTCTTGATCACGTCGGGGCCGGTGATGAACATCTGGGACGTCTGGTCGACCATCACGATGAAGTCGGTGAGGGCCGGGGAATAGACGTGGCCGCCGGCGGCGGCACCCATGATCAGTGAGATCTGGGGGATGACGCCGGACGCGTGGGTGTTGCGCCGGAAGATCTCGCCATAGAGGCCGAGCGAGACGACGCCCTCCTGGATGCGCGCGCCGCCGCCCTCGTTGAGGCCGATCAGCGGGCAGCCGGTCTTGAGCGCGAAGTCGATGATCTTGCAGATCTTCTCGCCATACACTTGGCCCAGCGACCCGCCGAACACCGTGACGTCCTGGGAGAACACGCAGACCGGGCGGCCGTGGATGGCCCCCACGCCGGTGACGACGCCGTCGCCGTAGGGGCGGCGCTTCTCGAGGCCGAACGCGGTGGAACGGTGGCGGGAGAACTCGTCGAGCTCGGCGAAGGTGCCCTCATCGAGCAGCAGCTCGAGGCGCTCGCGCGCCGTCAGCTTTCCCTTGGCGTGCAGCTTCTCCACCGCTTCGGCCGACCCTGCGTTGAGGGCCTCTTCGGTCCGGCGCTCGAGGTCGGCGATCTTGCCCGCGGTGGTGTGGATGTCGATGTCCATGTGCCGACCCTAGCGTCGGCGCCGCGGGCGTGCTGGGCGATCTGGCGAAGTCCCGGGCGTCGGGGCGCGACGTCGATCACGCCGCCGTCGGGCCACCCGGACGCCCGGTAGGGTCGCGGGGTGCCCGCGACGCCTCCGCCCCATGCCGACGCCCTGACCGATCGCCTCGTGCGTCCCGGATCGCTGTGGAGCCACGTGGACGTGGTCGCCTCCAGCGGCTCCACCAACGCCGACCTCGCGACCCTCGCGCGCGCCGGGGCCGCCCACGGCTCGGTCCTGGTGACCGACAGCCAGACCGCGGGCCGCGGACGGTTCACCCGGGCCTGGACGACCCCGCCGGGCGTCTCGGTCGCGATGTCGGTGCTCGTCCGCCCCGACGTGCCGGTGCGGAGATGGAGCTGGCTGCCGCTGATGACCGGCGTCGCGGTCGTGCGCGGCGTACGCGCGACCTCGGGGGTGGCCGCCACGCTGAAGTGGCCCAACGACGTCCTGGTCGGGGACCGCAAGCTGTGCGGCCTGCTCGCCGAGCGGGTGGACACCCCGACCGAGCCGGCCGCGGTGATCGGCTGGGGCATCAACGTGTCGATGTCCACCGACGAGCTCCCGGTTCCCACCGCGACCTCACTGCTGCTGGAGGGGGCGGAGGTCGACAAGACCGCACTGGTCGGCGACGTGCTGGAGGCGTTCGAGGCGGCGTACGCCCTGTGGGTCGACGACCCGGCGGCGCTGCGGGCGGCGTACGAGGCCGAGTGCGGGACGCTCGGGCGCGAGGTGCGCGTGATGCGCAACGTCGAGGGTGTCGTCGGCCGCGGTGCCGACGACGTGGAGGGCACCGCGGTCGGGGTCGACGACGACGGGGCCCTGCTCGTCTGCAACGCCACGGGCACGCAGAGCTTCTCCGCCGGCGACGTGCTCCACCTGCGCCCGCGCTGAGCGCGGCGCTTGCTAGGTTCCCGTCCATGAGCGGACGAGCGGGGGAGGCCGGGGCGAACCTGGCACCGGGGGAGCGGGTGGTGCACCATCTGCGCACCCATCCGAAGGCGTTGTTCGGGCCGGGGCTGGCGGTGTTCATGCTGGCCGCCGTGGGTATCGCGGCCGGCATCCTCCTTCCTGCCCAGGCGCAGCCCTGGGGGTGGATCGTCGTGGCGGTCGTGGCGGTTCTCGCCCTCCTGTGGTTCCTGGGCGGGCCGTTCCTGAAGTGGCGTTCGCGGACCTTCACCGTGACCACGCGCCGCATTGTCACGCGGTCGGGCGTGCTGAACCGCACCGGCCACGACATCCAGCTGCACAAGGTGAACTCCGTGGCCTATGACCGGAGCCTCGCCGACCGCATGTTCGGCTGCGGCACGCTGAAACTCGACACCGCCTCGGAGGCCGGCGTGGTCGTGCTGCCGGACGTGCCCGGCGTCGAGGAGGTCCAGCGCAGTGTCAACGAGCTGCTGTTCGCGGTCGGTGACGGCAGCGATCGCCACGCGGGAAGGGAAAGCGAATGATCGAGACCACCCGTCATGGTGATCACGTGGTCGAGCTGGTGATGAACCGGCCCGAGGCGATGAACGCGGTGTCGACCCAGCAGGCCCGCGACCTTTCCGAGGCTTGCAAGGAGATCGCGGCCGATGCGGGCGTACGCGCGGTGGTGTTGTCGAGCGCGCTGCCGAAGGCCTACTGCGTCGGCGCCGACCTCAAGGAGCGCAACGGGTTCGGCGACGACGAGTTGCGGGCCCAACGCGAGGTGTTCCGGGCCTGCTTCGGCGCAGTGCATGACCTTCCGGTGCCCGCGATCGCTGCGGTGGAAGGATTCGCGATGGGCGGCGGGTTCGAGCTCGCGCTGTGCTGCGACCTCGTCGTGGCCTCCGAGACCGCGGTGTTCGCGCTCCCCGAGCTGGGCGTCGGCGTGATCCCGGGGGGCGGCGGCACCCAGCTCCTGTCGCGCCGGATCGGGCTGAACCGGGCGGCCGACGTGATCTTCACCGGACGGCGCATCGACGTCGCCGAGGGGGAACGCATGGGCTTCGTCGACCGCCGGGTGGCCACGGGAAGCGCGCGTGATGCGGCCCTCGAGCTGGCCGCGCTCGTCGCCACGAAGTCGCCGATCGGGGCGCGCAACGCCAAGCGCGCCCTGGTCCACGGCTTCGACCTTCCGGTCGCCGACGGCCTCCGGCTCGAGCACGAGGGGTGGCAGGCGACGGCGTTCTCGCCCGACCGGGTCGAGGGCGTCGCCGCCTTCAACGAGAAGCGGGCGCCGCGCTGGAGTTGAGGTCACGCGCTGCACCGGCGATCAGGTCCGGCGGAAACTTCCTCCCGCCATGGAGGAACAATCCGCCGGATTTTCTTTGCTGGTGGGGATTGCGACGGGCGAGGATCGGGTCATCCCGAATCGGCCACCCGGTCCACCCCGAAAGGTTCCCTCATGAAGCGCAAGCTCGTCGCCCTCACCGCCTCCCTCGCCGTCTCCCTCGGCGGCGGCGCCACGTTCGTCGCCACCCAGGCGATCGCCGCCCCGTCGGGGGCCGTCTCGGTGGCGGAGGCCAGTCGCCTCCCTGAACTCAAGCTTGGCAGCGAGGGCGCGTCGGTGCGCCTGCTGCAGCGGGCGATCACCTACGCCGGCCACCGCGCCGAGGTCGACGGCCAGTTCGGCCCCGCCACCCAGTCGGCCGTCAGGGCCTTCCAGAAGGCCAGAGGCCTCCACGTCGACGGCGTCGTCGGTCCCCGCACGTGGGCCAGGCTGTTGCCGAGCCTCAGCTATGGGGCGAAGGGCGGCCAGGTCGCCACACTCCAGCTCTCGTTGAAGGACCGCGGCGCCACGCTCGCCATCGACGGCTTCTTCGGGCCGGCGACGAAGGCTGCGGTGATCGCGTTCCAGAAGTCCTCCGGCGTGCGGGCCGACGGTGTCGTCGGCGCGATCACGTGGGGCGCGCTGATGAACGAGGACGACGAGACCGCGACCCCCGGCCAGCCGGCCCCCATCGACGGCCGTTGGGTCGCGATGGACCAGTTGAAGACCGGCAACGGCGGCAACTACAGCTGTGGCCCCACCTCGGTCGCCATGGTGCTGGTGGCCAGGGGGAAGACGATCCCGGGTTATCGCGGCGCGAACGACTATGCCGACGCGGTCGCGAACCTGCGCCGGGTCTCGGGGACCACCCCGGACGGCACGGGCGCGAATGGCATGGAGCGTGCCCTGGAGAAGTACGGCGTGAAGGACCAGCGCACGAAGGACACCGCCGCCGCGCTGGCCGCCGCCCGCAGCGGCAAGCCCGTCATCCTCAACGGCTACACCAAGAACCTGCCGTGGCTCGGCGGCAGCGGCGGCCACTACATCGTCGTGACGGGCTTCGATGCGAAGACCGGGAAATACAAGGTCAACGATCCGTGGAAGGGTCGCACCGTCGAGACCTCCCGTTCCGTGCTGATGAACTTCGGTGAGAGCACCGGCGACCCCCGTGGCGGGGACTGGCGCGAGCACCACATCGTCTCCTGACGCCCCCTTCTCGCAAACCCCCCTTCTCGAAGACCCCTTGTGCGGCGCGGAAATCTCCGCGCCGCACAGGGAGGAAACATCCGCCCCGGATCGCTTTCCGGACGCACCGCCGCTCGTCCACGATGGATCCATCGAGCAAGACCCGATCCCCGCAGTCCCAGCAGGAACCCAACCAGGAGTCCCCATGAAGAACAAGGTCGTCGCCCTCGCCAGCGCCGCAGTCCTCTCGGTCGGCATCACCGCCGGCGTCACCCTCCAGCCCGCCTCGGCCGCCCCCGTCGAGGGTGTCTCGGTCAACGAGGCCACCAACTTCCCCGTGCTGAAGTCGGGTTCGCGGGGCGTGGCCGTCAAGGTCCTGCAGCGCCACCTCAACGTCGCGGCCGACGGCTCGTTCGGGCCGAAGACCGAGGCCGCGGTCAAGGCCTTCCAGAAGCGTTCCGGCCTCGCCGCCGACGGCGCGGTGGGCCCGCAGACCTGGTCGAAGCTCGTCCGGGAGTTGTCCAGCGGTGCCAAGGGCGATCGCGTGAAGGCGCTCCAGGCCACGCTGAACGACCATGGAGCCAAGATCGCCGTCGACGGATCGTTCGGCCCCGCCACCACGGCCGCGGCGAAGTCGTTCCAGAAGAGCAGGGGCCTGACGGCCGACGGCATCGTCGGCCCGGCGACCTGGGACGCGCTCATGGGATCGTCGAACCCGACCCGGCCCGCTCCGGCGGTGCCGGGCAAGGGCGGCCCCGACACCCGCTACAAGCACCCCAAGAAGTCGGGCGCCTACCGCAACGGCCAGCTCCCCAGCAGCATCCTGTGCACCGTCCCGTTCTCGCCGAAGGACAAGGTCGCCTGCTACATGCTGCCCGACCTCGTGGCCTTCAACGAGGCGCACAAGAAGATGTTCGGCAGCAACATCAGCATCACGGGGAACAACAACGCGTACCGCCCGCTGTCGGTGCAGGAGCACTACTGGCGCACGCTGCCCCGCGGTCAGGCGGCCCGTCCCGGCACGTCCAACCACGGCTGGGGCCTCGCGATCGACATCTCGAACGTCGGCGGACACGGCACCGCGCGCTACCGGTGGCTGAACTCGAACGCCGGCAAGTACGGCTTCGACGACAATGTCGGCCACGAGGCGTGGCACTGGGAGTACGAGCGCTGATCCGGGCGTCGTCGCCAGCACCGCCCCGTCCTTCGCGGACGGGGCGGTTCTGCGTCCCACAGCGCTCGTGAACCCTCTGTAGGATCGGCCCGTGCAGAATCCCGCCCACGGCCACGCCGACGACCTCCCGCACAACCCCCTCCCGCACAACATCGAGCTTCCGCTCGAGGAGCGCGGCAGCTCGGGTGACCTCAGGCAGCAGCTGATGCGCTTCGTCGCCACCGGTGTGCTGTCGGCCATCGTCGACTACGGGCTTCTGCTGATCCTCACGCACGCCTTCGACTTCGGCCAGACCCTGGCCAAGGCCATCTCCTTCATCGCCGGCACCACGACGGCCTACATGATCAACCGCCGCTGGACCTTCAAGGCCGAGCCCTCGACCAGGCGCCTGGTGGCCGTCTGGCTCACCTACGGGCTCACGTTCTTCCTGCAGGTCGGCCTGTACGCGCTGGTCTTCCAAGCGCTCGACGACCGGGTGGAGGACCTGCTGGGGTTGACCGCCCTCGTCATCGCCCAGACGGTTGGCTTCGTCGTCGCCCAGGGCGTCGCCACGATCTGCAACTTCGTGATCCAGCGCGTCATTTTCGCGAAGCTGGACCGGTGAGCGCCGTGCCCATCGACCAGACCGCCCCCGACGGCACCAGGTCGTTCGTCGTCGGCGTCATCGGCGGCGGCCAGCTCGCCCGCATGATGTACGCCGCCTCGATCCGCCTCGGCATCACCGTCCGCGTCCTCGCCGAGGGCCCCGACGTGTCCGCCGCCCTGGTCGCCCATGACGTGGTGGTCGGCGACCACGACGACCCCGAGACCGTGGCCGCGTTCGCCGCCGACTGTGACGTGATCACGTTCGACCACGAGCACGTGCCTACCGGCATCCTGCGCGACCTCGAGGCCTCGGGCGTCTCCGTGCGGCCCGGCCCGGCGGCGCTCGTCCACGCCCAGGACAAGGCCGTGATGCGCGAGCGACTGGCCGCGTACGCCCCCGCGTACGCGGTCGTGCGCGACGCGGCCGCGCTGAAGGCTTTCGGGGATGCCCAGGGCTGGCCGATCATCGCGAAGATCGCGCGCGGCGGCTATGACGGCAAGGGTGTGTGGAAGCTCGAGGACGCCCGCGACGCCGACGAGCTGTTCGGCGGGGTGGGCGACGGCACCACGATCGTGGCCGAGGAGCTCGTCGACTTCGCGCGGGAGCTGTCGGCGATCGTGGTTCGCTCGCCGTCGGGGCAGGCGGTCGCCTACCCCGTCTCGGAGTCGGTCCAGACCAACGGCATCTGCACCGAGACCGTGACGCCCGCGCCCGGACTGACCGACGACCAGGCCGTCGCCGCCCAGCAGCTGGCCCTGCGGGTGGCCCACGAGCTCGGCGTCGTCGGCGTGCTCGCGGTCGAGCTGATGGAGCGCCGCGACGGGTCGGTGGTCATCAACGAACTCGCCATGCGCCCCCACAACACCGGCCACTGGACGAGCGACGGCGCCCACACGAGCCAGTTCGAGAACCACCTCCGCGCCGTGCTCGACCTGCCGCTGGGCGATCCCGGCATGCGGGCCGCGCAGGTCGTCATGGTCAACGTGCTTGGCGGCTCGATCGACGACCTGCCGAGCGCCCTGCTCCACTGCTTCGCCCGCGACCGGCGGCTCGGCGTCGAGCTCTATGGCAAGCAGGTCAAGCCCGGCCGCAAGGTCGGCCACGTGAACGCGTACGGCGACGACCTCGCCGACGTGCGCCGTCGGGCGCGCCACGCCGCGAACTATCTGATGGGGGTCGAGGGACATGACTGACACGTTCTCCGAAGGACACCTGACCGACACGTTCTCCGAGCGAGCGCAGCAAGTCGAGGAGCCGCGCGTCGGCATCGTGATGGGGTCCGATTCCGACTGGTCCACCATGGAGGCGGCCGCGCAGGCGTGCCGGGAGTTCGGGGTCGCGTACGAGGCCGACGTGGTGTCGGCCCACCGCATGCCGGACGCGATGGTCGACTACGGCCGCCGCGCCCACGAGCGCGGCCTCGAGGTCATCATCGCGGGCGCCGGGGGAGCGGCCCACCTGCCCGGCATGCTCGCGGCGCTCACACCGCTGCCGGTGATCGGCGTGCCGGTGCCGCTGAAATATCTCGACGGCATGGACTCGCTCCTCTCGATCGTCCAGATGCCTGCGGGCGTGCCCGTGGCGACCGTGGCGATCGGCAACGCACGCAACGCTGGCCTGCTGGCCGTCCGCATCCTCGCCGCCGGCGACCCGGACCTGACCGCGAAGATGGTCGGGTTCCAGGCCGACCTGAAGACGGCGGCCGAGGCCAAGGGCGCGAAGGTCCGGGGCGGCTGACGTGCGGTCGCCGCGGCGTACGGCCGGTAGGCTCGCGGTCACGTGTCTGGTCCTGGTGACCGCGTGTACGCAGGCCCCGGCCAACCCGTCGGCGCCGAAGGTGGCCGAGCACCGCGCTCAAGCCGGCGCGGCCGATGCGGCCCTCCTCGCGCGGGTGTCCCAGGGACCCCGTCCCCTGCCCTCCGACGTGTCGCGCGACGTGTGCCGCAGGCCCGAGCCCACCACGTTCGGCCAGCCGCCCCGGCATCGACTGGCGTGCGGACTCACCACGAGTGTGGCCCTGGCCCTGCCGGCAGTCGACGGGGTCGGCGCCCTGCACGAGCAGGCCGTCGCCGCCGGCTGCACGCCCGATGGCGCGGTCGACCTGCGCGCGTGGGGGAGGGACTACCCGACCGAGCGCCTGCCCACCCTGAGCTATCGCTGCGGTCACCGGCTGAAACTCGAGTACGCGGCGTCCCGGCCGTTCGATCTGCACACCTCACCCGAGACGATCTCGCGCAACGGCGAAGTCGTGGTCTCCGAGCGCCGGCCCGACGCGGCGGCGCTGGCGCGGGCCCGGTCTGCGCCCGAACCGCTGGGTGTGTGGGTCAGCGTCGTCCACATCTATTGGAAGGAATAGCCCATGCTGCAGGGAATCGCCGATCTGGTCCGCGGGATCGCCATGGTCGCCCGTCGGCCCGGCGTGATCGGGCTCGGGCTCGTGCCGCCGCTGATCAGCTCGATCGTCATGGTCGGCCTGCTGGTCGGGTTCGGCTTCTGGGTCGACGACCTCGCCGACTGGCTCACGCCGTTCGCGTCGCGTTGGGCGCCGTCGACCGCCGGCATCGTGCGCGGCATCGTCATGATCATCCTGTACGCCGCCGCGATCCTGCTGGTCGTCCTGACGTTCTCGGCGGTCACGCTCGCCCTCGGCGCGCCGATCTATGAGCGCATCGCGGGCCGCATCGACGACGCCGTCTCGATGGTCGCGCCGACCGGTGCCGCCGAGCGACCGGACCAGCTGGTCGGACGCGTCGTCGGCCAGGTGCTGGTGACCGTCGGGCTGTCGGTGGTCGGCTCGGTCGTGTGCTTCCTGCTCGGCCTGGTGCCGGTCATCGGCGCGGTGATCGGCTTCCTCGCCTCAGCCCTCTTCGGCGGGTGGATGATGGCGCGCGAGCTCGTCGGCCCGGCGCTGGAGCGCCGCGGGTTCCTGACGCTCGCGGCCCGCGCCAAGGTCCTGCGTACGCGGCCCGCGACCGTGCTGGCGTTCGGCATCCCCGTGTTCTGGCTGCTGGCGATCCCGTTCGTGTCCATCGCGTTCTTCCCCGGCGCGGTCGCGGGTGGGACGCTGCTGACGCGCCGCCTGCTGGGGGAGCCGACCCGACCCGACGGTCAGGAACGACCAGTTCGTACTGATCGGTAGTTTTCGGCGCGGCGGGCGGGATAGGCTGCCCCCCGTGACCGACTTCACCGACATGTACCGTCCCACCGAGGACCACGACGCCTTCCGCGCAGCCGTCCGCGAGGTGTGCGACGCGAAGGTCGCGCCCTTCGCCGCCGAGGCCGACGAGAGCGCCGAGTTCCCCCAGAAGTCCTTCGACGCGCTGTTCGCGACCGACATGCACGCGCCCCACATCCCGGAGGCGTACGGGGGCGTGGGCGCCGACGCGCTCGCGACCGTCATCATCATCGAGGAGGTCGCCCGCGCCTGCGCCTCGTCCTCGCTGATCCCCGCGGTGAACAAGCTCGCGACGGTGCCGCTGCTGCTGTCGGCGTCCGACGAGGTCAACCAGAGATATCTGCCGAAGATGGCGAACGACGGCGCGATGTTCTCCTACTGCCTGTCGGAGCCGGAGGCCGGCTCCGACGTGGCGTCGATGAAGACCCAGGCCGTACGCGAGGGCGACGAGTTCGTCCTCAACGGCGTGAAGCGCTGGATCTCGAACGCCGGCACGGCCGACTACTACACGGTGTTCGCCGTCACCGACCCGGAGAAGCGTACGAAGGGCATCTCGTGCTTCGTGGTCGAGAAGGCCGATGAGGGCGTCTCGTTCGGGGCGCCGGAGAAGAAGCTCGGCATCAAGGGCTCGCCGACGCGCGAGGTCTATTTCGACAACGTCCGCATCCCGGCCGACCGCATGGTGGGCGACCAGGGGACCGGGTTCGTCACGGCGATGAAGACGCTCGACCACACGCGCGTGACGATCGCCGCGCAGGCGCTCGGCATCGCGCAGGGCGCGCTGGACTATGCGCTCGGCTATCTCAAGGAGCGGCAGCAGTTCGGCAAGCCGCTCGCCGACTTCCAGGGCCTGCAGTGGATGGTCGCCGACATGGGCATGAAGATCGAGGCCGCGCGCCAGCTGACGTACGCGGCCGCCTGCCGCTCGGAGCGCGTGGACGCCGACCTGACCTATTTCGGCGCGGCGGCGAAGTGCTTCGCCTCCGACGTCGCGATGGAGGTCACGACCAACGCCGTGCAGCTGCTGGGCGGCTACGGCTACACGCGCGACTATCCGGTGGAGCGCATGATGCGCGACGCGAAGATCACCCAGATCTACGAGGGCACCAACCAGGTGCAGCGCATCGTCATGGCGCGCCAGCTGCTGCAGGGGCTGCCGGAGAATCGCTGAGCCCTGGGGTGGACCCCGCCCGCGGATACTGAACGGGTGTCGAGACTCTGGGTGGTGCTGGTCGTCGCCGTGCTCCTGGGCGTGAGCGGATGCGCGTCCGGAAGGCCGGTGCCCCCGCCATCACGGCAGGAGCGCCGGGTGGGGACGCTCCTCGGCCAGATCTCCGATGTGAAGCCGGCGGGGAAGGTGCCGCGCTGGGGCGGTGCGTACCTCGACCGCCGGGACGTGCTGGTCGGGCACCTGCAGGAGCAGGGGAGGCCGGAGGCGGCCGCGCGCGTGGTCGCGGCGGGGCAGGGGCTGGTGTACGCGGCCGTCTATGACTCGTGTTCCAGCAACGACGCCCGCGTGGTGGTCGTGGGCGACCAGGTCCGGCAGCAGGTGACGTCCCTGGGTCGGACGTGTGCGAGGGCCCAGTACGGGGTGGCGGTGTTCTCGCTGCGGTGGGACGAACTCCCGCCCGAGTTCACGCTCGACGGCGCGTGGTACGCCGATCGCCGTCAGGTCTCGTGACGCTCACGGCTTCCCGAACCGCTCCAGCTTCGACGTGTCGCCGGCCTTGATCTCGGCGAACATCTCCTTGGACCTCTTGTCGTCCCACAGCATCGACGACCCGGCCCGGGTCGTGTAGTTCGGGTTCGACACCGGCACCATGAGCGTCAGGCCCTTGCCGGTCGCGACCTGCTGCAGCGGGCCGGCGAGCCCGGCCAGTGTGAACAGGCCGGCGTCCTTGTCGGTGCGCAGCGCCTGCGCCGCGCCCATGTTGACGCCCCACCAGCGGAACGGGTTCAGCACGGTCATGGGCGTCGCGGCCTTCTTGACCATGGCGCCGACCATCTCGCGCTGGCGGTTCATGCGGCCGAGGTCGCCGGTGGGGTCCGCGTACCTCATGCGGGCGTAGCCCAGCGCCGTCGTGCCCTTCATGGTCTGGCATCCGGCCGGGACGTCGATGTGGGCGCGCTTGTCCTTGATCGGCGTCTTGGGGCACAGCTCGACTCCGCCCAGCGCGTCGATGACGCCGGCGAACCCGCCGAAGCCGATCTCGGCGTAGTGGTCGACGCGCAGGCCGGTGTTCTGCTCGATGGTCGCGACCAGCAGCTTCTCGCCCCCGAACGCGTACGCCGCGTTGATCTTGTTCTTGCCCTTGCCGGGGATCGTGACGTAGGAGTCGCGCGGCACCGACACCAGCGCCGGCTTCCCGCTCTGCGGGACGAACAGCATCATGATCGTGTCGGTGCGCTTGCCCTCGGTCGATCCCGTGCCGAGCTCCTTCTTCTCCTCGTCGGTGAGGCCCTCGCGGGAGTCGGAGCCCACCAGCAGCCACAGCTCGCCCGGCTGGTCGGCCGGGCGCTGGCCGGCGGGGAACGCGTCGATCTTGGTCGAGGAGCCCCAGGCGTACGCCGGGGTGCCGACCAGGAACACCATCCACGCGACCAGCAGGGCGGTGATGATCGCCATCGTGCGGCGCACGGGGTTGCCGCGGCGGCGCCTCCTGTGAGTGACCGGGCCCGGCGGCTCGTCGACGGGAGCGGGGCGCGTACGCCCGGGTCTGGCCTGGGCCGGGGGGACCGCGGCCTGCTGGCGTGTGCGCGAGGCCGCAGCCGCCTGGGCCCGCGTACGCGGGGGAGCGCTGTCCTCGCCGAATGTGGCGCGGCGCGAGCGGGCGGTGTTGGCCGGGGCGTCGGTGGGGGTCGCGGAGACCCGCGTCGGCTGGTCGGCGGGGTCGACCGGCCGCTTGGCGCCGTCTCCTCGATAGAGCCAGCTCATGTTGTCGTCGCGACCGGGCATGTGCCCAAACTACCGGGTGGGGGCCAACCTGCCGGTCGCCCGGCGTGGCGTCCACGGCTCACGGGACGATCGCCCCAGACTGGGTCACGTCTTTCCGAAGGCCGACTTCCCCAGCTTCCCCATTCGAAAGGCACCTGTGACCGTGGACCCCGTCGACCAGCCAGCTCCGCCCGCGCCCCGGCGCGCCGGATCGAGCCGATCGCCCGTTCCCGATGCCCAACGTCGGGCCGACGCGCTGCGCCTGCGCCGCGCCGTCGGCAACCTCGGGCTGACGCTCGTGGTGCCGGGCTCTGCCCAGCTGCTGCACGGCGACCGGCGCGTCGGGCGGGTCGCAATGCGGGTGTGGGCGGGGCTGTGGACCGTGCTGCTCGCACTCCTCGTCGTCTTCGCGGTCAGCCGCGGTTCTGCGATCGCGATCCTGACGTTCACCCCGATCACATGGCTGATGGCGCTGGTCATCGGGGCGGCCGGCCTCGGGTGGGCGTACCTCATGGTCGACGCGTGGCGCCTGTCGCGGCCCCCGGAGCTCGCGCAGCACCACCGCCTCGGCTATGGCCTGGTGGCGGGCACGCTGGCGCTCGCGCTCGGGGTGGGCGGCATCGCGTCGGCCAACGTCGTCCAGGCGCAGGGCGACTTCCTCGGCACGGTGTTCTCGGGCGGCGGCGACACCCGCACCAAGGGGGGGCGCTACAACGTCCTGCTGCTGGGCGGCGACGCCGGAACCGGGCGTGAGGGCCTGCGTCCCGACTCGATGACCGTCGCGTCGATCGACGCGAAGACCGGCAAGACCGTCCTGTTCTCGCTGCCGCGCAACCTCGAGGACGTGGAGTTCCCCGACTCCTCGCCGATGAAGAAGATCTATCCCGGCAGGTTCAGCTGCCCGAACCACGAGTGCCTCCTCAACGCCGTCTACACCAAGGCGATGGAGCACAAGGAGCTCTATCCGGGGGTGAAGGACCCGGGCGCGGTCGCCACGAAGGAGGCCATCTCCTGGGTGACGGGGCTCGAGATCAACTACTACGCGTTGATCGACCTCAACGGGTTCAAGTCGCTCATCGACGCGGTAGGCGGGGTGAAGGTCGACGTCATGAAGCGGGTGCCGGTGGGCGGAGGCTCGACCGAGGTGAAGCGCTACATCGAGCCGGGCCGCGCCGTGCACATGAACGGGCAGAACGCGCTCTGGTATGCGCGCTCGCGCCACGAGTCGACCGACTACGAGCGCATGGCCCGGCAGAAGTGCGTGATGAACGCGATGCTGAACCAGCTCGATCCGGTGACCGTGATCACCCGCTTCCAGTCCATCGCGGGCGCCGGCAAGCAGATCGTGGAGACCGACGTGCCGACCAGCGAGATGGAGCGCCTGGGCACCCTGGCGATGAAGGCACGGCAGACGAAGATCGCCTCGGTGTCGTTCGTGCCGCCGCTGGTCCAGCCGGGACGCCCTGACTTCGGCGTGATACGCGAGACCGTGCGTACGCGGATCGCCGCCCAGACGCCCAGGCCGAAGGGGCAGGAGGTCCCGGCGACGTCGGCGCCGCCGGCTCCCGCGCCGGCTCCTGGGCCGGCCGTCACCGAGGCGCCGAGCGCGACGCCGACGAAGAAGGCGAAGGCCACGCCGACCCGGTCGAGCAGGAAGGCCACGCCGACGCCGACCCTCACGCCGACGCCGACCCCGGTGAGCGAGCCCGGCACGGACGACCTCGGGCTGGTGTGCCAGGCGGCCTAGGTGTACTGACCGGTCGGGTGGCGACCCCGTGCCGGGAGTACGCGGCACCAGGTCGCCACCCGCGCGGTCAGGGGTGCGTGCGGTCCTCGACAGGGATGCGTACGCCGGTCGTCGCGTGTGCGCGAGTTGGGTTTGGGTCCCGGCGTGTCGACGCAACTTGTGCAGCGGTGTGCGCAAGTTGGGTGTAGGTGGGGGGTGGGCACCAGGGGTGCGTGCGGGGAGCGCGTCAGGGGCGCGTGTGCCGCGACGTGTCCACCGTCTGCTCGGCCCCGCGCAGCATTCCGGACCACCAGCCCGCGCCCCACGCGTAGTGCATCACGGCGACGACCTGCGCGAACCGCGCCTTCTCGGCCGCCGGGGCGTCTCCGCGAGCCGCGTACGCCCCCAGCAGCGCCGCATAGCTCAGCGGACCCGCGTACGCGACCCTCAGCACCCGACCCGGCCCCCGGACCAGGCCCGCCGCGTCGGCCGCGGCGATCCCGCAGGCCGCCGCCGTTCCCGCCACCAGCGCGCCGGGCGCGAAGAAGCGCAGCGGCGTCTTGTGCCACACGCGCCGCATCACGTGGCCGCGCCAGGCCCCGGTCGACCAGAACTGGCGCGCCAGCCGCTCCACCGAGTCGCGCGGCCAATAGGTCACCGCGAGCTCAGGGGTGAACCAGACGGTGTGGCCGGCCTCGCGGATGCGGAGGTTCAGCTCCCAGTCCTCGCCCCGGCGTACGGACTCGTCATAGCCGCCCACCTGCGCCAGCGCCTCGCGCCGGAACACCCCGAGGTACGCCGACTCGCACGGCCCCGCCTCGCCGCCGGAGTGGTAGGTGCCGCCGCCGAGCCCGATGGGGGAGTTGTACGCCCGGGCCACCGCCCGCTGGAACGGCGAGCGACCGGCCGCGACCATGAGCCCGCCGACGTTGACGGCGCCCGTCTCGCGCAGCGTCGCGACGGCCCGGCGCGTGTAATCCGGCGGCAGCTCCGAGTGGGCGTCCACCCGCACCACGATCGGGTGGCGCGACGCGGCGATGGCGAGGTTGAGGCCCTTAGGGATGTCGGTGCCGGGGTTGTGCACGATGTGGATGCGCGGGTCGGCGGCGGCGACCGCCTCGGCCAGCGCCGTGGTTCGGTCGCGCGACGGTCCGAGGGCCAGCACGACCTCGTTCTCGCCCGGATAGTCCTGGTCGAGCACGGACGCGATGGCGTCGGTGAGATAGGACTCCTCGTTGAGGACCGGCATCACATACGACACCGCGGGCCAGGTGTCGTCGGGCCAGGGGAAGCTCACAGCTCGGCCTCCTCGAGGCGGGCGCGGGCGTCGGCATCGATCGTCGGGGCGACCACGACGCTCGACCCTCCCCCCAGCAGCGGGGCGACCAGCGCCGCGCGGACCGCCGCGAGCGCGTCGCCCTCGCTGACGACCACGGCCCGCGACCCCCGACCCTCGCCGGCGGACACGTCGGCGTGGGTGAGGTCGACGCCACCCACCGACCACGCGAGCGCATCCGCCTCGGGACCCTCGCCGAACCACGCGTCCGGCTGGGCCAGCGCGTCGGCGGAGAAGTCGCGTACGCCGGCGGGCAGGTCGCGCAGCCCGAGCGCCAGCGGGTGGAGCGAGCACGCGTACGACCCGGGGCCGCCGCCGGCGTCGGGGCCGGTGACGACAAGGTCGGCGTCGCCGTCGACGACGGCCAGCCCGGCCCGCCAGACGCCCGCGACCCACACCAGCGTCATCCAGTGGGCGGGGTGGGTGGCGAGGAGGTCGAGGCGGACGCGGTCGCCGGGTCCGAGGTCGGCCTCGTCCACCAGGAGGTTCGCGGTCTTGTCGGCCCAATTGGAGAACGTGCGGGCCGACAGCTCCGTGCGCTCGGTCGGTGACCCGTAGTGGGTGAGGAACGGGGACGCGGGGTCCCGGCGTACGCGGTCGGCGAGCAGGTCGGGGAGAAGCGTCACGTCGCTCATCCTAGGAGCGCTGACCAGCCGCTAGGGTCAGGGGCATGCGTTATGTGGTGATCATGGCCGGTGGTTCCGGGAAGCGTCTGTGGCCGTTGTCCCGACAGGGGATGCCCAAGCAGATGCTCCATCTCGTCGGCGACCGCAGCCTGCTGCGGATGGCCTTCGACCGGGTCGTCGACGTGGTCGGGGCCGACCGCGTGTGGGTCTGCACCGGCGGCCAGTACGCCGACACCGTGCGCGAGGAGCTCCCGGAGATGCCGGCCGACCAGGTGCTGGGCGAGCCGGAGGGCCGTGACTCCCTCAACGCGGTGGCGTGGCCGGCCGCCGTGCTGGCCAAGGCCGACCCCGACGCGGTGGTGGCGATGGTGACGGCCGACCAGATCATGCAGCCGGTGGAGGTGTTCCGGAAGGCGCTGCGGCGCGGGTTCGAGGTCGCCGAGGGCGACCCCGACGCGCTGGTGACGTTCGGCGTCGTGCCGAACACGCCCCACACGGGCTACGGCTACCTCCACCAGGGCGACGCCGTCGGCGGTGACGACAACGTGCGCGAGGTCGTCGAGTTCAAGGAGAAGCCCGACCGCGAGACCGCGGAGCGCTATGTGGCCTCGGGCGAATACTGGTGGAACGCCGGCATGTTCGTCTGGCGCGCCTCCACCCTGCTGGCCCAGCTCGAGCGGCTCGTGCCCGACGGCCACGCGATCGTGCGGGAGCTGGCCGACGACCCGGCGAAGCTGGACGAGTTGTTCCCGAGGCTGCCGAAGATCTCGGTCGACTACGCGATCATGGAACCGGTCTCGCTCGGTCGCGGCACGCCGGGCTCCCACGTGGTCGCGGTGCGCCTGCCCATCACGTGGCACGACGTCGGCGGCTTCCCGTCGCTGGCCGAGCACCTGCCCCACGACGAGGACGGCAACGCCCGCGAGGGCCGCACGATCATGCTCGACGCGGTGAACAACCTCGTGATCAACAAGGGCGCCGACGGGCGGCTGGTCGCCGTGCTCGGCATGAGCGACACGATCGTGGTCCAGACCGACGACATCACCCTGGTGTGCCCGTCGGGGCGCGCGGAGCAGGTCAAGAACCTGGTGGCGAAGGTCGCCGACGACCTGGGCGAGGCGTACGCCTGACCGCTACAGCACCCGCCTGATCCACCCCGCGTCCTCCGGCGCCCCCTCGACCACCGCGGCCACGAGGTCCTCGCCCTCGAGCTCGACCAGCTCGTCCCAGCGTCCCGTCTGGCCCGTCGCCCGCAGCACCGCGTCCAGCACCGCCTCGCGGCGCCCCAGCCGGAAGAAGTCGGCGCGCTCGTCGCGCAGCAGGGGAGCGGACGACCCGTCCTCGGCCGTCACCAGCCGCCCCAGCCCGCGGATCACCGCGACCGGCCGGCCGCCGAGCTTCGTCTTGGCGAGGTCGGCGGCGGACGCCAGTTCGTCCGCCACCGCGATCTCCGTCACGCGCAGGTCATTGCCGTACGCGTCGGTGCGCCCGACGTGGGAGTCCAGGGGGAGTACGCCGGCCAGCCCGATCGCCAGGTCGATCTGACCCGTACGCCAGGCCCGCCCCGACGTGTCGCTCACCACGACGCCGATCGTCGCGCCCGTACGCTCGCGCACCGCCGCCCGGATCGCCCGCGCCGACGCGTCGGGGTCGACGGGGAGCAGCAGGGCGGTGCCGCCGGCCACGTTGGACGAGTCGATGCCGGCCGCGGCGTGGACGAGCCCCAGGCGGTGCTCGACGATCACCGTGCCGCCGCGCTTCGCCACGACCCGCCGCGACTCGGCGCGCCGCGCGGCCTCCTTGTCGGCCTCGGCGATGACCCGTCCCTCGGCCTTCGACACGACCTTCGAGGTGACCACCCAGATGTCGCCGTCGACGGGCTGGGTGACCGCGAGGATCAGCTCCGCGAGGTCGTCGCCGGCGCGCACCTCGCCGATGCCGTCGGGCGCCTCCACCGTGACGACGCTCATCGGCCGGCGCGCTCGACGCCCGCGCGGACGAACGTGGCGGTGGCCTCCGGCGTACGCATCATCAGGTCGGTCGCGAGGGCGGGCAGCCCGGCTTCCTCGACCCGCGCCACGGAACCGGCGTCCGCGGAGTCCATCACCCACGCGTCCAGCAGCCCGCCGGGCTTCGACCGCGCCCCATAGTGGAGCCCCACGGCCCCGGCGTCCACCTCGACCCCGATCGCCGGGAGCAGCTTGTCGGCCATGCCGAGCACGGGCCGGCCGCCCAGGATGCCGGCGTACCCCACGACCGTCGCGCGCGTGGACCGCAGGGCCGGGCGTACGCCGCCGGTCGCGAGGATGGGACCGATCGACACCACGGGGTTGGACGGACCGACGAGCACGAGGTCGGCGCCCGAGATGGCCTCGAGCACGGCGTCGGTGGCGCGGGCCCGGTCGATGCCGACCTGGAGGACGCGCTCGACCTTCGGCTCGGCGTGCAGGCGCACCCAGAACTCCTGGAAGTGCACGGCGCGGCGCCCCGACGGCTCGTCCGGGTCGGCGATGACCACGTGGGTCTCGACGCGGTCGTCGGTCATGGGCAGCACGCGCAGCTTCGGGTCGTGCGCCAGCCAGCGCGAGGCCAGCGCCGCGGTGATGTCGGTCGCGCTGGCCCCCGCGGTGATCAGCTGGGAGCGCACGAGGTGGGTCGCGATATCGCGGTCGCCCAGCGCGAACCACGTGGGCTCGACGCCATAGGTCTTCAACTCATCCAGGATCGACCACGTCTCGTCGGCGCGGCCCCAGCCCTTCACGGGGTCGAGGCCGTCGCCGAGCGCGTACAACATGGTGTCGATGTCGGGACAGATGCGCAGCCCGTGCATCGTGACGTCGTCTGCGGTGTTCGCCACCACGTCGATGTGGGCGTCCGGCCAGGCGGCGCGTACGCCGCGGACGAACCTGGACCCTCCCACTCCTCCGGCCAACACGACGATCCGATCGATGCTCACCCGCGCCATTGTGTCAGTCGATTCCCCTACGCTTGCCCCCATGGTCGATGGACTGAAGAAAGTACGCGAACCCGCCGCCTGGCTCGTCCTGGTCGGCATCGGGCTCGGCATGGTGATGGACTTCGTACGCGTGGCCCAGGGCGCCACGGGTGAAGAGGGCGGCTGGGCGTTCTCGACCTACGCCCAGGCCCTGTTCGGTCCGGGTGCCGCCGCCCTGCTGCTTGTCGCCGTGGCCGCCTGCGCGGCGTGGGAACCGCGGTCGCCGAAGGCGTCGGCCCTCGCGTGGACGGGCGCGGTGATCGCCGGCCTCGGCACGCTGGTGCAGGCGGTGTTCGGCGTCATCCACCTGACGCGCGTGGCCCCGCTCAGCGGCGCGGTCCCGACCCTCGTCGAGGCCGTCGACCTGATCGCGTTCCTCCTGATCCCCGCCGCAGTCACCCTCGTGCTGGTGCGTCTCGCGGGTCGGACCGGCCAGCGCGCGTCCACCCCGGCGATCGAGGCTGCGCCCGCCGACGACCCCAACGCGCCGACGTGGCAGCCCGACCAGGCCGCCGGCGCGGCCTGGTCCACGGCGTCGGGGGCCGCCGCCGGTGCGGGGGCCAGCGGCTGGGGCGTCCCGGGCGAGCGCGGGGGGTGGCTGCCCGAGCAGGGCCACCAGGGCCACCAGGGCCAGCAACAGCAGGGCCCACACAGCCATCAGCAGCAGGGCCAGCTCACCCAGGGCCAGCCTGCGTACGACCAGTCGCCCTATGGCCAGCAGGCGTACGCGCAACCGGGCCAGGGCGCCCACCAGTCCCAGCCCTCGGCCTCCGGACCCCCGATCATCTACCCCAACGGCCCGACCGACCAGGCCGACACGACCCAGTTCCGCGGGCGATGGGAGCCCAACCGCCCAGAATAGAGGGACTTTTCGACATGCCCGGGCTTGACTTACCGGTAACGACAGGCATGTAATTCCATCAACGTATTTCGTGGACGGGCGGGTTCGCGGACGGGTCGAGGAGGAAACATGCAGGATTTGCTGGCGGTCGTGGCCGTCGACGATGAGGGCGCGCTGGGGTGGCAGGAGCGCGCGCTCTGCGCCCAGACCGACCCCGAGGCTTTCTTCCCCGAGAAGGGTGGATCGACCCGGGAGGCCAAGAAGGTGTGCCTGTCGTGCGACGTGCGCAGCAACTGCCTCGAATACGCCCTGTCGAACGACGAGCGGTTCGGCATCTGGGGCGGGCTCAGCGAACGCGAGCGCCGCAAGCTGAAGAAGCGGGCTGTCTGACCGAGCCATTACGATGAGGGACGCTGCGGCGTCCCTCATGTCGTTTCGCGGCGCCCGCACGCCCAGCCCGAACGACCCCGACCCGAGGTGGCCCCCCACGATGACGACGACCGACGACACGTGGGCGTGGGCCCATGAGGAGCGCGAGGCCGCTCCGGTCGACGTGTCCCACCTCCGCGTCACCGCCGTTCTCGTGGCCCACAACGCCGCTGTCTGGCTGGCTCCCGCACTGCGCTCGCTGGCCGGCCTGACCACCCGGCCCGCGCGCTGGCTCGCCGTCGACAACGGCTCCGATGACGCCACCGGCGATCTGCTGCGCGCGAGCGGGCTGTTCGACCTCGTGGTCGACGGGTCCGCCGACGAGGGCTTCGGCCAGGCCGTCGCCCGCGCGCTGGCGGCCGACGCCGGTGGCGCGCGAGCTGATGACCACCCCGATCCCTGGCTCTGGCTCCTCCATGACGATGTCGTGGCCGAACCCGACACCCTCCACGAGCTCCTGGCGGCCACGGTCGCCGACCCCGATGCCGACGTGCTCGGCCCGAAGCTCCTCCAGCCCGGCCGCGGCGAACGACGCATCAGCGAGCTCGGCGTCTCCATCGCCGACTCCGGCCGTCGCGTGTCCCCCCTCACCCCGGGCGAGATCGACCAGGGCCAACACACCGCCCAGCAGGTGCTCGGAGTCAGCACCTGCGGGATGCTCATCCGCCGCGCGGTGTGGGACGAGCTCGGCGGCCTCGCCCCCGAACTGCCCGTGTTCCGCGACGGCGTCGACCTTGGCTGGCGGGCGACCGCCGCCGGCCACCGCGTGGTGACCGCGCCCGAGGCCGTGTTGACCCACCGCCGCGCCGGTCGCGAGGGGCTGCGTGCCAGCCGCCTCATCGGCGACGACCCCGACCAGCTCGACCGCGCGCTGGCCCTGCGGACCGTCGCCGCGCGCGGCGGCCGTGGTCGCCTCGTCCTCGGCTCCTACGCCCGCGCGCTCGGCTTCCTCCTCGCGAAGGCCCCCTCCCGCGCCACGGCCGAGCTGCGCGCGGTGAAGACCTGGCGAGGCGGCCCGGCCAGCCTCACCCAACGGGTGCGTCCGGCGACCCCGGCGGGCGCCGAGGCCCTCGAGCGCCTCCGGCCCGGCCGCTGGGCCGGGGCCCAGGCCGCCGCCGACGAGGTCCACGACTGGGCCTCGAACCGCTGGCAGGAGGCGTTCGGCGAGGAGCCCTCGACATCCCTCGACGAGCTGACGGGCGACGACTTCGCCGGCGGCGACACCGTCCGTCGGGGCTTCTGGACGCGGCCGGTCGTGCTGGTCGGCCTCCTGCTCACCGTCCTTGCCGTCGCAGCCGGCCGCGGCCTGGTGGGGGCCGGCCACCTCGTCGCCCCCGGCCTGCTGCCGGCCCGCGACACCCTCGGCGAGGCGTGGCGGGCCTACCTGGCGCCCATCCCCGGCGCGCCCGGCCTGTCGGCGCCGCCCTGGGAGGGCTGGGTCGCGCTCGGCTCGACCCTGGCCTTCGGCCAGCCCGAGTGGTTCACCACCGGGCTCGCCCTCTTCTGCGTCCCCCTGGCCTATGCGAGCGCCCAGCTCCTGCTCCGCCGCGAGGTCGCGAGCCCCGGCGTACGCCTGGCCGCGGGCGCCGCGTACGCCCTGGCGCCCGCGCTCCTCGGTGGGCTGAACCGCGGCCAGCTCGGCCTGATGGTGGTCGCCATCCTGCTGCCCCCGCTGGCGGTCGGCCTGCGCGGTCTCGCCCTGCGCGATCCCGGCGCGGGGGAGCGCTGGCGTGCCGCGTTCTGGGCCGGGCTCGTCGCCACCGTCACCGTCAGCTTCCACCCGGTCCTGCTCTTCCCCGGCCTGCTGGCGGCGCTCGTCGCCGCGGTGGTCTGGCGCCGCGACCGCGTACGCCTGGCCCGGGTCGCCATCGCCGTCGCCGTCCCCCTGGTCCTCCTCGCCCCCTGGTGGCCGGCGATCGCCCGCGGCTGGACGCGGCTGGTGACCGGGCCCGACGCCGGCCTCGCCGCCGACCCCTGGGCCGGGCTGGCGCCGTGGTGGCTGTGGGTCCCCGCGGGCCTGGCGCTGGCGGTCCTGGCCCTGGCCGGGCTCGCCCGCCGCACCCGGTCGGCGGCCGTCTGGGCCGGCTGGGCCGCGGCCCTCATCGCCCTTGCGATCGCCGTGGTCCTCGCGTCCCGGCTGGCGACCGGGATGCCCTTCGGCACGCGCGTCCGGCCCGACACCCACGCGCTGGTCCTGCTCGCGGTCGCGGGCCTCGTGCTCGCGGCGGCCCGGGGGCTCGACGGGCCGTGGCGCGTACGCCCCCTCGCCGCCCTGGCCGGCCTCCTCGCGGGCGTCGTGCTCGTCGCGTCGGCCGGGTGGTGGGCGTGGGCCAGCGTCGCGGGGCCGGTCAAACGCGACCGATTGGACGCCATGCCGCCGTTCGTGCGGGTCGCGATGAACTCGCCCGCGGCCACGCGTACGCTCGCGCTCGACTTCGCCGGCGCGCCCGGACTCCGCTGGTCGCTGGTCGCCGACGACCAGCTCCGGCTCGGCGACGCCGACCGCGGGCTGGCGTTCGGTGGGTCGAAGGACATGCAGGACCGCACGCGCAGCGTCGTCGCCCGCCTCGTCGCGGGCGCCGGCGACGAGCAGGTCGCCGGCGACCTCGCGCGGCTCGGGGTGGCCCACGTCTGGGTGCGCGGGGCCACCGAGGAACAACGCGCCCGCATCACCAACGTGCCCGGGCTGGGCCCCGGATCCGGCGACGAGCGCGGCCTGGTCTGGACGGTTCCCGGGACTGTGGCCCGGCTGGCGGTGACCGCTCCAGCGGCCGCGTCCGGCCCCGTGGCCCCGGTCGCCCTCGACGGCCGCCCGGGCGCCGAGCCCGCCGTCGACCTGCCCGCGGGCCGCGGCCGCACGCTCACCGTCGCCGAGCCCACCGACGCCCGTCGCGTCGTGACGTTCGACGGCGAGCGGCTCGAGCCGCGCACCACGGGCGGCGCGACGACGTACGCCGTCCCGGACCGCGCCGGACGCCTGGCCGTCGCCTGGCACACGCCGGTCTGGCCGTGGGTGCTGGCCCTCCAACTGATCGGGCTGCTCGCCGTGGTCGTCCTCGCCGCGCCGTCCTGGGCCGGCGACCAGCGCCGCCGGGCCCGGGCGAGGGCCGCGAGCGAGCCCGTCGGACGCCGCGCTGCGGGAGGTGCCGCATGACCGGTGAGCCCCGCACGACCAGTGAGCCCGGCACGACCAGTGAGCCTCGCGCCGAGATGTCGCGCCTGCGCCGCGCCGGTGCCGTCGCCGCCGTCGCCCTCGCCCTGGGCGCGGTCGTGGCCGGCGGCGCCACGGTGCGGCCCGCCGCCATCCCGCCCGCGGACCCGGTCGACACCACCGGTCGCACCGTCACGGTCTGCCCCGCCGCGCCGG
>NZ_BAAHBN010000013.1:0-82562 GCF_054776655.1 Mariniluteicoccus flavus | reverse complement strand
CAGCAGCGAGACGATCACGCACCAGGCGGATCGCTCGCTCACGCAACTCCTCGGGGTACTTCTTCGGTGCGGGCATATCTGCATCCTCTCGGCAGATCAGACCCTCCACCACACCCGGGGCGACTCATAGTAGGGCTGGTTGCGGACCTGCCCATCCCGCACTGAATCGGCCTGAGTCTATTGGAGGGTTTGATTTAACAAGGAGAGAATCAGATCATGCCCGCTCAAAAGAAGTACGACACCGAGACTCAGGCTCGCGCGGTGCGGATGTTCACTGATCGGATGGCCGAGGGTGGCGTGTCCCAGTTCGCGGTTCGTCGTGAGGTCGGCGAGCTGCCCGGGGTCAAGCAGGAGACGCTGCGTAACTGGATCCGTCGCGACCTCGGTGAAGGGACGACCCCGGCTGCTGGCCAAAGCGCTGATGATGAGTTGGTCGAGCTTCCGCAAGGAGAACGCCCGGCTGCGTCGCGCGAACGAGATATTGAAGCCCGCTTCGACGTTTTTCGCATCGGCGGAGTTCGACCGCAGACTCGGGTCCTGATCGACTACATCAGGATCTACCAGTCCCGCTTCGGGGTCTGAGCCGATCTGCGCAGTGCTTTCCGAACACGGCATCCAGATCGCCCCGAGCACCTACTACACTACGCCGCCCGCGATTTCGGACCGACCGAGACGGAGTACGAAGACGCCTATGCGGCCAATGCACCTGTTGTGGGGGAAGAGCCGGCACCTCTATGGCAGTGGGAAGTTATGGAAGACATCCGGGCGCGCAGACCACGACTGGGGTCGCGACGCGTTGAGCGGTTGATGAAGATCGCCGGCTCGAAGGCGTCAGGCGGGGTTGCCGCAAGACGATCACCACCCGATCGGATCCGACGTCACTGCGGCATCCAGACCACATCAAGCGCCGCTGGGACTGGCCAGCGAGGCCAGACCAGTGGTGGGTCGCGGACTTCACCTAATGGGAGTGCCGTGACGGTGTCGCGTGTCTGATGCGACTGGCAGGGGCCCTGAGATTTCACGTTTGGACGCCGGCTGGGTTCTGCTACGTCTCATTCATCACCGACGTGTTCAGTCGCCGGATCCTGGGCTGGCGGGTCGCCACCTCCAAGACGACCCCTTTGGTGCTCTCAGCACTCGAGCAGGCGCTGGTCACCAGACGCCGGACCAGCTTCGAGTTCACCACCGACGGCCCGCTGCACCACAGCGACGCCGGCAGCCAGTACACGTAGCTGGCATTCACCGAAGCGCTCATCGACGCCGGAATCACCGACTCGATCGGGAGCGCCGCAGACGCACTCGACAACGCACTCATGGAGTCAACGATCGGCCTGGTCAAGACCGAAGTCATCGATCACGAGAACGACGTCTGGACCAGCTGGCGACAGATCGAGGAAGCCACCGCATCCTGGGTTCACTGGGACAACTCAGACCCGCTCCACTCCTCGATCGGAGACGTCCCTCCTGTCGGGCTCGAGCAGTCGCACTACGAATCAACACGAGGGCACGGCGATCCCGTCGCGGCCTGACAACGCCTTCCAAAAACCCCAGTCCGATTCGGGGTGGGTCATGCCGGGGGTGGGGGTCGATCTGGTCGAGGAGGGTGCCGAAGTCTTGGGTGATGGCGATGGGGGTGGTTGGTGGAGGAGGTCGAGGTGGACGCGGGCGTCGACGATTTCGGTGGTGGTTCCGTCGCCGCCGAGGGCAAGGGTGGGGATGAATCCGTAGATGGTGGTCTCGGTGACCGGCCCATGCTGAGCCAGCGCACGTTGGAACAGTGGCACGTCAGGGTCATCATTGACGCCCCAGACGCTCCCAGCTTCTGTGCCCAGCGCGGAGGAGGCCATTCGGCCTCGGTGGGTAAGCATGCGTGAGGCTTGGTTGTTGGGGTTGAGGAGTCCGTGGATAGGGGTGATGGTGAGGCTGCGGCCGGTGCGTGGTCCCCAGCAGTGGAGCTCGCCGAGGGCGGTGCGGAGGACGACGGTGAGGTCGTCGTCGAAGGGGAGTTCCACGTCGGTGAGCCAGGTGTCGAGCATGGGTTGCCAGTGGGCGGGGTCGGTGAGCCAGACCCAGCCGTCGTTGAATCCGCCGAAGCCGTAGCGGCGCCACAGGTAGAACAGGTCGGTGGGGAGCTGGCCGGCGTACTGGTCGTAGTAGTGGGCCGGGACGGGGCGACCGTTGCCCATCGGTACGGCGGGTCGTTTGGTGCTGGTGAGGCTGCGGAGTGGATCTGGACGGCGGCTTCGTCCATGTCATCGGTTCACCAGGGGTCGCCGACGAATGCCATCCGTCCCTGCTCATCGGGCACGTTGACCATGGTCATCCCTCCGGATCGGCATCAACTCACTCCAGAACCTACCAACGGTGGGTGGCAGGGCGACGCTCGCTCCGTTCCCTCCCACGGGCTACCCTTCCTACGGTTGCGTAACTTCGAGGTGGAGGTCGGCATGTCGGTGAGTCACCTGGGTCAGATGTTGGCGTCCAGCGTCGCGTCCCATCCAGATCGCCCTGCGCTGCGTGTAAGCGCCGGCGACGACTGGAGCGTGACGACCTATCGCGAGCTCGGTACGCAGGTCGCCGCCCTCGCGGGGGCGCTCGTCGAACTCGGCGTCGAGCACGGTGACCGCGTCGCGCTGTTCTCCCGCAACCGGCCCGAGTGGACCGTCGCCGACCTCGCTGTGTTGAGCATCGGCGGCGTCGTCGTGCCGATCTATCAGACGTCCACGGCCAGGCAGGCCCGCCACATCCTCGACGACTCCGGCGCGAAGGTCGTGTTCGTCGAGGGCCCCGACGAGCTCGCCAAGGTCGCCGAGGTTCGCGACCGCCTGCCGGGCCTCGCGTCGGTGATCGCGTTCGAGGGTGACGGCGACGAGCAGGCCGGCGTCACCGCGTACGCCGACCTCGCGGCCCACGTGCCGTCCGGCGACTCGCGGCTCGAGGAGCGCCTGGGCGCGGTCGAGGAGGGCGATGTCGCGACGATCATCTACACGTCCGGCACCACGGGCGACCCCAAGGGCGTCGTCCTGACCCACCGCGCGTTCGTCACCGAGGTCGCCGCGGTGCTGGAGTTCTTCGATATCGACGAGCACGACCACAGCCTGTGCTTCCTGCCGCTCGCCCACGCGTTCGAGCGGGCGTGGACGTTCGTGGTGTTGTCGGTGGGCGGCATGAACACCTACCACGCCGATGCGAAGACCGTCGCCGAGGCGATGCCGCTGGTGCAGCCCACGATGATGGTGTCGGTGCCGCGGCTGTTCGAGCGGGTCTTCGCCGTCGCGAACGAGCGCGCCGCGTCGTCGCCGATCAAGAAGCGCGTCTTCGACTGGGCCATCGCGACGGGGCGTAAGGCGCAGGCCGCCACGGCGGCGGGCCGCCGGCCCAACCCGCTGCTGGCGCAGCAGCTGAAGCTGGCCGACAAGCTGGTTCTGTCCGGCATCCGTCACGCGATCGGCGGACCCAAGAAGGCCCTGGCCGCCGGCGGCGCGCCGCTCCGCAAGGAGGTCGAGGAGTTCTTCCACGCGGCGGGAATCCTCGTGTGCCAGGGATATGGGCTCACCGAGACGGCCCCGCTGATCTCCTTCAACTCGCCCAAGGCGTTCAAGTTCGGCACCGTCGGCCGCGTCATGCCGGGCGGCGAGGTCAAGATCGCCGACGACGGTGAGATCCTCTATCGCGGGCCGAACGTCATGGTCGGCTATTTCCACAACGACCACGCGACCGACGAGACGTTCACCGACGACGGGTGGCTGCGTACCGGTGACATCGGGGAACTCGACGACGACGGCTTCCTGCGCATCACCGACCGGCTCAAGGACCTCATCGTCACCGAGGGCGGAAAGAACGTCGCACCCGGCCCGATCGAGGGCGAGCTGGCGGCCGACCCGCTGATCGAATACGCGGTGGTGCTCGGCGACAACCGCCCCTGTCTGACGGCGCTGGTCCGCCCGAGCCTGCCCGACCTCGAGACGCTGGCCGGCCAGCTGCAGATCCAGTTCGCCGAGGCGCGCGAGCTGGTGACCCACGAGAAGGTCATCGAGGAGATCAAGTCGCGCGTGGCGCGGGTGTCGGAGACGCTGCCGAGCCACGAGAAGATCCGCGAGGTCGAGGTCATCGACGAGGACCTGACCATGGACAACGGGCTGCTGACGCCGACGCTGAAGGTCAAGCGCCGCGCGGTGGAGCAGAAGTTCGCGGAGAAGATCGAGGCGATGTACGACCGGGTGAAGAACCGCAAGCGCTGACCGTGTCGGATCGCACGCTCGATGCGGTCGGAGGGTGTGAGGCGTCATCCAGCCGCATCGAGCGTGCGATCGCACACGGTCACGCCGCTCGCATTGCCCGACCCGGCCGGTCACGCCGCTCCGCGCCCGTGAACTTCGCCAGGCCGACCGCGGCCCCGTTGCCGTAGAACGTCTCGATGCCGGCGGCCGGGACGGCGTACGTCTCGTGCCAGATGCCGACCGCGCCGGGGTGCGAGCGGGCGACGCGGTTGAACCGTTTCCACGCAGGCAGGTGCTTGGCCTCGCGGTCGCCGGCGTAGGCGTACAGGTGGTCGGGGGTCTTCCAGTACTGGACGACCCATGGGCCGCGCGCGCCCATCATCGCCTCGGCGCCGAGGAACCCGAGGTCGGGCGCCTCGCCGCGGTCGGCGGCGGCGCGGTTGCGGCTGAGCTCGGCGATCATCGGCGGCATGGCGGCGAAGACCGGTCCCCAGAGGTCGGGGCGGTGCCAGGCCCTGACGGTCATGCCGATGTGGAAGACGACGAGGTCGCCGGTGTGGGCGGCTGTGGTCGGTCGGGGCATGGGTGCCTCCTCGGGATTGGGTAGTTCTTGTATCCAGTGTGGATACCGCTACTATCCAGAGTCAAGGCCCTGTCGAGATCGAGGTACTCCCGTGAAGATGTCCGCCCTGTCGGCCGAGACCGGCGTACCGGTCGCGACGCTGAAGTACTACCTGCGTGAGGGGCTGCTGCAGCCCGGCCGCGCGACGGCGAAGACGCAGGCCGACTATGACGACAGCCACGTCGAGCGCGTACGCCTGGTCCGCGCGTTGACCGAGGTGGGCGGGCTCTCGCTGGCGACGGTGGGGCGCGTGCTCGCGGTGGTCGCCGACCCGGACGTCGAGCGACTCGGGGTGCTCGGGGCGGCGCAGCGCTCGCTGCTGGGGGCGGATCTGGTGGAGATCGAGCCGTTGTCTGAGGGTGACGACCTGCCGCCGAGTCGCGCCCGCGCCTGGATCGCCCGCCGCGGCTGGCAGATCGACCCGCGCGACCCCGTCATCGACGACCTCGACCGCGCGTGGGCGGCGTGCGACGACGCGAAGCTGGGGCTGACCGAGGAGCGCCTGGACGCGTACGCGGCCGCGGTCGAGCAGATCGCCGAGGTCGATGTCGCGTCGGTGCCGGAGGCGCCGGCGGATGCGGTGCGGCACGTGGTGCTGGGGACGGTGCTGGTCGACCCGGTGCTGGCGGCGCTGCGGCGGCTGGCGCAGCAACACCGCGCGGTGAGTGGCTGACTCCTCGACTCGGCCGCAGGCGGCCTCGCTCGGAGAGCGTTGGGTGTGGAGTGGGCGGCCTCGCTCGGAGAACGTTTTTGGTCGCATGCCGCGACCTCGCGTACGATGCTCTCTTGTCGTGTGCCCACCGAGGGCGCGCGACAGGCACACGCCCTCCTGCCATGGGACCTTCCCACGGCCGTTGAGACCAGAGGAGGTGGAGTACGCGTATGCGCAAGTACGAAATCATGGTCATCGTGAACCCCGATGTCGATGAGCGCCAGGTCACTCCCATGTTGGAGAAATACCTGGAGGTCATCACCAAGGGCGGCGGCACCGTCGACAACTTCGATTTCTGGGGCAAGCGTCGCCTGTCCTACGAGATCCAGAAGAAGCCCGAGGGCATCTATGCCGTCATCAACCTCACCGCGAAGCCCGAGGATGTGAAGGAACTGGACCGTCAGTTCACCATCAACGAGCAGATCATGCGGACGAAGGTCCTGCGCCCCGAGCTGCACAACTGAGCCACCCGCTCCCCACTCTGTTCTCTGTCAGTCCCGACTGGCAGGCTGGGGGAGCACAGGGGCCAGAAGTGAAGCCTCATCAAGATCAGATCTGAATCGGAGCGAAACATGGCAGGCGAACCCGTCATCACCCTCGTCGGCAACCTCACCGGCGATCCCGAGCTGCGCTTCACCCCGTCGGGTGCGGCCGTGGCGAACTTCACCGTTGCCTCCACCCCGCGGACGCTCGACAAGCAGTCCAACGAGTGGCGCGACGGCGAGGCGATGTTCATCAGCTGCGCGGTCTGGCGACAGTACGCGGAACACGTGGCTGAGTCGCTGACGAAGGGCATGCGGGTCATCGTGCAGGGGCGTCTTCGCGCCCGCAGCTACGAGACCCGTGAGGGCGAGAAGCGCACCGTGTTCGAGCTCGACGTCGACGAGGTCGGTCCTTCGCTGCGCTATGCGACGGCGAAGATCCAGAAGACCACCGGCGGTGGTGGCGGCGGCCAGGGCGGCTACGGCGGGGGCAACTCCGGCGGTGGCGGCTATGGCGGCGGCAACGCCGGCGGCGGTCAGGGCGGCCAGGGTGGCGGCAACGCCGGGGGCGACTCCGGCAACCGCCAGCAGGCCAACGACCCCTGGGGTGCGCCCCAGGGCGGCGCCGGACAGCAGAACCGTTCCGGTGGATCCGATCCCTGGGGCCAGCCCCAGAACGACGAGCCGCCGTTCTGATCGGTCACCCGATCATTTCGGCGTCGTCCCACTCATTGCATCAAGGCACATTCCGGCATCACGCCGGGCTCTGAACCCGGGCTGTACGCAGCCCCGGGTCATCATGGAAGGAGAGCACCACAATGGCCGCACCATCGCGTAAGCCGATGAAGCCCAAGAAGGTCGTCCCGATGAAGTCGACGCGCATCGACAACGTCGACTACAAGGACATCGTCACCCTGCGCAAGTTCATCTCCGAGCGCGGGAAGATCCGCGCCCGCCGCGTCACGGGGCTGTCGGTCCAGGACCAGCGCAAGGTCGCCACGGCGATCAAGAACGCGCGCGAAGTCGCCCTGCTGCCCTACGCCTCCGGCGCCCGCTGAGAAAGGACACCAGCACATGAAGCTCATTCTGACTGCTGCCGTGGACAACCTCGGCACCGCTGGTGACGTCGTCGACGTCAAGGACGGCTACGGCCGCAACTACCTCCTGCCCCGCGGGTTCGCCCTCCGGTGGACGCGCGGCGCGGAGACGCAGATCGAGGGCATCAAGCGCGCTCGTGACGCTCGTGAGGTCCGCAGCAAGGACCACGCCGACGAGCTGCGCACGCAGCTCGAGGGCCTCCAGGTCCAGCTGCCGGTCAACGCCGGCGAGAACGGCAAGCTGTTCGGCGCCGTCACCGCCGCCGACATCGCCGCTGCGGTGAAGAAGGCCGGCGGCCCGAACGTCGACCGCCGCACGGTCGAGATCGGCAAGCCGATCAAGTCGGTCGGTTCCCACACCGTCGGCGTCAAGCTCCACGAGGCCGTGACCGCCCACTTCCCGGTGGAGGTCGTGGCCGCCGCCAAGTGAGGCAGCGACACGCGTACGCGTGAGGTTGATACGCATGAGCCGGCCGGTCCCTTCGGGGGCCGGCCGGCTCTGTGTCCTGCGTACGGAACAATGGGGCGCATGACTTTCCAGGCTGCGGATGACCGATATGACGCGATGACCTACCGCTTCTGCGGTGCCTCGGGGCTGAAGCTGCCCGTGCTGTCGCTGGGGCTGTGGCAGAACTTCGGCGACGACAAGCCGATGGAGACCCAGCGGGCGATCGTGCGGCGCGCGTTCGACGCCGGCATCACCCACTTCGACCTGGCGAACAACTACGGGCCGCCCTATGGGCAGGCCGAGATCAACTTCGGGACGCTGCTGAAGCAGGACCTCGCGCCATATCGCGACGAGATGATCGTGTCGACCAAGGCGGGCTATGACATGTGGCCGGGGCCGTACGGGCAGGGCGGCGGCTCGCGGAAATATGTCCTGGCGTCGTTGGACCAGTCGCTGCGGCGGATGGGTCTCGACTACGTCGACATCTTCTACAGCCACCGGTTCGACCCCGAGACGCCGATCGAGGAGACGATGCGCGCGCTGGACGCGGCCGTACGCCAGGGCAAGGCGCTCTATGTCGGCATCTCGTCGTACTCGGCGGCGAAGACCAAGGAGGCCGCCGACATCGCGCGCGAACTGGGGACCCCGCTGCTGATCCACCAGCCGTCATATTCGATGTTGAACCGGTGGATCGAGGGCGCACGGTCGTCGAGCGAGGGCCCCCGAGACGAGGAGGAGGGCTCGCTGCTCGACGAGCTCGAGGCGCAGGGCATGGGCTGCATCGCCTTCACCGCGCTCGCGCAGGGCATGCTCACCGATCGCTATCTCGACGGCATTCCCGAGGGTTCGCGGGCGGCGCGCGAGGGGTCGCTGAAGAAGGACATGCTGAACGAGGAGAACCTTGCGCGCATCCGGGGGCTGAACGCGATCGCCGAGCGGCGGGGGCAGTCGCTGGCCCAGATGGCGCTGGCCTGGGCACTCCGCGACGAGCGGATGACATCGCTGGTCATCGGGGCGTCGTCGGTGGCGCAGCTGGAGAACAACCTGGGTGCGCTGGCCGGGTTGGAGTTCAGCGACGAGGAACTGGCCGAGATCGATCGGTACGCCGTCGAGTCGGGCGTGAACCTCTGGGCGAAGGCGACGAAGGACTGAGGGGCGTACGCGCGGCGGCCTGACCCGCGTACCCCGCGTACCCCGCGTACCCCGCGTACGCCGCGTACCCCATTCCCCAACTTGTGCACACGCCTGCACAGGTTGGGTTTCGCGCGCGGCGTGTCGACCCAACTCATGCACACGCGACGTGGGCGTACGCATGCCCGAGCCAGATCAAGTCCGGCCAGACGGGCGAGCGCCCAGTGCGGGGCCCGCGTACGCGCGCCTCCTCACCCATGACTCACGCGTCCTGTCCATGACCCAAATCCGTACGCCGGGCCCAGCCCACGCGTACGTCGTCGCGTGTGCACAGGTTGCGTTCGTGGCCCGGCGTGTCGCCCCAACTCGTGCAGCGGTGTGCACAAGTTGCGCGAGGGGGGACCCCGAGCCACGTTGCGCGAGGGGAAACACACCGGCCCCGACCAACCGAAGTTGGTCGGGGCCGGCGTACGACGAACCGCGACTACTTGTTGTTGTGCACGAACCGCGACAGGCAGACGCCCACCAGCGACAGCGCGCAGGCGGCCGAGTAGTAGAACCCCGGCGCCGTCAGCAGTCCCGTCGCCGCGACCAGCCACGTCAGGATGAACGGGGCGAAGCCGCCGAAGATCGCGACGCCGAAGGAATACGCGACGGTCATGCCGGACGTGCGGACGCCCACGGGGAACATCTCCGACAGCAGCGCCGGCATCGGGGCGAAATAGAGGCACATGAACGTGCCGACGATGATCTCGCAGATCGTCAGCGTCGCGATCGTCGGGTTGGCGTTGAGGAACAGGAACAGCGGCCAGCCCAGGAGGATGCCGGCGATGGACGCCGGGATCATGATCGTCGTCGGACCCACCTTGTCGGCGAGCCTGCCGACGAACGGTGAGCCGATCAGCGTGATGATGCCGGCCACGACCGCGCCCGGGAACGCCGACCAGGCCGGCAGGTGCAGGTTCTTCACCGCGAACGACGGCAGGTAGGTGATCAGATAGACCGAGATCGTCGCCATCGCGATCACGAGGAACGCGGCGAACAGGCGGCCGAAGTGGCGGCCGAACAGCACCGCGATCGGAGCCGACTCGGGCTCGGAGGCCTCGAACTCGGGGGTGTCGCTCATCTTCGTGCGCACCCACCAGCCCACCGGGCCGATCAGCAGGCCGATGGCGAAGGCGATGCGCCAACCCCACGACGTGAGGTCCTCCTTCGACATCGACGAGGTCAGCAGCCACGAGATGCCGGCCGCCATGAACATCGAGACGCCCTGGGTGGCGACCTGCCAGGACGCATAGAAGGCCTTGCTCTTCTCGGCGTTCTCGGTCATGAATGCGGTGGCCGAGCCGAACTCGCCGCCGGCGCTGATGCCCTGGATGATGCGGGCGATGATGAGGATCAGCGGCGCGGCGATGCCGATTGTCTTGAAGCCGGGCAGCACGACGATGATCGCGACGCCGAGCGTCATCAGGCCGATCGTCAGCGAGAGCGCGGCCTTGCGGCCGTGCTTGTCGGCGTAGTTGCCGATGAGGACCGCGCCGAGCGGGCGGACGACGAACGTGATGGCGAACGTCGCCCACGTCATCAGCTGGGCGGCGAGGCCGGTGCCGGGATAGAAGACCGCGGTCATCGTCGACGCCATGAAGGCGAAGAGGATGATGTCATACCACTCGAGCGCGTTGCCGAGTGATGCTGCCACCACGGCCTTGCGCGCGCGGGCGGCATCGTGCTGGCGCGCGGGGGCGACAGCGGGGGAGGAAGTGCTCATGCTCAGGATTCCTTGCTCAGGTGGGAGATGAGGCGTTCGACGAACGCCTCACAGGCGGCGAGCTGGTCGAGCTCGACGAATTCGTTGGCCGCGTGGGCCTGGGCGATGTCGCCCGGTCCGCACACGATGGTCTCGATGCCGGAACCCGAGAACTGGCCGGCCTCGGTGCCGTAGGTCACCTTGCCGTCGGACTTCTCGCCGCCCAGCGCGGCGCCCAGCGAGACGGCCTCGGCGTCGGCCGGCGTCTCGAGCCCGGGGACCATCGCGACGACGTGCCAGTCGACCGACGCGACCTCGTTCTCGGCCTTCATCTGGGCCTCGAGCTCGCCCGCGTACGCCTCGATATTCGCGGCGATCTCGTGGGCGTCGAGCTCGGGCAGCGCGCGGAACTCGAACGACACCTTGGTCAGGTCGGGGACGGTGTTGCCGGCGATGCCGCCGTGGATGACGTTGACCGAGGCCGTGGAGTGCGTGATCGGGTATGCCTCGTCGAACGGCCCCTCGGCCTTCCACGACTCGGCGAGCTCGCGGACGAACACCACGAGGCGCGCCGCGTACTCGATCGTGTTCACGCCCTGCGAGGTCAGCGACGAGTGGGCGGCGACGCCGCGGAAGGTGACTTCGAACGAGTTGATGGACTTGTGGCCCGTGATGACCTGCATCGATGACGGCTCGCCCACGACGCAGGCGCGCGGCGCGAGGCCGAGGTTGGCGATGTCCTTGACGATCTGGTCTCCGCCGATGCAGCCGACCTCCTCGTCATAGGAGATCGCGAGGTGGATCGGCTCGCTGAGCTCGGCCTCGACCATCTGGGGCAGGAACGTCACGGCGACGCCGATGAACCCCTTCATGTCGCAGGTTCCGCGGCCATAGAGCTTGCCGTCGCGGATCTCGGGCGAGAACGGGTCGGACTTCCAGTCCTGGTCGTCGACGGGCACGACGTCGGAGTGGCCCGACAGCACGACGCCGCCGGAGGTCGAGCCATCGGCGGCCGGGACGGTGACGACGAGGTTCGCCTTGGCGCCATCGGGGTTGGGGAACACCTTGGGGTCGAGGCCGAGCCGCCGGGCCTCGTCGGCGATGAGGTCGATGACGGGCAGGTTGGAGTCGCGGCTGGTCGAATCGATGCTGACGAGCTTGCGGACCCATTCCAGGGATCGGAGTTCGGACATGGGCTCCATTCAATCGCTTGTGGCGCGGGAACAATAGGCGTTCCAGCCACCGATCGTGTCGGAGATCACATTGTGATGGGACAGCGGTCTGCTGACGGTCGCGTCAGGCCGCCCCCAGCCTCATCCACCGCTCGCCCCGCGCCCGCAGCGCGAGCGTCACCAGGCGCCCCGGCATGAACACCGCGTACGCGGCCCACAGCCACACCACGCCCGCGCCGGTGCGGTCGACCACGACGGCCAACGGCACGTACGCGGCCGCGGCCACGACGCCGGCGAGCGCGAGATAGCGCGCGTCGCCCGCGCCGATCAGCACGCCGTCGAGCACGAACACGACGCCCGCGATCGGCTGCATCAGCGCCACCACCAGCAACACCTCGCCGATCGTCGCCTGCACCGCCGGGTCGCGGATGAAGATCGGCGCCACGAGCCCGCGTACGGCGATGATCACGAGCCCAAGCGCCACGCCGCCCCCGATGCCCCAGCGCACCATCATCGCCGTGAGCGCGCGCGTGGTGCGGGCGTCGCCGGCGCCGAGGTGGCGCCCGATGATCGCCTGGGCGGCGATGGCGATGGCGTCCAGGGCGAACGCGAGGAAGGTCCAGATGGAGTTGCCGACCTGGTGGGCGGCGAGCCCGCGTGCGCCGGTGTGGGCGGCGACGACGGCTGTGGTGGTGATGGCGAGCTGGAGCGACAGCGTACGCAGGACCAGCCAGACCCCGCCGCGGGCCGCGGCGAGGACGCCGGCGGGGTGGAGCCGCAGCGGCGTCCCCTCGCGCCGGGCTCCGCGGACCACGACCGTGCCGAGGACGGTGGCGGCGATGGCCTGGGCGGCGAGGGTGCCGAGGGCGGAGCCGGCGATGCCGAGGCCGATGCCGTGCACCAGCAGGAGGTTGAGCCCGATGTTGGCGAGGTTCACGCCGATGGCGACATAGAGCGGCGTACGCGTGTCCTGCAGCCCGCGCAGCACGCCGGTCGAGGCCAGCATGACGAGCAGGAACGGGAAGCCGCAGGCGGCGATGCGGAGGTACGCGTACGCCTGGTCGACCACCACGGGCGCCGCGCCGTAGAGCTCGAGGACGGGGCGGCCGACGAGCTGGAGGGTGATGGCGAGAACCACGCCGAGGCCGGCGGCGAGGACCATGCCGTCGATGCCGCCCGCGAGCGCTCCCGCGCGGTCACCTGCGCCGAGGCGGCGGGCGACGGTGGCGGTCGTGCCGTAGGCGAGGAAGACGCAGAGCCCGGTCAGGACGCCGATCACCGAGGCGGCGAGGGCGAGTCCGGCGAGCGCGTCGGCGCCGAGGTGGCCGACGATCGCCGAGTCGCTCATCAGGAGCAGCGGCTCGCTGACCAGCGTCGCGAACGCCGGCAGCGCGAGGGCGAGGACCTCGCGGCGGTGATCGCGGTGATCGGGGGTGGGGGCCACGCGTACAGGCTAGGGGAGGCGCTGTCCACAGGGTTGTCCCCAGTCTGTGCACAAGTGACACGGGTGTAGTTCGGGCTGGTGGTGCGGCCCGGGGGGTGTGGCCTGGGGATGTGAAAAGTGCACACCTGCGCGCAACACGCTGGCCGATCGGGCGGCGGGCCCGCGTGTTGGGCGCAGGTGTGCACTTTTCACCCGCCACGCCGCCGAGGGATGAACCGCGGCGTCCAGTACGCCATCCAGGCCGCCCCCGCCAGCCCGACCGCCCCGATCACCGCGAGTGCGGCACCCAGCGACGACGCCGCGATGACCGCGCTCGCCACCGCCGGGGCGGCGAGGGATCCGGTCGACGCGACCGACTGCCACCAGCCGAGGAAGCGTCCGCGGCCGACCACCGGCGCCAGGTCGACGCCGATCGTCTTCACGATGCCGGACCCGACGCCGTCGCCCAGGCCCACGACAAGGGCGGCCGCGACGAACCACACCGCGTGGGTGCTCCAGGGCATGGCGATCAACCCCAGAGCCATCAGCACCATCGAGACCACGGCCACCGGCATGCGCCCGAACCGATCCAGCGCGATGCCCGCGGGCCAGAACAGGATCAGCTCGAACGCCGCGGCCACGCCGATCACGAGGGCCACCAGGGCGTCCGGCAGGTGCAGTCCGCGCGCGCCCCACAGCGGGATCAACGTCTCCTTGGCGACCCGCAGGGCCGCGAGGGTGACGATCCCGAGCCCGAGCACCACCAGCCCGTGCAGCGCCCGGCGGGCCTGCGGCGCGGCCTCGGCCACGGCCCCGGTGGGCGCGGCCGTGCCCGGCGTACGCAGGTGGCGGACGATCAGCCACAGCGACACCGCGGCGACGGCCGCCCCGACGCCGAACACCTCGGCCGGACCCCACAGCGCCAGGATCGCGGCGGCCGCCAGCGGGCCGAAGACCCGGCCGATCCGCTGCGCGGCGCCGAACGTGTTCATCGCGCGCCCGAGGTGGTGCGGGGCGGCGAGGTCGGCGACGAGGCCCTGCCGGGCGATGCCCCACACCGCCTCGGCGAGTGCGAACAGGGTGAGGGCGCCGATCATGACCCACCGCGCCCCCGGCGTACCGGTGGCCGTGGCGCCCCACGCGGCCAGCAGGCCGACGATGCCGAGCGAGGTCGTGCCGGCCAGCGCCGCACGTTCGCCGATGCCCTGGACCAGATAGCCCGCGGCGAACGACGCGAGGACGGCCACCAGCCCCAGCCACGTGCCGATGAGGGCGACCTCGGCCTCGTGGAACCCGAGGCGCAGGGCGAGCAGGATGTACGCGGGGATGAGCGCGGCGGCGCCGGCGGCGAAGGTGACCGTGGGGACATAGACCGGCCAGAGCAGGGCCCGCAGAGTCTCGGCGGGCGTCGGCTGGGTCACTGGGGCATCCTACGATCGGGAATCCGGGCACCAACCACCTTGACCGTGTGGGAAGTTGCTGGGTCCGTCGTGGGGACCCTTGTCACCCCACCATGTGTCAGCTACAGTTCACACATGGTGGAGGTCGTCCGATCCGCAACCTTTGACGATGGCTGAGCAGACTGAGGGACAAGCGTGCAGTTGCTCGCATTCTGATTCGCATCAACCACCGAATCGCTGGCGAGTGGAGGAAGGAGTGATCATGACCAACGAGACTTTTGCCCCGTTCAACAGTGCTGATTACCTCAACACGTTCGATGATGTTGCCGCCTACCTGGAAGCTGTCCTCGAAGACGCCGCGGACGACCCGAAGGCCATTGCAGCAGCGCTGGGAGCTATTGCTCGTTCGCGCAACCTGAGCGAGATCGCCCGCGAAGCCGGAATGAGCCGGGAGGGTCTCTACAAGGCACTCTCTGCGGATGGCAATCCCTCGCTGGCGACCGTCGTGAAAGTGGCGCACGCGCTCGGGCTTCGGCTGCACTTCGAAGCCATCGCCTGACAGCGAAACGACGCCACCGGTGTATCCTCCGAGCAGAACACGGGAGCCCCCGGGGCTGAGAGGGAGGCGTACGCCTTCGACCGTCGAACCTGATCCGGATCATGCCGGCGCAGGGAGGCCTCTACATCGACCAACCGTTGGTCGCTGACCCGTGCCCCGCAACCGAAAGGGCACGCACATGACATCCACCACACCCCGTCCCACCTCATCGTCGGCCACGCCCCCGGCCGACGACGAGACCCGTCCCGCGACCACCGGCCGCCGCTCCTGGCGCGTCGTCGACATCGTCGTCGCCGCGGTGCTGGGCGTGGCCTGCGGCCTGATCTTCTTCGGCTGGAATTCGATCGGGTACGCGTGGTTCACCGCCATGGACGCCCTCACCCCGGGTATGGGCGGCATCGCCGCGGGAGTCTGGTTCCTCGCCGGGCCGCTCGGCGGCCTGATCATCCGCAAGCCCGGCGCCGCCCTCTTCTGTGAGCTCGTCGCCGGTTTCGTCTCGATGGCGCTCGGCAACCAGTGGGGCTGGACCACCATGTATTCCGCCTTCGCCCAGGGCCTCGGCGCCGAGATCGCATTCGCGATCTTCGCCTACCGCCGCTGGAACGCGCTGGTCGGCGTCCTGTCCGGCATCCTCGCGGGTGCCGGCGCCTTCGTGCTGGAGTGGTTCCTCGGCAACCACGCCAAGGGCGCCGCGTTCAACGCGATCTACCTCGGCTCGCTCCTTGTCTCGGGCGCCGTCCTCGCGGGCCTGTTCGCGTGGATTCTGATGAAGGCGCTCGCGACGGCCGGGGCGCTCAACCGGTTCGCCGCCGGCCGCGAATCCGGGGCCCGGGCCTGACACCCGAACCCCGCGCGCCGCTCCCGGTCGAGGCCGAGGGCTGGGGGTGGCGCCACGCGGGTCGCGCGAACTGGGCGGTCCGCGACGTCAGCCTCCACATCGAGCCCGGCGAGCGCGTGCTGTTGCTCGGCGCCTCGGGCGCCGGCAAGTCGACGCTGTTGCAGGCCCTGGCCGGTGTGCTCGGCGGCGACGAGGAGGGGGAGGAGTCCGGACGCCTGCTCGTCGGCGGCCGCCACCCGACCCGTCGCCGCGGGGAGATCGGGCTGGTGCTGCAGGACCAGCAGTCGCAGGTCGTGCTGGCCCGCGTCGGCGACGACGTCGCCTTCGGGCTGGAGAACCTCGGCGTACGCCGCGACGAGATCTGGCCCCGCGTACGCACGGCGCTGGACGAGGTCGGCCTCCGCGTCCCGCTGGACCGGTCGACGTCCGCGCTCTCCAGCGGCCAGCAGCAGCGGCTGGCGATCGCGGGGGCGGTGGCGATGCGTGCCGGGCTGCTCCTGCTCGACGAGCCGACGGCCAACGTCGACCCGGCGGGGCTGGCCGAGGTGCACGACGCCGTCGCGCGCGTCGTCGCCGAACGCACCACCACGCTCGTCGTCGTGGAACACCGCGTGGACCACTGGGTGGACCTGGTCGACCGGGTGATCGTTCTGGCGCCGGGGTCGGTCGGCGGGCTGCTGGCCGACGGCCCGCCGGGGCGGGTGTTCGCGGAACACCGCGAGGCGCTGCTGGCGGCGGGGGTGTGGGTGCCGGGGGTCGGTCTGGACTCGTTGGCTGAGCGAGCGCCCGACCCGTTGGCTGAGCGAGCGCCAGCGAGTCGAAGCCACCCCGACTCGTTGGCTGAGCGAGCGCCAGCGAGTCGAAGCCACCCCGACTCGTTGGCTGAGCGAGCGCCAGCGAGTCGAAGCCACCCCGACTCCCTGCTCCACGCCCACCACCTCACCGTCGGCCACGGCGGCGTCCCCGTGCGGACCTTCGACGACGTCGCGATCCCCGCCGCCACCTCCACCGTGATCACCGGCTCCAACGGCTCCGGCAAGACGACCCTCGCGCTCACCCTGGCCGGGCTGCTCCCGCCGCTCGCCGGTCGCGTCGAGGCCGCCCCCGAGCTGCGCCCGCCGGCCCGCCGCATCGGCTGGCTGCGGCGTACGCCTGAGCGCGCCGCCGACCCCGCCCGCTGGGCCTCGCGCGACCTCCTCACCCGCATCGGCACCGTCTTCGCCGAGCCCGAGCACCAGTTCGTCACCGGAAGCGTCCGCGAGGAGCTGGCGGTCGGGCTGCGCGCGCTCGGCCGCGACGACCCCCGGCCCCGCGTGGACGAGCTCCTCGGCCTCCTCCACCTGGAATCGCTCGCCGACGCCAACCCGTTCACCCTGTCCGGCGGCGAGAAGCGGCGCCTCAGCGTCGGCACCGTCCTCGCCACCGCCCCCGCCGTGGTCTTCCTCGACGAGCCCACCTTCGGCCAGGACCGCAACACGTGGCTCGACCTCGTCCGGCTGGTGCGTACGCTTCGCGACGAGGGCCGCGCGGTCGTGTCGGTGACCCACGACGAGCCCTATCTCGAGGCGCTGGGGGAGAACCGGCTCCACCTCGCGGCCACCCAACCGGGACCGATCTCCGAAACAGGCCAGACCCCATGACCCGGCTCGATCGCCTCAATCCCGTCACCCGCATCCTGCTGGCGGTCGTCCTGTCGTTCCCGCTCATCCTGACCCTCGACTGGTTGAGCTCGGCGGTGATGCTGGGGCTCGTCGTGGTGGCCGCGCTCCTGCTGGGGTTCCGGCCCGCGCAGCTGGTGCGGCGGCTCGTCCCGCTGGTGCTCGTCGGCGCCCTCGCGGCCATCTCGATGGCGCTCTATGGCGAGCCCGGCGGCCGGGATTGGTTCGCCTGGCTGCTGGTCCACGTCACCGACAACTCGCTGCTCCTCGCGGCAGCGGTCTGGCTGCGCATGCTCGCGCTCGGCCTCTCGGCGATCCTGCTCCTCGGCGACGTCGACCCGACCGACATGGCCGACGGCCTCGCGCAGGTGCTGCGGCTCCCGGCGCGCTTCGTGCTCGGCGCGCTCGCCGGCATCCGCATGGTCCACCTCTTCGCCGACGACTGGCGCACCCTCGCCCTCGCCCGCCGCGCCCGCGGCCTGGGCGACACCGGCCGCGTACGCCGCTGGCTGTCGATGGCGTTCGCCCTCCTGGTCCTCGCCGTACGCCGGGGCTCGCGCCTCGCGACCGCGATGGAGGCCCGCGGTTTCGGGGCGACGGGGCCGGATGCGCCGGTCCGCACCTGGGCGCGGCCGTCACGCTTCCACGCCGTCGACGCGGTCGCCCTGGCCGTGGCGACCGTGATGGTGGCGGTCGCGATCGGGGCCGCGGTCGCGTACGGCACGTTCTTCTGGGTGGGGTCATGAGCGAGTCGCATTGGGAGCAGGAGTGGGCCGACCTGGCCGCGTGGGTGGCGAGCCTGGCGCCGGCCGGCCGCCGGTTCGTGGCGCTGATCGACGGGGGCTCGGGGTCGGGCAAGACGTCGCTGGGGCGGGCGACGGTGGGGGCGCTGGAGGCCTCGGGTCGGAACGCCCACCTCGTGAGTCTCGACGCGTTCTATCCCGGCTGGTCGGGGCTGGAGGCGGCCTCGCGGATGGTGGTGGACGACGTGCTGGGGGCCGGGGCTTCGACTCGCTGGCGCTCGCTCAGCCAGCGTGGGTTCGGGCGCTCGCTCAGCCAGCGTGGGTTCGGGCGCTCGCTCAGCCAGCGTGGGTTCGGGCGCTCGCTCATCCAGCGTGGGTTCGGGCGCTCGCTCAGCCAGCGTGGGTTCGGGCGCTCGCTCAGCCAGCGTCGGTTCGGGCGCTCGCTCAGCCAGCGTGGGCCCGCATACCAGCGCTGGGACTGGGACCGGAACGTCCCCACCGACTGGGTCGCGCTCGACCCCGCGTACGACCTCGTGATCGAGGGCTGCGGCGCCCTGACCGCGTCGTCGCGGGCGCGCGTCGACCTCGCCGTCTGGCTCGAGCGCGACGCCGCGAGCCGCAAGCGCCTCGCGCTGGGTCGCGACGGCAGCACGTTCGCGCCCCACTGGGACCACTGGGCCGAGCAGGAGCGGCGCCACTGGGAGCGCAATCGCCCGTGGGAGCTGGCCGATCTGGTCGTGGAGGCGACGGGACCCTAGGCTCGCGTCATGGCGAAGGGCGAGCACGGCGACGACGTGACCCTCGAGATCGGCGGCCACGACGTGCGCATCTCGAGCCCGGACCGCGTCTATTTCTCGGCGCGGGGCGAGACGAAGCTCGACCTGGCGCACTACTACGCGGCGGTGGGCGACGGGATCCTGCGGGCGCTGCGGGAGCGGCCGACGATGCTGCACCGCTTCCCGAAGGGCGTGGACGGGCCGAAGGTGCACCAGAAACGGCTGCCCAAGGGAGCGCCGCCGTGGGTCGAGACCGTGCGGCTGCACTTCCCGCGCTACGACCTGCACGCCGACGAGCTGTGCCCGACCGACCTCGCCGAGATCATCTGGGCGGTCCAGATGTCGACCGTCGAGTTCCACCCGTGGAACGTGCGCCGCGCCGACGTCGACCGCCCCGACGAGTGGCGCATCGACCTCGACCCCATGCCGGACGCGCCGTTCACGCGCGTACGCCGGGTCGCCGGGGTCGTGCGCGAGGTGCTCGACGAGCTGGCGATCACGGGCTTCCCGAAGACGTCGGGCGGCAACGGGCTGCACGTCTATGTTCGAGTCGAGCCGAACTGGACCTTCACCGACGTACGTCGGGCCGCGCTCGCGTTCGCCCGCGAGGTCGAGCGGCGTGCGCCCCAGGACGTGACGACGACGTGGTGGCGCAAGGACCGCGACCCGGAGGCGGTGTTCGTCGACTACAACCAGAACGCGCGCGACCACACGATCGCGGCGGCCTACTCGGTGCGGGGGAACGCGGAGGCGACGGTGTCGACGCCGATCACGTGGGACGAGATCGCCGACGTCGAGCCGCGCGACTGCACGATCGCGACGGTGCCGGCGCGGTTCGCCGAGCTGGGTGACCTGCACGCGGCGATCGACGAGGTGCACCACGACCTGACGCCGCTGCTGGAGTGGGCCGACCGGGACGAGGCGGAAGGGAAGGCGGCGCCGCCGGAACCGGAGGAGTGAGCGGCAAGATCGTGCCGGTCGGGGTGTGGTGGGGTGTGCGGGGTGTGTGGTGTGAAAAGTGCACAGGTGTGCGCTGTGTGCTTCGGTGGGGGCGGAAAGTGCGCAGGTGCGCGCAAAGCGCAGGGTCTACGCCCGGGTAACCCGCGAAATCAGCACACCTGTGCACTTTCACCGAACGCTCCCTCGACGCCAGCGGCACGATCGTGCCGCTTTCCCTTGACTTGGAATGCTCCAACGGCTCACCATGGAGACATCGGCACGATCGTGCCGGAATGGAGATCGCCATGGACGAGTTGTCCGCGCAACTGCGCGAGCGCCGCGTCGCGCTCTCCCTGACCCAGGCCGACCTCGCCGATCTCGCCGGGGTGTCCGAGCGCTTCGTCCGCGCGCTCGAGGCGGGCAAGACCACGGTACGCGTCGACAAGCTGCTCGCCGTCGCCGATGCCCTCGGTCTGCACCTCGGGGCGACCCTGCGGGAGACCTCGTGACCGACCCCCGCGGCGTACGCCGGGCCCTGGTCCGCAAGGGCGGCGTCGAGGCCGCCGAACTCGTCCGCCACCACGATCACGTCGCGTTCGCCTACCTCCTCGACTATGACGGCCCCGCCGTGGCGACCACCCTGCCGCGCGACGCCGCGCCCGTGCGTACGCCGCCGGGAGCGCTGCCGCCCTTCTTCGCCGGCCTGTTGCCCGAGGGCCGGCGCCTGACCGCCCTGCGTACGGCGGTGAAGACGTCGGCCGACGACGAACTCAGCCTCCTGCTGGCTGTCGGCACCAGCACGATCGGCGACGTCACGGTCGTGGGCGAGGGGTCAGATCCCGAGCCGGTCGCGCCCCTCGTGACGTCGGGTGACCTCCGCTTCGCCGACCTCCTCGCCGCGACCGGTGTCGTCGACCGCGTCGCACTGCCCGGCGTGCAGGAGAAGGCATCCGGGGCGATGATCTCGCTTCCTGTCCGTCTTGACGGCGTCGCGGCGATCATCAAGCTCGATCCGCCGGAATATCCCGATGCGACCGTCAACGAGGACTACTTCCTTCGACTCGCGCGGCGGCTGCGCCTGCCCGTCGCGCGCGCCGAGCTGATCCATGACCGCGACGGACGCCCCGGGCTGGTGGTCGAGCGGTTCGACCGCGTGCGCGACGGGGCCGGCGTACGCTCCCTCGCGGTCGAGGACGCCTGCCAGCTGCTCGGGCGCTATCCGGCCGACAAGTACGCGGTCTCCAGCGAGGAGGTCGCTCTGGCCGCTGCCGGCATGTGTGCCGCGCGTCCGGTCGCGGCCCGCGCCTGCCTCGTGCAGTTCGCCCTCGCCTGGCTCACCGGAAACGGCGACCTGCACGCCAAGAACCTCTCGGTGCTCCAGCACCCGGGCGGGGAGTGGCGCGTCGCGCCCATCTATGACATCCCGTCCACGCTGCCCTACGGCGACCAGACCATGGCGCTGGAACTCGACGGCCGGCGCGACGGGCTGACGCGACGGCGCTTCCGCGCGTACGCAGCCGCGCTCGGCCTGCCCGAGCGGGCGCTCGACGAGGTGCTCGCCGTCACCGAACCGCTGCTGGGCGACCTGGCCGAGGGCGTGCTGCCACTGAACCGCAACGCGGTGCAGACCCTGACCCGGTGGCTGGCGCGGCGGCGACGGGACCTGGAGGCGGACGAGTAGTTCCCGCGGGAACCCGTTGTGGCGTGAGTCCATGAGCGCTCCCGTGATCGCCCGGTACGCCGCCTTCAGCGAGTCGCCTGACGGGCTCGTCAGTCCTCGTCCAGGCTCGCCAGGAAGTCCTTCGCCCGCTGTGATTGCGGGTCGTCGAGCAGCTGCTGGGGCGCCCCCTGCTCGGCGATGCCCTGGTCGGCGATCAGCACGATCCGGTCGGCCACGCGCCGCGCGAACCGCATCTCGTGGGTCACGCACATCATCGTCATGCCCTCGTTCGCGAGGTCGCGCATGACCGACAGCACCTCGCCCACCAGCTCCGGGTCGAGCGCCGACGTCGGCTCGTCGAACAACATCATCGCCGGGTCCATCGCCAGTGCCCGCGCGATGGCGACGCGCTGGCTCTGGCCGCCGGAAAGGCTGCCCGGGTAGGCATCCACCTTGTGGCTGAGCCCCACGTGTTCCAACATCTCGCGGGCCTTCGCGTCGGCCTCGTCCTGCGTGCGTCCCAGCACTTGGCGCTGCGCCAGCGTGACGTTCTGCAGCACGCTCATGTGCGGGAACAGGTTGAACTGCTGGAAGACCATGCCGACGCGCGAGCGCAGGTGGTTCAGCGTCTTCTCGTCGTACGCGAGCTCCTCGCCGGCCACGTTGATGGTGCCGGAGGTGATCTTCTCCAGGCCGTTGACGCAGCGCAGCAGGGTCGACTTGCCGGCGCCCGAGGGGCCGACGAGGACGACGACCTCGCCCGAGGCGACGTCGAGATCGATGTCTTCGAAGACGAGGGTCTCGCCGAATTTCTTCGTCACCCCACGCATCTCGACGATGTTGGTGCCTCGACCGGTGCCGTCGCCGCTCAGCAGGTCGGCGTTCTTCGGCTCGGACCTCTCATGTGTGGTCATCAGTGGACACCCTTCTTGTCGACGTTCAGGCGGCGCTCGATGAGGTGCACGATTCCGGTGAGCGCGAGCACGATGATGAGGTAGTAGACCGACACGGTCAGGTAGGCGTTCAGCGGCGAATATTCGGCGGCCGCCATGTTCTGTGCGGTGCGGAACAGTTCGCCCATGCCGATGAACGCGACCAGCGAGGAATCCTTCACCGCAATGATGAACTGGCTGCCGAGCACCGGCAGGATCGCCCGCGTCGCGAGCGGGATCTGCACGGCCCGCAGCGTCTTCACGCGCGACATGCCGAGCGAGCGCGACGCCTCGACCAGGCCCTTCGACACCGAGCCGAAGCCCGAGCGGATGATCTCCGCGATGTACGCCGAGTTGTGCACCGCCAGCGCGATCGCGCCGGCCCAGAACCCCGACAGCAGCACGAGCTGCGTCAATCCGAAGTAGAGAACGAAAAGCTGGGCGATGAGCGGTGTGCCGCGAATGAGACCGATGTATGCCGCCGCCAGCCACCGCAGCGGCGCGATCGCGCTCATGTTCATCGCCGCGATGATCGCGCCGCCCACGATGGCGATCGCGAGGGCCACCGCGGTGATCGCCAGCGTCAGTCCGGCGGCCTTGAGGAACGTCGGAATGTACTTCACGAACAGTTCCCCGAAGCTCGGCCCGCCCTTGTCGGTCGGTGCCGCAGCCATGACCTCGCGTACGGGGCCGTTGTCGATCTCGCCGGAGATGTCCTTACCGAAGTATCTCGTCGAGATCTCGGCGTACTTGCCGTTCTTGATGATCGCGGCGGTGGCCCGGCTCACCTCGCCGCGCAGCGGATTGCCCTTCGCCACCGCGGGGGCCTGCGTCTCGCTGTAGAGCCTGTCCCCACAGGGAACCAGCCCCAGGCCGGCCTCCTTGATCTGGTGTTGGCCGACGAGTTGGTCGGTGATCGCACCGCCGAGGCGGCCGGTGGCCGCGTCCTGGAGCGCCGTGATGTCGGACTCGAACGACTTCACGCGGTCCGTGATCTTCTTGTCCTTCACGTATTTCTCGTAGGTCGTGCCCGACGCCACGCCGAGCTCCTGGCCGCGGACGTCCTCGATCGAGGAGCACTGCTGGCCCTGCTTCACGAACAGCTGGGCGCCCGAGGAGTAGTAGCCGTCGGCGAAGTCGACCACCTTGGCGCGCTCCGGCGTCGCGGTCGTCGAGGCGACGAGCATGTCGTAGCGGCCGCTGGCGGTTCCCTCAACCAGCGTGGAGAATCCGGCGGTCTTCGGGACGAGCTTCAGACCCATCTCGTCGGCGAGCGCCTGGGCGATGTCGAGGTCGAACCCCGACAGCTTCCCGTTGTCGACGTAGCTGAAGGGGCGATATTCGCCACTCATCGCCACGACGATCTCGCCCTTGGTGATCAGCTTGGGTTCCGCGGACTGGCGCTGCTGGGCCGGCGTACATGCCGAGACCACCAGACCGATCAGGAACACGGACAGGACGGACGCGATGACGCGTACCGGTCGAGACATGGGGTCAGCTCCTCGAGACAGACGAGTCTCGAACTTATGTCGACATGGGCCCAGCGCCAAAGGGGCGTCACGATCAGGTCACGGACGCGTGGCTCCGAATCGCTCCTCCAGACCCTGTCGGTACGCGGGATCCGCGGGCTCGCTCGGGTCGTGGAAGCCGCGGCCCGACGCCGCCCCGCGGCGCCCGTCGGCCAGCAGAGCGTCGATCATCGCGGGCTCGGTCGCCGTCGACAGTTCCGGCCACAGGCGTCCGCAGACCGCACGGAACACCTCGAGCCCGCCCAGGTCGGCGACGCGGAACGGGCCGGCGAGCGACCACCGCGTGCCGAGGGAGGCGGTGACGACCTCGTCCAGGTCGGCGACGTCGACCACGCCGGTCTCCACGAGGTGGATCGCCTCCCGCAGGACCGCCGACTGCAGGCGGTTGGCGACGAATCCGGGTACGTCGCGGCGGAGGCGGACGACCGACTTCCCGGCTGCCGTGAGCAGCGCCTCGACGGCGTCCAGGGCCGCGGGGTCGGTCTCGGGTGAGCCCACCAGTTCCACCAGCGGCACGACGGTCGCGGGGTTGAAGAAGTGCGCGACGAGCAGGCGGGAGGGGTCGGCCGCGTACGGCGCCAGCTCGGTCGGCCCGAACGTCGACGAGTTGGACGCGACGACGGCGCCGGGTGCGAGTTCGCCGAGCGTACGCAGCAGCGCGGCCTTCGCGTCGAGGTCCTCGATGATCGCCTCGACGACGAGGTCGGCATCGGTCACGGCGGCCTCGAGGGAGTCGGCGGGCTCCAGGGTGTCCAGGCCAAGGGATTCGGTGACGTCCGCCGCGACACGGGGCCGCGCGTCGACCAGGCGTACGCGGTGTCCTGCGCGGGCCAGCACCTCGGCGATGCCGGCGCCCATCAGTCCGGCGCCGACGACGGCGATGTGGTCGATGCGCGTGGGTGGAGGAGGCTGGTCCATGGGCTGATCATGCCACCGCGAACCTCGACACCCCCGAACACGGGGCTATAGATTGCGTCAGCCGTCCAACGTCAGGAGACACCGGTGTCCATGCCCCCGCAGCCTCAGGCCGACGCCCGCCCCGCGGCCGCCGTCGCCCCGCCCGTCAGCACGGCGCGCGCGATCGGCAACACGATCAAGGGGTCGCTCGGCAACCTCGTCGAGTGGTACGACGTGTACGCGTACACGGTCTTCGCGACCTATTTCGAGGCCAAGTTCTTCGACCCGGCCGACAAGAACTCGACGGTCTACATCTATGCGATCTTCGCGGTCACGTTCATCATGCGCCCGTTCGGCTCGTGGTTCTTCGGGCGGTACGCCGACCGCCACGGCCGCCGCGCCGCGCTGACGTTCTCGGTGTCCATGATGGCGCTGGCGTCGTTCATCATCGCGATCCTGCCGACGCGCGGCTCGATCGGGGTCTGGGCGGCTGTGGCGCTGATCGCCTGCCGCCTGATCCAGGGCTTCGCGACCGGCGGCGAATACGGCACGTCGGCGACCTATATGTCGGAGGCCGCCACGCGCGAACGCCGCGGCTTCTTCTCGTCCTTCCAGTACGTGACGCTCGTCGGTGGCCACGTGCTCGCTCAGTTCACGCTCCTGATTCTCACCTTCACGATGTCGCAGGAGGCGCTGAAGGACTGGGGCTGGCGCATCCCGTTCGCGATCGGCGGCCTCGCGGCGATCATCGTGTTCTGGTTGCGGAAGTCGATGGACGAGTCGCTGTCGAAGGAACACCTCGACGACGTCGCCGCCGGCCGCGACCACGACTCGGGCTCGCTCAAGCAGCTGTTCGGCCACCACTTCAAGCCGCTGCTGCTGTGCTTCCTGATCACGCTCGGCGGCACCGTGGCGTTCTACACCTACTCGGTCAACGCGCCCGCGATCGTGAAGACGACGTTCAAGGCGTCGCCGATGACCGCGACGTGGCTGAACCTGATCGGGCTGATCTTCCTGATGCTGCTGCAGCCCATCGGCGGCCTGATCTCCGACAAGGTGGGACGCCGCCCGCTGCTGGTGTGGTTCGGTGTCGGTGGCCTGGTGTGGACGTACGTGCTGATCACCTACCTGCCGAAGACCACCAACCCGTTCCTGTCGTTCCTGTTGGTGGCGGTGGGCTATGTGATCCTCACCGGCTACACGTCGATCAACGCGCTGGTGAAGGCGGAGCTGTTCCCGGCCCACATCCGCGCGCTCGGGGTGGGGCTCGGCTATGGCCTGGCCAACTCGATCTTCGGCGGCACCGCGCCGCTGATCTACCAGGCGGCGAAGGAGGCGAAGCAGGTGCCGATGTTCATCGTCTATGTGACGGTCTGCATCGCCGTCTCGCTACTCGTCTACCTGTTCGCGCTGAAGAACAAGGCGGAGACCCACCTCGACCGCGAGCAGGGCCACGCGTACCAGCGTTGAGCCGTCGCGCCCCGTCCGTGTCTGGTGACGCGGGCGGGGCATTGTCTCGTGTGAAAAGTGCGCAGGTGTGCGCAACACGCTGGGTGAAGGGGCCGGCGGGTCGTGGAAAGTGCGCAGGTGTGCGCAACACGCTGGGTGAACGGACCGGCGGGGCGTGGAATGTGCGCGGGAGTGCGCAACACGCTGGGTGAACGGACCGGCGGGTCGTGGAATGTGCGCAGGTGTGCGCAACACGCTGGGTGAACTGACCGGCGGCCCGCGGAATGTGCGCGGGTGTGCGCAACACGCTGGGTGAACTGACCGGCGGGTCGTGGAAAGTGCGCAGGTGTGCGCAACACGCTGGGTGAACTGACCGGCGGCCCGCGGAAAGTGCGCGGGCGTGCACTTTGCGCTTTGGGGCCCTCCCCGAGCCCGCCCAAAGCGCGCACATGTGTCGATTTCACATTCCGGCGAAGCCCGGCACGGCGAGCGTTGTCTCGTGTGCGCGTGTTGGGAATCCTCCCCGGCGTGTCGACGCAACCTGCGCCCGCGTGTGCACAAGTTGCGTTGGGGGGCGTACGCGAGGCCAGACGCACTCACAAACACAGCCGGCCCCGGGGGAAACCCCGGGACCGGCCGCTTTGTTCAGCGTGAGCGCTCAGCTCACTTCGACTCGTACTTCTTGATCTTCGGGTCGGCCTTGACCGCGTCGACGGCCTTCTGCATGTTCTCGCAGAACTGCTCCGGCGTGGACTTGCCCGTCATCAGGTTGCGGACCTGGTCCTTGCCGGCGTTCTTGATCGGCGCATACCAGGTGTCGTACTGCAGCAGGATGACGTTCGAGCCGGCCTTCTCCGCCGCCTCGGCGACCGACTTCAGCGCGGTCGACGGGTTGGCGATCGACTTGCCGGCGTCCTTGACGGCCGCGAGGTTGCCGGTGAGCTCGGCGAACTTCTTGGTGCCCTCGTTCGACAGCATCTGGCGCAGGAACTCCATGCCGCCCGCGCGGTTCTTCGAGTTCTGGGCGACCATGAAGGGCTCGCCGGCGCCGCCGCGAATCGTCTCGTAGGGCATCTTGTCCGACGACGTCAGCGACGGGGTCGGGAACACCTTCATGTCGAAGCCGGCCGGCACCTTCGACTGGCCGGTCGCCTTGTCCTTCATCTCGTTCTCGAGCCAGGAGCCACAGGGGATCACGGCGGCCTTGCCGAGCAGCCACTCGGTCTGCGACGTCGTGTGGTCGAGGCCCTCGGAGCCCGGGTGGATCAGGCCCTTGTCGAACAGCTGGCGCACGGCCTTGGCCGCAGCCAGCATCGAGTCGGACTTCCAGACGCCGTCCTTGAGGTTGTCGAGGTCCTTGGCGAACTGGGCGCCGCCGTGCTTGACGGCCATGGTCGACATCATCGCGAGCATGTACTGCGTGTGCACGCCCGTGTGGATGAACGGCGACATCTTGCCGTCGGTCTTGATCTTCTCGAGCAGCGCGACGAACTCGTCCCACGTCTTGGGGACGGTCCAGCCCTTCTCGGTGAAGAGCTTCGACGAATACCAGAAGCCCCACATCGAGAACACATAGTTGAGCTCGCGGAACACGCCGTCGAACGAGCCGGCCTGCACGGTGCCGGGCACCAGGATGTCGCGGACCTTCTTGGAGGGGTCGTCGACCGTCGGGGCGTCGAGCAGCTCGGTCAGGTCGGCGACCTGGTTCTGGGAGACCAGCGTCGCGCGGGGCATGGCGTCGGCGCCGGAGTTGTCGAACACCTCGGGCGGGTTGCCGCCCGAGAAGCGCGGCTGCAGCGTCGAGGCGATCTTCACCGTCGAGGTCATCTTCGCGGCCTCGGAGCCGGCCCACTTGTTGTAGACCCCGACGTGCTCGGCGCCGTACTTGTCGCCGTAGCCGCCGTTGAACAGCACGAGCTCGACCGGGTCGGACTTCTTGACGCCGAAGGGGTTCGTCGCGTCCTTCTTCTCGGCGCCGCCCGAGCCCTGGGTCGGCGTACCGCCCGTGGTGCCACCGGTCGCGCAGGCGCTGAGCCCACCGACACCGGCGATCGCAGCGCCGCCGGCCGCCACCTGCATCAGGGAGCGGCGGGTGATCTCCATCTTCTGTTCTGCGCTCATGGTGCGCATTCCTTTCCTAGTGCCGAAGCCGGCGGTTGGGTCTGTCGAGTCTGGGTCGGTGTCACTTCACCGCGCCGGCCGTCATGCCGGTCTGGATCTGCTTCTGGAAGATGAAATAGAGGATGAGGACAGGAGCCATGCCGATCACCAGCCCGGCGAACAGGCCGGAGTAGTCGGAGGCGTACCCAGCGTCGGCGGCCATCTTGGCGAGGCCCTGCGTGATGACGTACTTCGTCGGGTCCTGGTTGTTCAGGAACAGCGGGATCAGGTACTGGTTCCACAGGCCCAGGGTGTTGAAGATGCCGATCGACACCAGCCCTGGGCGCGCCATCGGCAACATCACCGACCAGAACGTGCGGAAGTGACCCGCGCCGTCGACGAACGCCGCCTCGTACACCTCGTTCGGCAGCGACCGGAAGAACGACGTCAGGAAGAACACCGTGAACGACAGCGCCCACGCCGTGTAGACCGCGATCATGCCGTGGTAGGTGTTCAGCAGCTGCATGCCCTTCATCACGCCGAACAGCGGCACCATCGCGACGAACAGCGGCACGGCGTTGGCGCCGACGAACAGCCCGAGCAGCAGGTTGCGGCCCTTGAACTCATAGCGCGCCAGGCAGTACGCGACCATCGACCCCAGCACCATCACCAGCACGACCGAGCAGCCGACGATGATCACGGTGTTGAAGAAGTAGTCCTTGAAGCCCGACTGGTTCCACGCCCGGCTGTAGTTCTGGAACATCAGGGCCTTGGGCGGGCGCCACGAGTCGACGAAGATCTCGTTGTCGGTCTTCAGCGAGCTCATGAAGACCCACAGCACCGGCAGCATCGTCACGAACGTCCAGATCAGCAGGACGATGTGGGTGATCGGGGTCAGGACCTTGTCGCCGCCGCCGGCGGCTCCGGCACCGGCGCCGCGCGGCGTGCCCTCGCCGGCGAACTTGACCTCGGTGGTCGCGTCAGGAGTCAGGTTGGTCGTGCTCACAGCTCCACGTGCTCCTTCCGGGTGATGCGGAACGTCATGGCCAGCAGAATGCCGGTGATGAGGAAGACGAAGACGCCCTGCGCGGTGGCGTACCCGAACAGGCCCTGCTCCTTGAAGGAGCGATAGACCGACAGCGCCATGACCTGCGTGGAGTCGTTGGGCCCACCGGGTCCGACGGTCATGACCTGGATGATCGCGAGGCCGTCGAGGCAGAAGATCGCGAGATAGATCAGCGCGGTCTGCACCGACGGCCACAGCAGCGGCAGCGTGATGCGGAAGAACGTCTGGACCTTCGAGGCCCGGTCGATCGACGCGGCCTCGAGCAGCTCGCGCGGGATCGACGCCATCGCGGCGGAAAAATAGACCATGTAGAAGCCGACGTGCATCCACACCATCACGAAGATCACGGTCAGCAGGGCGGTGCGGTCGTCGGCGAGCCAGGACATGCCGTTGATGCCGACCAGCCGCAGCATCGCGTTGAGCAGGCCGTTGGGCTGGAACACCTGCTGGAACATGATGCCGAGCGCGGCGACCGAGATGACCTGCGGGATGAAGAAGAGGAAGCGATAGACCGGCGAGCCCCACACGCCGCGGATCTGGCCTGACGTGGTCGACCCCGCGAGGTTGAGCATCGTGGCGAAGAAGAGCGCGATCGCGATCGTGATCGTCGGGACGGTCACGAGCAGGATCAGGTTGTTCTTCAGCCCGGCCCAGAAGATCGTGTCCGCAGGCGCGCCGATGCCGAACAGGTATTGGTAGTTCTGCAGCCCCACGATGTTGAACGTGGGCGTGTATCCCGTCCAGTCGGTGATTGACAGATAGAACGCCTGGACGAGCGGGGACAGGACGAACACGGCGAACAGCACCAGGGGTACGCCGAGCATGGCGACCAGGAAGGGGGTGCGCCCTTTCTTCATCCGCATTCTCCTCATCGTCGAGTTGGTTCATCATGGCAAAGCGGTTCGCCACTGTAACCGCTTTACGCGCGTTTGGTCGTGCAATCGTTATTGTTTGCGGCATTCGGTTCCGTGCCAAGCGTTCTCGCGCGACGATCATGTAAATCATTTACCTCCCTCGACCGGATCGGCCCCGGATGGGAGGATCAGCCCATGTCGATCACCCGTCCCGATCCGCGCCCGCTCGCTCCCGCGAGCCGCGCCGAGATCGTGTCCACCCGGCTCGTCGACCGGGTAGCGATGGCCGCGGACGCGTCCCACTACCTGCTGCGGCCCCGCGGGGTCGCCACCCCGCGTACGCCCGCCGAGGTCGCCGCGCTGATGGCCGAGGCGAGGTCCCGTCGCGAGCCGCTGACCTTCCGGTCGGGCGGCACGTCGCTGTCGGGCCAGGCCTCCACAGGCGGACTGCTGGTCGACACGCGACGCCACTTCCGCGCCGTCGAGGTGCTCGACGGGGGAGCGCGCGTCCGCTGCGGCCCCGGCGCGACGCTCCGGTCGGTGAACCAGCGGCTCGCGCGGTTCGCGCGCCGCCTCGGCCCGGACCCGGCCTCGGAGATCGCCGCCACGATCGGCGGCGTCATCGCCAACAACGCCTCGGGCATGGCCTGCGGGACGACCCAGAACACCTATCGCACGCTGGAGTCGATGGTGCTCGTGCTCGCGTCCGGCACCGTCGTCGACACGTCGCGCCCCGACGCCGACGCGGCCCTGCGCCGCGACGAGCCCGAGCTGTGGGAGGGACTGGCCGCCCTGCGCGACCGCGTACGTCGTGACCCGGCCTCGGTCGCGACCATCGAGCGGCAGTTCGCGATGAAGAACACGATGGGCTACGGGGTGAACGCGCTGCTCGACTTCGACGAGCCCGTAAGCATCCTCGAACGCCTCGTCATCGGCTCCGAGGGCACGCTGGGCTTCGTGGCCGAGGCCGTGTTCCAGACCGTGCCCGTCCTGCCCCACGCGGCGACCTCCCTGCTGGTCCTCGACACCGCGGGCGAGGCCACCGACGCGCTCCCGATGCTCCTCGAGCACGGCGCGCGCACGATCGAGCTCCTCGATGCGGCCTCGCTGCGTGTCGTCCAGGCGTACGCCGAGGCCTCGCCGCAACTGCGCGCGCTCGACATCGACCGACACACCGCGCTGCTGGTGGAACTGCAGTCCGACGACGCGGCCGACCTCGACGCGCAGGTCGCCGCGCTCACCGGCGCCGCGCGCGGCCTCGGCGAGCCGGAGTTCACGCGCGACCCGCGGTTGCGCGCCGACCTGTGGCACCTGCGCAAGGGGCTCTACACGTCGGTCGCCGGCGCGCGCCCCGCCGGCACGACGAACCTGCTGGAGGACGTCGTCGTGCCGGTCCCCGAGCTCACCGCGACGGTGACCGAGCTGTCGGGCCTGTTCGCGCACTTCGGCTATGACGACGCCGTCATCTTCGGCCACGCCAAGGACGGCAACCTCCACTTCATGATCAACCCGCGGCTCGCCGACCCGCGCGCCCTCGACACGTACGCGGCCTTCACCGAGGACATGGTCGACGTCGTGCTCGACCACGGCGGCTCGCTCAAGGCCGAACACGGCACGGGCCGCATCATGGCGCCGTTCGTGCGGCGGCAGTACGGCGACGAGCTCTATGACGTCATGCGTGAGATCAAGCGGCTGTGCGACCCCGAGGGCGTGCTCAACCCCGGCGTGCTCATGGACGACGATCCGCGGGCCCACCTGCGCCACCTGAAGTCGGTGCCGACGCTGGCTTCTCCGATGGCTGAGCGAACGGAGCGAGTCGACGCCTTCGAGTCGGCCGACCGGTGCGTCGAGTGCGGCTTCTGCGAGCCCACCTGCCCCTCGAAGGACGTCACGACCACCCCGCGCCGGCGCATCGCCCTGCTCCGGGCCATGGACGCCGCCGAGCCCGCCGAGCGCGCCGAGCTCGAGAAGGCGTATGGCTATGAGGCCGTCGACACCTGCGCCGTCGACTCGCTGTGCACCATCGCCTGCCCGGTGAACATCGACACCGGCAAGCTGATGAAGACCCTGCGCCACGACCGGCTCGGCGGCCCGGCCCAGGCCGCGGGCGTACGCGTGGCCGAGTCGTGGGGGTCGACGGTCGACGTGCTGCGCTCGGCGCTCAAGGTCGCGAGCGTCGTGCCCGGTCCGCTGAAGCACGGCGCGACCGCGGCCGCGCGCAGCGTCCTGCCCAAGGACTGGATCCCCGTGGCCGACTCCGACCTCCCGGGCGCCGGGCGGGCGTACGCGAAGGACCGCCGCGACACCGCGACCGGCACCCCCGAGGTCGTGCTGTTCTCGTCGTGCATCGGCAACCTCTTCGCCGCCGAGGGCGACGGACCGGGGGCGTCGGCCGCCTTCGTCGCGCTGTGCCGGACCGCTGGGGTCGGCGTACGCCGGGTCGAGAACCGGCTGTGCTGTGCCACGCCGTGGGTGTCGAAGGGGCTCACCGACGGGGCCGCGGCGATGGCGCGCCAGGTCGTCGACGGGCTGTGGGAGGCGACCCGCGGGGGCGAACTGGCCGTGGTGAGCGACGCGTCGAGCTGCACGCACGGGCTCGAGACGCTCGCCGAGCACCTCGACGAGGTCGACGCGCGGCGGTGGGAGCGGCTGCGCATCGTCGACGCGGTGAGCTTCGTCGCGGACGAGGTCCTCGACCGGCTGCCCGAGCACGACCGACTCGGATCGCTCGTGCTGCACCCGACCTGCTCCACGGTGCACCTCGGCATCGACGACGACCTCGTCGCGGTCGGGCGGGCCTGCGCCGACGCGGTGACCGTCCCCGACGCGTGGGGCTGCTGCGGGTTCGCCGGTGACCGCGGCATGCTCCACCCCGAGCTGACGGCATCGGCGACGGCCGCGGAGGCAGCCGAGGTGCGGGCGGGGACCTTCGACGCTTACGCCTCGGCGAACCGCACGTGCGAGATGGGCATGACGCGGGCGACCGGCCAGCCCTATCGCCACGTGCTGGAGGTGCTGGCCGACCTCGTGGGGTGAGTGGGTGCGACTTTTCGCTCATCAGTGACGATCTCGAGGCGATTCGAGACCGCGAGATCGTCACTGATGAGCGAAAAGTCACACCCACCTGCCGGAACCTTCCGGACCGCCGGGGGTGACGCGGGCGGGCCCGGCTGGTTGGCTCGACGTGCCCCGCCCCTGCGCGCGAGTCCAGGTGGGGGACGGGAGATCCCACACCCCGAACGAAGGATCCACCCATGCCCAGACCCCCAGCGCCTCGCCGCCTCCGCGCGGCGATCGCCACGCTCGCCGCGGCCACCGCAGCCGTCGCCGGCGTCGGCCTCACCCACGCCCAGGCCGCCGGTTCGTTGACCGTGGCCCAGGCCATCGCCACCAACTCCGGCACGAACACCGTCACGGGCTATGTCGTCGGCCAGCCGACGGCCACGACGACGGTCGTCCGCAGCGGTTTCCCGAGCGACTATGCGCTCGCGCTCGCCGACTCGCCGACCGAGACCAGCACCTCCCGGATGCTCTATGTCCAGATCCCCGACGCGTTCCGCGCCCAGTGGGGCCTGCGCTCGAACCCGAACCTGCTCGGCAAGCAGCTGTCCATCACGGGCACGCTCACGCCCTACTTCTCCCACCCGGGACTGAAGAACGCCACGAGGTTCGCGTTCGCGACCACCGCCACGCCGACCCCCACCCCCACACCAACCCCGACGCGCACCGCCACGCCGACCCCGACCAGCACCACCAGCCCGAAGCCCACGGCCACCGCCACCACGACTCCCGGCGGCCCCACCGGCTACTACGCCGCCGCCGAGGGCAAGTCCGGCACCGCGCTGAAGGCCGCCCTCCACGGCATCATCGCCCACAACCAGAAGCTGTCCTATGACCAGGTCTGGACCGCGCTCAAGGACACCGACGAGGACCCGAACAACGCCAACAACGTGATCCTGCTCTACACCGGCCGCTCCCAGGCGAAGAGCTCCAACGGCGGCGACCCCGACCAGTGGAACCGCGAGCACGTCTGGGCCAAGTCGCACGGCAACTTCGGCACCGCGACCGGCCCCGGCACCGACGTCCACCACCTGCGCCCCACCGACGTGTCGGTGAACTCGACCCGCTCGAACAAGGACTTCGACCTGGGCGGCTCCCAGGTCGGCGAGGCCCCCGGCAACTACACCGACGGCGACTCGTTCGAGCCCCGCGACGAGGTCAAGGGCGACGTCGCGCGCATGATCATGTACATGGCTGTCCGCTATGAGGGCACCGACGGCTGGCCCAACCTCGAGATGGCCGACCAGGTCAACACCGGCACCGCCCCGCTCCACGGCAAGATGTCGGTCCTCATGCAGTGGAACCGCCAGGATCCGCCGAGCACCTTCGAGAAGCGCCGCAACGAGGTCATCTTCACGAAATACCAGAAGAACCGGAACCCGTTCGTCGACAACCCCGCGTACGCGGACCTGATCTGGAAGTGACCTGATCCGGCAGTGACACCGAGAAGGCCCGGCCCCGTCGCGGGGGCCGGGCCTTCGTCGTCCGTGGGTGCGCTTCGCGCTCAGGTGTCGTAGCGGTTGATGTCGAGCAGCTTGTCGCCCGGGCCGGCGGTGGGTGCGCCCTCGGGCGCCAGGTCGAGCTCGCCGCGCGTGCGCTTCGTCGCGCTCACGACGGCCGTGCCGACGAGCGTCGTCAGCGGCACCGCGAGGACCAGGCCGATCGAGCCCACCAGCGTACGCAGCAGTTCGCCCGCGAACAGCTCGGTCTGGATGACCTCGAGCCCGGGGCGCTGGAGGATCGTGATGAGCAGCAGGGTGCCCAGCGTCGCGCCGGCCGTGGCGAAGGCGATCGTGTAGACCGTCGAGGCGATGTGGTCGCGCCCGATGCGCATGGCGCGGCGGAACAGGTTCTTGCCGTCGGGATCGGCCTCGGCGAGCTCCCAGACCGCGGAGGCCTGGGTGATCGTGACGTCGTTGAGCACGCCGAGTCCCGCGACGATCACGCCGCAGAGCACCACCGACGTGAGCTTGAGGTCGGGGGCCACGGCGGCGAGCTGGAAATCGTCCTCGCTCGCCACGCCGGTCAGGTGGGCCCATTTCGTCGCGACATAGCCGAGCACCGCCGAGACCACCAGCCCGAACAGGGTGCCGAGCAGTGCTGTGGTGGTTCTGGCGGAGAACCCGTGGGCGGTGTAGAGCACCACGAACATGATCGCCGAACTGCCGACGAGGCCGACGAGGATCGGGTTCGACCCTGCCACGAGCGCCGGGAACATGAACTTCACCAGGATGAAGGCCGCGAAGCCCAGTCCCAGCAGCGACGCGAGGCCGCGCCACCGGGCGACCGCGACCACCGCCACGACGAACAGCAGCGTGAACACGATCAGCGGGGTGGAGCGCTCGAAGTCGGCGAACTGATAGGCCGCGGGTGCGCCCTCGGTCGGCACGCGATAGAGCTTCACCGTCTGGCCCGCGTGGACGCCCGAGGCGAACACGGGCGCCGTCATGTTGATGTCGGAGATGATCTGGCCCTTCTCGGGGCCTTCGAGCACCTCGACCTTCGCGTTGCCGCACACCTGGGCGGGCCCGCCGGCCTGTGTCGACCCGGCCACACCGTCGCAGTTGATCTGGCGCACCTCGGTGATGCGGCCCTTGGGGATCGTGAGGCCCTGGACGGTCGGGGCCGCGTACGTCGACAGCTCGCTGCGGATGTGGGCGGCCGTATTGGTGGGCCACATGACGATCAGGGCGCCGAGGGTCCACACCGCGATCGGGATCAGGGTGATGATCATCAGCCGCATGGCGCGACGCTGACGCGCGTCGGCCTCCGGCGTGCGGATCGTCGGCGAGGTGTGCGAGTGGGACACGATGTTTGACCTAGTCTTGTTCGGGTGAACGAGTCGGGAACAGGGGCGCAACGTTCTGATTCTCCGCAAAATGCCCGCTCGACGCCAACGCGGGCCCCTCGATCGACCGCCGGGGCCACCGTCCTGCTGGTCGCGCTCGTGGTCCTGGTGGTCAGCATCCCGGTGTTGATCAGCCACCACCGCAACTCCCAGAAGACCGCCCCGGCCGCCACCGGATCGGCCGCGCCCACCCCCGCGGCGACGGGCCCCGCTCCCGCTCCCGGAGCCCGGCCGCCCGCTCCGGCGCCCCCGCGTCCCGGCGCCCCCGCCGCCGCGATCCCGGCCGCCGGGTCGGGGAAGACGCGTACGGCTGCGTTCGTGCGTCCGGCGCCCCAGCGTGAGGGCCGTGCCGTACGCGTGCGCGTCGAGGTCGAGAACGAGCTGCCGTTCGACGTCGAGGCGGTGGCCCGCGAGGCCGCCGACGTGCTGCAGGACCGCCGCAGCTGGACCGGCAGGGGCACCGTCCACTTCGACTTCGTCGGCGACCAGCCGTCCGACCTGACGATCTACGTGATCACCCCCGAGACCACCGACAAGCACTGCCGCCCGCTCGACACCGGCGGACAGGTGAGCTGCCAGAACGGCCGCAACGTGAACCTGAACGCGCTGCGGTGGGACCAGGCGGTCCCCGACTACCGCGGCGACATCCCGCTGTATCGGCAATACCTCGTCAACCACGAGGTCGGCCACTTCCTCGGCCACGGCCACGTCGAGTGCCCCGGGCCGGGCCAGAAGGCGCCGGTGATGCAGCAGCAGACCAAGGGGCTCGACGGGTGTCTGGCGAACCCCTGGCCCTGACCCGGACGCTGCCGGGACGCCCGCTGGGCCCGTTCCTCGGGCGGCTGGTGCGCGGCTCCGGTGACCCGACCCACCGCCGCGCGCCCGGCCAGTTCTGGCGTGCGACGCAGTCCCCCGACGGCCCGGCGCTGCTGTGCGTCGTCGAGGGCCGCGAGGTGGAGGCGTACGCATGGGGACCCGGCGCCGCGTACGCCCTCGAGACCCTCCCGGGCCTGCTCGGCGACGACGATGACCCGGGCGACTTCGCCCCCGCACACCCCCTGCTGGCCGAGGCGTGGAGGCGTCACCCGTGGCTGCGGGTGGGGCGTACGCGGGCGGTCGTCGAGGCGATGGTGCCGGCGATCGTCGAGCAGAAGGTGACCGGCGCCGAGGCGTTCCGCGCGCAGCGCCTGCTCGTGCGCCGCTTCGGGACCTTGGCTCCCGGGCCCGCGCAGGACCCGGGGTCGGTGGCGTACGGGATGATGTGCCCGCCGACCGCCCAGGGCTGGGCGCGGGTGCCGAGCTGGGAGTGGCTGAAGGCGGGCGTCGAGCAGAAGCGCTCGCGGGTCGCGGTGCTCGTGGCCTCGCGCGGGCCGGCGCTGGAGCGGACGCTGGCCGCCGCCGATCCCAATGCCGCGCTGCAGTCGATCCCCGGCATCGGGCCGTGGACGTCGGCCGAGGTGCGCCAGCGGGCCCACGGTGACCCGGACGCGTGGAGCGACGGCGACTACCACGTCCCGGGACACATCACGCACGCGCTGGTGGGGGAGAAGCTCGACAACGACGCGGCGCTCGAGGTGTTGGAGCCCTATCGCGGCCACCGCTATCGCGTGCAGCAGCTCGTCGGGCTGATCGGCGGCGGGCCGGAGCGCCGGGGGCCCCGGCGAAGCCTCCCGACGCACCTGCCGTGAGTGAGCGGACTCAGCCCTCGATCTGGGCCTGCTCGGCCTCCAGCGCCTCGAGCGTGGTCTCGCCGGGCAGGCGTACTGTGAACTCCGCGCCGCCCTCGGCCGACCGCGATGCCCGCACCCAGCCGCCGTGGCGCGCGACCGTCTGGGCGACGATCGAGAGGCCGAGGCCGGTTCCGGGGGTGTTGCGCGAGCGGTCCGAGCGATAGAAGCGATCGAAGATGTGGGGGAGGTCGGCGTCGTCGATGCCGGGACCCTGGTCGGAGATGCGGAGCTGGTCGCCCTGGAGCAGCACCCGGATCGTGCCCTTCGGCGGCGAGAACTTCACGGCGTTGTCGAGGAGGTTGGTGACCGCACGCTCGAGGGTGTCGGGCTCGCCGACGAGATAGAGCGGGTTCAGCTCGACGTCGAAGGTCAGGCCGGGGCCGCGGCGGCGTACGCGCTCGAGCGCCGCATTGACGATGTCGCGCAGGTCGACGGGCTCGCGGGCGGGCCTGACCTGGTCGCCGCGCGACAGCTGCACGAGGTCCTGGATCAGGGAGGTGAACTCGGCGAGCTGGGCCGCGATGTCGCGCAGGATGTCGGCGCGGGCACCCTCGGGCAGCATGCCGGACTTCTCGTCGGCCACGAGGAGCTCGATGTTCGTCCGCAACGAGGTGAGCGGCGTACGCAGCTCGTGGCCCGCGTCGGCGATCAGGCGGTTCTGGCGGGCGCGTGACGACGCGAGCGAATAGAGCATGGTGTTGAACGAGCGCGTGAGCTCGGAGAGCTCGTCGGTGCCGCTGACCTCGATGGGGTCGAGGATGTCGGTCTTCGTGACGCGGGCGACGGCGTTCGACAGCTCGCCCACGGGGCGCATGGACGAGCGCGCGATCAGCGAGCCCACCATCGCCGACAGCAGCACGCCGATGGTGCCCACGACGATGAACGTGATGCGCAGGGCGTCGAGGATGCCGAGCGTCGGCTCGAGCGAGCGGCCGAGCACCAGGGCGTACCGCTCGTTCGACTCGGGCAGGGGGACCGCGACGATGCGGAAGGGGCGACCGTCGGTGGTCGACCCGGTGCGGGTCGAGGAGCCCTGCTGGAGGCGCGCGAGCGCGAGGTCCTCGTGGCTGACGCGCAGCTGGGACTGTGCCCCGGGGACGTGGAGCTCGGTGGCGTCGGCCTTGACCAGCACCAGGCTGATGTTGACCGCGCGCAGCGCCTCGGCGTCCATGCCGCCCATGGTCTTGATGTCGGAGCTGATGGTCTCGGCCGTGTGAGCCGCGATGGCGGTCAGCTCCTTGTCGAGCTGGTCATAGAGCGAGATGCGGGCGGTGACATAGCCGGCGATGCCGGTCATGGCCACGCCGAGGGCGACGGCGAGGGCCGTCAGCGTGCCGACCCGCCGCTGCAGCGACGGGGAACTCAGGAAGCGACGGAACCGTGCGATCACGGCGCGGTGTCGCGGAGCACATAACCGATGCCCCGCACGGTGTGGATCAGGCGCTGCTCGCCCTCGGCCTCGGTCTTGCGGCGCAGATAGCCGATGTAGACCTCGAGCGAGTTGGCGGTCGTCGGGAAGTCGAAGCCCCAGACCTCGTTGAGCAGCCAGCTGCGCTCGAGCACGCGCATGGGGTGTTCGAGGAAGGTCTGGAGGAGCGCGAACTCGGTGCGGGTCAGTGAGATGTGGCGGCCGGCGCGCTGCACCTCGCGCGTCTGGGGGTTGAGGGTGAGGTCGGAGAACGACAGCTCGTCGGGGACGACGCCCGCCTGGGTCTCGTTCGGGGCGCCGGCGCGCCGCGTCAGGGCGCGGAGACGGGCGAGCAGCTCGTCGAGCGAGAACGGCTTCGCCATGTAGTCGTCGCCGCCCGCGTCGAGCCCGTCGACGCGGTCGCCCACGGCGTCGCGCGCGGTGAGCACGAGGATGGGCACGTCGTTGCCGGACGCCCGCAGCATGCGCGTCGCCTCGAGGCCGTCGAGCCGCGGCATCATCACGTCCATGATCACGGCGTCGGGGCGGTGGGTCGAGAGCCGCGCGAGGGCCTCGACACCGTCGGTCGCGGTCGTCACCTCGTAGCCCGAATATTGCAGCGAACGCGCGAGGGAATCGCGCACGGCCTGGTCGTCGTCCACCACGAGGATCTGCATGGGGGTCATCCTTCCACTACTCGCCGACAGTTTCGCTCATCCGGCGGTCTGGAGGCGGCGTACCTCGTCGAGGATGCCGGGCATCGCGGCCTCGATCGTGCGCAGGGTGTCGCCGAAACCCTCGGCGTCGCCATACCAGGGGTCGGGTACGCCCGCCCCCGGCTCCGCGTCGGGGTCGAAGTCGGTGAGCAGGTGGATGTGGTCGGTACGGGTGGGCTGGAGGCGGCGTACGCGGTCGGCCTGCAGGTCCTCCATCGCGATGACGAGGTCCGCGTCGTCGACCTCGGCGGCGTCGATGCGGTGGGCGCGATGGTCGCCGGAGCGATAGCCGTGGTCGTCGAGCCACTGGCGGGCGCGGGGGTCGATGGGGTTGCCGAGCTCCTCGGAACTCACCCCCGAGGAGGTGAAGGTGGCGTCGATGCCGGCGTCGGCGGCGTACTTCTCGGCGACGCGCTCGGCCATGGGCGAGCGGCAGATGTTGCCCCAGCAGACGAAGACGACGTTGGTCATGGCGTCAGCCTAGGGGGACGCGCGGACAGCGAGCGCGCGTCACACGGTCTCCGAGCGAGCGCCAGCGAGACGAGGAGCGCCCCAGCTGATCACCGCCCGAGCCCCCACCGCCAGCGCCAGCGACCCGAGCTGCACCACCCAGCTCAGCCGCACCGCCCGGCGGATGTCTGCCACGACGACCTCGCGGCCGTCGCCGAGCACGCCGCGGTCCTCGCTGACCCCCGCGTACGTGTTCGTGCCGCCGAGCCGCACCCCGAGCGCGCCCGCGAAGGCCGCCTCGACCTGGCCGGCGTTGGGGGAGGGGTGCTGGTGGGCGTCGCGGCGCACCGCGGCGAGCGCGGCGGCGGGGCGGCCCTCGACCAGCGGGGCGGCCGCGATCGCCAGCCCGGCGGCGAGGCGCGCCGGGATCCAGTTCGCGAGGTCGTCCACCTTCGCGCTGGCCCAGCCGAAGCGCTCGAGCCGGGGCGTGCGGTGGCCGACCATCGCGTCGAGGGTGTTGACGACCCGGTAGCCCACGAGGCCGGGCAGCCCGAACAACGCGCCCCAGAACAGCGGCGCGACGACGGCGTCGGAGGTGTTCTCGGCGATCGACTCGATGGTCGCGCGGGCGATCTCCTTGGCGTCGAGCTCGGCGGTCTCGCGGCCCACGAGGTTGCGGAGCTGGTTCCGCGCGTCCGGCAGGGCGTCCATCTCGAGCTGGTTGGCGATCGTCGTGCCCTCCTTGACCAGGGACTTCCCGCCCAGCACGGCCCAGGTGGTCGCAGCGGTGGCGAGGGCGTACGCGCGGGGCCGCTGGTGGAGCAGCTCCTCCAGGACCACGGCCGGGGTCTTGGCGGCGAAGGCGCACACGGTGAGGTACGCGACCCCGCGTCCGCGCGAGTCCGCGTACATCGCGTCCTCGAGTTTCGTCGCCGCCGTGCCGAACGCGGCGACGGGATGGCCGTGACGGGGGTCGCCGACGACGAGGTCGGCCAGGAAGCCATAGAGGAGTCCGGATGCGCTCATGGGCGGAAGCGTACGCACCCCCGGGCTGTGACGTCAGCCACATCCGCATAGCCTGATGCCATGGCGAACAATGACGGAATCACTGAGGCGCAGGCCTCCGAGCGGCTGGCCGACTGGCGCATGGTGGCCCACCGCGCCCACCTGACCATCGACTGCGGCGACTTCGTACAGGCGATGGCGTTCGTCAACGCCGTGGCCGACCTGGCCGAGGCCGCGAACCATCACCCCGAGATCGACATCCGCTGGTCGCGCGTGCACCTCGCGATGTCGTCCCACGACGTCGGCGGCATGAGCGAGCGCGACGTGGAACTCGGGACGAAGATCGCCGACCTGGCGCGCGAGCGCGGCCACGACGTCGACGTGACGCGGTTGGCGGAGACCCAGATCGCCATCGACGTGCGCGACATGGCCGCCGTGCTGCCCTTCTGGAAGGCGGTGTACGCCTATGAGCAGGTCGGCGATAACCACCTGAAGGATCCCGAGAAGGTCGGGCCGACGATCTGGTTCCAGGAGACCACGGAGGAGCGCGCCGAGCGGAACAACCTCCACATCGACGTCGACGTGCCGCACGACGAGGTGGAGGTGCGGCTCAAGGCCGTCCTGGACGCGGGCGGGCGGTTGGTCACTGACGAGTTCGCGCCGGCGTGGTGGGTGCTGGCCGATCCGGAGGGGAACGAGGCGTGCCTGTGCACGTGGAGGAACCGGGACTGACGGGGCGCTTCGCCGAACTCGCGGGGCGCCCGGCCCGCGGCGCAGCCGCGCGGCGCCCCTACTGGTCGCTCAGGGCCTCCGACAGCATCACGATGATCCCCTCCGGGCCGCGGACGTAGCAGAGCCGGTAGGCCTCCTCGAACTGCACCACCTCGCCCAGCAGGGCGAAACCCGCGGAGCGCACGTGGGCCACGGCGGCGTCGATGTCGTCGACCGCGAAGGCGATGCGGCGCAGGCCAAGGGTGTTGGCGGGGGCCTCGGGGTCGCTGGGTCGTGCTTGCGGCGACAGGAACCTCATCACCTCCAGGCGGCCGTGGCCGTCGGGCGTCTGCAGCATCACGACCTGCGTACGCACCCCCGACAGGCCCACACACCGGTCGACCCACCCGCCCTCGACCGTGGTCTCGCCCAGGACCGTCAGCCCCAGGCCGACGAAGAAGTCGCGGACCGTGGCGAGGTCGTCGACGACGATGCCGATGTTCTCCAGTGACTGGATGGTCATGCGAGGTCCCGCTGGTGGGTCGCGCGCCCGATGTGTTCGCTCATGGGACCAGTTTCGCCCCGCTCAGGGGTCGCGGGCTTCTCCGATCGTGCTCAGAGCACGAGCACGCGTCCGGCCACCACGAGGTGCACCTCGTCGCACGCCTCGGCGATCGTCTGGTTCGTCCGTCCCAGCCAGTCGGCGAACACGCGGCCCGAGCGGTGTTCCGAGACCAGGCCCCAGCCCACCTCGTTCGTCACGCCGACCAGCGTCTGATCGCAGGCACGCCACGCATGCGCCAGGTGGTCGATCCGCGATTGGAGCTCCGCTTCCCAGTCCGTACGCGAGTCCCAGGCGCCGAGGTCGTCGAGCTGGCGCGTCAGCCACGTGCCGAGGCAGTCGACGATCAACGGGGTGGTCGCCGCCCGCAGAGCTCCGACCACGTCGGCCGTCTCGAGCGTCCGCCAGTGGACCGGCCGGCCCTGCTGGTGGGCCGCCACCCGCGCCGCCCACTCCGAGTCGGCGACCGGGTCCGGCACGTGGCCCGGCGCCACGTAGGTCACCACCGAAAGCCCTGCCAGCAACGATTCCGCGTGGCGCGACTTGCCGGAGCGTACGCCGCCGGTCACCAGCACTCTCTGAGCCCCGCCACGCGTCACCGGCATGCCAACACCACCAGCAGCAGCGTCAGCGCGACCTCGATCGAGGCTCCCATCACGTCACCGTTCACGCCGCCGAAGACGATGCGGCACTTCCGCACCAGCAGGGCCACCCCCGCGTACGCGACCGCCGCGGCCAGCGCCCCGTGCCACCAGGCGAGCCCGACCAGCGATCCCACGAAACCCAACCCCGCAAGGCCGATCGACCACCACAGCGCCGCCGCCCACCGCGGCACCGACTGGGCCACCACGTGGCCGAGGTCGGATCCCGGCATCGCCGCGATCCCTTGCAGGCAGGGGATCGTCAGGGCCGAACGGGACAACGGCACCAGCAGCGTTGCGAGGGCCCAGCCCCACTCCAGCTCAGCGACGCGCGACCAGCCGATGACCTGGGCGACCGCCACGACCACGAGCCACAGCGCGCCCATCGGCCCGACGTCGCCGCGCAACATCACCGCGCGCGCCCGCTCGGGGTCCCAGCCCGCGCCGAGCCCGTCGACGACGTCGGCGAACCCGTCGACGTGCATCGCCCGCGTCGCCCAAGCCAGCCCGGCCACGACGACGACCCCGATCAGCAGGGCAGGAGCGTGCACCAGCGATCCCAACCACAGCAGCGATCCGGCCAGCAGGCCCAGCGGCACCACGGCGAACGGCGCCAGCGTCATCGCCACGCGCGCCGACGCCGGCGTCGCGTCGAACCGCCCGCTCGGGATGACGGTGAGCGTCCCCACCGCCATCCTCATGCCGTCGCCGAATGCGCTCACGCTCAGGTCCGTGCCCCGGGCGCCGCCGGCGCGACGAGATCGGACAGCAGCGCCATGTCGCGCAACACCCCGACGGCCGCGCGGACCACCGGCACCGCCGCCATCGCCCCAGACCCTTCGCCCAGCCGCATGCCGAGGTCGAGGATCGGCGTCAGCCCCAGCTGCGCCAGCGCGTACGCCTGTGCGGGTTCGGTCGACCGGTGGCCCGCCTGGAACCAGGCCGCGGCTCCCGGCGCATACCGCTCGGCCAGCAGCGCTTCGGCCGTCGCGATCAGCCCGTCCACCAGCACCGGTACGCCGGCCTCGGCGGCGCCGGCCAGGAAGCCCACGCCCGCGGCGATGTCGGCCGATCCCAACGCGGCAAGGAGATCCACGACGTCGTCGGTGCGTCCGGCCGCGCGCTCGAGCGCGGCCCGGATCACCGCGACCTTCCGCTCCCGGCCCTCGTCGTCGATGCCCGTCCCGGTTCCGGTCACCGCGTCGGCGTCGAGCCCCAACACGGCGGCGACCAGTGCCGCGGCCGGGGTCGTATTACCGATGCCCATGTCGCCGACGATCAGGAGGTCGGCCCCGGCGGACGCCTCCTCGGCGGCGACCTGCCAGCCGGCGTGCAGGGCCTCGGCGGCCTCGGCCGCGGTCAGTGCATCCTCGACGTCGATCGAGCCCGACCCGCGCCGCACCTTGTGGTCGGTGACGCCCGGCAGGTCGGACAGGTCGGCGTCGACACCCAGATCGAGTACGCGTACGTGGGCGCCCTGCTGGTTCGCGAGCACGTTCATCGCAGCCACGCCGCCGGCGAACGCGCGCACCATGGCGGGCGTCACCTCGACCGGATAGGCCGATACGCCAGCGGCTGCGACGCCGTGGTCGCCGGCGAAGATCACTGCCCGGACGTTGTCGAGCGGTCGCGGCGGGCACACGCCCTGACAGGCGGCGATCCAGGCGCCGAGCTCCTCGAGGCGACCCAGCGCCCCGAGCGGCTTGGCGAGTGCGGCGTGGCGCTCGACGGCGTCCGCGTGCGCGGTCGCGGAGGGAGGGGTGATCGTCATCGTGACTCCTTTGCGGGGTTCAGCGCCCCGTTCGTGGGTGGAGTGCGTTGCGACCCGGGTCTGACTCTCACAGTGGCGCGACCGCGCCGGAATCCCACCGGCTTCCGAGGAGCAACGAACGCCGCCGACTCTACCCGCCTGCGCCCCCGGTCGAGTCCGCACCCGCCAGCACCCGGCCCAGCGCCGCGACGAACGCCTCGCTCGTCGCCTCGTCGCGCACTGCCACGCGGATCCACGGCGGTCCCAGGCCCGGAAACGTGTCCCCGCGCCGGACGGCGAACCCCTCGGCGTGCAGGGCCTCGCGTACGCCGGCACCCACCTCCGCCAGCACGAACGGCGTACGCGGCTCCCCGGAAACCCTCACCCCGAGCGATCCCAACCCGGCCACGAGATGCGCGCGCCGCGCGTCGAACAACCGTGCTGCTTCCTCGGCTTCGGTGCGCGCCCGATGGCTCGCCACCGCGCACATCACTGCGAGCGCCGGGGTCGAGACCGACCAGTGCGGCTGCTGCGCCGCCATGGCCGTGACGAGCTCCGGATCGCCCACCACATAGCCCGCCCGCAGGCCCGCGAGTCCCCACGTCTTCGTCAGCGACCGCAGGACCACGATGCCCGCCATGTCCTTGCCGATCAGCGATTCCGGCTCGCCCTGCACCGCATCCATGAACGCCTCGTCGACCACCAGCCCGCGCCCGTCGCGCCGGAGCGCCCGCAGCTCGTCGGCCGCGTGCAGCGCCCCCGTCGGGTTGGTCGGATTGCCGACGACGACGAGGTCGGCGGCGTCATCCACCGCCCCGGGCGCCAGCCGGAATCCCTGCCCCGCCTCGAGAATCGCCCACCGCGGCGTACGCCCCGCTGCCCGAAGCGCCGTGTCGGGCTCGGTGAACTGGGGGTGCACGACCAGCGGGTCCGCCCCCGCCAATCCTCGCGCCATCAGCGTGAACGCCTCGGCGCCCCCCGCGGTCGGCAGGACCATGGCCTCGTCGACGCCGTGATGGGCGGCCAGTGCCGCCCGCGCCGCGCCCGCGTCGGGATAGGAACCCAGCCCCGCAAGGGATTCCCGGATCACCGAGGCCAACCAAACCGGCGGCTCGGCCACCCGCACGTTCACCGCCAGGTCGACCATCCCGGGCCGCACGTCCCGGTCGCCGTGGTGGCCCAGGTCGGGCTCACCCGGCGCCCGGCTCACCACTCGATGCCCTTCTGGCCCTTCTGTCCCGAGTCGTGGAAGGGGTGTTTGACCTGACCCATCTCGGTGACGAGGTCGGCGATCTCGACGATGCGGGGGTCGCAGTCGCGACCGGTCATGATCACGTGTTGTGTGCCGGGCCGCTGCGTCAGGGTCTCCACCACGTCGTCGGCGTCGATCCAGCCCCACTTCACCGGATAGGTGAACTCGTCCAGCACATACAGCGTGTGGGCCTCGGCGGCCAGGCGGCGCTTGATCTCCTGCCAGCCCTCGGCAGCCTCCGCGGCGTGGTCCTCGGTCGAGCCCTCCTTGCGGCTCCACGACCACCCCGAGCCCATCTTGTGCCACTCGACCGGACCGCCCTCGCCGGTCTCCTCGTGCAGGCGACCCAACCGCTCGAAGACCGTCTGCTCGCCGATGCGCCACTTCGCCGACTTCACGAACTGGAACACGCCGATCGACCAGCCCTGGTTCCAGCCGCGCAGGGCGAGGCCGAACGCCGCGGTCGACTTCCCCTTGCCGGGGCCGGTGTGGACGACGGTCAGCGGCCGGTTGCGGCGCTGGCGCGTCGTGAGGCCGTCATCCGGCACGTTGACAGGGGTTCCTTCGGGCATCGATCAGACCTTTCGTGAGCTCCCGCGATCCTGCCACGACGCGGACCGGCCCGCCCCCGGGGGATGGGGGCGGGCCGGCCGCTGGGTGTCACTTCGACTCGCTGCGCTCGCTCAGTGAGCGTGGACTCGCTGCGCTCGCTCAGTCAGCCCGGAGTCAGCGCACCGACTCCTCGGTCTGCGGAGTCACCTTCTTCGGCTTGCCCGACTTGCCGCGGCTCTCCTTGCCGTTCACCATCGACGTGTCATAGGCCAGCGTGCCGACGGCCGCGCCCATCGCCTTGATGTTGATGTCGATGGCCGCCCGGTTGATGTTGGACAGGTCGTCCTTGGGCGTGTGGTAGTTCGGGTCATAGAGGATGCCCTCGGTGCCGCCGAACATCGCGACCTCCTTGGCGGTCTTCTTGCCGTCGGCCCCGGTGAACAGCCCCGACGCCGGCACGCCGTTGACGATGAAGGCCTGATAGTCGGAGCGGCCCGAGAACTCGGTGTCGACCCACGGCTGACCGGTCGCGTCGAAGTGGTCGGTGAAGACCTTCTCGAGCGCCGCCGAGCCCTCGGGCACCGCGACGGGGGCCTGATAGGTCGACTGGTTCGCGTCATAGACGCCGATGATGTGGTTCGGCGACCCGACCATGTCGAAGTTCAGATAGCCGGCGATGTTCTTCAGCTCCGCCGGGTTGTTCTTCACGAGGTCGTTCACATAGTGCGTCGACCCGAGCAGGCCGATCTCCTCGGCGCCCCACCAGGCGAACCGCACCTTGTTGTTGACCTTGTTGACCGAGCCGAGCTGGACGGCGGTCTCCAGGATGGCGGCCGAACCCGAGCCGTTGTCGTTGATGCCGGGGCCGTCGTGGACCGAGTCCAGGTGGGCGCCGACCATGACGACGTTGTCGGCGCGACCTGTCGCCGTCTCGGCGAGGACGTTGAACGTCTTGCGCGTCTCGACGACCTTGTCGAGCACGAACGTCATGGTCACCGGGCCCCTGGCCATCTCGGCCTTCAGGGCCTCGCCGTCGGCCTTCGTGATGCCGGTGACGGGGGCGTACGCGTCGCCGGGCGCGCCGAGGGTGCCGTTCAGGGCGCCGTCGGCGTTGTTGTAGATGATCGCGGCGGCGGCGCCGGCGGTCTTCGCAGCGGTGGCCTTCTGGGCGAACGGACAGGTGCCGCGGGAGATCAGGGCGATGCGACCGGCGGCCGAGACTCCCGCCCAGTCGGCGGCGTCGCAGCCGAAGTTGGCCGGCGAGACCAGCGAGGCGGTGACGCCGCCCGGCGGCGTGGCCGGCGAGTAGGTCATCGGGTTGTGCGCGAAGGTGCGCGCGGTGGGGGAGACCTCGGTCAGGGAGGTCGCATTGACGTGCTCGTAGACGAAGTCGAAGTACTGCCGCTTCGTCGTGTAGCCGGCGGCGCGCAGCGTCTTCTCGACGTACGCCCCCGAGGCCTCGTAGCCCGGCGTGCCCGCGGCGCGGTCGCCGTGGGTGTCAGCGATCTTCTGGAAGGCGGCCAGGTGGCCCATGACGCGCTCGCCGGAGACGGCGCGCGCGAGCTTGGCGGAACTGTTCGGGTTGCCGGCGGCCGCGGGGGCGGCGACCAGGGTGGTGGCGGTCAGTGCTGCGGCTGCGATGGCAGCGGTTCGACGCTGAAGGCGCACGGGAGTCCTCCTTGACTCGGGTGGTGGCCCCGCTGTGATCGGGGTCACAGCGACAATAGAGACTTGTTCAGTATTTGAGAAGACCCCAAAAGAATTTGGCGAGAATTCAGGCGACGGTCAGGAATGGCTCACGCGGCGACCACACCGATGACCCCGAGCCCCACCATCACCACGAGCCCCAGGCCCAGCAGGGTTCGGTTCGCCGCGCCCGTCGTCTCCGCCGCGTCCGCGTCGACCATGGCCACGGCGAGCGCGACCCGGGTCGGGGCAGCGATGGTCAGCACGCCGGACCCCACGTTCTGGATGGCCAGCAGGTGGCCCTTCGCCACCCCGAGCTGGGTGGCCGCCTGGGCCTGGCTCGCGGCGAACATCGCGTTCGCCCCGGCGTTCGAGCCGGCGATGTAGCCCCCCAGGCCTGCGACGAACGACGATACGAAGAGGTACGCGGGCCCCATCGACGCCAGCGCCCGGGCGACCTCCGCGCTCATGCCGGTCGCGGTCAGCAGCGCCCCCAACACCAGGAACCCACCCGTGGCCACACCGACCGGCCACCATTTCCGCGCCGCCGCGACGACGACGTCCCGCGCCGCGTCCCCCCTCAGCCCCAGCAGCGCCATGCCGGTCACCCCGGCCACCAGCGACCAGACCGACCCGTGGGTCAGCAGCCGCGCGACGCCGGGCACCGCGATCCCGCCCGACTCCAGCCCGCGCACGACCAGCGTCGACGCGAGCAGGCCCACCACGAGCACCGCGTACGGGGTGAACGCCCGCAGGGTCGCACGGTCCATCGCCAGGTCCACGCGGTGCACGAACCGGAACCGCAGCAGGCACGCCGCCGCCGCGCAGAGCCCCCCGATCGCCCCGCCGAGCGCCGGTCCGAGCAGGGCATTGATCGCCATCAGGCCGCCCCACAGCGCCGCCGACGCGAGGGCGAGCTCGCCGAGGTGGGCCCCGGTGACCCGGCGGCCGTGGACCACGACGAGGGCCGTCAGACCCGTAGCCACGATCGGGACGGGGGCGATCAGGGCGCTGCGTACGCCGATCTCGTGCAGGGGTACGCCGCCCAGCGACGCCGAGACGAGGCTTCCCGGTGCCAGCGCGCCCCAGGCGGTCAGGAACAAGCCCATCAGGCCCAGCGTGACCGCCTTGACCGGGCCGAACCCCAGGTGGAGCAGCAGCGGCACGGCCACCACTGCTCCCAGCCCGAAGCCCGTCACCGACTCGGCGAACGGCGTCAGGCCCAGCACCATGAGCAGCGCCGCCGACTCGCCGCTGCCGGCCGAGGCCCGCTCGATCCAGGCCGCGATGCGCTCCTGGGCGCCGGTGGCCGCCAGCACCCCGGCCAGCAGGACGCCGCCGAAGAGGATGGCGAGCACCTCCGCGAGCGTCGGAGCCAGCGCGAGCCCCGCATCGGCCAGCCGGCCGCCCGGGACGCGGAACCGGGTCGCGGCCAGTACGCCGGCGACGGCGATCGAGAGCACCGCGGCCCGCGGCGCCGAGACCCGCAGCGCCAGACAGGCGAGCGCCGCGAGCAGGGGGAGGGCGGCCAGCAGGGCGGTCATGCACGCGAGGCTATTCGGTCCCGTGGGCGCCGCCCCGCCGATCTCGTGTAGACATATCCCCCATGGCGATCTCCGCGACCTATGTCGTCACCGGGCTGGCGCTCCTGTTGGCGGTCGTCCTCCCCGTCGCGCTGCGCCGCATCCCCCTGTCGGCGCCGATCATCCTCATCGGCGTGGGAGTCATCATCGGCATGTTGCCGATCAGCGTCACGTTCGTCTCCCCGCTCAAGCAGCGCAACCTCACCGAGCACCTCACCGAGTTCTGCGTCCTCGTCGCCCTCATGGGCGTGGGCCTCGCGCTCGACCGCCCCCTCTCGTTCCGCGACCGCGGTTCGTGGCGGGCGTGGTCGGCGACGTGGCGCCTGCTTGGCATCGCCATGCCACTGTGCATCGCCGGCGTGGCGGTCCTCGGCTGGGGCCTCATGGGACTGCCGATCGCCTCCGCCGTCCTGCTGGGCGCGGCGCTGTCCCCGACCGACCCCGTGCTCGCCTCCGACGTCCAGGTCGAGGGCCCGGCCACCGACAGCACGCGCCGGGATGACGACAGGGACGACGACAAGGACGACGAGGGCGACGACGCCGACCAGCCCGTCGGCTCCGCCGAGGTCGACGAGTCCGACGAGGTGCGGTTCGCCCTCACCTCCGAGGCCGGGCTCAACGACGGGCTGGCCTTTCCTTTCGTCTACGCGGCGATCTTCCTGGCGTCGAAGGGCCCCGTCCAGGAGTGGGGCCTGCACTGGTTCGGCTGGGAGCTCGTCGGCAAGATCGTCGTCGGTGTCGCCGTCGGCGTGCTGTGCGGGTGGCTGCTCGCGCGGATCGCCTTCCGTTCCCGCGCCGACGCACTGCGCGTGGCAGAGAAGGGCGAACCCCTGCTGGCGCTGGCGGTGCTGCTGCTGACCTACGGGCTGGCCGAGCTCGTCGAGGGCTATGGCTTCATCGCCGTCTTCGCGGCGGCCATGACGTTGCGGTCGACCGAGCGCCACCACGACTACCACCGCCAGATGCACGAGATGATCGAGCGTCTCGAGCAACTCGTCACCCTCGTCGCCCTGCTGCTGCTCGGCGTCGCGCTGTCCGACGGCCTGCTGAAGGCCCTGACCTGGCAGGGCGCCCTGGTGGCAATCCTGCTGATCCTCGTCGTGCGGCCGGTGGCCGCGTACGCGTCCCTCGCCCTGTTCGCCGACCGCGAGCGCATCGGGAACCGTCCCGTCTCGGGACCCGAGCGGCGCGCGATCGCCTTCTTCGGCGTTCGCGGCATCGGTTCGCTCTATTACCTCGCGTACGCCACCGGCCACGCCACCTTCCCCGGGGCCGAGCAGCTCTGGGCGACGGTCGGGTTCGCCGTGCTGGTCTCGGTCATCGTGCACGGCGTGGCGGCGACACCGGTGATGAAGCGCCTCGAGGAACGCGGCTGACCTCCTGCGCGGCGGCTAGGCCACGACGGGCAGTTCCTTGTCCCACCCGCCCAGGTGCTGGGCCGGGTCGCTGCCGAGCACGCGATGGAGCAGGTTCGCATAGACCGACCGAAAATCCACCGTCACCTTCAGGTCGCCGTCATCGAGGTCGGTCAGGCTCGGCTGGTCGCCGTGGAAGCCCGGCCGGACCGCGTCGCCCATGACGAACATGGGCCCCGCCGTGCCGTGGTCGGTGCCCTGCGAGGCGTTGGCCTGCACCCGACGGCCGAACTCGGAGTGCACGACCGTCACGACCCGGGATCCCCGGCCGCTGGCGTCGAGCCGGCGCTGGAAGTCGACCAGGGCCTGGTCGAGCTGGCCCAGCAGCCGTTCCTGGGCGTCGCGCTCCCCGGCGTGGGTGTCGAAGCCGCCGAGCGACACCGAATAGACGCGCGTCGGGAGGCCCATCTCGATCATGGTCGCGGCGAGGGCGAGCTGGCCGCGCAGCCCCTCCGCGCCGCCGGTCCGCGTGGCCGCGCCGGGGTCATGGGCCGGCGGCCAGGCGGTCTCGTCCTCACGGTGGCGATCCACCGCGGGGTTGAGCTGGGTCATGGCGCGCTGGAGGGCCGCGTACGACTTCGCCGCCTCGGCCATCAGCGGGGTGTCCCCGCCGTCGGACTGGCCGAGCAACATCAGCGCATCGCCCAGCCCGCCACCGCCGAGCTTGAGGCCCCGCGGCGGGCACGTGACGCCCGCCAGCCGCTCACCGACGAGGACCGGCGGGAGGGTCGACTCCAGGGAGATCGCGCGCAGCGGGTCGTTGGTGGTGTCGAGCCAGCGCCCGATCCAGCCCGACGGCTGGGGGCGGCGCGGGTCGGCGGTCTGCCAGATCGCCATCGACCGGAAGTGGCTGTGGTCGGGCTGCGGATAGCCCACGCCGCGCACGATGGCGAGCCGGTGGTCGTCCCACAGCCCCTTCATCCCGGTCATCCCGGGGTTGAGGCCGAGTCCGTCGCCCAGCCCGAGGGTCTCCTCGGGCTTGTACGCGAGCTGGGGCCGCGCCTGCTGATAGGCCACGTCGCCGGCCGGGATCACGGTGCCGAGTCCGTCGTTGCCGCCGTAGAGCGTGACCAGCACCAGGACGCTGTCCGTCGTCGACAGGGGTGTCTCGACGGCCCGCCGCTGCAGGTGCTCCCACGTGACCGCGCCACCGACACCGGCCGCCGCCAGACCGGCGGTCGCGCCCGTCCAGGCCAGGAAGCGCCGTCGCGTCGCGCGCGGGACCGCGGTCGATCCGCCCTCGAGCGGCGGGAGGCTGGGTGTGCTCATCGGATGCTCCTCATCGGCTGATCACGACTTCAGGCGAACAGGCGGCGACGACGAAGGCGTGCGCCATGTTGGTGTCGACCTTGGCCAGCGCGGTGCGCGTGCGGGGCGTCCACGTCACGCCGAACGCCCGCGCCCACGCCTCGGCGACGGTCTGGCCGTCAGCAGGGCGGCGCGCCGAGAGCTTGGCCGACGCCGCGATCTGGGAGGCCAGCTGGGTCCGGGCCAGTGACGGCGACGACGACAACCACACCTGCCCCGACGGCCAGCCCCCGACCGACGGGGGCACGAACGGGACCTGGCCCATGCGCCGCAGCAGGCCGATCACCGAATCGAGGGCCTTGGGCTCCCAGGTCCGCAGGTCGGCCCCGACGGCGCGCACCACGCCGACGAACCAGTCGACGGGCGACCTCACCATCGCGTAGGCGTCGTCGGAGAACGCCGGGTCGCGGGCGAGCGCGCCCATCAGCGCGCGGATGTCGCCCCCCGCGTACGCCGACAGCAGCCGCGCCCTCGTCGCCGCGGGGGCGGGCCGCTCGCCCATGAAGCGGAACCACACGCGGTCGACCACGAAGGCCGCGGACTCGGGCCGGGCCAGGCAGAGGTCGACGAAGGCGCGTGCGTCGTGGGTGCCGGTGTGGCCGAAGATCGTCGTCGGACGGGCGTCCTGCTGCTTCGGGTTGAGCACGGCGCGCCCGTCGGTGACCTGCCACCCGGTGAGGGCGCGCGCTCCCTCGCGCACGTCGGCCTCGGTGTAGTTGCCGACCCCGAGGCAGAACAGCTCCATCAGCTCGCGGGCGAGGTTCTCGTTGGGCGACTTCGCGTTGTTGCGCTGGCCGTCGAGCCACAGGATCAGCGCGGGGTCGACGACCATGGCCCGCGCCAACTCGCGGAAGTCGCCGAGCGCGTGGCGGCGCAGGGTCTCGTTCTGCGTCAGCATCAGCGCATTGGGCGTCACCTTGCCGACCGAGGTGGCGAAGTGGCCGTGCCAGAACCAGGTCATGCGCTCGCTCAACTGGTCGTGGGCGGTCGCCATGCGGACCAGCCACCACCGCGTCATGGCCTGGCGGTTGGCCTCCTCGATCTCGTTGGCCTCGCGCATCTCCTGGACCGAGGACTTGCTGGTGATCTTCGGCCGCGGGCGCATCTCGGGCGGCGGCGTCGCCGCGGCGCCGGGATCGGTGTCGGGGCGGGTGAGCAGGGCGGCGATGGCGTCGGTGTGCTGGCCGCGCTCCTGCGGCGACGCGCCGAACCCCAGGCGCTCCCACGCGCGCCGGTTCACGAGCTGCTGGTTCAGTCGGGCCATGGGTCCCATCTTCATCCCAGGTGGGTGCACCAGACCAGAGCACCCACCATCACTTCAGCGAAGGCACAGGTTGGGACGGCGCCGTTGCCGTCAGCCTAGGAACGCCTTCACGATCGGCCCGGCCGTCGTCGACCCCGAGTCGCCGTCGGCGACCCAGACGGCCACGGCCAGGTCGTCGGCGTACGCGATCATCCAGGCGTGCGTCCGCGGGGGTGTCGCCGTGCCGTATTCGGCCGTGCCGGTCTTCGCGCCCTGCGCCACGCCGCGCAGCGACGCGCCGGTGCCGCCGTCGACGACCCCGCGCATCATGCGGCCCAGGGCGTCGGCCTCGCCGGTGGTGAGGGGTACGCGGGGGGCCGGCGGGGCCTTGGCGTCGATGAGCTGGGGGATGACGGTGTGGCCGGCCCGGACCGACGCGGCGACGGCGGCCATGGCCATGGGCGAGGCCTCGGCCTTCCCCTGGCCGATCATGGTCTCGGCCAGGCCCACGACGTTGGCGGGCTCGCCGGCCTGGCCGAAGAACGACGGGAACCCGGCGTCGAAGTCCTGGCCCAGTCCCAGCGAGGCCGCGGCGTCGCGCAGCTGGGCGGGCGACACGCGCTGGTGCTCGGCGATCAGCGCGGTGTTGCAGGAGTACGCGAGGGCCTGCGCGAGACTCAGCGTGCCGATCCGCGACGCCGGGAAGTCGGAGTAGTTCTTGAACGTGCGCCCGTCGACCGTCACCGTCTCGGTGCACTTCAGGGGCGAATCGGGCGTGAGGCCCGAGCGCAGCAGGGCCAGCGCGGTCACGACCTTGAACGTGGAGCCGGGGGCATATTTCCCGAACGTCGCGTCGGGGTTGCCGTTGCTCCCCGCCGCGTTCGCGGCGGCGACCACGCGGCCGGTCGAGGGCCGGATCGCCACGAGGGACGCGGCGCCGGGCACCCGCGCCATCACCGTTTCGGCCTTCTTCTGCAGTTCGAGGTCGAGGCTCGTCGCGAGGTCCTGCCCGGGTGTCGCGGGCGACTCGAAGACCACCTCGGGCGGCGCCGACGGGCTCGGGGCGGGGGCCGGCGTTGCGCCCGGTGAGGCCGTGGGCGACGGGGTGGCGGCGCGCGGCACGATCGCGACGCGCGTCGACGGGCGGCCCCGCAGGGACTCGTCCCACCGCTTCTGCAGGCCGGTCGACCCGGCCTGGTCGCCGGGGAACAGGCCGCCCCTGGACTCGGCGACCTGCTGGGGGGTGGCCTCGGCGACCGTGCCGATGATCTCGGGCGCCAGTTCGCGGTCGACGGCCACGCTGCGGCGCACCGCCACCTTGATGGCGCCGGGGATGTCGCGCCACCCGGCCGGATCGGGGTGGTTCGCCCGCACCGTGATGGCCTCCACGAACTGCTGCGGCCCGGCGCCGCGCACCGCGGCCGCGTACCGTTCCGCGTCGACCCCGTACGCCGTCGCGAGTCTCTGGGCCGCAGCCTCCGCCTGGTCGGCGGGGACGCGGGCCTTGTCGATGCCGACGCGCGCCAGCTGCTGGGTCTCGGTCAGCGGGGTTCCGCCCGCCCCGGTGATGCGGCCGCGGTCGGCCTGGCCGCTGGTGTGCACCAGGCGGGTGTCGACGCGGAGGGCCGGGTGGACGACCGACGGCTGCCAGACCAGCGTCCACGCGTCGTTCTTCCAGGTCAGCCCGGCGGTGGTCGCATAGGTCCACGCGTTCGGCGCGAACGGCCACCGGTACGCGAGGTCGACGGTCACGTCGGGTCCGGTGCGGCGCTGCCCGGTGACGGTGACCTGGGGCCGCAGCCCATCCATGCCGCGGAGGATCTCGGCGAGCTGGGGGTTCGGGTCGACCGTCGCCGCCGTCCCGGTCAGGTCGCCCCGGCCGAGCCCGGCTGCGAGCTGCTCGATCGCCGGCGCGGGATCCGGCCCGTCCTTGGGCGGCGGCGGCGCGCCGCCGGGGGTGCCGCACGACGCGACTCCCAGGGAGAGCGCGACGACGGCCGACAGGCCCGCAGCCCGGCGCCGTAAGGACCCCACGGGTCAGGACTTCCTGGTCGGCTTGGCGGTCGATCCCGAACGGGCGGCGCCCGCGGCCATCTTCGTGATCAGTGATTCGGCCGTCACCCGCGACGTCTTGGCGTCGCCGATGACCACCGCGTACGCGATGTCCTTGCTGTAGCCCACCACCACGCGGCGTCCGTCGACGTCGCCGTCGATGCCGCCCTGCAGCCCGCTGATCGAGGCGCCGCCCGCCTTCATGAGGTCCTGGAGTGCCTTCAGCTCCTCGGGGGCGAGCTGCTTGTCGGACGTGGGGCGGAACCGCTCGGTCACCCACGGCACCACGGGGCGGCCCGACGAGATCGTCGCGGCCATGGCGGCGAGCCCCAGCGGCGAGGCGGTGAGCTGGTCGGTGCCGGCCAGGGCCTGGGCCCGGCCCCCCTCGGCGGCCAGGTCGCCCGCGGCGCCGAGCCTCGCGGCGAAGCCCAGGTCGGGCTGGCCGGTGAGGCCGAGGTCGGCGAGGGCGTCGGCGTACGCCTGGGGCTGGACGCGGCCGGCCTGTTGGGCCAGCGCCGGGGAGCAGCCGCGCGCCGCTGCCTGGGCGAGCGTCATGGAGCCGCTGGCCGACGCGCTGGCCGGGCGGTCGATGGTCGCGCCGCCGACCGTGGCCGACTTCTCGCAGGTCACCTTGTCGGACGGTTTCGCGCCCGCGCGCACGAGGGCGAGCACGGCCGCCGGCGAGGCGGCCAGGCCGGGGTGGAACTCGCCGGTGGTCGCATCGGGGCGACCGCGACCCGCCGGGCTCTCGGCCGCGGCGAGGATCGCCCCGTCGCTCGTCCGGACGGCGGCGACGGCGATGGGGACGTTCGCGGTGACGAGGACGTCCTCGGCCGCGGACTGGAGGTTGGCGTCGATCGTCGTCACGACGCTGGTGCCCTCTCGGGCCTGGAAGTCGGCCAGGATCGTGTCCTTCTTGGGCTCGGTGGAGCCCACCTCGGCGGCCCGCGGGGCGAGGAAGACCTTGCTCTCGCCACCACCGCGCAGCGTGTCGTCGAAGCGCTCCTGCAGGCCGCTGCGGCCGATGATGTCGCCCGCGCCCACGCGGCCCTGCGACGCGGCGGCATCGGCGGGCGTCGCGGTGGTGACGGTGCCGACGATGGAGCGGGCGAAACCCGGGTCGCGGCCGACCGGCAGGGTCATCTCGCGCTGGACGGCTCCCGGGATCCTGTCGAGGGCGCCCCACGGCAGCGCGTTGCGGTGGACGCCGATGGCGTCGACCCGGGCGTCGGCGGGGGCCTTGGCGACGCGGTCCGCGTACGCCGCGGGGTCGATGAGCAGCAGTTCGGCGAGTGCCCGGGCCGAGGTCTCGGCCGCACCGCCGGCCTTCGCCTTGTCGATGCCGACCATCAGGGCGGGGGAGGACCCGACGAGCACGGCGCCCTGGGCTCCGGTGATGCCGCCGCGCGAACCGCTGCCGACGGTCCGCTCGAGCCGTGTCTCCGGCGAGAGCGACGGGTGGATGGCCTCCGGGGTCCAGACGAGCTTCCAGGTTCCGCCGTCGTTGGCGAGGGTCGCCTTGGCGCGATAGGTCCACGGATAGGACAGCGGCCAGGTGTAGTCGAGGTTCACCGTCGCCCCGGTGCCGTTGCGGATCGTCTGGTCCATCTTCACGTCGGGTCGCAGACCTCCCATGCCCTTGAGCACGTCGGCCAGGTCCTTGCTGGGGTCACCGCTCTTGACGGGGAAGCCCGCGAGGTCACCGGAGGTGAGCCGTTGCGCGAGGTCGCGGCCCGCCTCGTCGGCGGTCTGGGGCTTGGGCGTCGGCGCCGCGCCCTTGCCGTCGGCGCCTCCGCCGCAGGCGGTCGCAGCGACGAGGGTCGCCGCGATCGCGCTCGCCAGAAGGGTGCGCCCGGGCACGCGGAAGGACGTCGGCACGGAGGGGCTCCTGGGGTCTCGGATGCGGTCCGGCCCATTTTAGGCAACGCCTCCAACCCCCGGGGGCCGCGGTCTAGGCTGGAGGTCCGGCCGGCCGCGCAGGAGGTATGCCATGACCACCCCCGATCCCACCCACCTCACCCGTGACGAGTGCTGGGAGCTGCTCCACGAGGCCGAGCTCGGCCGACTCGCCTGGGCGGACGACGACCAGGCGACGATCCTGCCGATCAACTATGCGGTCGACGAGCACACCATCGTGTTCCGCACGGCCGAGGGCAGCAAGCTCGAGGCCGTCGTGGGGGATCGCCCCCTGGCGTTCGAGGTCGACGTGGTCGCCGACGAGGTGGGCCGCAGCGTGGTGGTGCGGGGCCACGGCCACGTGTTGCCCGCGTCGGAGGGGGCGCGACTCGAGCAGGTCGGTCTGCGGCCGTGGCTCGGCACGGCGAAGCCGGTGTTGGTGGAGTTGTCGCCGACCGACGTCAGTGGGCGGCGCTATCCGCTGGCGAGGCCGTGGCGCTCGATGCGTCGCTGATCCGGTCCGGCCGCGCGTACACGTTCGCCGACGGCGCCCGCGTGAACCCCAGCAGCGTCAGCCCGGCCTCGGTCGCGACCTCGACGGCCAGCGACGAGGGCGCGGACACCGCGACCAGCGCGGGGATCGCGGCCATCAGGGCCTTCTGCGTGAGCTCGAAGCTGGCGCGTCCCGAGACGACGAGCACGTGGCCGCGCAGGGGGAGCCGGTCGTTCAGCAGCGCCCAGCCGATGACCTTGTCGACGGCGTTGTGGCGGCCGACGTCCTCGCGCGCGACGAGCAGGTCACCCGCGGGCGTGAACAACCCGGCGGCGTGCAGGCCGCCGGTGCGGTCGAAGGCGCGCTGGTGTTCGCGCAACCGGTCGGGGAGCGCGACGAGGACGGCCGGGTTGAGCGTCACCGGGTCGTCGGCGACCTCCCACGGCATCTGGGTGCGGATCGCGTCGATGCTGGCCTTGCCGCACACCCCGCACGAGCTGGTCGTGTAGAAGTTCCTCGTCACGTCGACCGACGGGGGCGCCACCTGCGGCGCGAGCGCCACGTCGAGGACGTTGTAGGTGTTCTGCGCGAACCCCCCGGAGCCCGCCTCGGTCAGGTCGTCGTCCGGCACCACCGCCCCGGCGCAGTAGCGGGCGATCGCGACGTCGCCGCGTCCCGCGATGACCCCCTCGGTCGCGAGGAATCCGTGGGCGAGTTCGATGTCGTGACCCGGCGTACGCATGGTCACCGCGAGCGGGGCGCCGTTCACCCGGATCTCGAGCGGCTCCTCGGCGACGACGTGGTCCTCGCGCGTGCGGCGACCGCCGTCGGCGTCGATGCGCGTGATGCGGTGGCGTGCGGTGACCCGTCCCATGCGTCGATCCTAGGCGGGTTCGTCGATGCCGGGTGCGGCCCTACGATCGGCCCATGTCGTCGTCACGCATGCAGCCGTCGCGCAGGTCCGACATCCCCGCCTTCGAGGTCATGAACATCGTCCAGCGGGTCGTGGACCTGCGGGCGCAGGGCGTCGAGGTCATCTCGCTGTGCGTGGGTGAGCCCGCCCAGGGCGCCCCCACCGCCGTACGCCGCCGCGCGGCCGCGTCGATGACCGACGGGAGCGACCTCGGGTATTCGTCGGCGTACGGCCTGCACGAGCTGCGCGCACAGATCGCCGCCCACTACGCCCGCTGGTATGCGCTCGACGTCGCCGTGGACGACATCGCCATCACGACGGGGTCGTCGGGCGGGTTCCTGCTTGCCTTCCTCGCGGCGTTCGACGCCGGGGCGCGCGTGGCGATGGCGCGGCCGGGCTATCCCGCCTACCGCAACCTGCTCGGCGCGCTCGGCTGTGAGGTCGTCGAGCTCGACTGCGGCCCCGAGGTGCGGTTCCAGCCCACGGTCGAGCTGCTCGCGGACGCCCACGCGCGGGCCCCGCTGGCCGGGCTGGTGCTCGCGTCGCCGGCCAACCCCACCGGCACGATGGTCCCGGCCGACCAGCTGGCGGCGATCGCGCGGTGGTGCGCCGAGAACGGCGTACGCCTGATCTCCGACGAGATCTACCACGGCATCACCTTCGGGCCGGACGCCTCACCGGGCGAGTGCGCCTGGGCCCACGACCGCTCGGCGATCGTCGTCTCGTCGTTCTCGAAGTTCTGGGCGATGACCGGCTGGCGCCTCGGCTGGGCGCTGGTGCCGCGCGACCTGTGGGCGCGGTTCGGGTCGCTCGCCGGCAACGCCGCGCTCTGCCCGCCGGTGCCGGCCCAGCACGCGGCGCTCGCCGCGTTCGACGAGTCCGCGTACGCCGAGGCGGAGCAGGCGGTGGCGGGGTTCGCCGCGGCGCGGCGGGAGGTGCTCGACCGTCTCGAGGCGCTCGGGTGGACCGACGTCGCGCCCGCCGACGGCGCGTTCTACGTGTACGCGCGCCCGCAGCTGGGTGCGTATGCCGACTCCCGCGCGTGGTGCGAGGCCCTGCTGGAGGCCGAGCGGGTCGCCGTGACGCCCGGCACCGACTTCGACCCGGTCCACGGCCACGCCACCGTACGCATCTCCCTGGCCGCGGGTGCCGCGTCCGTGGCCGAGGCGATGGAGCGGATCATTCGCTTTCAGGACTCGGCTTCTGCCGCACCCGGTGGACGATGAACCAGGCGAGCGCGATGACGAGGACGACGATGATGACGTTCTGGAAGACCCCGGTGTATTTCTCGACCTTCGACCACTGGGACCCCAGGGCATAGCCCGCGCCCACGAGGACGGTGTTCCACACCGCGCTGCCGGCCGCGGTCCACAGCGTGAACTGGAGCAGCGGCATGCGCTGGACGCCCGCGGGGATCGAGATGAAGCTGCGGAACATCGGCACCATGCGGCCGAAGAACACCGCGCGGCGGCCGTGGCGGCCGAACCAGGCGACGGTCTTGTCGATGTCGGAGACCTTCATCAGCGGGATCTTCCGAGCCAGCGATCGCAGGCGCTCGATGCCGAGTCGGCGCCCGAGCTCATAGAGGACCAGGGCGCCGACCGTGGAGCCGATCGTGGTCCATAGGATGGCGTCGAACATGCTGAACCGGCCGCGGGCGGCGGTGAAGCCGGCCAGCGGGAGGATCACCTCGCTGGGAATCGGCGGGAAGATGTTCTCGAGCGCGACAGCCACCCCGGCTCCGGGGGCGCCGATCACGTCCATCAGGCCGACGAGCCAGTTGATCAGCGGGCCGAGGAGATCGCCGGCCAGCGCGAGGATCGGGGCGGCGAGGGGGGTGGGGGAGGTCGTCACCCGGCTGATTCTAGGGGGCGTCGGCAACCGCGGCACGGTGGCGTATTGTCGACATAGGAACCCCTCCAATCCCCCTACGGTGTCGTAACTTACGGGACCGTAGGTTAGGCTTGTCCCATGAGTGCCAGCACCGCGTCGACCTCCTCGCTGCTGGGCGGCGTACGCCGCCTCGCGGAGGCGCTCGCGTCCCCGCGCACCCCCGGTGACTACCTCGACCTGTTCGATCCGCTGCGTTCCGGGGCCGACATGCGCGGCCGCATCGTGGCCATCCGTCGCGAGTCCGGCTCGGCCGTGACGGTCGAGCTCAAGCCCGGCCGCGACTGGCGCGGCCACGTCCCGGGGCAATACGTCCGCATCGGCGTCGAGGTCGACGGCGTACGCCAGTGGCGCGCCTATTCGATCACCGGGGCCGCCGGCTCCCCGACCCTCACCATCACCGCGAAGCCCATCCTCGGCGGCGCGGTCAGCAACCACCTCGCGACCACCGCCAAGGCCGGCGACCTCGTCATGCTCGAGCAGGCGGCGGGCGAGTTCGTGCTGCCGGAGACGATGCCCGCGCGACTCCTGTTCCTCACCGCCGGCTCCGGCATCACGCCGGTCATCGGCATGCTCCGCGGCCACGCCGACGAGCTCAGCGACGTCGTCGTCGTCCACAGCGCGCCCAGCGCCGACGAGGTCGTGTTCGGCCCCGAACTGCGCGCGCTGGCGGCCGACGACCGCGTACGCCTGATCGAGCGCCACACCGAGCTCGAGGGACGCCTCGCGGCCGACCAGCTCGACGCCCTGGTGCCCGACTGGCGCGAGCGCGAGACGTGGGCGTGCGGCCCGGCGGCCATGCTGGACGACTTCGAGTCCCACTGGGCCGAGGCCGGCCTGGCCGACGCGCTCCACATCGAGCGGTTCCGCCCGACGGTCCTCGCCGAGCCGGGCGAGGGCGGCGACGTGGCGTTCGCGAAGTCGGGCGTGGACGTCGACGCGCCCGGCGACCGCCCCCTGCTCGACGTCGGCGAGGACGCCGGCGTCCTCATGCCGTCGGGCTGCCGCATGGGCATCTGCTTCGGCTGCGTCGCGCCCCTGCGTACGGGCACGGTGCGCGACCTGCGCACCGGCGAGACCCACAGCGCGACCGACGACCCCGTGATGATCCAGACCTGCGTCTCGGCCGCGGCCGGGACGTGCGTGATCGACCTCTGACCTGAACCTGATCCCCTGATCCCCGAACCTGATCCCCGAGCAGCGCCCCGAAGGAGAGCCCATGACGACCACCGTGGCCCGCACGACCGATACCGACATCACTGATTCGCGCACGACCGCGAAGCGCACCACCGAGACCAGCGTCGCGCTGACCCCCGAGCAGATCGCCGACATCGGTCGCGAGCTCGACCAGATCCGCGCCGACATCATGGGGTCGCGCGGCGCCGCTGACGCCGCGTACATCCGTCGCGTCATCAAGACCCAGCGCCTGCTCGAGCTGACCAGCCGCGCGGTGCTGCTGTTCTCGATCTTCCCGCCGGCGTGGCTCGTCGGCACCGCCGGGCTGTCGATCGCCAAGATCATGGAGAACATGGAGATCGGCCACAACGTCCTCCACGGCCAGTGGGACTGGATGCGCGACCCGAAGATCCACTCGACCACGTGGGAGTGGGACTTCGTCTCGCCCGCCGCGCAGTGGAAGCACACCCACAACGAGCTCCACCACACCTACACGAACGTGATCGGGCGCGACAACGACCTCGGTTACGGCATCATGCGCGTCGACGAGAAGCAGCCCTGGACGCTCTATTCGCTGGTGCAGGCGCCGGTGAACCTGCTGAACGCGATCTTCTTCGAATACGGCATCGCGCTCTATGACATGGAGACGCTGGAATACCAGCAGGGCCACGTCGAGAAGGAGGTCTTCGTCGAGAAGGCGAAGGCGACGCTGCGCAAGGTCGGCCGCCAGGTCGGCAAGGACTTCGTCCTCCACCCGCTGTTGTCGGGCCCGTCGTTCCTCCACACCATGGCGGCGAACGCGACGGCCAACCTCGTCCGCAACGTGTGGACCCACTCGGTCATCATCTGCGGTCATTTCCCCGACGGCGTCGAGGCGTTCGAGACCGACTCGATCGAGGGCGAGACCAAGGACGAGTGGTATCTCCGCCAGATGCTCGGCTCCGCCAACATCTCCGGCTCGAAGTTCTTCCACCTGATGACCGGCAACCTGTCCCACCAGATCGAGCACCACCTGTTCCCCGACATGCCGTCGAACCGCTACCACGAGGCGGCGCCCCGCGTCCGCGCGCTGTTCGAGAAGCACGGCCTGCGCTATGTCATCGGTCCCATGCACCGCCAGCTAGGTTCGGCGTGGTGGAAGATCATGCGGCTGTCGCTGCCGAACCAGGAAGAGGGGCGTACGCGGGGCCGCATCATCGCCGACGCCGCGAAGGGCGCGATCGGGCGCGGCGTACGCGGGCTTGCGCGCAAGATCCCGCAGCCGGCGATCGGGGTCTGACCGTACGTTCCTCTGGTTCACAATGAACCATGCCCGACCATCTCCAGGACCTGCGCTTCGGACTGTTCCCGACCCCGACCGCCGCTGACCCCGACGGCGTGGTCGAGCTCGCCGTGCTCGCGGAGTCGCTCGGCCTCGACCTCGTGTCGATCCAGGACCACCCCTACCAGGCGGCGCACGCCGACACCTGGACGCTGCTGAGCGCGATCGGCGCCCGCACGTCGACGCTGCGCCTGTCGACCAACGTCGCGAACGTGCCGCTGCGACCGCCGGTGGTGCTCGCGCGCTCGGCCGCGACGCTCGACCTGCTGACCCACGGCCGCGTCGACCTCGGCCTCGGCACCGGCGCGTTCTGGGACGCCATCGAGGCCGCCGGCGGCACGCGGCTGGCCGCCGGCCAGTCGGTCGACGCGCTCATTGAGGCCATCGACGTCATCCGCCAGGTGTGGCGCGGCGAGGGCACGGTGCGCGTGGACGGCGAGCACCACCGCGTACGCGGGCTGAAGTCCGGCCCCGCGCCGGCCCACCCGATCGAGATCTGGCTGGGCGCGTACGGGCCCCGGATGCTCCGCGTCACGGGCCGCCTGGCCGACGGGTGGGTGCCGTCGATGGGGTACGCGGACCCGCCCGCGCTCGGCGACCTGAACGCGCGCGTCGACGAGGCCGCGGTGGCGGCGGGCCGCGACCCCGCGGCGATCCGCCGCATCTACAACATCTTCGGCGCGTTCGGCCGCTCCGCCGACTTCCTGCGCGGCACGCCGACCGACTGGGTCGAGCAGCTCGCCGGTCTCGCGATCGACGAGGGCATGAGCACGTTCATCCTCGGCACCGACGACCCCGACATCCTGCGACGGTTCGCGGCGGAGGTCGCGCCGGGCGTACGTGAGCTGGTGGAGGCGGAGCGGGCGCGTGAGGACGGGGACGAGCGCGATCCCGACGAGACGGCGCACCATCTCGGCACCCCGGAGCGGTCCACGGCCACCGAGCTCACCCCGGACCCCGCCGCCGAGCCCGTCGCCGTCGGCGCCGTCCGCCCCACGCCCGACGACGGCGTACGCCTCACCGGCGACCTGCCGTGGGACGAGGCCTCGCGCCCGCGGGCCGCCGTGCCGCGCGAGGCCGCGTACACCGCCGCCCAGCAGGCCCGGCCCCAACACCTCATCGACGTGCACGACCAGCTCCGCGCCGAGCTGACCCAGCTGCGCGACGTGGTCGACCAGGTGCGGCGCGGACATCTCACGGTGGGCGGCGCGCGGTCGGTGATCAACACGATGTCGCTGCGCCAGAACAACTGGTCGCTGGGCGCCTATTGCGAGTCCTACTGCCGCATCGTCACCGGCCACCACACCCTCGAGGACCACTCGGTCTTCACCCACCTCGTGCGCGCCGATCCCGCCATCGAGCCGGTCATCGAGCGGCTGGTCGAGGAGCACGAGGTCATCGCCGAGACGCTCGAGGCGGTAGACCGGGCGCTGGTGGACCTCGTCACGGGCAACCCCTATGGAGTCGAGGGACGCACGCGACTCGACGCACTCCAGCACGCGATCGACCTGCTGACCGACACGTTGCTGTCGCACCTCGCGTACGAGGAGCGCGAACTGCTCCATCCCCTGGCCCGGCACGGGTTCCAGTAGTTCCCGCGGGAACCCGGGAATTGTCAGAGCCCTCGCGTTGACTGGTCGTACGCACCTTCGCGCCACCACGCCACCCAACCCCGGGGGAACGACCATGACCATCATCGAACTGCCGCCGTCCAGCGCCGCCGCCGACATCGCCGTCGACATCGCCGTCGAGATCGACGCGCTCAGGGCGACCGCCGACCGGTTGGGCCAGGAGCAGGCCCTCAGCCTCGCCGGCGTCATCACGGGCCAGGCCTCGGCCCAGGCGCGCCTCGACCACGACCTGCTGGTGAAGGTCGGCGAGTTCGACGCCGGCGACGGCTCGCGGTGGTTCAACGACATCCGCGACACCGCCCACTGGCTGGCGTGGGCGTGTTCGATGGCTCCGCTGACGGCCCTCGAACACGTACGCGTGGCCCGGGCGCTCCGGCGCATGCCGCGCACGTCGGAGCTGATGGCCGACGGGAGGCTGTCCTATTCGAAGGTGCGGGAGGTCACCCGCGCCGTCGGCCTGGTCGACGAGGCGAAACTGTGTGACCTCGCGCTCCAGATGACCGCGGCCCAACTGGCGCGGGTGGTCCGCACCTACCGCGCCCACACCGGCTCGCGCATCGTGCAGGAGACCAACCGCAGGTTCTCCTGGATCGAACAGGGCGACGGCATGATCCGCATGATCGTCGTCCTGCCGCCCGACGAGGCCGCCGTCGTCCGCGCCGCCCTCGACACCGCCGCGGATCAGCAGCTGGAGCGACGAGGTGCCGATGACGAGCCCGTCGCGGCAGCCGAAGGTGTTGACGCCGAGGTCCCAGCCGCGGATCCGGCCCCTCCTCGCACCGTTCTGTTCGAGGAGCGCATGCCTGAGCCGCCCCCGAAACCGTGCCGTGCGAGGGCTCTGGTCGACGTCGCGCGGGCTATCGCGCCGATGCCGCCCCGGCCGACGAGGCCCTCGTCGTCGTCCACGTCGACGCGGAGGTGCTCGCCGCCGCCGAGGCTCACGTTCCTGTTCCCGCGGGAACCGGCTATGTCGAGGGAGGTGGTCCCATCGAGGGCGCGACCGCCGCCCGGCTGGCCTGCAGCGGGTCGGTCGTCGGGGCCCTGGTCGACGGCGAGGGGGCGGTGCTCAACTTCGGCCGCCGCCGGCGTCTCATCTCGCGCGCCCAGCGCCGGGCGCTGATGGTCCGCGCCAACGGCATGTGTGAATACCCGGGCTGCACCAGCACCCACCGCCTCGACGGACACCACGTGGTTCCCTGGCTCCTCGCCGGGCTCACCGACCTCGACAACCTCGCCCTGCTGTGCCGCCGCCATCACGTGGTCATCCACGAGGGCGGCGTCACGATCACCCGCGACATCGGTGATGACCGTGGCGTCCCGTCGCAGTGGCGGTTCACCAGGCCGAACGGCGAACGCGTGCGCGCGCCCGGCGACCCCGGCTATTGGGACCTCGACACCGACACCCAGATCCTCCAGCTGGTGTGGGCCGCCCGCCGCCACGCCGAGCAGTCGGTGGGCGACATCAGTCCGGTCGGCGGGGGAGCGGGATTCCTGCTGCACGAATGCATCCAGGCGATGTGTGCGATGGCGGTGGCCGCTGAGGCAGGATGAAAATTCCTGGAACGTCCGCCCGTGGCGCCCCCCTCGTCTTGTCCCATGTGCTGAACTGTTGTCAGACAGGAGACAGCAGGCAGGAGGAGGTGCGCGGTGAGGGCTGCGGTGGCGTTGGGGTCGGGCGGTGCGCGGGGCTATGCCCACATCGGGGCCCTGTCGGTGCTCGAGGAGCGCGGCCACACCGTCGAGGCCGTGGCAGGGACGTCGATGGGCGCCCTGGTCGGCGGCCTGTACGCGGCCGGCCGGCTGGACCAGTTCGAGGAGTGGGCCCGCAGCCTGACCCAGCGCGACGTGCTCCTCCTCATGGATCCCGCGCTCGTGGGCCCGGGCGTGATCAAGGCCGAGCGCGTGCTCGCCAAGGTGCGCGACATCCTGGCCGGCGCCCAGATCGAGGACCTCGCGATCCCCTTCACCGCCGTGGCCACCGACCTCCACGCCCACCGCGAGGTGTGGTTCCAGCGGGGCCCCGTCGACGCCGCGATCCGCGCCTCGATCGCCATCCCGTCGGTGATCACGCCGGTGGTGATCAACGGGCGTGTGCTGGTCGACGGGGGCGTGCTCAATCCCGTCCCGATCGACCCGGTCATCGGCGCCGCGGCCGACTTCACGATGGCCGTCTCGCTGTCGGGGGAGCGCCGCGACCGGGCGCGCGGCCCGGTGAAGGCCACGTCCGAGCCGCGCGACGACGAGGAGTGGTTCGCCCGCTTCCGCCGGGGGCTGACGTCGATCGACCTGAAGCGCATCCGCCGCTCCGCCGTCCCGCTCACCCTGTCGGCACTGCGGCTCGGCGACGACGCCCTGGGCGAGCACGAGATCCCGTACGAGCCCTATCCGGCCGGCATGAAGACCTCTGACGTCGTGAACCACTCGCTCGAGGCCGTCGAGGAGGTCATCACCCGCTTCCGCCTGGCCGCGAACCCGCCCGACGTCATGGTCTCCATTCCGTCAGACGCCTGCCGCACCATGGACTTCCACCGGGCCGTCGAGATGATCGAGCTGGGCCGCACGGCCGCCGTCGAGGCCTTCGACCGGGCGGGGCTCTGAGGGTGCACGTCCTGCAGGTGTCGATGCACACCTCGCCCTACACGGCCCTGGGGGTGGGTGACGGCGGCGGCATGAACGTGGTCGTCTCGCAGCAGGCGGCCGCGCTGGCCGCGCTGGGCCACGAGGTCACCATCGCGACCCGCCGCTTCGACACCACCCACCCCGACACCGAGCAGGTCGCCCCCGGGATCACGCTGCACCACCTCCCCGCCGGGCCGCGCACCCCGCTGCCCAAGTCGCGCATCGACGACCACCTCGACGAGTTCGCCCACCACCTCGCCCGCCTGCCCCGCCCGGACGTCATCCACTCCCACCACTGGATGTCCGGCGTCGCGGCGCTGCCCGTCGCCGCCGCCTGGGGCGTGCCCCACGCGATCAGCTTCCACTCGGTCGCCGCGCCCGAGGGCGCCGACCTCGATGCCGGCGAGCCGCCCGAGTCGCCGCGACGCATCCCCGGCGAACGCCGCTGTGCAACCGAATGCGACGCCCTGGTCGCCATCAGCCGCGCGGAGGCCGACACGCTGGCGGAGCGGTACGCGGCCCCCGCCGCGCGCGTCGCGGTCGTGCCGCCGGGTGTCGACCACGCGCTGTTCCGGCCCGCGGCCGCCGCGGCGCAGCAGGCGGAACCGGCGGATCCCTATGTCCTCTTCGCCGCCCGTCTCCAGCCCCTCAAGGGTGCCGACCTCGTCGTCGACGCGCTCGCCCTGATGGAACCGGTCGACCGCCCACGCCTCGTCATCGCCGGTGAGGTGTCCGACGACTTCGCCGACCACCACCGCGACATCGCGGACCGCGTCGCACAGGCCGGCCTCGGCGACCACGTCGAGTTCGTCGGATCCCTGCCCAGGCAGGATTTCTCCGACCTGATGCGCGGCGCCTGCGCGCTGGTCGTGCCGTCGCGCAGCGAGACGTTCGGCCTCGTCGCGCTCGAGGCGGCCGCCTGCGGGACCCCCGTCCTCGCATCCGCCCGCGGCGGCCTGGTCGAGGCCGTTGCGGACGGCGTCGGCGGGTTCCTGCTGCCACGCGAGGCGGGCGCGTGGGCGGCGGCGTTGCGCGTGATCCTCCGCGACGAGCAGGCGTACGCTCGGCTGTCGCGCGGCGCGATTGAGCACGCCGCGCGATTCACCTGGGAGGCGACCGCTCAGCGGCTCGTGGACCTGTACGCGGGCCTGCGAACCGGGCGGACCCGCACCGACGAGAGGCGCCCGTGACCGACCCCCACCGCAACGATCGCCCCGCACCCGAGGCGACACCGCTCCTCGACGGTCTCCGCGCCGCCTCCCGCGTACTGCTCTGCCACGCCCATCCCGACGACGAGTCCCTGTCGACCGGAGCGCTCGCGTTGGACCTCGGCGACCACGGCGTCGAGGTGCAGGTCGTCACCGCGACGCGGGGCGAGCGCGGCGAGGTGGTGCCCGGATCCCTCCCCGACGACTTCGCCGGTGACCTGCAGGACCAGCGCCGCGCCGAACTGGCGCTCGCCCTGTCCCGGCTCGGCGTCGCGCGCCACGCCTTCCTGGGAGCCACGCCGGCGTGCGCCGGGCAGCCGCGGGTCTACCGCGACTCCGGCATGCAGTGGGTCGCCGAGGGCCTCGCCGGCCCGGCCGAGGACGTGGAGGACGACGCGTTCACCCTGGCGTCGGTCGCCGAGGCCGCGGCCGACCTCGACGCCCTGGTGGCCGCGTGGCGCCCCGACGTCGTCGTGGGCTACGACCTGGGGGGAAGCTACGGCCACCCCGACCACGTCCACCTCCACCACGTCGCACGCCGGGCCGCCGCCGACGCGGGTGTCCGCTTCGTCATGGTCGCCACGACGCGCCAGGACGCCGAGGAGTGGCACGACTTCCCGGAGTTCCTGCCCCGCCTGCGTCACGTCGTGGCCGCGTACGCCACCCAGCTCTCGGTCGAGGGCGACTCCCTCGTGCACGTGGGGGGCCAGCGCCAGCCGATCGAGACGTGGTTCGGTCTTGCCGAGGGGTTTCCCGGCGCGTCGGCTTGAACTTGCCACAATTCAGGATTTCCTCAGGGGCGTCTCAGGTGGCACACTGATGCGGTCCTGACCGCTTCGGAGGAGATCCCCCGTGAAGACCGTCTCTCGATTGGCCGCCACTTTCGGCGCCATCGTCACCGCCGTGAGTCTGCAGGCCGCCACGGCCCAGGCCGCGCCCGTCGCCACCCCGACTCCGACCGCCCCCTCGGCCACGGCGTCCCCGAACCCGAGCGCGTCGCCGAAGGCCGCCCCGACGTCGGCGGCTCCGACCCGCACCGCGACGCCGACGCCCACGCCCACGCCGACGCCCACCCCGACCCGCGCCGCCGCCAGCCCGCGCCTCACCGCGATCGGTGCCAAGTGGGCCGAGCAGGGTGGCGAGCGTGGTTGGTTGGGTCGTCCGGTGCACGGCGAGTGGTGTGGCCTGCGTGATGGCGGGTGTTTCCAGAAGTTCGAGGGCGGCTCGATCTATTGGAAGGCCTCGACCGGCGCCCACTTCATCCGCGGCCGCATCTTCGCGGCGGCGTGGGGTGGCCAGGGCTGGGAGAACGGCGGCCTGGGCTATCCGACCTCGGACGAGATCTGCGGCCTGCGTGACAACGGGTGCGTCCAGCGTTTCGAGGGCGGCCTCGGCTATTGGTCGTTCGCGACCGACGCCCACGCGGTGTGGGGCGCGATCGGTCAGCGCTATGCGCAGATGGGCTGGGAGAACTCCCCGCTCGGCTATCCCACGACGGGCGAGCTGTGTGGTCTGCGTGACCGGGGCTGTGTCCAGCAGTTCCAGGGCGGTCTGGTCTATTTCAGCCCGAACGCGGGCACCTATCCGGTCTGGGGCGCGATCCGCGGTGCCTATGCGGGCGGCGGCTGGGAGAACAGTCCGCTCGGCTATCCGACCTCCAGCGAGTTCTGCGGCCTGCGCGACGGCGGTTGCGGCCAGCGCTTCCAGGGCGGCCTGATCCTGTGGTCGGCGCGGTCGGGTGCCCATCCGGTGCGCGGTGCGATCCTGGGCGCGTACGCGGCCCAGGGCCACGAGCGCGGCGGTCTGGGTTATCCGACGTCGGCCGAGGGCCGGGTCGAGGGCACGACGATCACCCAGATCTTCCAGGGCGGCAAGCTCGTGTTCCACACCGACACCATGCGCGTCGACAACGGCGAGGTCGCCCTCACCGGCGAGCGCTGCATCGCGTCCCACTACTACGAGCCGCAGCCCACCGCGTCCGGCGAATGGTTCGATCCCAGCACGCTCACGGCGGCCCACAAGACGCTGCCGCTGCACTCGTACGCCCGGGTCACCAACGTCGACAACGGCCGCAGCGTCGTGGTCCGCATCAACGACCGCGGCCCCTATGTCGCTGGTCGCTGCATCGACCTGTCGACCGCGTCCTTCTCGGCCATCGGCGACACCAGCCGCGGCCTGATCAGCGTCGCGGTCCAGCCGCTGTGAGCGCCATGAAGCGCCTTGCGGGGCTGGGTATGGGCCTCGCCCTGGCCGCGGGCATGCTGCCGGGCCAGGCGTACGCCGCACCCTCGCCGACACCCTCGACCACCGCGAGCCCGACCCCGGGCGTCACGGTGACGTCGACGCCCACCGCCTCCCCGACCCCCACGCGGAGTGCGACCCCCACGGTGACCCGGACCCCGACGGCGACGCCGACACGGACGGCCACGCCGACCCCGACCCCGACACCGACACCGGCGCGTCCGGCCGCCGAGGCCCAGGCCTCGCTGACCGCGATCGGCGCGAAGTGGGTCGAGCAGGGTGGCGAGCGTGGGTGGTTGGGTCGTGCGGTGCACGGCGAGATCTGTGGCCTGCGTGATGGTGGGTGTTTCCAGAAGTTCGAGGGTGGCTCGATCTATTGGAAGGCGTCGACCGGTGCGCACTTCATCCGCGGCCGCATCTTCGCGGCGGCGTGGGGTGGCCAGGGCTGGGAGAACGGCGGCCTGGGCTATCCGACGACCGACGAGCACTGCGGCCTGCGCGACCGCGGGTGTGTGCAGAAGTTCGAAGGCGGCCTGGGCTACTGGTCGTTCGCGAGTGACGCCCACGCGGTGTGGGGTGCGATCGGTCAGCGCTACGCCCAGCTGGGCTGGGAGAACAGCCCGCTGGGCTATCCGACGGGCGCCGAGCGGTGTGGCCTGCGCGACGGGGGCTGTTTCCAGTCGTTCCAGGGCGGCCTGGTCTATTTCAGTGGTGCCTCGGGTTCCCACGCGGTGTGGGGCGCCATCGGTGAGCGGTATGCGCAGCTGGGCTGGGAGAACAGCCCGCTGGGCTATCCGACGGGCGCCGAGCGGTGCGGTCTCCGCGACGGCGGCTGCGTCCAGTCGTTCCAGAGGGGCCTGGCCTACTTCAGCCTGAAGGCGGGCACCAATCCGGTGTGGGGCGCCATCGGTGAGCGGTATGCGCAGCTGGGCTGGGAGAACAGCCCGCTGGGCTACCCCACGGGTGCCGAGTTCTGCGGCCTGCGCGACGGCGGCTGTGCCCAGCGGTTCCAGGGCGGCCTGATGTATTGGTCGCCCCGCTCGGCCTCCCACCCGGTCTTCGGTGCGATCCTGAGCGCGTACGCGGCCCAGGGCTATGAGCGCGGCGGTCTGGGCTATCCGACGTCGGCCGAGGGTCGGGTCGAGGGCACGACGATCACACAGTTCTTCCAGGGCGGCAAGCTCGTGTTCCACACCGACACCCGAACCGTCGACAACGGCGTCGTGGCGATCCCCGGGCTCGTGGGGGGCAACTACCCCGACGCCGACGCCGCTCCGTGCGGCAGCTCGTGGTGCAAGAACGGCAGCTCGATGTCGGGCCGCGGGTTCGCCTACCGCAACTGCACCGACTTCGCGGCCTTCCGCCGCGGCATGGTCTGGAGCCAGATCAACGGCGGCGGCGACGGCAACGCCATCGGGTGGCGCCAGGGCTGGATCCAGCGCGGCCGTGTCGTCAGCAACGTGCCGAAGGTTGGTTCGGTGGCCTGGTGGGGCGCCTCGCGCGGCAGCGGCTACGGCCACGTCGCGATCGTGATCGCGGTCAACCCGGACGGCAGCGCGAAGGTGGAGCACTACAACTTCTCCGTCCGCGGCGGCTACTCGGTCGAGGACGTGCGCGCGGAGGCGTACCTGTACTGACGCGAGAGTCAGGCAGAGCGGGCCCCGGGGTCGTCGCCATGCACTGCAGGGAAAGGAATCTTCCACCCCTGCACGCATGGCGAGGGCGCCGGGGCCGCCTTACGTTGAAGGGGACCGATGCACCCCCAGCAGGAGGATCCCCCATGTTCACCACGCCCCACCTGTCGCGCCGCGCCGTCATCGGCGGTGCCGCCGGCGCCGGTGCCGTCGCGCTCGTCGGTGGCGGCTTCGCCGCCGCACCCGCGCTCGCGGCGGTCAAGCAGCCACGCGTCTACACCACCGCGGAGTGGGGCGCGCGGCGTCCCGACCAGAACATCGAGGTCGTCAACCAGCGCCCGACGAAGATCATCGTCCACCACACCGCGTCGCCGAACAGCACCGACTATTCGAAGGCCCACGCGTTCGCCGTGGCCCGCAACATCCAGAACCTCCACATGGCCAAGGACGCCATCCATGACTGGGGCGACTCGGGCCAGCACTTCACGATCAGCCGCGGGGGCTATGTGATGGAGGCCCGCCACGGCAGCCTCAAGCACGTCCAGGGCCGGAAGTCGTTCATCAAGGGCATCCACGCCCGCTCGGCCAACGCCTATTCGATCGGCATCGAGAACGAGGGCCTCTACACCGACGTGCTGCCCCCGAAGGCGCAGTACGACGCGCTCGTGAACCTGCTGGCGTGGCTGTGCTGGTCCTACGGGCTGAAGGCCGACGCGATCGACGGACACCGCGACCACGTGGCGACCGAGTGCCCCGGAAAGCTCTTCTATTCCAAGCTTTCCCAGCTCCGGGCCGACGTCGCGAAGAAGCTCGGCACCACGGCCCCGCCGCCGAAGCCGCCGACGAACCCGACCGAGCCGGTGACCTGGGCGGTCCTCGCCTCGGGGTCGCGCGGCGACAAGGTGTACGCGCTCCAGCACCTGCTGCGCTCCCGCGGGCAGCGCGTCGACGCCGACGGCTCGTTCGGTCCCGGTACGCGCGCCGGGGTGGTGGCATTCCAGCGATCGGCCGGGCTGTCTGCCGACGGCATCGTGGGTGCGAAGACGTGGGCGAAGCTCATCCAGGTGGTCCGGCCGGGGGCACGGGGCGACCTGGCGCTCGGGGTCCAGCGGGCACTCGTGGCCAACGGCGTCCGGGTCGCGACCGACGGGTCGTTCGGCCCGCTCACGCAGAAGGGTGTGCGCTCGTTCCAGAAGGAGAACCACCTCGAGGAGGACGGCATCGTCGGCCCTAAGACGTGGAACGAGCTGCTGAGTCGCTGAGCAGCGCCAGCGCACGCTGGGCCGCGACGGTCGGTTCGGCCGATTCCCGAACCAGGGCGACGATGCGGCGGTTCAGCTCGGCGTCCGCGAGGGGGACGGCCACCACCTCGGGCGGCATGCCCGAGGTGGCCAGGCGCGGGAGGACCGCGACGCCCACCCCGGCGGCGACGAAGGCGATCGAGGTGTGGTGGTCGTTGGTCCGGGCCACCACGCGGGGCACCACTCCAGCGGCGCTGCAGCGCTGGGCGACGATCCGCCCGCAGCAGGTGTCGCGGTGGCTCTCCTCGACCCACGGCTCGTCGGCGATGGCGGCGAGGGGCGCGGATCCCTGCTGGGCAAGAGGATGCGTACACGGGACCACCACCGCGTACGGTTCGGTGCCCAGCTCGTGGCGGCGGTGGCCGGGGCGGCTCGTGGGCGGCTCCCACGGCACCTCGGTCGCGATGTCGATGTCCATGCCCTCCGGATCGGGTGCCTGACCTGTCTCGGACAGGCGAAGCTCCAGCATGAGGTCGGGCAGCTCGGCGCCGAGCTGGCGGGCGACCTCGGGGAGCCAGGCCTGGGCGGCCGAGGCGAAGGAGCCGATCGACAGGTGCTCGGTCCGGCCCTCACGCAGGTGGGTGACGGCGGCGTCGAGCCGGGCCAGGGAGTTCATGGCCTCGCCGCTGAGCTCGGCGAGCTGGGTGCCGGCCGAGGTGGGGGTGATGCCGCGCCCGGCCTTCGCGAACAGGGTCAACCCGGTCTCGCGCTGCAGGGCGGTGAGCTGCTGGCTGATGGCCGACGGCGTGTAGCCGAGGCTGGTGGCTGCGGCGTTCACCGAGCCGGCGGCGATGACGGCGCGGAGGACGCGGAGGCGATGGGGATCAAGCACCCCTCTATTGTGCAGCAGTGCTGAACGATGCACAAGGAAGAATCGCTTGTGCTGAACGGTGCAGCGGCGCAGGCTTGACCCATGAGCATCTTCACGAACACCGTCATCGACCGCGACCTGCAGCGGCAGGCCGACGAACTGCGCTTCCTCGGAGTGCCTCCCGCACCGGCCCGGCCCGGCTGGCGCGAGGTCCTCGCGGGCCTGGCGCGGGTCGACCGCCGGCCCTCACGGCGCCACCGCCGGCACAACCCCGCGACCGCCTGCGCCCACTGAGCCCAGCCCGAACGTCACGATCGGATTACGTCGCAGAACCTTCGCCCTGTTCGGTCCCGTCTTCGTGGGTGAGTCACCACCGACACACCCAGGGGGAAACCATGTCTGCACCGAAATCCGGGCCCGGAGCCCGACGCCCGCCCGTCATCCGCACGCTGGCCCTCGGCGGCACCGCGCTGGTCCTGGCCGGTTCGTTGGGTGGGTGCGCCCAGGACGCGGTCACCGGGGGCACCGCGTACGCCCCCGCAGCCGAGCGGCGCGGGGGGCCGCCCCCAGCTGCCCGGCCCCGGGACGTGGTGCGGCCCACCGGGGCGCCGACGCGCGAACCCTCCACGCGGCCGACGGCCCCTCCGACGGCCCCGAGCAACCCGAAGGTGGCCACGGCCGAGGACCCGAGGTCGACCTTCGCGCTCGACGTCGACAACGGGGCGTGGACCAGGTCGCGCGCCTCGATCCGGGCGCGTGTGGTCCCGAGCCCCGGCGACGTCCGCACCGAGGAGTTCGTGAACGCCTTCGACCAGGACTACGCGCCGCCGGCGCAGGGCATCGACGTCCGCATGGACGGCACCGCCGTGCCGTGGCTGCCCGAGCGTTCGCGGGTGGTGCGGGTCGGCGTACAGTCGTCGGTCGTCGACCAGCGGGCGCGGCCCGACGCCAACCTCACGTTCGTCATCGACGTCTCGGGGTCGATGGCGGACGACAACAAGCTCCCGGCCGTGAAGGAAGCCCTGCACACGCTGACGAAGGCCCTGCGCCCGACCGACACCGTCACCATCGTGGTCTACAGCGACAAGACCCGGACGGTCCTCAAGCGGACACCGGCTGCCCAGGCGTCCGCGATCACCGGCGCGATCGACGACCTCGTGACCGAGGGGTCGACGAATGCGGAGGCCGGCCTGAAGCGCGGCTACGAAGAGGCCCAGAAGTCCTATCAGCAAGGAAAGTTGAACCGCGTGGTGCTCCTCAGTGACGGGGTGGCGAACGTCGGCAACACGGGGCCCGAGGCCATGTTGCGGACCATCGGCGACGCGGCCCGGCGCCAGATCGACCTCGTCACGGTCGGCTTCGGTGACCCGTTCAATGATCCGTTGATGGAACAGCTCGCGAACCGGGGCAACGGCTTCTACGCCTACTGCGATTCGGCGGCGGAGGCCACGCGGCTGTTCCGTGAGAACCTCACCGGGACGCTGGTGGTCACCGGGCGCGACGCGAAGGCCCAGGTCGAGTTCGACCCGGCCCAGGTCGCGAGCTATCGCCTGCTGGGTTATGAGAACCGCGATGTGGCCGACGGCGACTTCCGCAACGACAAGGTCGACGGCGGCGAGGTCGGGTCGGGCCACGCGGTGACGGCGCTCTATGAGATCGACCTCGCCCCGGACGCCGATGCGGCCCTCCCGTTGGGCAGGGCGACCGTGCGCTACCTGCACCCCGAGACCCGCGAGCCCGTCGAACGCACCGCGTCGGTGCGACCCGGCGACCTCGCGGCCAGCCCCGATCGGGCCCCGGTGCGGCTCCACCAGGACATCGCCGTCGCCACGTTCAGCGAGTCGCTGCGCGGCGGCCCGTGGGCGCGGCTGCGTACGCCGCACCAGGTCGCCGAGGACGCGAAGGCCGTGGCCGTGCGTACGCCGGACCCCCGCGTGGCCGAACTGGTCGAACTCACGGGCCGGGTGGCCGACCGCTGAGCCGGCGTCTCCGCGCGGTCGGTGTCAGTCGCTGCGCAGGGCCCACCCGAGGAAGTCGGCGGTGTGCGAACCCCTGCAGGACAACAGATCGCGGGGGTTCCCCTCGAACAGGAGTCGGCCCCCCGCGGCGCCGCCGTCGGGGCCCAGGTCGATGACCCAGTCGGCGTGGGCGATGACGTCGAGGTCGTGCTCGATGACGACCACGGTCGCACCCCGGTCGTCGACCAGGTGGTCGAGCACGCCCAGCAGGCGATCCACGTCCGACATGTGGAGGCCGGTCGTGGGCTCGTCGAGCACATAGACCGCGCCCTCGCGGTGGAGGTGGGAGGCGAGCTTGATGCGCTGGCACTCGCCGCCCGAGAGCGTGGGTAGGGGCTGGCCCAGGTGGAGATAGTCCAGACCGACATCGACGACGCTCGACAGGATTCGCGTGATCGACCGGGTGGCGGCCGTCTGATCGCCGCCAGCGAACAGGTCGAGGGCCTCGCCGACCGTCGTTTCGAGGACATCGCTGATGGATCTCCGGCGCCAGCGGTGGGCGAGCACCGCGTCGGTGAACCGCCGGCCGCGGCAGGCGGTGCAGGGGCTGGTGAACCCCTCGAGGAACGCCAGGTCGGTGTAGACGACCCCTTGGCCCTGGCACTCGGGGCAGGCGCCCTCGGAGTTGGCGCTGAACAGCGATGGCCTCACCCCGTTGGCCTTCGCGAACACTTGGCGGATGGGGTCGAGGGCGCCGGTGTAGGTCGCAACGCTCGAGCGCCGGTTCGTCGTGGGGGCGGACTGGTCGACCACGATGGCGTCGGGGTGGTCGCGGCAGAACACGCCGTGGATGAGGCTCGACTTGCCCGACCCGGCCACGCCCGTGACGGCGGTGAGCACGCCGACGGGAATCCGCGTGTCGACGTGCTGCAGGTTGTGGACGGTCGCGTCGCCGATTCCCAACCACGACTGGGGTTCCCGGAAGTCCGCGCGGATCGCGGGCCGGCGGTCGAGGTGGCGACCGGTGGCCGTGTCGGCGCTGCGCAGGCGGCTGACGGGCCCGTCGAACACGACCCGCCCGCCCTCGGCTCCGGCACCCGGGCCGATGTCGATCGCGTGGTCCGCGGCGAGGATGACGTCGCGGTCGTGTTCGACGACGAGCACGGTGTTTCCCTTGTCCCGCAGCGATCGGAGCAGCGCGACCATGCGATCCACGTCGCGGGCGTGCAGGCCGGTGCTGGGCTCGTCGAAGACATAGAGCAGGTCGACGAGGCTGCTCGCGAGGTGCTTGACCACCTTCACCCGTTGGGATTCCCCGCCCGACAGGGTCGCGGTGCGGCGGTCGAGGCTGAGATAGCCCAGGCCGATCTCGTCGAGGTCGCCGAGTCGCGCGATGAGCGAGTCGACCACGGGTTGGGCGGCCTCGAGGTGCCACAACCGCAGCAGGGACAGGAGTTCCCGCGACTCCATGGCCGACAGGTCGGCGATGTTCCAGCCCTCGATGCGGCAGTCGAGGGCGGCGCGGTTCAGGCGGGCACCCCGGCACGTGGGGCACGGCACCGTCGTGGTGAACCGGTCGACCATGGCCTGCGTACGCGCGGCCAGGTCGACGTCGACGATCTCGCCGAGGCCCGTGCAGTCGGGGCACATGCCCGACGGGAGGTTGAACGAGAAGGCGTCCGAAGAGCCGACGTGGGGAGTCCCCGCCCGGGAGAACAGCAGGCGGAGCAGCGGGGCGATGTCGGTGATCGTGCCGACGGTCGAGCGGGCGCCGCCGCCCAGGCGGGACTGGTCCACCACGATCGTGGCCGGCAGGTTCTCGATCGCGTCGACGTCGGGGCGCGCGTACGACGGCAGGAAGCCGCGGACGAAGGCCGGGAGGGTCTCGTAGAGCTGGCGCATCGCCTCCGAGGCGATGGTGTCGAACACGAGCGACGACTTGCCCGAGCCGGAGACGCCCGTGACGACGGTGAGGGCGCCCTTGGTGATCTCGAGGTCGACGTCGGCGAGGTTGTGGGCGCGGGCACCGGTGATGGAGATCGTGCTCATGGCGCCACCCTTGCACCCTGACGTCGCGTCAGGGCAATCCGATCCCGTCGGCCGCCCGCGTGCTCATCGCCCCGAGGCCCGGGTCCCGCGCTGCGGCGGGGCGACCAGGGGATCCTCCGGCCAGGGGTGCTTGATGTAGCGACCGCGATTCTCGGCGCGCACCCCCGCGTACGCGTTCGCCCAGAAGCTCGCGAGGTCGGCGGTCACCGCGAGCGGGCGCCGCGCCGGGGACAGGAGGTGGAACACCACGGGGACGCGGCCGTCGACGATGCGCGGGGTCTCGGTGAGCCCGAAACACTCCTGCAGCTTGACCGCGAGCACGACGGCACCTTCCGGGTCGTCGGGGTCGGGATAGGCCAGGCGTACGCGGCTGCCCGTCGGCACGGTCAGCGACGAGGGAACCAGCTCGTCGAGGCGCCCGGCCTCCGGCCACGGGAGGAGGCGTCGCAGGGCGGAGGCGAGATCGAGCGAGCGGGACGACGCGCCCCCAGCCAGGCGGTCGAGCTCAGGCGCGAGCCACGCGTCGGCGGCGTCGAGCAGCGCGGTGTCGCCCATCGCGGGCCAGGGGTCGCCGAGGTGGGCGTGCAGCAGCGCGAGTCGGCGGCGCAGGTCGATGGCGGCGTCCGACCAGTGCAGCGCGTCGAGCCCGCGGCGGCGCAGGCCCTCCGCGACGGCGGCCCGGGCGGCCAGGGGCGAGGCCTTCGTCGGCGTCGAGGCAAGCTCGATCGCGCCGAGTCGCCGCACGCGCCGCGCCGTCACGCGACCACCGGACCACTGGGCCTCGTACTGCTCCGTGAGCATCGCGGCACCGGCCTCGAGGGCGGCCGCCTCGTCGAGCGGCGCGGCCGCGCGGATCAGCGCCCCGCTGGCCCCGCCCCCGCGCGCCACGTCCGCGACGGCCAGCCACGGGTGCCCGCGCAGCGCGGTGGCGCGATCGAGCTCGGCGCCGGTGCCGCTCGCCAGGAGGTACGCCTCGCCGTCCGGGCGGGCGCGGGCGATCCGCTCGGGGAACGCGTACGCGGTCACCAGGGCGAGCGACTCCGCCGCACTCCCCGAACGCCGCGCCGGCGCGTCGGGGACCAGGGATTCGAGCCGGCGTACCTCGTCGCGCCAGCGCGCGGCCCCCGGACCCCCTCCGCGGCGGAACGACGTGAGGAGGGCGGCGAGGTCACCGCCCGGCGGGCGTTCGTCGGACGCGAGGAGCGCCACGCTCTCGGCCGCGCGCGTGCGCCCGACCTGCGGCGCCCCGTCGAGCAGCGCGCGGGCGAGTCGGGGATCGGCTGGCACACGAGCCATCGCCCGGCCACGCGCGGTCGGCCTCCCGTCGGTGTCGAGCGCGCCCAGCGAATGAAGCAGGTCCTCGGCGCGCGCGACCGCATCCTCAGGCAGGGGATCGGGGAGGGCGAGGCCCTCGCCGCGGGGCGAACCCCAGCAGGCGAGGTCGAGCACGGCGCCGGTGAGGTCGGCGGTCGACACCTCCGGCCGCGGCCGATCGGCCAGGCGGGCCCAGACCTCTTCGGCGTAGCAGCGCACCACCGTGCCCGGTCCCAGCCGGGCGGCGCGGCCCGCGCGCTGCTCCGCGGAGGCCTTCGAGACGGCGACCGTGACCAGGCCGGTCATGCCGCGAGCGGCATCGGCGCGCACCTCGCGCGACAGCCCCGCGTCGACGACCAGCCCGACGCCGGGGACGGTCAAGGACGACTCGGCGACGGCGGTCGAGACCACGATGCGGCGCCGGTCGGCCAGCGCGAGCGCCGCGTCCTGGGCGCGGGGGGTGAGGCGCCCGTGCAGGGGGAGGACGAGGCGGTCCGACAGGGCGCCGAGTTGCTCGGCGACCCGCTCGACCTCGCGTACGCCGGGCAGGAACACCAGCGCGTCCCCGGTCGGGGTGGTCGCGGCAGGCCTCCGCCGTCGCGCGGGCGACGTGGGCGAGGAAGTCGGGCGTGACACCGCGCCGGTCCTGGGCGGGAGAGGCCGGCGGCGCCCAGCGCACCGTGAGGGGGTGGAGGACCGACGCGGCCCGGACGATCGGGGCGGCGGCGCCGAGCTCACCCAGCACGGTGGCGAACCGCTCGGCGTCGAGCGTCGCCGACATGGCGACCAGTGCCAGGTCGTCCCTCAGCTCGACCAGTTCGCGCACCAGCGCCACGACCAGGTCGGAGTCGAGGTGGCGCTCGTGCACCTCGTCGACGACGACGGCGTCCACGCCTGACAGTTCGGGATCGGCGATCAACCGGCGCAGCAGCACGCCGGTGGTGCAGAACTCCACCCTCGTACGCCGGCTCGTCCGCGCCTCGCCCCGCACGCTGAAGCCCACTTCCTCGCCCACGCGTACGCCGGCCAGCGCCGCCAGCCTGCTCGCCGCCGCGCGGGCGGCCACGCGGCGGGGCTGGGTGACGACGACACGACCCGTACGCAGGTTCGCCACCGCCGGGGGGACCAGCGTCGTCTTGCCGGTCCCGGGGGGAGCCTGGATGACCACCCGTCCGCCGGCGCGCAGCGCGTCCTCGAACTCGCGAACGGCCACGGCGAACGGCAGACCGACGCCGATGGACGCCAGGTCGAAGGGGGGTCGAGACATGGTCGCAGCCTAGGCACTGGGGCCGATTTGACGAGATCCCTGAGGGTCTCTAATGTTCTCCGAGTTGCCCGACGCCGCAAGGCTGAGAGCGGCCGCAAGGAACGTGAACATCTCCCAACATCCGCATGACGCGGAGTTGACGAGGCGAAGCGGACTGAGTAGAGTAGGTCGAGTTGCCGCAAGCGAGAGCGAAGCGGCGACACGCCGAGCTGACAGGCCCGGAGTTGACACTCCGAAACGAAGTCAGTAAGGTTGATCGGGTTGCCCCAAGCCGAGAACGCGAGTTCGAAGCGAGGTGTGTGGTCGATTCTTGAGAACTCAACAGCGTGCTTAAAGTCAATGCCAAATAATTTGTGCAACTCTTTTTGGGGTTGTTCCCGTGGCCTCGCCTGTGGGTGGGGTTCATGGTTTCTT
>NZ_BAAHBN010000012.1:0-87687 GCF_054776655.1 Mariniluteicoccus flavus | reverse complement strand
GACCGACCCGACCGGCGCGCCCGGCAGCGCCCCACCCGACGAACCCCCACCCTTCTAACCCACCGCCGACCAAACCCGACCGCCGAGCCCCACCACCCCACGGTGCTGGGGCCACCGGCATGCCCGCGGTGCCCGCGGTGCCCACGTAGAGTTCCCCACGTGAGAGCCGATCCCGTCGCCGTTCGACGAGCACAGCCGGGTGATGTCCCGACCCTGGTCGCCCTGCGAGCGGAGATGTTCGACGCCATGGGCGTGGCAGCTCCAGACCCACAATGGCGGGAGAACGCGTACGCCTGGTTCGTCGGCCGGTTGGCCGACTCCTCCTACGGCATCTTCGTGGTGGACGCCGGCGAGGGAGTCGTCGCGTGCGCGATGGGGGCCATCCGCGACGCCGCCCCCTCTCCCGGAGTCCCCGACGGCCGCGACGTGCTGATCAGCAACGTGTGCACGTTCGCCGACCATCGGGGCCGGGGCCATGGCCGCCGCGCCTTCGAGGCCGTGTTGGAGTGGGCCCGGTCGACCGGCGTCGCTCGCGCCGAACTGATGGCGACCGCCGACGGTCGCGCGATGTACGAGCGAGCCGGCTTCCGGGTGGAGAGTTCCCCAGCGATGCGCGCCAGGCTCATCACTCCCCGGTGAGACCGCCCGCCAGCTCCACCGCGATGTCCAGATGACCCGCGTGCCGCGCGTACTCCTGCAACACGTGGAAGCAGGTCCACGCCAGCGACGCGGTCTCGCCCGCGTACCTGCCCTCGAACCGTGGCCCCGGCGGCGCCATCGCCTCCAGCGACGCCCCGGCGAGAATCTCCCGCGTACGCCGGCCCCCGTCGTGGAGCCGCTCGATCAGCGCGTCGAGGCTGGCTGACGGGTCAACCTCCCACCCCGCCGACTTCTCCGCACCGCGGTTGTCGCCCCACGGCTCGTCGACCGCCTCGCCGAGGAAACCCCACACGAACCAGCGCCGCTCCATGAACACCAGGTGCTGCACCAGCTCCAGCGGGGTCCAGCCCGACGGCACCACCGACTCCCGCAGCGCGGCCTCCGGCAGCGAGCGCACCTTCTCCTCCACCACATCGCGATAGAAGTCGAGGTAGTCACAGAACAGTGCCGGCACCTCCGACCCGCGACGCGGCTCGAGCACGCTCATCGCCGCGCCTCCAGCACCGCCTTCGACGGGCGGATCAGCCCCTCCTGGGCGCACGTCGCCACGAGGACGCCATCCTGATAGATGCGGCCCATCGACAGACCGCGGGCGCCCGACGCCGACGGCGACATCTGGTCGAACAGCCACCAGCGATCGGTGCGGACCGGGCGGTGGAACCACATGACGTGGTCGAGCGAGGCGGCCTGCACGTCCTGCGTACCCCAGCGAACGCCATGCGGCAGCACCGAGATCGACAACAGGGTCAGGTCGGACGCATACGCGAGGGCGGACTCCTGGATCATCGGCGTCTGGGGCAGGTCACCGTTGACGCGGACCCAGACCCGGGCGTACGCGGCGTGGGAGTGGGGGTCGATGTGGCGGCGCCCCGGCGCGTTCGAATCGCCGATGTAGCGGACGTCGAGCACGCCCCATTCCTGCTCCCACAGGTCGGGGCTCGACCCGGACGCCTTCGCGAGCACGTCCGACACGCGCGGGCAGCTCTCGGGGTCGGGCACGTCGGGCATGGGGTCCGCGTGGTCGAGCCCCTCCTCGGGGACCTGGAACGATGCGGCGAGCTGGAAGATGTGCTCGCCGTTCTGCATCGCCGCGACGCGGCGCTGCGAGAACGACCGCCCGTCGCGGGCGATCTCGACCTCATAGACGATGGGCAGCTCCGCGCGACCCGGGCGCAGGAAGTAGGCATGCAGCGAGTGGGGGCGTCGATCCCCCTCGACCGTACGCGAGGCCGCGGCGAGTGCCTGGGCCATGACGAGACCCCCGAACGTGCGCTGGCGACTGGTGTGGTCGTGCTGGCCCCGGAACAGGCGGGTCTCGAGCTGTTCGACGTCCAGCAACTCGGTCAGCTTGCGGATCTCCTGCGGCATCAGTGTCCCTCGTCGTCCTTCTTGTCCTGCTCGGCCAGGAAGCGCTCCAGCTCGGCACCGATCTCGTCGGCCGACGGCACGGGGCGTTGGGAGGTCCGCATGTCGTCATAGCCCTGCTCGAGCTGGCCCACGACCTCCTGGACCTCGGCCGAGGCCTGCATCTCGTTGGCGATCTCGGTCAGGTTCACGATCGCCTTCTCCTCCAGCACGCCGACCGGCAGCCCGAGGCCCGTCAGCTCGTTGAGCCGGTGGAGGGCGGCGATCACGGCCTGGTGGAACGGGGCCGATGCGAGGTAGTGGGGCACGTTCGCGGCGATGCCCGCCGCATCGATGCCGTGCTGTCCGAAGTCGAGTTCGAGGAGCGCGCCGAAGCTGCCGGGGATCTCCATGCGACCCACCCAGACGGGATTGTTGGTGCCGGCGAGCTCGGACCGCGTGCCATGCCCCGTCAGCAGCGTGGGCCGCGTGTGCGGCACTCCCATGGGGATGCCGTACGCCGTGACCGCCAGCCGCACCTCGAGGCGCTGGGCGAGCCCGCGTACGGCCGCGACGGTGCGCTCCCACTGGACGTCGGGTTCGGGGCCGGTCAGCAGCAGGAAGTCCTCACCGTGCGGCGCGGTGACCTTGAGGAGCTCGAGCTTGAACGGCTCGACCGACTTCCAGCGATCGGTGTCGAACACCATCACCGGGCGGCGCGAGCGATAGTCGTGGAGCTGGTCGACGTCGAACTGCGCCAGCGTCTCGTGGTCGCAGGTCTCACGGATGTGGGCGCTCAACGTGCGCCCGACGAGGCCGGCGTCGATGTAGCCGTCGAGGAGGTGGATGAGCACCGGGCGCTTGCCCCGCATCTGTTCCCAGAGGGCCGGGTTGAACTGATAGAGCAGTCGCGGATCGAGCATGGGGTCCAATCTAGCGGTGACGGCCGCGCGCCTCGGCGATCGCGTTCATGACGCGCTTGCGCGAGACGGGGGCGCGGGTGCCGAGCGACTGGGCGTACAGGCTGATGCGCAGTTCCTCGATCATCCAGCCGATGGCGTCGACATCGGGCGGCAGCGGCCCGGCGGGCAGTGCGGCGCAGAGCTCGGCGTACGCGTCCTCGACCGCCCAGACGGTCTCGCTGGCCTGGGCGTCGCGGGACGGGTTGTTCGCGAGGGCGGTCAGGCGCACCTGGATGCCGTGGAGATATTTGGGCAGGTCGGAGAAGTGGGGCTCGGGCGTGGCCGCGACGAAGCCCGCGAACAACAGGTTGTCGACCTGCTCCGAGGCGTCGGTGCGGACATCGGGGTCGGCGACCTGCTCGAGCGCGATGCGGAGTTCCTGGCTGCGGCGCAGGACCTCGGCGACGGTACGCACGACGGCGAGCATGCGCTCGGGGTTGTCGGCGCGCACGGCGTCGCACAGCGCGCGGAACTCCTGCTCCGTCGTGATGTCGGCGCCGTCGGTGCGGGCGGCGACGAGGTCCCCGACCGACTTCAGGCGGGCGTCGGCCAGCAGTGCCGGGACGGTCGCGTACGGGCTGTTGCCCAGCGACAGCTTGTCGGTCGCCGACAGGTGCGACACCACCCACTTGGTCGGGTCGGGCGTGTTCAGCAGCACCAGGCGGCGCAGGCCGCGCGGGCGGGCGCGGTCGCGGGCGGCGGTGGAGTCGTGCACCAGGACGGCGACCGAGGACCCCTCGTCGACGAGCCCCGGATAGCCGACCCCGCGCGACCCGACGGCGATCTCGGGCGCGATGGTGTCGAACTCCCACGACGTCGCGCCCGTACGCGCGGTCGAGCGCGCGGCCTGCGTCAGTCGCTGGGTCACCGTGGGCGCGAGCTCGTCTCGGAGCTCCTTGAAATCCTTTCCCCGCTTGACGATCCGGCGATTCTGGGCCGGGTCGACGACGGCGAAACCGACGCGCAGGTGGTCGTCCACCGCGTGGGTTCCCCAGGCGTCGGGCGGGATGACGGTGCCCTGCAGGCGGCGCAACGCGTCCCCCAGCGCCTCGGGGAACGGGACGCCCTGGCCGACGCCGGACGCCGCGATCTCGTCCATCGCTCGGCGGGCCCAGTCGGGTGCGGGCACGAACGAGGTACGCAGCTGCTTCGGCAGCGAGCGGATGAGCTCGGTGGCCAGCTCGTGGCGCAGTCCCGGCACCTGCCAGGTGAACGGCGCCGGCGTGAGCTGGTTGAGCAGCGGCAGGTCGATCTCCACGCTGACGCCGTCCTGGCCCGAACCGGGGTCGAAGACGTAGGTGATGGGCAGGGCGTGGCCGTCGACGTCCCAGTGGTCGGGGAAGTCGTCGGCGGCGGCCGCCTCGGGATCGGCCACAAGGTCGTCGAGCACGAGGTCGAGGAAGGTGTCGTCGTCGTGGCGCTTCTTCCGCCACCACGCGTCGAAGTGGTTCTGGGACACGACATCCAGCGGCACGCGCCGGTCATAGAAGTCGTAGATCACCTGGTCGTCCACGACGATGTCGCGGCGCCGCGTACGCTCCTCGAGCTCGGCGGCCTCGGCGCGGACGCGTTCGTTGCGGACGAAGAAGTGGTGGCGCGTACGCCAATCGCCCTCGACCAGCGCCGAGCGGATGAAGATCTCGCGGGCGCCGGCGGGGTCGATGCGGCCGTAGTTCACGGGGCGCTGGGCGATGATCGGGACGCCCAGCAGCATCACCCGCTCCATGGCGACGACCGAACCGGAGCGTGCCGACCAGTGGGGCTCGGAGTGGCTGCGCTTGAGCAGGTGGGCGCCGACCTCCTCGACCCACGCGGCGTCGATCCCCGCGACGTCACGGGCCCACAGCCGGGTGGTCTCGACCAGCTCTGACGCCATCACGAGCTCGGGCTGGGTGCGGGCCACCGAGGAACCGGGGTTGATGGCGAACCGCGCGCCGCGGGCGCCGAGGTATTCGCGCGGGCCACGGCGCCGCTTTCCCTGCTGGGGAACGGATTTCTTCTCCTCGCGCAGGTCGGCGAGCCCGACGTGCGACAGCAGCCCGGACAGGATCGCGGTGTGGATGCGGTCGGCCGACCCCGGCGCGGAGTTCTTGTTCAGCTTGAGTTCGCGGGCGATCTCCGACAGCTGGGCGTGGAGGTCCTGCCACTCGCGCACGCGCAGGAAGTTGAGGAACTCGTCGCGGCACATCCGCCGGAACGCGTTGCCGGACAGGTCTTTGCGGCGCTCGGCGAGGTAGTCCCACAGCCGCAGGTAGGCCATGAAGTCCGACCCGTCGGGGGTGGGCGCGTCGTCGCCCGCCGCCGCGTCGTCGGCAGGCATCGGCGCCCAGAACCGGCGGTGGAACACGTCTGCCTGCTCGCGCTTCTCGGTCGGTCGTTCGCGGGGGTCCTGGATCGTGAGCCCGGCGACGATGACCATGACCTCCCGCAGGCAGCCCTGCCGGTCGGCCTCGACGAGCATGCGGCCCAGGCGCGGGTCGAGGGGGATCCGCGACAGGCTGCGCCCGACGGGCGTCAGGCGCGGAGCCGTCTTCTTCGTGTCCTTGGCGGGTTCCAGTGCCCCGAGCTCGTCCAGCAGGCGTACGCCGTCGGCGATCTGCGATCCGTCGGGCGCCTCGACGAACGGGAAACCTGCGATGTCGCCGAGCCCGGCGTCGGCCATCTGGAGGATGACCGAGGCGAGGTTGGTGCGCAGGATCTCGGGGTCGGTGAACTCGGGACGGCTGAGGAAGTCCTCCTCGGAATAGAGCCGGATGCAGATGCCGGGGGCCACGCGGCCGCAGCGGCCGGCGCGCTGGTTCGCCGACGCCTGGGCGATGGGCTCGATCGGCAGCCGCTGGACCTTGGTGCGGGCCGAATAGCGGGACACCCGCGCGGTGCCGGGATCAACCACATAACGGATCCCGGGCACCGTGAGCGAGGTCTCGGCGACGTTGGTGGCCAGGACGATGCGGGTGCCGGTGTGGGCCGTGAAGACCCGGTGCTGTTCCGCGGCGGAGAGCCGCGCGTACAACGGGACGACCTCGGTGAACCGCAGCTTCATCGCCTCGAGCGCGTCGGCGGTGTCGCGGATCTCGCGCTCCCCCGACAGGAACACGAGGATGTCGCCAGGGCCCGCGGCCCGCAGCTCGGTCACCGCGTCGCAGATGGCGTCGACCTGGTCGCGCGGCTCGATGTCATTGGCCTCGCCGTCGGCCCCCTCGTCGCGGATCGGCCGATAGCGCACCTCCACGGGGAACGTGCGGCCCGACACCTCGATGATCGGCGCGGGGGTGCCATCGGGACCGGCGAAGTGCTCGGCGAAGCGCGCCGTGTCGATCGTCGCCGACGTGATGACGACCTTGAGGTCGGGCCGCTTCGGCAGGAGCTGTTTCAGATAGCCCAGCAGGAAGTCGATGTTCAGCGAGCGCTCGTGGGCCTCGTCGATGATGATGCAGTCATAGCGCTTCAGCAGCCGGTCGTGGGAGATCTCGGCCAGCAGCACGCCGTCGGTCATCACCTTGACGCGCGTGTCCTTCGACGCCCGGCGCGTGAACCGGACCTGATAGCCGACGAGGTCGCCGACCTCGGTCTCCATCTCCTCGGCCAGGCGCTCGGCGACCGAACGTGCCGCGATGCGGCGCGGCTGGGTGTGGGCGATGCGCCCGAGCCCCAGCTGGACGCACATCTTGGGCAGCTGGGTCGTCTTGCCCGACCCGGTCTCGCCGGCGACCACGACGACCTGGTGGTGGCGGATGGCGGACTCGATGTCGTCGACCCGCGCCGAGATCGGCAGGTCGGGATCGAACGTGATGACGGGCTCGGACATGGCTGGCCCAGCCTACGGGGCGCGGGCCCCGGCGTACCAATGGGAAAGACGGCCCGTGGGGTCAGCGTTCCCGGCGGTGTTTCGCCGGGTAGTGCCGCACCAGCGCCAGCGGGCAGGCGCCGTGGGCCATCAGCGCGCGGATCGTGGCCCCCGGGGAGAAGCCGGGCAGCCCCACACCATGGACGCCCAGCACCAGCAGGTCGAACTGGGGCATGCGGGCGGTCAGCTCGTCGACGGGATGGGCCGCCACGACCGAGGTGTTCACCTCGACCGACCCGTGTTCGGCGCGCAGCGGCGCCAGGAGGTCGGCGATGCCCTCCCGCGCCGCGACCACGTGGGTCTCCTCGCGTTCGCGGCGGTTGCGGATGTCGGCGAAGAAGCCCGTCGGGAGCTCGAAGGCGTGGACGACCTCGAGCCGCGCACCGCGTCGGCCCGCCTCCTCGAACGCGTACGCCAGGGCGTCGCGGCTGCGGTCGGTGCCGTCGATGCCGACGCCGACGACGCCGAGGTCGCCCGTGCGGTCCTTGTGGGACGCCGCCGAGACCATGACGACCGGGCAGTGGGCCGTGGCCGCGACCCCGACCGAGGTCGACCCGACGAACAGGCGCTCGAGACCGCTCATGGCCCGCCGGCCGACGACGACGGTCGTGGCCTGCTCCGACAGGCGCGTCAGCACGGCGCTGGGATTGCCCATCATCACCTCGGTGGTCAGTCGAGCCTCGTCGGCCCCCATCTCCAGCGCGTACGCGCGCGCCTCGCTGGTGGCGTGTTCGCCCGAGTCGCGCAGCAGGCTGGGGTCATAGACGACACCCCAGGCGCCGGCGAGGACGGCGTCGTCGACGGCGTGGACGAGGTGGAGGTCGGCGTCGATGAACTGCGCCTCGCGGACGCCGTAGGCGACCGCGCGACGGGCGTCGTCGGAGCCGTCGACGCCGACGATGACGCGGCGGCGGGAGTCGAGGTCGGGCATGGGGTTCCCCTTCCGTGCGGTGGGTCCCAGCCTAGTCCTCGGAGGCCACGATGCGCCCGGAAACCCCCTCGATCGCGACCACGATGAACAGGTTGCGATCGTTCCCCGCCCACGGCGCCGGACCGTCGTGGCTCCAGAGGCCGACCAGGGCGTCCGGATCAGTCGGGGACGACGCCGTCCCGCGCGCCATGACGCTCCACCCGGTGCGGGTCTCGGTGTCGAACTCGTCGATCTGGACGACCACGCGGGCGCCCGTCCGCAACTCGGCGAGGATGCTGCCGGGGGCGGTGCGGAACACCACGGTGTCTCCGTCAACGCGGTAGGTCACCGGGATCACCTGCGGGCCGACGCTGGACTCCCAGCCGATGCGCGCGATGGTGTGGGTCCGCAGCAGGTCGCGGCACTCGTCGTCGGCCAGGGTGGTGAAGTGGCCGAAACCGGTGTTCACGTCGCGCCTCCTGCTCGGGATTCGTCGCCACACTACGCCATGCGCCCGTCGGACGGGGGCTAGGCTCGCGGCATGGCCAAGTCGTCCTTCCGCGTCGAGCTCGAGCACGCCGAGCACCCCCTCGTCCTGGCGCTCGACGTCGGGTCGACCGCCACCCGCGGCTGCCTCTACGACGCCCACGGCCGCCCGGCCGGCAACCGGGTGAAGGTGGCCCATGCGTTCGTCACGACCACCGACCGTGGCTCGACCATCGACCCCGACCTCGTCCTCGGCGAGGTGTGCGAGGTCATCGACGGACTGCTCGACCAGCCGGGCGTCGACCGGGTGGCCGGCGTCGCGATCGACACCTTCGCCTCGTCGCTCGTGGGGGTCGACGGTCTCGGCCGGGCGCTCACCCCGTGCTATACGTACGCCGACGCCCGCTGCTCCGCCGAGGTCGACCACCTCCGCGCCGAGGTCGACGAGGCGGAGCTGCAGCAACGCACCGGCACCCGCCTGCACACCTCCTACCTCCCGGCGCGCCTGCGCTGGCTGGCCGCCGTCGACCGGCGCCGCTTCGACCACGTGCAGCGCTGGGTGTCGCTGAGCGAGTACGTCCACCTCCACCTCATCGGGACGACCGGGGCCGGCACGTCGGTCGCGGCCTGGTCGGGCCTGCTGGACCGGCGTACGGCCGCCTGGGACCCCACGATGCTCGCCCTGGCGGGCATCGACGTCGATCGGCTCAGCCGCGTCCACCATCCCGACCAGCCGCTGGTCGACGCGGGAGGGTCGACCGGCGACCGATGGCCTGCGCTCCGCGCCGCCCAGTGGTTCTGCGGCGTCGCCGACGGATTCGCCGCCAACGTCGGGAACGGCGCGGGCGACGCCACGACGATGGGCCTGTCCGCAGCCACCAGCGGGGCCGCGCGGGTCGTGGTGCCGGGCGTGCCGGACACCGTGCCGTCGGGCCTGTGGTGCTATCGCGTGGCCGGTGACCGGTCCATCGTGGGCGGGGCGATGAACGATGTCGGCCGGGTGGTCGACTGGCTCGACGAGACCCTGCGACTGCCGTCGGAGGAGGGCGCGCTCGACGCGCTGCTGACAGCCGAGCCGTCCGACGTCACCCCGCTCGTCCTCCCCTATCTCACCGGCGAACGCGCCACCGGCTGGGCGAGCTCGGCCCGCGCGCACGTCTCCGGCCTCACGGTGTCGTCCGGCCCCGAGGCCATCGCCCGGGGCGCCCTCGAGGGGGTCGCCCTGGTCTATGCGCGCATCGCCGCACAACTGCGCGACGTCTCCCCCGACGTCGTCCGCGTCGTCGCCAGCGGGCGCGTCTCGCAGGACCTCCCGGGCCTGCTGCAGCTCGTCGCCGACGCGCTCGGCACCCCGGTCACGCCGGTGACCATCAAACGCGCGACACTGCACGGCACGGCACTGCTGGCCCTCGAGACCCTGGCGCCGGACGCGGAGCGTACGCCGCCGGACACCGGACCGACGCTGGAACCCGCCCCGGGGCGGGTCAACTATTGGGAGGAACGACGCGCGCGCTTCGCGGAGGCGTACGCGGCGCTGGTGGCGCAGGGCTGAGCCCGCTCACTCCTCGTCGAAGACCGTCCGACCCTTCAGCTTCGCCGCCAGCTGGTCGTCGATGCCGTCGGCGACCTCGCTCATGATGCGCACGGCCTGGTGGAGGTGGGCCGGCACGAACGGGTGGGCGAAGATCGAGCTCGTCACGAACACGCGGTCGCGGATCAGTTGGAACTTCACCAGCCGCACCTCGGTGTTGAGGTCGGACAGGATCTCCATCGCGCGTGACCGGCCCTCGACGTCGTTGACCAGGCAGGCGAAGACGATGATCTCGCGGTGGTCGGCCGTCGTGCGGAGGAACAGCATCGTCGAGCCCACCCGGATGGCGAAGTCGCCCTCGGTGTCACGCAGCGGCTGGTGGCCGAACATCTCGGCCAGCTCGGCCTCGATCATGTCGTCGAGGTGCTCATGGTTCACCGGCACCGTCGCCACGATGTCCTCGGGGTCGAACTCCGAATAGCCCTCCAGCGGCTCGTCGCGCGGCTGGAGGATCTCGGCGAGCTGGTCGGGGGCGAGGAACACCGGGTGCTGGATGCCGTAGACGTCGCGCAGAGCCTCGACGGTCAGGCGCGCGAGCCGGTCGGAGTCCTCCTGGTCGTCCTCGAACCAGAAGTTGGGGGTCGGGCGCGGGCCCTCGCTCGTCGGCGGGTGCCAGCCCTGCTTCTCGAGCTGGTCGAGCTGGGCCGATCCGAGCTGGTAGTCCTCACCGAGCACACCGTTGCTGGCCGCCTCGGCGCGCACGACGTCGCGGCTGATGCTGTGGAACCGGACGAACGGCACCGTCTCGGCGCTCGTCGCGACCGAGCCGATGGTGAGGTCGGACGTGTCGTCCATGACCGAGACGACCTCCGACAGCCTTTCCTGGAACGACGCCCAGGCCTGCGCGGTGCTGCGGTCGAGGTCGAAGTCGTCGTACTCCGGCACTGGCGTTCTCCTCCGTCTCGCCCCAGGGGTGTGGTCGCACGGGGCCGTTGGTTGCGAACCTAGCGAACGCCGAGCGCCCGCACCACCCGCGACGGGCTGGGTCGGCCGAGTTGTTCGGCCATCCAGACCGAGGTCGCCACGAGGCGATCGAGGTCCACCCCGGTGGGGATGCCGAGCCCCTCCAGCAGCCAGACCAGGTCCTCGGTCGCGAGGTTGCCGGTCGCCGACTTCGCGTACGGGCAGCCGCCGAGCCCACCGGCGGACGCGTCGAACTCGGTGACGCCCTGCTCGAGCCCGGCCAGCACGTTGGTCAGCGCCTGCCCGTAGGTGTCGTGGAAGTGCAGCGCCACCTGGTCGACGCCGACGCCCGCAGCCGCGCAGGCGTCGAGGACCGCGCGTACGCCGCCGGCGGTCCCGACGCCGATGGTGTCGCCCAGGCTGACCCGGCGTACGCCGAGGTCGAGCAGGCGGCGGGCGATCGCGGCCGGCCGAGCCGGGTCCACCGGACCCTCCCACGGATCGCCCCAGCACATCGAGACATAGCCGCGGACCGACAGGCCCGCCTCCAGAGCCCGGGTGACGACGGGCGCCGCCATCGCCAGCGCGCCCTCGACCGTCGAGTTCCAGTTGGCCTTCGCGAACGACTCCGTCGCGCTGACGAACACCGCGATGTCGCGTACGCCGGACTCGAGCGCCCGATCGAGGCCGCGGTCGTTGGGCACGAGGACGGGACGCGGTCCGCGGCCCGGGTCGATCCCGGCCAGCACCTCGGCCGCGTCGGCGAGCTGTGGCACCCACTTCGGCGAGACGAAGCTGGTGGTCTCGATGGTGTGGAGGCCCGCGTCGGCGAGGCGTCCGACGAACGCGATCTTGGTCTCTGCCGGCACGACGGCCTTCTCCGCCTGGAGGCCGTCGCGGGGTCCGACCTCGTAGATCGTCACCGCGGTCGGGAGGTCGGGGCGCGGGCGTGGGTCGGGGAACGCGGGACGGTCGGGCTCGGACATGGGAGCAATCTAGTCCGGGTCGCCCGCACCGGGGCGGGATCTAGCGAGGATGCAGCGCCAGAGCGATCGTCAGCAGGACCGGGATGGAGGCGATCGTGGTGAGGAAGACGACGTCGCGGGCCAGCACGACGCCGGCGCGATACTGCGTGGCGTTGACGAAGACGTTCTGGGCCGTCGGCAGGGCGGCGATCACGGTGATCGCCATGACCTCGGCGGGCGCGAGATGCCAGGCGTGCGCTGCCAGCGCGTACGCCAGCAGCGGCTGGGCGACCAGCTTGAGGCCGACCAGCGTCGCCAGCTGGGCGACGGGTTCGCCGCGTCCCGGACGGGGACCGAAGCGCAGCGAGATGCCGAAGGCGAGCAGGTTGGCCGGCACGGCGAACCCGCCCAGCAGGGTCAGGGGCGCGTCGAGGGCGGCCGGGAGATGGGTGCCGGTGAGGGCCAGGCCCACGCCGATGAGGGTGCCGATCGTGAGGGGGTTCCGCAACGGCCGGAGGACGAGCCGCCACGGGGTGAGGTGCGTGCCGCGCTCGCGGGCGGTCGCGACGTCGAGCACGGCGAGCCCGAACGGCTGCAGCAGCATCAGCTGGGTGAGGAGCATCGGCACCACCCGCGTCGCGTCGCCCAGGACATAGGCGGCCATCGGCAGGCCGAGGTTGGCCGCGTTGACATAGGACGCTCCGAACGCGGCGACCACGGTGTCCGGGACCGTACGCCGCCACGCGAGGCGCGCCAGGAGCACGGCGGTGACGCTGACGACGAACACCGACAGCAGGCTCACGGTGAGGTGGGCGCTGAAGATCACCCGCACGTCGGTGCGCGAGAGCATCGTGATGAACAGGGCCGGCATGGCGGCGTTGAACGACACCCGCGCCAGGACCTGCTGGCCACGCTCGTCGACGATCCCGAGCCGGGCGAGCAGGTAGCCGACGCCGATGACGACCCCGATGGTCGCGAAGCCGATGGCCACTCCCGTCACGCCCACACCCTAGGGGCTCGCGTGGACGCGATCTGGCTAGAGTCGCCGCATGGAACGCGCCGGGGGCCGTGAGCGCAACGTCGTGATCGACGCCGCCCGCGTCCTGTCGGTCGCGGTCGTGGTCGTGTTCCACATGGCGCTGTTCCGCGCGGGATTCGGTCCCGACGGCGCGCTGCGGGCGAGCGTGGCCGAGCCGGGCGTCCCGGGGGCGGTGCTGAGCTGGTTCGTCCAGGTCATGCCGCTGTTCTTCGTGACGGGCGGCTATGCCCACGCCGTGGTCGTCGACCGCGGCCGGGAGCGCGGGGAGGCGTACGCCCACTATCTCGCGGCGCGGGCGCGGCGCTTCATCGGCCCCCTCACGAGCTTCGTGGCCATCCTGGGCCTGCTCGCCACCGCGGTGGCGTGGGCGGGCTGGCCGAAGCCCGCGGTCTTCGTGAGCTCGAGCCTCACCAAGGTGCTCTGGTTCCTCACCGTCTATCTGTTCATCGTGACCGTCGCCCCCCTCATGGTGTGGCTGCAGGACCGAGCGGGCGCGGCCACGTTGGCCGGACTGCTGGCCGGGGCCGCCGTCGTCGACGCGGCGTCGTTCGCGCTGGCCGCCACCGACGCGCGGGCGGGCCTCGACCTGCGCCACCTCAACCTGGTCTTCGTCTGGTTGTTCTGCCACCAGCTCGAAGTGGTGTACCACCGGGGGTGGTGGCGTACCTGGAGCCCCGTGACGTGCATGCTCACGACGATCGCGGCGATCGGCGCCATCGTGGTGCTGGTCGGTCCGGGCGACTACCCCTATCCCGCCGTCGGCTTCGGCGACCGCACGGTCTCGAACCTGCTGCCGCCGACGGCGGCCATGGCGCTGCTCTGCCTCGCCCAGGTCGGCGTGCTTGCGCTGGTCGACCGTCGGCGCTGGCCGGGCCTGCGTACGCCGCGGGCGACCCGGGTGCTGGCGACCCTCAACGCGCTGCTGATGACCATCTATCTGTGGCACGTCCCGGCGGTCTCGATCGGCATGGGGGTGTGGCTGCTGGTCGTGCGCGCCCTCCCCCAGCTCGACTCGTGGTGGCTCTCGGCGGTGGTCCAACTGGCCATCGGACTGCCGCTCCTGGCGTTGTGGGTGCCGCGAGTCGCCCGGATCGAACTGCGGCTCATCCCGCCGCTGGGGCCGCGTCCGTCACTGGCGGACGGGCTCGGCGCGGTCGCCCTGCTGCTGGTCGGCACCGGACTGGTCTGGCGCAACGGGCTCGCGGTCCACGCCGCCAGCCCGTACGCGGCCCTCGGCGTCGCTGTCATCACGATCGGGTCGCTGCTGCTGAGACGCGCCTGCGATGCGGGCCGGGCTGGCCCGCAGGGCGCGGATAGTGGTGTCATGGAACGTTGACGTGTCACCGAAGAAGGAGGCCCCATGTCCCATCCAGGCGGACCCCAGAACGGCCAGGGAAGCTGGCCGTCCGTGCCCCAGGGCGGGCCGGGCGGACCCGGTGGACAGGGCGCTCCCGGGTGGGGACCCGGTCCGGGTTCCCCGCAGCCCGGTCCCGGGTTCGGCCAGCCCGGTCCCGGATTCGGCCAGCCCGGTCCCGGATTCGGCCAGCCCGGTCCCGGACCGCAGGGATCGTGGCCGGGCGGGCCCGGCCAGGGGTTCCCCACCGGTCCCCAGCAGCCCGTGCCTCCGCCGCGGCCGCCGAAGGACCCCGCGGCCGCGGCTCGCACCAAGAAGATCGTGCTCGGAGCCATCGCCGCCGTGGTGGCACTCGTGGCGCTCCTGGTCGGCATCTTCGCCTACCAGGCCAACCAGAAGAAGCTCGCGGCCCAGCGGGCCGAGGAAGCGCGCGTCGCCGAGGAGAACCGTCAGAAGGCGTCGGCAGGCGACACCGTGAAGGCGTTCTATGACGCCCTGGTCGCGGGTGACGTCGACAAGGCCCTCGCGCTCGCGGCGGCCCCGCCGTCGGGGGCGACCGACCTGCTGACCAAGGAGGTCCTCGCCGAGGCCATGAAGAAGGCCCCGATCACGGGTCATACGGTGACCCCGGGGTCGGTGACGCCGACGTCGGCGACGGTCACGGCGGCGTACAGGATCGGCGAGAAGTCGATCACGACGGCCCACGAGCTCGTGAAGTCCGGCGACGCGTGGAAGCTGAAGGCCACCAGCGCCGAGGTCGGCGTCGGCTCGAGCGGACCCAACCGCCTGGTCAACGGCAAGGAGGTCAAGCCGGGGCGCTACCAACTGTTCCCCGGTGGCTATGCGGTGACGAGCACCAACCCCTTCCTGGAGGTGAAGAGCGGCGAGTTCGTGGTCGAGAGCGTCGGCGAACCCAACGCCGACTCGCGTCCGACGTTCGCCGTCAACGAGAACGGCAAGCGCGAGGCCGTCGAGGCCGCCAAGCGGGCCCTCGCCGACTGCCTCAAGCGCAAGGAGCTCACGCCGTCCGGGTGCCCGATGATCCGGTGGCGCGCCGACGACGGCACGGTCCCGGACCTGAGCTCGCTCACCTACACCCTGAAGAACGACCCGTGGGCCAACGTCACCCCGCTGGCCATCGGCACGACGGTGCGGTTCACGATCACCACCACCATCTCCATCGGCGGCAGCGGCACGAAACAGGGGCGGAGCGCCACCCTGAGCGGCACGGCGACCAACGTGAACAGCGCCCGCATCGACTTCTCCACGGGCCAGCCGCAGGTCACCTTCACCTGACCGAACCCTCGGCTCCGCCTCGGGCCCAACTCGTGCACACGAGTGCACGAGTTGGGCCTGTCGCCCGGCGTGTCGACGCAACCCTGCACACACGACACCCGGCGTACGCAGGCCGCGACACCTCGCGTACGCGACCCGCGCACCCGCCCACGACGCACGTACGCCCCCTCCCGATCGCTCGGGAGGGGGCGTACGCGTGGTTCAGGTCAGCTGCAGCCGCTGGTCGAGCCGCAGCCCTCGCAGACATAGCAGGAGCCCGACGGGCGCATCTTCGTGCCGCAGGTGAAGCACAGCGGCGCGTCGACCGTGTTGCCGGTGATCGACTCGAGCAGCTCCGCGGAGGTGTGGGCCTCCGACGGCGCCCGGCGCACCGAGGCCGACGACGTCGGATCGGTGAGCTTCGTCGGGTTGGCCGTGACGGGGTCGGCGTCGGTGTCGACGTTGTCGCCCGCGTCGTTCTTCAACGACTCCGACTCGATCTGCTCCTCGTCGGCCTCGTCGACATAGCTGCCGGTCTCGACATAGCGGGCCCGCTCCGAGGCCGTGTAGATGCCGAGCTCGGCGCGCTCCTCGAACGTGAGGTGGTCGAGCGCCAGGCGCCGGAAGACGTAGTCGATGAGCGACTGCGCCATGCGGATGTCCGGGTCGTCGGTCATGCCGGCCGGCTCGAACTTCATGTTGGTGAACTTCTGCACGTAGGTCTCGAGCGGCACGCCGTACTGCAGCGCGATCGAGATCGCGATCGAGAAGGCATCCATCACGCCGGCCAGGGTCGAGCCCTGCTTGCCGAGCTTGATGAAGACCTCGCCGAGGCCGTCGTCGGGGTAGGAGCCCGAGGTCAGGTAGCCCTCGGCGCCGCCCACGGAGAACGACGTGGTCTGGCTCGGACGCTTCTTGGGGAGGCGCTTGCGGCGGGGACGGTATTCGACCACCGGAGCGACCTCGGCCTTCGGCTCCTCCTTCTTCTTGCCATCGGACAGCGGCTGGCCGACCTTGCAGTTGTCGCGATAGACCGCGAGCGCCTTCAGGCCGAGCTTCCAGCCCTGGCGATAGACGTCGGCGATCTCCTCGACCGACGCCGACTCGGGCAGGTTGACCGTCTTCGAGATCGCGCCCGACAGGAACGGCTGGACGGCCGCCATCATGCGGACGTGGCCCATCGGCTTGATGGCGCGCTGGCCCATCGCGGTGTCGAACACCTCGTAGTGCTCGGTCTTCAGCCCGGGCGCGTCGATGACGTGGCCGTTCTCGGCGATGTATTCGACGATCGCCTCGGCGGTCTCGTCGGCGTAGCCCAGCTGCTTGAGCGCGCGCGGGATCGTCTGGTTGACGATCTGCATCGAGCCGCCGCCGACGAGCTTCTTGAACTTGACCAGCGAGAAGTCCGGCTCGATGCCGGTCGTGTCGCAGTCCATCATGAAGCCGATGGTGCCGGTCGGCGCGAGCACCGACGCCTGGGCGTTGCGGTAGCCGTTCTCGATGCCCAGCTTGACGACCTGGTCCCACTCGGTGGTCGCAGCCGTGTGGACCGCGCCGTCGACCGGGGACAGCGTACGCAGCTCGTCGTTCGCGGCCTGGTGCTTGCGCATGACGCGCTGGTGGGCGCTGGCGTTGCGGGCATAGCCGTTGTAGGGGCCGACGATCGCGGCGAGCTCGGCCGAGCGGCGGTAGGACGTGCCGGTCATCAGCGACGTGATGGCGGCGGCGAACGCACGCCCGCCCTCGGAGTCGTAGCCGTGGCCGGTCGCCATCAACAGGGCGCCGAGGTTCGCGTACCCGATGCCGAGCTGGCGGTAGTTGCGCGTGGTCTCGCCGATCGACTCGGTCGGGAAGTCGGCGAAGCAGATCGAGATGTCCATCGCGGTGATGATGAGCTCGACCGACTTGGCGAACTTCTCCGAGTCGAAGCTGTTGTCGGGCGTGATGAACTTCAGCAGGTTCAGCGACGCGAGGTTGCACGACGAGTTGTCGAGCGACATGTATTCCGAGCAGGGGTTCGACGCGGTGATGCGGCCCGACTCGGGGTTGGTGTGCCAGTCGTTGATCGTGTCGTCGTACTGGATGCCGGGATCGGCGCACTCCCACGCCGCCGTGGCCATCTTGTCGAACAGCTCGCGGGCGTCGACGGTCTCGACGGTCGAGCCGTCCGTACGCGAAGTCAGCGCGAAGTCGTCGCCGTCCTCGACCGCACGCATGAAGGCGTCCGACACCCGGACCGAGTTGTTCGCGTTCTGGTATTGCACCGAGGTGATGTCGCGGCCGCCCAGGTCCATGTCGAAGCCGGCGTCGCGCAGGGCGCGGATCTTGTTCTCCTCGCGCGCCTTGGTCTCGATGAACTCCTCGATGTCGGGGTGGTCGACGTCGAGGACGACCATCTTCGCCGCACGACGCGTCGCGCCGCCCGACTTGATGGTGCCGGCCGAGGCGTCCGCACCGCGCATGAACGAGACCGGGCCCGACGCGGTGCCGCCCGAGGTCAGCAGCTCCTTCGACGAACGGATGCGCGACAGGTTCAGGCCCGCACCCGAACCGCCCTTGAAGATGAAGCCCTCTTCCTTGTACCAGTTGAGGATCGAGTCCATCGAGTCGTCGACCGACAGGATGAAGCACGCAGAGACCTGCTGGGGAGACGTGGTGCCGACGTTGAACCACACCGGGGAGTTGAACGAGAACACCTGGTGGAGGAGCATCCACGTCAGCTCGTGCTCGAAGACCTCGGCGTCGACCTGGGTCGCGAAATAGCCGTGGTCCTCGCCGCCCTTGCGGTATTGCTTCACGACCCGGTCGATGAGCTGCTTCAGGCCCTGCTCACGCTTGTCGGAGCCGACCGCGCCGCGGAAATATTTCGTCGTCACGATCGTCGAGGCGTTCATCGACCAGAAGTCGGGGAACTCGACACCGCGCTGCTCGAAGACGTTCTCGCCGGTCTTCCAGTTGGTCTGGACGATGTCGCGACGCTCCCACGTCACCTCGTCATAGGGGTGCACCCCCTCGGTGGTGTAGACGCGCTCGATCGTCAGGCCCTGGTGGCCCGTCGACTTCGCGGGGGCCTTGCGGCCCGTGCCACGGGTGGTTTCGGTCATCGGTTGCTCCTCTGGTGCGGGTGGTTCGTGCTCGTGCGGCGGGTGGTGGTTCAGGACGTGCGTGGTCGAGTGGTGCGTACGCGGAACGCGGCGGCAGTCAGGCCGGCGCGGGCTCCAGTGGGAGCCCGGCGGGACTCTCGCGGCGGAGTGCCTCGATCTCGGACTCGAAGTCCTCGACCGAGTCGAACTGGCGGTAGACGCTCGCGAACCGCAGGTAGGCGACCTGGTCGAGCTCGCGGAGCGGGCCCAGGATGGCGACGCCGACCTCGTCGGCCGGGATCTCGGGCTGGCCGCTGGCGCGGAGGGTCTCCTCGACCTTCTGGCCGAGGCGAGCGAGCTGCTCCTCGGAGACGGGGCGGCCCTTGCAGGCCTTCCGTACTCCGCTGATCACCTTGTCGCGGTTGAAGGGCTCGAGGACCCCCGAGCGCTTCGCGATGACGATCTGCATCTGCTCGAGCGTCGTGAAGCGTCGCTCGCACACGGGGCACTGGCGACGGCGCCGGATGCTGGCACCGTCGTCGGCCGCGCGCGAGTCGAGCACGCGCGAGTCGGTGTGCCGACAGTAGGGACAGTGCATGCGACGCCTCCTTCCCTGCGGTGGCGCACGCCCCCTGTGGACGGATCCGGAGGTTTCTGGGGATAACCCTGTGTGCGCCGATGTGGACAGTGTGTGGATACCAACCACTAGTTGTGGACAAAGCACAGCCTTGTAACTACTAGATGTAGGTATCGTAGGCATCGTCAGGCCCCAATGCAATACCCGGCGCGTCGCGTGTCCCGCGCTCGCTCCACGGCGTCGATCACCGATCGAAACGACAGCGCCCCGGCCGCGGGATTCACGGCCGGGGCAACTCTCGTCGAGGTCAGCGCAGCGCGGAGACCGCCGCCGGCTCGGACATGACGCGGGCCGCGGTGGCGCCCACACAACCCAGCGAGACCATCACGACCAGGGTGACGAGGGCGAGAACCAGGGCGAGGCCGCGGTCGGTCAAGCGGGTGACCACCACGGGCGCCTCCCCCACCGACACGCGGGGGCGAGCGACGGGTCGCCCGGCGGAGCAGGCGTGGGTGGACGACTGGCCGGCGGCGGCCAGCGGCACACCCTTCAGGGTGGGGGCGCCCGGCCGCACGCTGCGGTCGATCCGGACGGCAGGACCCGCAGGCGTGGGGCGACGCTCGGGACGGCGCGCGCGAATGGGTGCCTGGCGGCGATCAACGGCGAGAGCGGTCATCGGAATCTCCTCGGGAAGTGATCGAACGGGTGTTCGATGAGTTCATTTGTAGCCCAGATCCGATTCGTACACAAGTCCTGTTCAGGAACAGGTGTTCGAACCGCGATCCAGTGCCCGAGCAGTCCATCAGGGGGGTCTGACAATTTCTGGGGACGGCGCGTCGCGCAGCCCCCGACCGCCCCGAGGGACCCGAACACGGCCCGGAACAGACCTCGCGACACACTCGAACAGATGTTTGATTGGTGCTCGCGTGGGCCCTACTGTTGAGGCATGGCAGATCGCGACACCACCCAGCCCCCCGGCCCCGCGAAGGCCCCACGACGACGTGGCCGCCCGACCCGCGAGGACGTGACCGCCCAGCTCATCGAAGCCGGCGCGTCGGTCAGCGCCCTCCCCGACGGCCCCACCGACGCCGACGGGCTCACCGCGCGCCAGCGGCGCATCCTCGAGGTCATCAAGTCGGCGGTCGAGACGCGGGGCTATCCGCCGAGCATCCGCGAGATGGGCGAGTCGGTGGGGCTGGCGTCCCCGTCATCGGTCTCCCACCAGCTGAAGGTGCTCGAGCAGAAGGGCTTCCTGCGACGCGACCCCCATCGCCCCCGCGCGCTGGAGGTCCTGCTCCCCCAGGCCGACCCCGACACGTCGTTCGACGCCACCGGCGTCAACGACGCGTTCCCCGACGCCGTCCGCGTGCCGGTCGTGGGCCGCATCGCGGCCGGCGGTCCCATCCTCGCCGAGGAGCGCATCGAGGACGTCTTCGCCCTGCCGAAGCAGCTCGTGGGCGAGGGCACGGTCTTCCTGCTCGAGGTCAGCGGCGACTCGATGATCGACGCGGCCATCTGCTCCGGCGACTGGGTCGTCGTGCGTCAGCAGCAGACGGCGAACAACGGCGACATCGTCGCGGCGCTGCTCGACAACGAGGCCACCGTCAAGACGTTCAAGAAGGACGGCAGCCAGGTGTGGCTGCTGCCCCACAACGAGGCCTACGACCCGATCGACGGCAACCACGCCTCGATCATGGGCAAGGTCGTGGCGGTCCTGCGCCGGGTCTGACCCCGTCCCGCAGACGTCAGAAGCCAGCCCGCGGCCAGGCTCCTCAGGCCACCGGCCCCCTGGCCGCGATCTGCGTGGCGCCGTCACGCGCATACACATCGGCCTCGACCCGCCACGTGGCACGGAGCCGGTCCGCGGTCAGGGCCTCCGACGGCGCGCCGACCGCGACCACGATCCCTCGATCCAGGACCACGACGGTGTCACAGAACCGGGCGGCGAGGTTCAGGTCGTGCAGCGCGACGACGGCCGTTGCACCCCCGCGATCCACACGCCGGCGCACGACCCCCAACACGCCGAGTTGGTGGTGGAGGTCGAGCGCACTCGTCGGTTCGTCCAGCAACATCAGGCTCGGGTCCCGCACCAACATCTGGGCCACGCCCACAAGTTGACGCTGGCCCCCCGACAGCTCGCCGAGCCAGCGGTCGGCCAACGCCTCCACCCCGACCTCGGCGAGCGCTGCGCCAGCACCTTGATCAGCGTCGACTTGCCGGAGCCGTTGGGCCCCAACAGCCCGACCACCCCCGCATCGAGCCGTAGGTCCAGCCCGTCGAGAACCCTCCGCCGTCCGTACGCGGCGGTGACCCCGCGGATGTCCAGCCCGCTCATCGGGTTCCCCGTCCCGGGCGGGTGAGGACCAGGCCCACGAAGACCGGGACGCCGACCAGTGCGGTGAGGATGCCGACCGGGACCACGACTCCGGGCACGATCACCTGGTTCGCGGCGTGGGCGGCCGACAGGCGGGCGGCGCCGGCGAGCATCGAGCCCGGCATCAGGAAGCGCTGGTCCTCGCCCACCAGGGCCCGGGCGATGTGGGGACCGACCAGGCCGATGAACCCGATGATGCCGACGAACGAGACGGCTGCGGCGGCCAGAAGCGACACTCCGACCAGGGTCCACACGCGGACGCGGCCGACGTCGACCCCCATCGAGGCCGCGCGGGCGTCGCCCAGGCGCAGTGCCGTCAGCCGCCAGCCGTTCGCCCAGAACAGCGGGACCAGAATGACCAGGGCCGCCCCCAGGATCGCATTGGCCGGCCAGGTGGCCCGCGTCATGGAACCCAGGCTCCAGAACACGATCTGCTGGAGTGACTCGGTGCTGGCGCGATACTGCAGCAGCGCCAACAGCGCCTGGAACCCGAACACGAGCGCGATGCCGAGCAGCACCATCGTCTCCTTGGTCGCGCCACGCCAGAGCGACGCCCCCGCGATCACCCCGCTCGCCACCAGCGCCATGACTGCGGCCGACATCGTGAGGGTGTAGGCGCCCAGGACCGGCAGCACCACGCCGGTCACGATCGCCAGGGCCGCCCCGAAGGCGGCGGCCGCCGACACGCCCAGCGTGAACGGCTCGGCGAGCGGGTTGTCGAGGATCGTCTGCATCTGTACGCCCGCCAGTGAGAGCGCCGCGCCGACCAGGACGGCCAGCAGGGCCGGTGGGAGCCGCAGGTCGAGCACCACCGTACGCGTCCGCGCATCGGTCGCGGGGTCGGTCAGGACCGCCACCACGTCGCCGAGGCCGATCGGCAGGGGCCCGACCACCATCGAGACCCAGAAGGTCACGACGACGGTCAGCGCCAGCCCCACCAGCACGAGTGCCCGCCGGCGACCGCGTCGCCGCCAGGCGGCCAGGGGCGCGTCCGCGGCCTCGGGGGCGTCGGGACGGGTCCGGGCAACATCGGCCACGGTCACCGGCCCTCGCCGAGGCTCACCAGGAACGTGCCCTCGGCCCGGAAGGGCATGAAGCGCTCGTGGAACTCCTCCCACGTCCGCTGGGGGTCGAGGTCCGCGAAGGTCTGCGGCTGCGACCAGCGCGCGAAGGCCTGCAGCGCGACGAAGTTGAACGGCGAGTCGTAGAACTGGTGGTAGATGGCGTGCACGCGTCCTGACGAGTACGCCCCCAGGTGCTCGAACCCGGGCTGTGCGCGCAGCGCGGCCACCGAGGCGCGGGCGGAGGCGGGGTCGGCGTCATAGCTGAGGCGCACGTACGACGTCTTCGCCTTCTCGTTCAGCTTCTGTCCGCCCCACTCGCCGCCGGTCGCGATGACGCTCTCCGGCGCGGCGGCCAACACCTGTTCGGGCGTCAGCACGCCCTCGTCGCCGGGAAGCAGCCCCGTGCCGATGTTGCGACCGCCGGCGGCGTCGATCATGCCGCCGAAGTTCGCACGGCCATAGGTCGAGCAGCAGGCGGCCAGCCCCGGCGCGCGCCACAGGAAGACGCTGGGGCGCGGGTTCACCTGCGCGCCGCGGGTGGTGACGGTGTCGGTCTGCTTCGCATACCAGGCCAGGAACTCCTCGGCCTTGGCCTCCCGACCCAGGATCGCCCCGAGCAGGCGGATCGAGGGCGCGGTGTTCTTGAGGGGGTCGAGGCGGAAGTCGGTCACGACGAACGGGAGGCCCGCGCGGTCGAGCTGTCCGACGAGCCCGTTCTTCTCGGCGCCCCGGAAGGCGTCCAGGGTGAACAGCAGCACGTCGGGGTGGTGGGCCAACAGGCCCTCGACGCTCAGGTCGTTCGCATACACCGACCCGATCGTCGGCAGGTCCTTCGCCTTCGGGAAGTGCTGATGGACCCGCGCGGAGATGTCCGGCGCCGCCCGCTGGAGGTCGGTGCCCCACGCCACGACCCCGCGGAGGGGGTCCTCCTTGTTGAGGATGAGGGTCGCGTACACCGCCCGCGACTCGCCCATGACGATCCGCTCGGGGCGCTTCGGCAGGGTGACCCTTCGCCCCGCCACGTCGGTGAGCACCAACCCGCTGTCCGCGGGCGGCGCGGCGGGGGACGACCCACCGGCCGTCAGGCCGCAGCCGGCGAGCAGGAGGGCGAGGGGCAGCAGGAGGCCGAGGATGAGGCGGTGGGGTCGAACAGGCGAGCGCACGAGGGTCCTTTCAGGGCGGACAGCCCTCGCAACCTAGCGCCTAACCTTAGGCAGGCCAGCCTAATCAGAGCGTCCGTCCTGCAGCCGCTTCAGCGCCTGTACTGCTACCTCGCGATCGGTCGTCATCCACATGTCCGGCATGCTCGCCCGCAGGAACGTGCCGTAGCGCGCCGTCACCAGCCGTGGGTCGAGGATCGCCACCACTCCCCTGTCGCTGGCGCGCCGGATCAGCCGACCGGCGCCCTGGGCCAGCAGCAGGGCCGCGTGACCCGCCGCCACCGACATGAACCCGTTGCCGCCCGCCTCGGCGACCGCCTGCTGGCGCGCCTGCATCAGCGGGTCGTCGGGGCGGGGGAACGGGATCTTGTCGATGATGACCAGCTCGCAGGTGTCGCCCGGCACGTCGATGCCCTGCCACAGCGAGACCGTGCCGAACAGGCTGGTGTCGGGCTCGGCCACGAACCGCTTCGTCAGCTCCGAAAGCTGGGCGTCGCCCTGGCACAGGATGGTCTGCTTCGGCAGGTGCTTGCGCGCGTACGCGGCCGCCAGCTCCGCGGAGCGCTGCGACGCGAAGAGCCCGAGCGTACGCCCGCCCGCGGCCCAGACGAGCTCCGCGACCTCGGTGAGCACCTCGTCGGTGATGCCCTCGCGGCGCGGGGGCGGGAGGTCCTTGCCGACGTAGAGGATGCCCTGGCGGCGATAGTCGAAGGGCGACCCGACGTCGATGCCGCGCCAGGTCATCGCCTCACCGCTGGGCTCGGGATGGTCGCGTCGCTCGGTCCGCGCGAGGCCGACCGATCCGGCGGCCTGGCCGAACTCGCCGCCGACTGTCAGGGTCGCCGACGTGAGCACGGTGGTGACCTCGCCCAGCACCTTCTCCCGCATGAGCCCGGCCACGCTGAGCGGCGCCACGCGCAGCTCTCGCCCGAAGCGCTCGCGGTCGTTGACATAGACGACGTCGTGCTCGCTGAGCGCCGCGACGCGTTCGGCGACGTCGAAGACTTCCTTGACCGCCGCGGCGGCCTGGCGCTGGTCGTTCTCGGCGTCCTTGCTGGTCATGGCCGACACGGCCCGGCGGGTCACGTCGCGCAGGGATTCGCACGCCCGCACGGCGGCCGACTCGGGGTCGGTGACGCGCTCTGTCGGGACGGCGTCCAGGGCGTCGCGCAGGGCCTCGGCGGCGTCGAGGAACTCGAGGCCGAGGTCGTCGTCGAGCCACGAGGTGGCGCGGCGGCCCACGCGCTCGACCTGCTGCGGGCTCAGCTCTGCACTCGCGGCCCCGGTCACGCGCGACACCAGCTCGTGGGCCTCGTCGATGATGACGTGGTCGTGCTCCGGCAGCGCGGTGCCGCCGTGCATCGCGTCGATCGCCAGCAGCGCGTGGTTGGTGACCACCAGGTCCGACTCGCGGGCCTTCTCGCGGCTCTTCTCGACGAAGCACTGCTCCCCGTAGGGGCACCGCTGGGCGCCGAGGCACTCGCGTACGGGCACCGAGACCTGCGCCCACGCCTTCGCGCCGTGGGTCGGGGCGTCGTCCCGATCGGCGAGGCCGCCGTCGGTCAACTCCCCCTCGGCCCAGTCGCGGAGCGCCAGGACCTCGGCGCCCACGACCGACTCCGACGTCTGGCCGCTGGCCCGCAGAGCCTCGACGACCTCACCGGAACCCAACAGCGCGTCCTGGTCCTCGGCCTGGTCGCGCACGCGCAGGAGACACGCGTAGTTGCTGCGCCCCTTGAGGATCGCTGCGCGCGGCCGGCGCCCGGTCGCCTTCTCGACGGCCTCGAGCGCCGACGGGATGTCCTTGGAGGCCAGCTGGGCCTGCAGCGCCAGCGTCGCCGTCGCGACGACCACGCGCTCCTTGGGGTGGTTCGCCACGCGGGTCAGGGCCGGCGCCAGATAGCCCAGCGACTTGCCGGTGCCGGTGCCGGCCTGGACCAGGAGGTGCTGGCCGGTCTCGAAGGCCTCGGCGATGGCGTCGGCCATGGCTCCCTGGCCGGGGCGGGTCACACCGCCGATCCCGTCGACGGCGGCCTGCAGGACATCGCGGTGGTCGGCGGGCTTGCTCACCCGGCAAACCTACAGGTCCGCGTACGCCGGTTCCGGCCGCGAACCGGGTTATCCACAGGGCTGTTCGGGTCAGGTGGTGAAGACCCTCACCCAGACGAGGACCGACCCGTCGGACTGGTCGGCCCGTGCGTACTGGCGATAGGTGGCGTCGACGTGCTGCTGCTCCGTACAACGCGCGGGGCCTCGGCCCGGGAACTTCCCGCAGTCGGATCCTCCGACAGGTGGCCAACCCGCGACGGACTGCTCCCATTGCGCCACGCCGGGGGCGGGGACCAGGAACGTCGCCTCCAGGTGCCAGTCCTGGAAGCTGTCGTAGCGCGACTGCTCGATCACGGTCCCTGGCGGCAGGTGCATGCCCGTGACGCGGGTGATGAACTGCGGGGTCAGTTCGGTGCAGCTCGTGCCGAAGTCGCTCTTGCACCGGCCGTCGGCAGTCCGGTGCGGGATGCTCGCCCAGACGAAGGACAGAACGACGGCAGCGACGACCAGCAGGAACGACAGCACCATCAGCCCTCCGCAGCCGACCCCGATGCGGATGGGCCAGGGGTTGCGGCCGCGAGGACCGACCGTGATCATCGGCGGTTCCGTCATGGATCGAAGGTAGCCACGAGAGAGCTCGGTCCGCGTACGACCACGGTCGCGGACTCGGGGCGCGAGCCCGCCCTACTCCGCGTACGCCGCCAGCTCCGCAGCCAGCTCGGGGTGGACCCGCGCCACGACCCGCGTGCCGTCGGCCGTGTGCTCGCTGGTGACGAACTCGCCCGACTGGTGGATCTGGTTGATCAGGTCGCCCCGCTCGTAGGGAACGAGGGCGCGCACCTCGACCTCCGGCCGCGGCAGGCGCCCGTCGACGACCTCCTTGAGCTCGCCGATGCCGGCGCCCGTCCGCGCCGACACGAAGATCGCGTCCGGGTGCTTCGTCCGCAGGGCCTGCAGCGCCTCGGGCGTCGCCCGGTCGGTCTTGTTGATCACCAGCTGCTCGACGCGATCGCCAGCGCCGATGTCGTTCAGGACCGTGCGTACGGCCGCGATCTGGCCCTCCGGGTCGGCGTCCGACCCGTCGACGACGTGAACGAGCAGGTCGGCCTCGACCGACTCCTCGAGCGTGGACTTGAACGACTCGACGAGGTCGTGCGGCAGGTGGCGCACGAAGCCGACGGTGTCGGTGAGCGTGTAGACCCGGCCGTCGCCCGTCGTCGACCGGCGCGTCGTCGGGTCGAGGGTCGCGAACAGCGCGTCCTCGACGAGCACGCCGGCCCCGGTGAGCCGGTTCAGCAGCGACGACTTGCCGGCGTTGGTGTAGCCGACGATCGCGACCGACGGGATGCGGTGGCGACGGCGCTCGGCGCGCTTCGCGTCGCGGGTCGAGTCCATCTCGCGCAGCTTGGCGCGGAGCTGGGCGATGCGGGAGCTGATGCGGCGGCGATCGGTCTCGATCTTCGTCTCGCCCGGACCGCGGCCGCCGATGCCGGCACCGCCGGCCGCCCGACCGCCGGCCTGGCGCGACAGGTTGCCGCCCCAGCCGCGCAGGCGCTGCTTCAGGTAGTTCAGCTGGGCCAGCTCGACCTGGGCCTTGCCCTCCACCGACTTCGCGTGTTGGGCGAAGATGTCGAGGATCAACATGGTGCGGTCGACGACCTTCACCTTGATGCGGTCCTCGAGGTTCCTGAGCTGGGCCGGGGCGAGCTCGCCGTCGCAGATGACGGTGTCGGCGCCCGTCGCGATGACGACCTCGCGCACCTCCTCCACCTTGCCGCGGCCGATGTAGGTCGCCGGATCAGGCTTCGATCGCTTCTGCACCAGGCCCTCCAGGACCTGCGAACCCGCGGTCTCAGCGAGCTGCTTCAGCTCGGCCATGGAGTTCTCTGCGTCGACCTCCGACCCGTTGGTCCACACCGACACCAGCACGACCCGCTCGAGCAGGAGCTTGCGATATTCGACCTCGGTGATGTCGTCGAGCTCGGTCGACATGCCGGCCACGCGCTTGAGCGACAGGCGGTCCATGAGGTCCTGCTGGTCACCGTCGAAGCCGCCCTCCTCGGGGTCGGCCGCGTCCGGGTCATCGGCGTCGGAGAACGCCCCGTCGCGGAGGTCGTCGTCGTCCGGCTCGTTGGCGGGATCGAAGGAATAGAAGGCGCTCTGGCGTGCTGTCATATTCCGACCATTCTCCCACGCGGCGAGAAATCGCGCGAGGGAGTTTGCTTCGACTCGCTGGCGCTCGCTCAGCCAGCGAACGCCTCCGTCAGTCGTCGCGGTCGGGCAGCTGCACCGTGCCCTGCATGACGATGACCGCCGGCCCCGTCATGTACGCCTGCTCCCCCAGTTCGATCTGCAGCACCCCGCCGGGCACGTGCACCTTCCAGGTGTCACCGCCGCGGAGGCGTCGCGCGGCGACGGCCGCGGCCGCGACCGTGCCTGTCCCGCACGACCGCGTCTCCCCCACCCCGCGCTCGTGGACCCGCATGCGGATGCGGCCCTCGCCCGCCGGCTGGATGATCTCGACGTTCACGCCGTCGGGGAAAACCTCGGGGTCGTACGCGGGCTGCCGCGTCAGGTCGTAGGCGTCCACGTCGTCGACCACACACACCACGTGGGGATTGCCCACGTCAGCCGGCGTCCCCACGAGTTCCTGCCCGGCGATCGTCACGGCGACCTCGCGGTCGTCGACCGACACCGCACCCATGCCGACCCGGATCAGGCCGCTGGGCTCGAGCGTCGCCTCGCGGAGGCCCGCCCGCGTACCGATCGGGATGGTCAGCGCATCCGTCAGACCTTCCTCCGAGAGGAAGCGCGCGAACACGCGTACGCCGTTGCCGCACATCTCCGACACCGACCCGTCGGCGTTGCGGTAGTCCATGAACCAGATGTCGGGATCGCCGTGCCACTCCGCGATGTGCTCGGCCTTGATGGCCCGCAGGAGCCCGTCGCCGCCGATGCCGGCGCGGCGGTCGCAGAGGTAGCGCACGTCGGCGGCCGAGGGGTCGAGCATGCCGTGGCGGTCGGCGATGATGACGAAGTCGTTCTCCGTGCCGTGCCCCTTGGCGACCGTCCAACTGCGCATGGCTTCAGGCTTTCACCCGCGGTCGCGCGTGTCCAACGACGGCGGCGTGTCCAGCGCCCGGTCGATGGCGGCCATCGTCTCGGTGTCCCGGCCGACCGGCGACCACGCGATGCGGTGGTCGCGGCGATACCAGGAGAGCTGCTTGCGGGCGAACCGCCGGGTCCCGCGCACCGTCGCCTCCCGCGCCTCGTCCTCGGTGCACTCCCCGTCGAGGTACGCGAGGATCTGCCGATAGCCCAGCGCCTGCGACGCCGTGCGGCCCTCACGCAGGCCCCGCTCCGCCAGCCCCGCGACCTCCGCCACGAAGCCCTGCTCCCACATCTGGTCGACGCGCCGCGCGATGCGCTCGTCCATCACGTCGCGCGGGATGTCGAGACCCACCTGCACCACGCCGGGCAGCGCGTACTCCCACCTCGGGAGGATCGGCGTGAACCGCCCCGTCAGCTCGATCACCTCCAGCGCGCGCACGACGCGCCTGCCGTTGCCGGGCAGGATGTCGGCCGCGACCTCGGGGGCACGGGCCGACAGCTCGGCGTGCAGCGCCTCCGCGCCGACGCGCTCGAGCTCGGCCTCCCACCGGGCGCGTACGCCGGGGTCGGTGCCCGGGAACTCGAACACGTCCACGATCGCGCGGGTGTAGAGCGCCGAGCCACCGACCACGATGGGCAGCACCCCTCGCGCATGGCAGTCGGCGATCGCCGCGCGGCCGAGGGTCTGGAACTCCGCGACCGACGCGGTCTGGGTGACGTCCATGATGTCGACGAGGTGATGGGGTACGCCGACGCGCTCGGCGACCGTCGGCTTCGCCGTGCCGATGTCCATGCCGCGATAGACCAGCATCGAGTCGGCGTTGACCACCTCGGCCGCGACTCCCCGCTCGGCCAGCCGACGCGCGTACGCCACCGCGAGCGCCGACTTCCCGCTCGCGGTCGCTCCGATCATCACCAGGGTGCGGTCCACGCCGCCAGTGTCGGGGCCCCACGGCTGCGTCGCAAGGTGACGTCTAGTCTGGGGGCATCCCTGTGACGCACGCCACAGGAGCCACCCAGGCGCCAGCCTGACACCCAAGGAGCGAATCGTGGGCATCTTCGACAAGGCCAGGGACATGATCCGTGGCAACGAGAAGCACGTGGACACCGCCGTCGACAAGGCCGGCGACCTGCTCGACCAGCGCACCGGCGGCAAGCACGCCGAGCACGTCGACCGCGGCCAGGACTTCCTCAAGCAGCAGTACGGCGGCGGCCAGGCGTCCGACCCCGTCGAGCCCGCACCGGGCCAGAACCCCGACCTCAACCAGCCCGGCAGCGGCGTCGACGGGGCCCCCGTCGACAACGAGCAGGACCAGGGCTCCGGCCAGCAGGACCAGGGCTTCCAGCCCGGTGGCGAGCCCCACCTCGACCAGCGCGCCGGTGACCCGACGCCCGGTCAGGAAGGCATGGGCCTCGGCTCGCCGGAGAACGAGCCCGGCTTCGGCCCGAACGGCACCCAGCCCCCGCGCTGACGCCGGTCAGGCGTTGCAGCCTCCCACCGTGGGCTTCGGCTCCGGGCGTCCCACGCCCGGAATGCCGAGGCCCACGGTCGGCTTCGGGGCCGTGCGTCGCGCCTCCCACGCGTCGCCACCGCGCGTACGCCGCAGCCCGCGGATGCCGCCGTCGGCGTTGAGGTGGTGGGGAGCCGCGTGGTCGATGGTCGCGTACGCGATGTCGCCCGGCCGCGGCCGCAGCGCCGGGTCGTCGGGCACCGCCACGTGCACGAGGCGGTTGTCGCGGGCGCGGCCCGACATGCGCCGGGTCGCGGCGTCCTTCTTGCCCTCGCCGTCGGCGAACATGACCTCGACCTCGGCGCCGACGAGCTTCTCGTTCTCCACGCGCGAGATGTCGTTGACCAGCGCGAGCAGGCGCTCATAGCGCTCCGACACCACGGGCTTCGCCACCTGGTCCGGCATCGTGGCCGCCGGCGTCCCCGGCCGGATCGAATACTGGAACGTGAACGCCGCCGAGAACCGGGCCGCCTCGACCACGCGCAGCGTCTCGGCGAAGTCCTCCTCGGTCTCGCCGGGGAAGCCCACGATGATGTCGGTGGTGATGGCGGCCTCGGGCATGGCCTCGCGCACGCGGTCGAGGATGCCGAGGAACCGCTCGCTGCGATAGGAACGGCGCATCGCCTTCAGCACGCGATCGGAGCCCGACTGCAGCGGCATGTGCAGCTGCGGCATCACGTTCGGGGTCTCCGCCATCGCCGCGATCACGTCGTCGGTGAAGTCCTTCGGGTGGGGCGAGGTGAACCGCACGCGCTCGAGCCCGTCGATCTGGCCACACGCGCGCAGCAGCTTCGCGAACGCCTGCCGGTCGCCGAACTCCACGCCGTACGCGTTCACGTTCTGCCCCAGCAGCGTCACCTCCTGGACGCCCTCGGCGACGAGCGCCTCGATCTCGCGGAGGATGTCGCCCGGCCGGCGGTCGGTCTCCTTGCCGCGCAGCGCCGGCACGATGCAGAACGTGCACGTGTTGTTGCAGCCCACCGACACCGAGACCCAGGCCGCGTACGCCGACTCGCGTCGGGTCGGCAGGTTCGACGGGAAGGTCTCGAGCGCCTCCTTGATCTCGACCTGGGCCTGCTGCTCGACGCGCGCCCGCTCCAGCAGCGTCGGAAGGGAGCCGACGTTGTGGGTGCCGAACACGACGTCGACCCAGGGCGCGCGCTTCACGACGGTGTCGCGGTCCTTCTGGGCCATGCAGCCGCCCACGGCGATCTGCATGTCGGGCTTGGTCTCCTTGACCGAGAACAGGTGGCCGAGGTTGCCGTAGAGGCGGTTGTCGGCGTTCTCGCGCACCGCGCAGGTGTTGAAGACGACCACGTCGGCGTCGGTGCCCTTCTCGGCGCGCGCATAGCCCGCGTCCTCGAGCAGCCCCGAGATGCGCTCGGAGTCGTGGACGTTCATCTGGCAGCCGTAGGTCCGCACCTCATAGGTGCGCCGCGGCGCACCCTCGGCTGGGGTCGCGGCGGGCGTGGGCAGGATGCGGGTATCGATCGACATGGCCCGCACATCCTACCCCGCCATCCCTGTTCGACAGCCGCGGCGGCGTACGCCCCGCCGGCCCGACCGGGAGTCAGTCGTAACCCAATCGGAACGCGTCAGACGGGTTCTCCGGGCGGGGAATGCTCTACTGTCTCAGCCATGGCGCACACCCCGATCGACGACTCCGGACCCGTGCAGGACCCGACGCCCGCCCACGCGGCGCCGCGGGCCGCCCGCGAGCCCATCGTCGCCATGACGAATGTCGACAAGCACTTCGGCCCGTTGCACGTGTTGAAGGACATCAACCTCACCATCGGCAAGGGTGAGGTCGTCGTCGTCCTGGGCCCGTCGGGCTCCGGCAAGTCGACGCTGTGCCGCACGATCAACCGACTCGAGACCATCGACTCCGGCTCCATCACGATCGACGGCAACGAGCTGCCGTCGGAGGGCAAGGAGCTCGCCCGCCTGCGCGCCGACGTCGGCATGGTGTTCCAGTCGTTCAACCTCTTCGCCCACAAGACGATCCTCGAGAACGTGACGCTGGGCCCCCAGAAAGTACGCCGCCTCTCGCCCAAGGATGCCAAGGACCACGGCATGAAGCTGCTGGAGCGCGTCGGCGTCGCCAACCAGGCCAGCAAATACCCCGCCCAGCTCTCGGGCGGCCAGCAGCAGCGCGTCGCCATCGCGCGCGCCCTGGCCATGAACCCAAAGGTCATCCTGTTCGACGAGCCCACCTCGGCGCTCGACCCCGAGATGGTCAACGAGGTCCTGGACGTGATGGTCGACCTCGCGGAGCAGGGCATGACCATGGTCGTGGTCACCCACGAGATGGGGTTCGCCCGCAAGGCCGCCGACCGCGTCGTGTTCATGGCCGACGGACAGATCGTCGAGGAGAACGAGCCCGAGCCGTTCTTCACCAACCCGCAGAGCAATCGCGCCAAGGACTTCCTGTCCAAGATCCTCACCCACTGATCCATCCACACGCTGATCCACTCACCAACGAAAGCACCGGAGGAACCATGACCTCGACCCGCAAGCTGCTGGCCGCCACGGCCGGCCTCGTCCTGACGGCCGGCATGGCCGCCTGCAACACCACCCCGGGCGCCCAGCCCGCCAACCCGGGTGGCAACGCCTCCGGCGGCAGCGGCGAGGCCGTGAAGATCGGCATCAAGTTCGACCAGCCCGGCCTCGGTCTCAAGGAAGGTGCGAACTACACCGGCTTCGACGTCGAGGTCGCGAAATACGTCGCGAAGGAGCTGGGCTACGACCCGGCGAAGATCCAGTTCGTCGAGACCCCCTCGGCCCAGCGCGAGACGATGCTCCAGGGCGACCAGGTCAAGATGATCTTCGCGACCTACTCCATCACCGACACCCGCAAGCAGAAGATCTCGTTCGGCGGCCCCTACTTCATCGCCGGCCAGGACCTGCTCGTGAAGTCGGATTCGACCATCGCCGGACCCGAGACGATGAACGGCAAGAAGCTGTGCTCTGTCGCGGGCTCGACCCCGGCGAAGAACATCAAGGACAAGTACGCGAAGGACGTCCAGCTGCAGGAGTACGACACGTACTCCAAGTGTGTGGAGGCCCTGTCGTCGGGCGCCGTGGACGCGGTGACCACCGACAACGTGATCCTCGCGGGCTACGCCGCCCAGCCGCAGTACAAGGGCAAGCTCAAGGTCGTCGGCAAGCCCTTCTCCACGGAGAAGTACGGCGTCGGCATCAAGAAGGGCGATGTCGAGACCTGCAACAAGGTCAACACCGCTCTGGGGAAGATGCAGTCGTCGGGCGAGTGGCAGAAGGCCCTCGACAAGACGGTGGGCCAGTCGGGCTTCAAGCCGGACACCTCGACCAACCCGCCCAAGGCCGAGGCCTGCGCCTGATCCACCTGTGCGGGGTGGGGCGTACGCGTACGCCCCACCCCGTGCTGTGCCCCTATCGACCGTGCTGTGACCCTTATCGACCCGTTGGGAGAACCGTGTCTGGAGTGAGCGAACTCTTCAGCGAATACGGCGACGACATCCTGTGGGCCTTCGTGATGACGATCGGCCTCACCGTGCTGTCGGCGTTGGGCTCGCTGCTGATCGGCACCGTGGTGGCCATCGCGCGGGTGTCGCCCGTGCCGTTCCTCCAGAAGCTCGGCACGCTGTATGTGAACATCGTGCGCAACACACCGCTGACCCTGATCGTGGCCTTCTGCGCCCTGGGGTTCCTCAACACGATGGGTCTCAACCCGTTCAAGAGCTGGAGCGGCGCACAGATCTGGATGCCGAACTTCTTCTGGGGTGTCGTCGCCCTCGCCGTCTACCACGCGAGCTTCGTCGCCGAGGCCCTGCGTTCCGGCGTCAACACCGTCCCCCTCGGCCAGGCGGAGGCGGCCCGCGCGATCGGCCTGGACTTCCGCCAGTCGCTCTCGGAGGTCGTCCTCCCCCAGGCCTTCCGTGGAGCCATCGCCCCGCTGGGCAACACCCTGATCGCCCTGACCAAGAACACCACGGTCGTCGCCACGATCGGCGTCGCCGAAGCCTCCTACGTGATGAGGGACATGATCGAGCAGCGAGCCGACCTGATCCTGCTGATCTTCGCCATCATGGCCCTGTTCTTCGTGATCCTCACCCTCCCCATCGGGCTGCTGTTCACCCGGTGGTCCCAGAAACTGGCGGTGCAGCGATGAGTGCCCAGAGCGTCCTGTTCGACGCGCCCGGCCCCCGGGCCCGTCGCCGCAACACCCTGCTGACGGCGATCTCCGTCGTCGTCCTGCTGGCCGTGCTCGCCCTGGTGGTCTGGGGCATGAGCAGCCAACTCGGGCCCGAGAAGTGGGCGCCGTTCACCGAGGCCGACACCTGGACGCAATACCTCGTGCCCGGTCTCATCGGCACCCTGCAGGCCGCGGTCATCTCGGTCCTGCTGGCCGGCGTGCTCGGCATCCTCCTGGGGGCGGGCCGACTGTCACAGATCGCCGCCATCCGTGTTCCCGTCACCATGTTCATCGAGTTCTTCCGTGCGGTGCCGGTGCTCATGATGATGCTGTTCTCCTACTACCTCTATCTCAACCTGGGGCTGCTGAGCGGCTTCGCGCTCACACTCGCCGGCGTTGTCACGGGACTGACGCTCTACAACTCGTGCGTCATCGCCGAGCTCATCCGGTCCGGCGTCCACTCCCTCCCCAAGGGGCAGGGTGAGGCGGGGCTGGCGATCGGGCTGACGCGCGGCCAGACCCTCGCGACGATCCTGCTGCCCCAGGCGATCACCGCGATGCTGCCCTCCCTGGTGAGCCAGCTCGTCGTGGTCCTGAAGGACACGGCGCTCGGCTACATGATCAGCTATCCCGAGCTGCTCCGCGCCGGGCAGACCCTCGCGTCCGGACGCAGCAACACCATCGTCACCTTCATCGTGGTGGGGGTCATCTTCGTGATCGTCAACTATGTGCTCACCACCGTCGCGCAGTGGCTCGAGAAGAAGCTCGCCAAGCGCACGTCGGGTCACCTCGACCTGCAGAACGAGGCTGCGGCGAACGAGGCCTGAGTCAGTGGGCCACTTCCGTGGCCCGCGACTCGCGCACCACGGTGACTCGGATCTGGCCGGGATAGGTCAGCTCGTCCTCGATCTGGGCCGCGATGTCGCGGGCCATCACCTGGGCATCCACGTCGTCCACCTGACCCGGTGACACCATGACGCGGATCTCCCGCCCGGCCTGCATCGCGAACACCTTCTCGACCCCGTCGTGGGCCGCGGCGATCTCCTCGAGCCGCTCGAGCCGCTTGATGTAGGCCTCCAGCGATTCGCGCCGGGCGCCCGGGCGCCCGCCAGAGATCGCATCGGCGGCCTGGGTCAGGATCGCTTCCACGGTGCGGGGCTCGACCTCGTTGTGATGGGCCTCGATGGCGTGGACGATGTCGGGGTGTTCGCCGAAGCGGCGCGCCAGGTCGGCACCGACGATCGCATGGGTGCCCTCGACCTCGTGGGTCAGGGCCTTGCCGATGTCGTGGAGGAAGGCCGCGCGTCGGCACGTCGCGACGTCGAGCCCCAGTTCGCCCGCCATCAGTGCGGCGAGATGGCCGCACTCGACGAGGTGCTTGAGCACGTTCTGGCCGTACGACGTGCGATAGCGCAGCGCCCCGATCGTGGGGAGCAGGCCGGGATCGAGGTCGGTGATGCCCATCTCGGCCACGGCATCCTCAGCCGCTCGGAGGCAGCGCTCCTCGACCTGGCGCTGGGCCCGTTCGTGGGCCTCCTCGATGCGGGCGGGATGGATGCGACCGTCGGCGACCAAGTCGTTCAACGCCAGCCGCGCCACCTCGCGGCGCACGGGGTCGAAGCACGAGAGCAGGACGCTTCCGGGAGTGTCGTCGATCATCACGTTCGCGCCCGTGACCTGCTCGAAGGTGCGGATGTTGCGGCCCTCTCGGCCGATGATGCGGCCCTTCATGTCATCGGACGGCAGCTCGACCGTCGACACCACCGATTCCGCCGTCTGTTCGGCGGCGAGGCGCTGGATGGCCTGGACGATGATCTTCCGCGCCCGCGGCTCGGCATCGCGGCGGGCCGCGGCCTCGATGTCGCGGGCCACCACGAGGGCCTGCCGCTTGGCATCGTGCTCGGCCGAGGCGACCAGTTCGGCGCGGGCGTCGTCGGCGCTGAGCCCAGCGACACGCTCGAGCTCGGCCAGACGCTCGCCCTCGGCGGCGCGCGCCCGCTCCATGACACGCTCGGCCTCCTCGCGCTGCGCCGCAAGGGCGGCCAGACGCTCCCCCACGACCTTCGCCTCGGCGTCGAGCCGATCCTCGCGCTCCGCCAGCCTGGCCTCGCGGCGGTCGGCCGCTGCGACGCGGTCGCGGAGCTCCGCGCGCTCGGTCTCCATGCGCGTCCCGTGCTCGGTGCGCTCGCCGACCAACTGCTGGTGGAAGCGCGTCAGCTCGCTGTCGCGCCGGTTCTTGGCCTCGACCCGATCGGCCTCCGCCGCGCTGCGGACGCGCTCGGCCTCGGCGAGTTGCTCCTGACCCCGCGCCCGCAGCTCCGCCGCGTACGCCTCGGCCGCACGCCGGATCTCCGACGCCTCGGCGTCGGCCCGCGACCGCAGCTCGGCGGCGCCCGCCTCGGCGCGGTCGCGCACCCCGGCCAGGGCTCGGGCGCGCTCCGAGTCTTCCGTCGCAGCCAGCTCGCGGCTGCGGCGGACGCTGCGGAAGACCACGAGGACTCCCGCGAGCACCACCGCGAGCAGGACCAGCTGGACGATCTCGGCACCCGACATGGCCACTCCTCTTCACGCGCACCCGGCGTCCGCCGGGGACTCGAACCTAGTCGCGCGGCGGGCCCACGACCAAACGACGCGCGGTCACGGGCGAACCACGGGCGGGCTCAGCCGAAGGCCTCGTCGGACGGGTCGGTCGCCATCACCTCGGCGAGCACCGAACTCGTCGTGGACGGGCCGAAACCCTTGCGGGCAAGGGCTCCCGCAAGGCGCCGACGCTGGACGACCGGATCGAGCCCACCCATGGAACGCAGCTTCTTCTCGGCCAGGGCCAGCGCGGCCTCGCGCTCGTCGTCGGAGCCGACCTCAGCCATGGCCTCGTCGATCACGTCGCGATCGACCCCCTTGCGGCCGAGCTCTTGACGCAGGGCCCGCCGCGACAGGTGACGCCGCTGCTGGCGCGACTCCACCCACGACGCGGCGAAACGCGCGTCGTCCACGAGTCCGACCTCGTCCATGCGGTCGAGCACGCGCTCGGCCGCCTCCCCCGGGACCCCCTTCCTGCGCAGGGTCTCGGCGAGCTCGTGGCGCGTCCGCGCCTGCATCGTGAGCTGGCGCAGCACGATCTGGCGCGCGACCTCCTCGGGGTCGGCCTCGGGAGCGTTCTCGGCCACGATCAGAAGTCGACCTCGCCGGTGACCGGATCGACCCCGGCGGGCACGTCGAGCTGCGGGCCTATGCCGAGCTTCTCCTTGATCTTCTTCTCGATCTCGTTGGCGACGTCGGGATTGGACTTCAGGTAGGTGCGGGCGTTCTCCTTGCCCTGACCCAGCTGGTCGGCCTCGTAGGTGAACCACGCCCCTGCCTTACGGATGATGCCGTGCTCCACCCCCATGTCGATCAGCGAACCCTCGCGGGAGATCCCCTGGCCGTAGAGGATGTCGAACTCGGCCTGCTTGAACGGCGGCGCCACCTTGTTCTTCACGACCTTCACGCGCGTGCGGTTGCCGACCATGTCGGTGCCGTCCTTCAGCGTCTCGATGCGACGCACGTCGAGGCGGACCGACGAATAGAACTTCAGCGCGCGGCCACCGGTCGTGGTCTCGGGCGAGCCGAACATGACGCCGATCTTCTCGCGCAGCTGGTTGATGAAGATCGCCGTGGTGCCGGCGCCGCTCAGCGCGCCGGTCATCTTGCGCAGCGCCTGCGACATCAGGCGGGCCTGCAGGCCCACGTGGGAGTCACCCATCTCGCCCTCGATCTCGGCGCGGGGCGTCAGCGCCGCAACCGAGTCGATGACGATCAGGTGGAGGGCGCCCGAGCGGACGAGCATGTCGGCGATCTCGAGCGCCTGCTCGCCGTTGTCGGGCTGGCTCACCAGCAGCGCATCGGTGTCGACGCCGAGCTTCTGGGCGTATTCGGGGTCGAGGGCGTGCTCGGCGTCGATGAACGCGCAGATGCCGCCCTGGGCCTGGGCGCTGGCGATCGCGTGGAGCGCGACCGTCGTCTTGCCGCTGGACTCGGGGCCATAGATCTCGACCACGCGGCCGCGCGGCAGCCCGCCGATGCCGAGCGCGACATCGAGCGCGATGGAGCCGGTGGGGATCGTCTCGATGGGGGCACGCGTGTCTTCGCCGAGCCGCATGATCGAGCCCTTGCCGTGTTGCTTCTCGATCTGGGACAGGGCGGTTTCGAGGGCCTTCTCGCGATCTGCAACAGCCATGGTGGCTTCCTTTCTGGGTCCCGCTGAGGGGGTGTGTCGACTGGTGCCCCCGACATTAGGGACGGGCTCTGACAATTGTTCACGAGCGACCCCCGCCTGTGGACAGAGCTTCGAGGTCGTTCCCGACAGTGGATAACTTACCGAACACGTGTTCGAAGTCGCACCTTCGCCCGCGGCGTGTCGCGCGAACGTTCAGCGCTCGGAGGCCGGGAGCTCCAATTGCACCCGCACCGCGCGCCACACCGCCTTCGCCGGAACGCCGTCGGCGAGGGCTTCGACCACCGTCCGGGTCGCGAGGTCGGCGAGCGTGACCTGCTCCGCCCAGACGCCGGCGTACGCCTCGCCCAGGTGGGTGCGCAGGCGGCGCCACAACTCGGTCTCGGTCACGCGGGCAGTCTAGGCCACCGCGGAAGGGACGCCTCGCGCGCGCCGGCGGCTCAGGGCAACAGGCCCGCGCGGCGGGCGGCGACCACGGCCTCCCAGCGCGATGACGCCCCCAACCGGCGCATCGACGAGCGGAGGTAGCTCTTCACCGTCTCCGCGCTGAGGGCCAGCCGGGCGGCGACCTCGGCGTTCGACTGGCCCTGCGCGATGCACGAGAGCACGTCCACCTCACGGGCGGTGAGGCGGAGGTCGGCGGGCGGTGGCTGGCCGCCGTCAGACAGCGTCCCCGCCAGGTCGACCAACTCGGCGCGCAACACCGGGTCGTCGCACGTCGCGGCCACGACCCGGAGGCGGGCGAAGGCCTCCCGGACGGCCTCCCACTCGGCTCCCCGGTGGTCACCGACGGGCACCGGGCCCGCCCCCAGGACGATGTCGCGGGCGTGGGCGACCTGGGCGGTCAGGGCGGCGTTCACGGCGAGCTGCTGTTCGAGTTCGCGCGCCCCTTCGGCCGCCAGGCGGAGCGTACGCTCGCCCAGACTGGCTGATTCGCGCGTGGCGCCATAGAGGACGGCGCGGACCCGCCGTCCGACCACGATCGGGACGGCCAGGACGGACTGGAGCCGCTCGGCGCGGATCACGTGGTCGTAGTGGTGACTGATGCGCTCGGCACCCACGTAGTTCTCCACGGCCATGGGGCGGCGCAGCGAGGCGGCCTTGCCGCCGATGCCGGTCCCGAACCCGACCGACAGCCCGCGCAGCGCGCCCTGGACATCCCCGGCGAAGGCATTGAGGTGGAGCCGGTCCTGTTCGCGGCTCACCACGCCGATGAAGGTGACCGACAGGCCCGCCTCCGCACGGACGCGGGCCAGTGCCCGCTCGATCAACTGCTGTTCGTCGACGAGCTGGCCCTCGCCGCGTGCGCGTCCGTCGTCGGCCGCGCCGCCCTGCGCCCTGTTCTCGCGCGCCATGATCCCCTCCGCCCCGGCATCGTTGCCCAGCAGTGCCGGAGATCCTACCGTCCCGGTCCCGTGACGTGGGGTGTTCACCCTCGCGCGGGCGGCCGAACCGGCACGTCGGGCCCCTCGACCCGGCCTTGGTCGAGATTGTCGGACGCGCCCGCCACAATGGGGCGCATGACCGATCCGCTGGCCCATTTCGGCGAGGCCACCCAGGCGTGGTTCCGGGCGTCGTTCGCCGGGCCGACCCCCGCCCAGGCCGACGCCTGGGCGGCGATCGCCGCGGGGCGCCACGCGCTGGTCATCGCCCCCACCGGCTCCGGCAAGACCCTGGCCGCCTTCCTGGCGGCACTCGATCGGCTGGCCCACACCCCGCGACCCGAGGCGGCGGGCCCCCGCGTCCTCTACGTGTCGCCCCTCAAGGCCCTGGCCGTCGACGTCGAGCGCAACCTCACCGCGCCCCTGCGCGGCATCGCCAACGCCGCCGCCCGCCTCGGCGCCGACGCGCCCGAGATCCGGGTCGGCGTACGCTCCGGTGACACCTCCGCGGCCGACCGTCGGCGGCTGGTGACGAAGCCGCCGGACATCCTCATCACGACGCCGGAGTCGCTGTTCCTGATGGTGACCTCCCAGGCCCGCGAGTCCCTGCGCCAGGTCGACACGATCATCCTCGACGAGATCCACGTGCTGGCCGCGACCAAGCGCGGCGCCCATCTCGCGCTCACCCTCGAGCGGCTGGCCGCCCAGGTCGACCACCCGATCCAGCGCATCGGCCTGTCCGCGACAGTACGCCCGCCCGAGCGCGTGGCATCGTTCCTGCACCCGACCGAGCCCGTGACGATCGTGGCCCCGCCTGCTGTGAAGCGGTGGGACCTTCGGGTGGTCGTGCCCGTCGACGACATGGCCGATCCCGCCGCGAGCCGGACGCCGCGGGAGGGTTCCGGCAGCCCCGTGGGCGGGGGTCCCGAAGCACCGACCGACCCCCGCGATCGCTCCATCTGGCCCCACGTCGAGGAGCGCATCCTCGACATCGTGGAGTCCCACCGCTCGACCATCGTCTTCGCCAACTCACGGCGGTTGGCGGAGCGGCTGACCGCCCACCTCAACGAACTCCATGCCGAGCGACTCGGGCTCGAGGTGTCCGACGACGTCGCCCCACCGGCGCAGGTGATGGCCCAGTCGGGAACGTCTCACGGTGTCGACGACACGGTGGCGCCCGTGGTCGCCCGGGCCCACCACGGCTCGGTGTCGAAGGAGCAGCGCGCCCACGTCGAGGCCGACCTCAAGGCCGGACGACTGCCGTGCGTCGTCGCCACGTCCAGCCTCGAGCTCGGCATCGACATGGGCGCGGTCGACGTGGTCATCCAGGTCGCCGCGCCCCCCTCGGTCGCGAGCGGGCTCCAGCGGGTCGGCCGCGCCGGCCACCAGGTCGGGGCGGTCTCGGCGGGCGTGTTCTTCCCCGACCACCGCGGGGACCTCGTCGAGTCGGCGCTTGTCGTCGAACTCATGCGCGAGGGCCGCATCGAGCAGGTGCGTGACCTGGCCAACCCGCTCGACGTCCTCGCCCAGCAGGTGGTCGCCATCACGGCGCTCGACGACATCGGCGTGGACGACCTCTTCGCGCTGGTGCGGCGCTCCGCGCACTTCACGACCCTGCCCCGCAGCGCGTTCGAGGGCGTGCTGGACATGCTGGCCGGCCGCTATCCGAGCGAGGACTTCGCCGAGCTGCGCCCGCGTCTGGTGTGGGACCGGGAGGCCGGCGTGCTGCGCGGGCGCCCCGGTGCCCAGCGGCTGGCCACGACCTCGGGCGGCACCATTCCCGACCGCGGCCTGTTCGGCGTGTTCCTCGTCGGCGAGGGGTCCGCGCGCCGGGTCGGCGAGCTCGACGAGGAGATGGTCTACGAGTCGCGCGTGGGCGACGTCTTCACCCTCGGCACCTCCTCGTGGCGCATCGAGGCCATCACCCACGACCAGGTGCAGGTGTCCCCCGCCCCGGGGGCTCCGGGGCGCCTGCCGTTCTGGACCGGGGACTCCCCGGGCCGGCCCGCCGAGTTGGGGGTGGCCCACGGCGCCTTCCTGCGCGAGATCGCCGCAGACCGCGGCGGCGCGCGGCCCCGTCTGGAGGGCGCGGGACTCGATGATCGGGCCGCGACCAACCTGCTCGCCTACCTCGACGAGCAGGTGAGCGCCACGGGCCAACTCCCGACCGACCGCGCGCTGGTGCTCGAGCGCTTCCGCGACGAGCTCGGGGACTGGCGGCTCTGCCTCCACTCGGCGCTCGGCACGCCCGTGCTGTCGGCGTGGGCACTGGCGATCGAGCGCCGCGCTCGTGACGACGGACGCGAGGTCCACGCCTCGGCCACCAACGACGGACTCGTGATCCGCGTCCCCGACACCGACGCCGATCCCCCGGGCGCCGACCTGGTCGTGATCGACCCCGACGAACTGGAGCGGCTGGTCATCGACGAGGTGGGCGGGTCGGCCCTGTTCGCCAGCCGCTTCCGCGAGGCGGCCGCCCGCGCGCTGCTCCTCCCTCGCCGCGACCCCCGGTCCCGCTCGCCCCTGTGGCAGCAGCGCATGCGCGCCGCCCAACTGTTGGCGGTCGCCGCGCGCTACCCCGACTTCCCCATCGTGCTCGAGACCATGCGCGAGTGCCTGCACGACGTGTTCGACCTGCCCGAGCTGATCGCCGTGCAGCGGCGCATCGCCTCGCGTGAGGTGACGGTCGTCGAGGTCGAGACCCGCGAGGCGTCCCCCTTCGCGCGGTCGCTGCTCTTCGGCTATGTCGGCGAGTTCATGTATGAGGGCGACGCCCCGCTCGCCGAGAAGCGGGCCGCCGCGCTGAGCCTCGACCCCGGGCTGCTGGCCGAGCTGCTCGGCACCGATGCCCTCGACCTCGGGCTCGACCCCGAGGTGGTCGCCGAGGTCGAGTCGGAGCTCCAGTCGCTGGCCACCGGCCGCCTCGCGTCGACCACCGAGCAGTTGTTCGACCTCGTCCGCACGGCCGGCCCGTTCACTCCCGCAGAGCTCGGCGCGCGATTCGACGGCGATGTCGCGAAGTCCACCGCCGCGCTGGTGGCCGAGCGGCGTCTGGTCGAGGTCCGCATCAACGCGACCCCGATGGTCGCCACCGTCGACGACCTCCCGCGTCTCCACGACGGACTCGGCGTGCCGGCCCCACCCGGGTTCGGCGTCGAGGTGGTCGACGGTGACCCCATCGCCGACCTCGTGCTGCGCTGGGCCCGCACCCACGGGCCGTTCGTGCCGGCGGCCGTGGCGAGCCGTTATGGTCTCGGCACCGCGGTCGTCACGTCCGCGTGCCAGCGGCTGGCCGACGAGGGCACGCTCGTGCGCGGCCACTTCGTGGGCGAGGGTCGCGACCACCAGTTCTGCCACCACCGCGTGCTCGCCCTGATCAAGCGCCGCACGCTCGCCCGGCTGCGCGCCGCGGTCGAGCCCGTCGACCAGAGCGCGTACGCCCGATTCCTCCCCGCGTGGCAGGGCGTCGGCGGCGACGGCCGCGGCCTCGACGGGGTCCTCACGGCGGTCGAGGCCCTGGCGGGCGTCGCGCTCCCCGCCAGCATGGTCGAGCAGGTGGTCCTCCCCGCGCGCGTCCGCGACTACGCCCCCGCGCTGCTCGACGAGCTGCTGGCCGCCGGCGAGGTCGTGTGGACCGGCGACGGGGCGATCGGCACCCAGGACGGCTGGGTGTGCCTGTGGCCGCGTGACTGGGTCGCGCCGGTCCACCGCGACCTGCCCGAGTCGCCCGCGGCCCAGAGCCTGTGGGAGCGCCTCGAGTCCGGAGGCGGGTGGTGGTTCGACGACCTCACCCGCGGCGATGGGCTCCCCGAACTCTCGCGCGACGAGTGGATGCGCGGGCTCTGGGCCCTGGTGTGGTCGGGCCGCGTCCGCGCCGACACGTTCGCGCCGGTGCGCGCCCTGGCGGCCGACGGGGCGTTGAAGGCCCCCCGCACGCCGCGTCCCCGCTCGCGTTCCGGCATGCTGCGGTCGACGCGGCGGGGCGTACGCCCGCCCTCGGCCCCGGCGACGGGAGGCCGCTGGTCGGCGACGACGGGGGCCACGGCGCGCGACGAGGCCGAGCGGCTGTTGGTGCAGCTCGACCGCTATGGCGTGCTGACCCGCGGCAGCGTGCTGACCGAGCAGCCCGACAGCTCGTTCTCGCCGGCCTATCGGGGCCTGTCGAAGCTCGAGGAGAGCGGCCAGTGCCTGCGGGGCTATTTCGTCGACGGGCTGGGAGCGGCCCAGTTCGCGGCCTCGGCGACGGTCGACCGCCTCCGCGACCAGGGCCCGACGGGCGCGGTGGTGCTGGCGGCGACCGACCCGGCGAACGCCTACGGCGCGGCCCTGGAGTGGCCCGCGGGCTCGACCAACCACCGGCCCGGCCGCAAGCCGGGCGCGCTCGTCGTCCTGGTGGACGGCCGGTTGGCCTGTTATGTGGAGCGGGGCGCGCGCACGCTGCTGACGTTCCACGGCGAGGAGGGCGATCTGGCCGCGGCCCTGACAGCGCTGGGCGACGCGGTGCGTGGGGGGCTCACGACCGGCGTGACCGTCGAGAAGGTCGACGGGGCCCACGTGTTCGAGCATGCGCCGGCGAAGGTGGGGCTGGAGGCGGCGGGATTCGCGATGACGCCCCAGGGCATGCGGCTGAGGCGGTGACTCTCCTCGACTCGGCCGCAGACGGCTTCGCTCGGAGAACGTGGGGCCGTGACTCAGGCCGCGGCGCGCACCGGTGCGGCCTGCTCGGCCCCCGTCAGTTTCTCGCTGACGACCATCAGGAGCGTGGACAGCGGTAGGTCGAGGGACCCGCAGATGGCGGCGAGCAACTCGCTGGAGGCCTCTTTCTGGCCGCGCTCCACCTCGGACAGGTAGCCCAGGCTCACACGGGCGAGCGACGACACCTCGCGCAGGGTTCGTCCCTGGGCGGCACGCTCCTCGCGCAGCGTCTCTCCGACGATCTCGCGCATCAGCATCGGCCTCGCACCTCCTTCATGGGCTCGACTCTACCGGGCGGGGTCGCACGGCGGGAGTCCTTTCCACTCAAGGATTCGCGTGTCGCTCATATTCCCGCGCACGACCGCCGGTGAAGCCTCAGGCCGGCGCCGCGGCCAGCAGCCGTCCCAGTGCGGCTTCGACCGCCGCGGTCCGGATCGCGGCCCGGTCGCCGTCGAGCCGCAGCAGCGTGCTGCCGCTCGTGCCGGCGTACGCCCAGCCCAGCCACACCGTGCCGGCGGGCCATCCCTCCTGAGCGTCGGGGCCCGCGACCCCGCTCAGTGCGACCCCCACATCAGACCCGAAACGTTCCGCCACCGACCGCGCGAGGCCTTCGACCGTCCAGGCCGAGACGGCCCCGTGCTCGCCCAGGCCGACCGCGTCCAGGCCTCCGACCGTGGCCTTGGCGTCGGTCGCATACACGATGAGGCCGCCCCGATAGACCGCCGAGGCGCCGGGAACCGCGGTGATCGTCGCCCCCAGCAGGCCGCCCGTCAGCGACTCCGCCGTCGCGACGGTGAGCCCCGCCGAGGCGTACGCCCGCACGACCTCCTGGGCGATGGCCACGGCTCAGTCCTCGTGGTCGTCGAACGCGCCGCGGACGTAGTCGATCCCGGTGACCACCGTGACGATGACCGCGATCGCCATGACGATCCATGACCCGATCTCCGGCAGGACGGCGGTCGAGATCGGCTCGCCCCACGCGTACGGCACCAGGGGCAGCAGATAGAGGCCGAGGGCGACGGCCTGGGTGACGGTCTTGAGCTTGCCGCCGCGACTGGCGGCGAGCACGATGCCGCGGCGCAGCAGGAAGAAGCGCATCACGGTGATGCCCCATTCGCGCAGCAGGATCACGCCGGTGACCCACCACGAGAGCTCGCCGAGCACGCTGAGACCGACGAACGCCATGCCGGTCAGCGCCTTGTCGGCGATGGGGTCGGCGATCTTGCCGAAGTTGGTCACCATGTTGAACCGGCGCGCCCACCACCCGTCGACGAGGTCGGTGAGGATCGCCAGGACGAACACGATCGTCGTCGCATATCGCCAGGTCGGGTCCTGCGGATGGCTCAGCAGCATCCAGGCGAAGACGGGCACCACGAGAAGCCGCAGGCCGGTGAGGACGTTCGGCACGTTGACCTGCGACACACGCCCGGTCGCCGTCTCACTCATCGCACCTCCACGCGCAGGTCCACTCCGTCATTGCCGATGACGTCGGCATCAACGAACATACCGGGTCGGACCGAGACAGGGGCCCCCGTCAGGAGGCACTGCCCATCGACCTCGGGACCCTGGTGGGCGGCGCGGCCCCAGATCTCGCCGTCCGCGGCCGCCCCGTCGGCAGACCCCACGGTCTCGACGAGCACGCGGACGCGCTCCCCGATGCGTTCCTCGGCCCGCTGGTCGACCAACTCCGTGGCGAGGTCGGCCGTCGCCGCCCGGCGAGCCTCGATCTCGTCGTCGTCGAGTTTGCCGGGCAGGCGCGCGGCCTCGGTGCCGTCCTCGTCGGAATAGCCGAACACCCCGATCGCGTCGAGGCGTGCGGCGCCGAGGAAGTCGTGGACGATCTCCACGTCGGCCTCGGTCTCGCCAGGGAAGCCCATGATCACGTTCGACCGGATGCCGGCGGTGGGCGCGAGAGAGCGCACCGAGTCGATCAGCGCGAGGAAGGAGTCGGGATCGCCGAACCGCCGCATGCGGCGCAGGACGGCGTTCGACGCGTGCTGGAACGACAGGTCGAAATAGGGGACGACCTTGTCTGTCGCGCACATCGCCTTCACCAGATCGGGTCGCGTCTCGGCCGGCTGGAGGTAGGACACGCGGATCCACTCGAGTCCGTCGATCGCGGACAGGTCACCGATGAGCCGCTCGAGGCTCCTCAGGTCGCCGAGGTCCTTGCCGTACGACGACGAGTTCTCGCTGACGAGGAACAGCTCGCGGACGCCCTGCTCCACGAGCCAGCGCGCCTCGGCCACGACCTCCTCGGGGCGTCGCGACACGTACGCCCCCCGGAACGCGGGGATGGCGCAGAAGGCGCAGCGGCGGTCACAGCCTGAGGCGAGTTTCAGCGGCGCCATCGCCCCGCGATCGAGCCGGCGGCGCAGCACGCGCGCCCCGTACGCCTCCCCCGCCTGGTCACCCAGGTCGCTGTAGTCGGGCTGGGCCCGTTCCTCGGCCGAGGGCATGCGTACGCCGTGACCCGGCACCGCCGCCGTCGAGGCCTGCCGGTCGACGGGCGACAGCGGCAGGAGCGTACGCCGGTCGCGCGGCACGTGGGCCTGGTGCTTCTCGCCGGCCATGATCGCGCGCAGGCGCCCGGCGATGTCGGCGTAGTCGTCGAAGCCGAGCACCGCATCGGTCTCGGTCAGGGAGTCGGCAAGCTCGCTGCCGTAGCGCTCGGCCATGCAGCCCACGGCGACGACGGCCTGCGCGCGCCCGGTCTCCTTGAGGTCGGAGGCGGCCATCAGTGTCTCGATCGAGTCCATCTTGGCCGCTTCGATGAAACCGCAGGTGTTGACCATCACGGCGTCGGCGTCCTCGGCCTCGTCGACGAGCCGGAAGCCCCCGGCCTCCAAGCGGGCCGCGAGTTCTTCGGAGTCGACCTCGTTGCGCGCGCAGCCGAGGGTGGTCAGGTGGACGTTCAGGTGCTGGCTCATATCACCACCAGTATGACGCCTCACGCCCCTGCGGCGCGATCCGTCAGGCGAGCGTGGCGCGATCGACAGGAGCAGCAGCCAAGGAGGTCAGACCACGGTCACCGGGGCGAACGCTCCCCCGGGACCGCGGTCGCGGATCCGTGACCCGGTCTCAGCCCTGAAGGTTGGCCAGCACGTCGTCGAGCTCGTCGGGCTTGACGAGGACCTCACGCGGCTTGGAGCCCTCCGACGGGCCGACGATCCCGCGCGTCTCGAGGATGTCCATGAGCCGGCCGGCCTTCGCGAAGCCCACGCGCAGCTTGCGCTGCAGCATCGATGTCGAGCCGAGGTTCAGGTTGACCACGAGTTGGACGGCCTCGAGCACGAGCTCGAGGTCGTCACCGATGTCCTCGGCGACCTTCTTGCTCTCGGCCGGGCCGGCCGACACGTCTTCGCGATAACTGACCTCGAGCTGGCCCTTGACGTGGTCGACGACCTTGCGGACCTCGGACTCCGACACCCAGGCGCCCTGGATGCGCTGCGGGCGCGAGGCCCCCGACGGCAGGAACAGTCCGTCGCCCTGGCCGACGAGCTTCTCGGCTCCGGGCTGGTCGAGGATCGTGCGCGAGTCGGTCATCGACGACGTCGCGAACGCGAGGCGCGACGGCACGTTGGCCTTGATCAGGCCGGTGACGACGTCGACCGACGGGCGCTGGGTCGCCAGGACCAGGTGGATGCCGGCGGCGCGCGCCAGCTGGGTGATGCGGACGATCGAGTTCTCGACGTCGCGCGGCGCGCACAGCATGAGGTCGGCGAGCTCGTCGACGACGACGAGGAGGTAGGGGTAGGGCGCGAGCACCCGTTCCGATCCCTCCGGCAGTTTGACCTCGCCCGCGCGTACGGCCTTGTTGAAGTCGTCCACGTGGCGGAAGCCGTTGGCCGCGAGGTCGTCGTAGCGCATGTCCATCTCGCGGCAGACCCAGTCGAGGGCCTCGGCGGCCTTCTTCGGGTTGGTGATGATGGGCGTGACGAGGTGGGGAATGCCCTCGTAGGCCGTCAGCTCCACCCGCTTGGGGTCGACCAGGAGCATGCGTACCTCGTCGGGCGTGGCGCGCATCATGATCGAGGTGATCAGCGAGTTGATGAACGACGACTTGCCGGAGCCGGTGGCGCCGGCGACGAGGATGTGGGGCATCTTCGCCATGTTCGCGACGACGTAGCCACCCTCGACGTCCTTGCCGAGACCCGCCACCATCGGGTGGTGGTTGTTGCGCGCCTTGCCGGAGCGCAGGACGTCGCCCAGCGAGACGATCTCCTTGTCCTTGTTCGGGATCTCGATGCCGATGGCCGACTTGCCGGGGATCGGCGACAGGATGCGCACGTCCTCCGAGGCGACCGCGTACGCGATGTTCTTGCTGAGGCGCAGGACGGACTCGACCTTCACGGCCTGGCCGAGCTCGACCTCATAGCGCGTGACCGTGGGGCCGCGGGTGTAGCCCGCGACCTGGGCGTCGACGTTGAACTGCTCGAGCACCTCCGACAGTGAGCGGACGACGGCGTCGGACGCCGCGGTGCGGGCCTTGGGAACGCTGCCGGGCTTGAGCGCCTCGGAATCGGGAAGCATGTATTGCACGTCGCCCGACAGCTGGAGCTGCTCGACGCGCTGCGGCATCGGGCCGGGGTTCGGCGCCTCGACCGCGGGCGGTTCGGCGATCTCCGGCGGCAGACCGGCCGTGACCTTCCTGCCGGCGTCGACGTCGAGGTCCTCGTAGTCGGGGGGGGCGGCGGTCGAGCCGGTGCGCGTCGGCGCGTCGCCGGTGAGACCGACGGCGTCGACGTCGAACACGTCGTCGACACGCTCCGACGGCAGGCTGTCGCGATGGGCGGGCTTCGCTCGGGCCCGCGGCTTCGGTCGGGGCTCGGGTTCGGGCTCTGGTTCCTCCGCGACCTCCTCGGGGTCGGCGACCAGCGGGGTGTCGTACGCCTCGTCGACGCCATATTCCAGGGCGGCAGCGCGACGCTCGGCGACCCGCTCGCGCCGTTCGTCGAGGGCGGCCTGGCCACGGTCGACGAGCTCGTAGAGCGGGATCCCGATGATGACGAGCACGCCGAAGAACGCCAGGAGCACCAACAGCGGCACCGTCACATAGACCGTCAACAGGTCGGCCAGGAGGCTGGAGGAGACGAACCCGAGCATCCCGCCGGCCGCGCGCACTGCTGCCGGGTCCTCCGGACGCGGCAGGCCGTGGGCGATGTGGACCAGCCCGAGGAGGCCGAGCGAGAAGCTCAGCCAGCCGACGATCTGGCGGCCGGCGGCACCGTTGTGGTCGGGGTGGCGCAACGTACGCCAGGCCATCCAGCCGAACAGCAGCGGCGACGCGATGGCCAGGCTGCCGATGACGGTGGTGACCCCGTGGCGAATCAGCGCGCCGACGGGGTCGGGCATGGAGAACCAGAAGGTGGCGCCGAGCACGATGCCGCAGGCCAGGAGGAACAGGCCGATGCCGTCGCGACGGAGCGCGGGATCGAGGTCACGGGCGCCGGTGCCGACCGATCGGGCGGCGGTGCCGGCCCCGAGCGCGAGGCCCCGGTAGGCCGCCACGAGGCCCTTGCCGATCACCTCGAGGAAGCCGGGGTGGCGCTCGACGCGCGTCGCCCCCTTGGCCGGCGTACGCCTGGTCGGGGGTGCCTTCCGGGCAGCACTCGACCCCCCGCCTCGGTTCTGCGGACGGGTGGACTGGGTCTTCTTGCTTCCGGACGAACGCGAACCGGAGCCGGACGCTGAGGTCTGGCTCCGGGTCCGCGCTGGGGAAGACGCGCGGCTCGCCATGCTGCGAGGCTAGGCCACCACCGCCGAGATCCCAACCGGCCACGCCGATCGGTCCTGCGGCACCGGAGTCGTTATCGTTCCGTTGCCTGGCTGTCGGACTCGCGAGCGCTCAGCGCCGGAAGTGGTCGTGGCCGCGGTCGCCCTCCCAGGTCGCCCGGTCGACCAGCACCTCGGGCTCGTCACTGCGCCGGGTCACGGTGCCGATCACGGTCCAGCCCTCCGGCACCGCGTCGTGGTCGAAGGTCGCCGCGAGTGCGTGGTCCTCTCCCCCGCCCAACATCAGGGCCAACGGGTCCGCCCCGGTGGCCGCGGCGACCGCGGCGATGGGATCGGGCACGCCGAAAGCGCTGGAGTCGAGGTCGATCTCGACCCCGGACGCGACGGCGACGTGGCCGAGGTCGGCCAGCAGTCCGTCGCTCACGTCGACCATCGCGGTGGCGCCGGCCTCGGCGGCGCGCCGGCCCTCGCCATAGGGCACCTGGGGAACCTTCTGCGCCTCGACGACGGCGCGGGGGGACCGGAACCCCTTCCCCAGCACGCGCAGCCCGGCCGCGGCCCAGCCGACGCGTCCGCACAACGCCACGACCTGGCCCGGCCGCGCCCCCGCTCGCGTCACGAGCCGGCGGCCCGCCGCGTCTCCGTGCACGGTGACGGTGATGACGACCTGCGGCGCGCGCGTGAGGTCGCCGCCGACGAGGCTCGTGCCTGACCGGGCGGCCTCGAGGCGCATGCCCTGGCCGCACTGCCGCAGCCACGAGGCGGGGAGGTCGTCGGGTGCGGCCAGCGAGACGACCATGGCGACCGGCGTCGCGCCCATGGCCTCGATGTCGGCGACCGCTGCCGCGACCGCCTTGGAGCCGACCTCGGGGGCCAGCGACCAGTCGCGCCGGAAATGGACCCCCTCCACCATGGTGTCGGTCGACACCACCAGGTCGCCCGTCAACGACACCACGGCGGCGTCGTCGCCGGGCCCGAGGACCACGGCGTCACCGAGGGGCAGGTCCTCGGTGATCTGGGCGATGAGCCCGAACTCGCCGGCCTCGGCGAGGCTCCCGGGTTCCGGGGCGCGTCGTGGGGAAGACCCTGATGAGGAAGACAAAGGCGGACCTCCTGTCGCGGTTGACTCCGACACGGTAGCGTGACTGCGACGCCACCGTACGACGTCACGCGAAGGAGCATCCATGAGCACCGTGCAGGCCTACATCCTCGTCCAGACCAATGTCGGCAAGGCCGCCGAGGTCGCCACCGCGATCCGCGAGATCTCCGGTGTGACCCTCGCGGAAGACGTGACCGGCCCCTACGACGTCATCGTGCGCGCGGAGTCCGAGACGGTCGACGAACTCGGCCAGCTCGTGGTTGCCCGCGTCCAGTCCGTGCCCGGCATCACCCGCACGGTCACCTGCCCGGTCGTGAACATCTGAACGACCCCCGTCGCATGCTCCGCCCGATCGCGTACGCCGCGGTCGGTGCCCTGCTGACCGCCTGCACGGGGCCCGTGGACGTCGCCGATCCCACTCCCCCGGCCGCCGTGGCGGCCGTGTGCGCGCGCATGATGGGCCACCTGCCCACGACGGTGCTGGGGCAGGACCGCCGCCAAGTGCGCCCCGGGGCGCTCACTGCGGCGTGGGGCGATCCCCCGATCACCCTCACGTGCGGGGTGGAGGTGCCGCCCGACATGGCGCGCGACACGCGCTGCTTCGAGGTCAACGGCGTCGGCTGGTTCGCCGAGGAGGGCCAGGGCGGCTGGCTGTTCACCACCATCGGCCGCGAGGCGGCCGTGCAGCTCGGCGTCCCGTCGAAGTACGCGCCCGAGGCCAACGCGCTGGTCGACGTGGCGGGGGCGATCTCCGCCCACGACAAGGTGCTGAAACCCTGCCTGTGAAGGGTTTCAGACCCCGATCAGCGCAGGCCGAGGGGTCGCGTGAGCGCGAGGCCCACCAGGTGGTCGATGAGGTCGGCGTACGCCACCCCCGCGTGCTTCCACACCTCGGGGAACATCGAGGTCGCGGTGAAGCCAGGCATGGTGTTGATCTCGTTCACCCACACGCAGTTCTGGGCGCCCACGAAACAGTCGACGCGAGCCAGGCCCTCACATCCCATGGCCGTGAAGGCCTTCGCCCCCACCCGTCGCACCTCGTCGGCGACCTCCTCGGGGAGGTCGGCCGGGAGGTCGATCGTGACCTGCCCCTCGGGGAGGTATTTGGCGTCGAAGTCGTAGAAGCGATCCTCGGTGTGCATGACGATCTCGGCCACGCTGGAGACCCGGGGCGCTCCTCCGTCGGGGTCCTGCAGCACGCCGCACTCGACCTCGCGGATGTCGGTGAACCCCTGCTCGACGATCACCTTCGGATCGAAGCGCCGGGCCTCCTCGATCGCCGCTTCGACCCCAGCCGGCTCGGTGACGCGGCTGATGCCCATCGACGACCCGCCACGGGCGGGCTTCACGAACACCGGGAACTCCAGTGCCGAGACGGCGTCGAGGCACGCGGCCGGGTCGGAGACCCACTCGTGGGGCAGAACCACGACGTAGGGGCCCACCGGGAGGCCGGACGCGGCCAGCACCATCTTCATGACGTGCTTGTCCATGCCGGTCGCCGACGCCATCACGCCCGAGCCGACATAGCGGACACCCATCATCTCGAACAGTCCCTGGACCGTCCCGTCCTCGCCGAACGTGCCGTGGAGCAGGGCGAACGCGACGTTGACCACGCGGCGGTCGACCAGCCGGTCGCCGTCGACCGTGGCGACCTCGGCCCCGTCGGCGTGGCGCAGGAGCACCGCCTCGCCCCGATCGGACGGGACGGTCGGCAGGTCGCGGCCCACGACCTGCAGCGCTCGCACCTCCTCGGCCGGCACCTGGACCCAGCGCCCGTCGCGGGTGATGCCGATGCCGACGACGTCGTAGCGTTCCGGGTCGATCGCGCGGGCGACGCTCGCCGCGGTGAGGCAGGAAACCCCGTGCTCGCTGGAATCACCACCGAACACGAGGGCCACCGTGGGACGACCCGAGCTCGGCTCGCCGGCGGGCGCGGGGGCCGGCGTACGGTCGGGCGCGTGGGGGGTGCCGTTCATGGACGTGACCCTACAGGCCGACGCGCTCGGGCTTGCTCACCCGAGCCATCAGGGTCTGGAAGGCCGCCTCCGACGTCATCTCGCCGGCCAGCACCTGCACGACGCGGTGCACGATGGGCATCTCGACGCCGTGGCGGGCCGCCAGCTGCTCGATCGACACCGAGGAGCGCACTCCCTCCGCCACACCTCGGGAGGCCTCCGTCGCCTCCTCGACCGTGGCGCCGCGACCGATCATCTCCCCGAAGGAACGGTTCCTCGACAGCGGTGACGAGCAGGTGGCGACCAGGTCACCCAGTCCGGCCAGGCCGGCGAACGTGTGGGGGTCGGCACCCAGCGCCTCGCCGAGACGCGTGGTCTCGGCGAGGCCCCGCGTGATGACCGAGGCCACCGCGTTGGCCCCGAAGCCGAGCCCGATGCCGAATCCGACGGCCAGCGCGATGGCGTTCTTCGTGGCCCCGCCGATCTCACACCCGATGACGTCGGTGTTGGTGTAGGGCCGGAAAGTCGTGGTCCTGCAGGCGCGCTGGAAGGCGACGGCCCGGTCGTGGTCGACACACGCGACGACCGCGGCCGCCGGCTGGCGCTCGGCGATCTCCGCCGCCAGGTTGGGCCCGGAGACCGCGATGATGCGGTCGGGAGACACCCCCTGGTCGGCGATGACCTCGGTCATCAGCTTGAGCGTGTCGACCTCGATGCCTTTGGCCAGGCTGACGACATCGACGCCGGTGGGCAACGTCCACTGCTCCAGGTTCGACCGGAGCTGCTGCGACGGCACGGCGAGCACCACGGCGTCGGCGCCGTCCAGGGCGGTCTCCCACGAGGCGGTCGCCCGAATGCCGGTGGGCAGCTCGACATCGCCGAGATAGCGCGTGTTGCGGCGCTGCGTGGTGATCTCGTACGCGAGCTCCTGTCGCCGCGCCAACAGACGCACGTCGTTGCCGGCATCGGCGAGCACCATGGCGAAGGCGGTTCCCCAGGCCCCCGCGCCCATGACGGCGATGCGGCGTGTTCCACGCCGCCCGCCGGATTCCCCGCCCCCGAAGGAATCCGCCATGTCAGGACCCGTCGCGCGAGTCGGGCAGGTCGCGCGTCCCCTGCGGGTCCTCGCGTCTCCCGAGCCTGATGTTCCACCGCGTGGCGGGGGGCTGTTCGTCGCGCAACTCGCTCACGAGCGCGGTGATGGCGTCCATGATCCGCTCGCTGGCCTCGGCCAGGACCTCGCCGCTCAAGGGCTTTCCGCGCAGGTCGTCGAGCTGGACCGGCTCCCCGGTGATGAGCCGCATGGTCTTGCGGGGGAACAGGCGGGGCCACGTCAGCTTCTTGCCGGGGAGCACCTCGTTGGCGCCCCACTGTCCGACGGGGATCACGGGAACGTCGGCCTCGAGGGCGATGCGGGCCGCGCCCGACTTCGGTGTCATTGGCCACCCGTCGGGATCGGCCGTGATGGTGCCCTCCGGATAGATCGAGACGCTCTTGCCCGCACGGACGGCCTCCACGGCCGCCTCGACCGCCTTGAAGGCATCGGGTCCGCCCCGCTTGACCATGATCTGGCCGGCGTTCGTCGCGACCCACCCGAGGGCCGGGACCTTGAAGATCTGTTCCTTGGCGAGGAATCGGGGCCACCGGCCCGCGTACGAGATGTAGTGGCCATAGGCCAGCGGGTCGAAGTTCGAGATGTGGTTCACCACGAAGACGACCCCGCCGGTCTGGGGCACGCGTTCCATGTGACGCCAGTCGAGGCGCGTCACCACGCGCAGCATGCGGGTGAGGATCACGACGGTCGTCATGAGCACGGGCTCGACGACCTCATGGTTGACGTCTTTCAACCTGCGCTGGGCAATCTCGCTCATGCTGGCTCCTCCTGTGGTCGCGGGCTCGCCAACCCTAGCGACACCACGGGCGCTCGGGAACGTGGTGGACGGACGCCGGCCACCGCACCGTGGTCCTTGTGGCAGCATCCCTCCCATGGTTGGCATCCCCACGGGCGCGGTCGTGGCCCTCAAGCGCCTCGACCTCGCCAAATCGCGGCTCGACGACACCGCCCCCGCCCTGCGCGAGCGGCTGGCACTCGCCATGCTCCTCGACACCTGCGCCGCCCTGACGGCGGTCGTCGACACGACGATCGTGGTCACGCCCGTGCCCGGGCTGAAGGGACCACTGGCGCGCCGCGGGGTATCGGTCGTCGCCGACCCCGGCAACGGGCTGAACGGGGCGTACGCGGCGGGGGCGGCGGCGCTGGAGGAGTCCGGCGTACGCCGGGTGATGGCTGCGGTCGCCGACCTGCCGGCGCTGACGGCCAGCGATGTGGGCGCCGTGCTGGACGCCGCTGCCGAGGGTCCGGGGCGGGCGTTCGTGGCTGACCACACCGGCCTCGGGACGACGCTGCTCGTCGCACACGACGTGCCCCTGGATCCCCTGTTCGAGCACGGATCGGCGCAACGCCACGCTCAGTCCGGTGCGACCGCGCTCGCCCTCGACGCACCGCGCGCCCGCCTCGACGTCGACCGCCTCGGCGACCTCGCCGCCGCGGCCGAGCTGGGGCTCGGTCCGGCCACCTCCACACTGTGGGACGGGGACCGTCCCGTCATCCTCGACACGGGTGTCATCGCGGCCTCCGAGCCCGACGGGTGGTCGGTGGTGTGCGCCGACGGGGTCCGCCGGCAGATCCCCCGACGCGCAATGTCTCCGGAACTCACCGGGCTGCATCCCACCCAACGCGTGCACCTGGCGCGCGCCCGCGACTCCATCAGGCTCGCCTGGGTGTGACTGCACAGCGACGCCCGGTCGACCATGCGGTTGACCGGGCGTCGCTGTCTGGTGGGGGGTTCAGGCTGAGTCGCGTCTCAGGCCTTCTTCGCCGTCCTGCGCGCAGGAGCCTTCGCCGTGGCCGCCTTCTTGGCCGTCGATCGCGTCGCGGTCGTCGTCTTGGCCGCCGTGGTCCGAGCGGCGCTCGTCCTCGCCGAGGTGGCCTTGGCCGCCGAGGCCTTGGCCGGGGTGGCCTTGGCCGCCGCCTTCTTGGTGGTCGTCCGGGTGGCCGGCGCGGTCTTGGCCGCGGTGCGGGCCGAGGCGGCCTTGGCCGGGGTGGCCTTCTTGGTGGCCGCAGCGCGCGTGGTGGTCGCCTTGGCCGGGGTCGACGCGGCCTTCGCGGTGCGGGTGGCCGTCGTCCTGGCGGCGGTCTTCGCCGTCGAACGCGCCGGCGCCTTGGCCGCGGTCTTGTTCGTCGTGGACTTCGCGGCGGCCGTCTTCGTGGCGGCGGCGCGCGTCGCGGGCTTCGCGGCGGCGGAGCGCGTGGACGTGCTCGTCGTTCCGGAAGCCTTGGCGGGCTTGGCCTTCGGGACCTTCTTCTCACCCGAGACGAAGGCCTTCAGGTCGGTTCCGGCGCGGAAGCGGGGGATGCTGGTCGCCTTCGCGCGCTTCCGCTCGCCCGTGCGGGGGTTGCGGACCATGCGCGCGGGGCGATTGACCTTCTCGAAGACACCGAAGCCGGTGATCGACACCTTTCCGTCGCGCGCGGTCTCATGGACGATGGTCTCGACCACGGCGTTGAGCGCGCGGCCTGCCTCCGCCTTGTTGCCATCGAAATGCACCGACAGCGACTCGATCAGTTCAGCCTTGTTCACAGTTCCCTCTTTCGAACCGTTTCGACGACGAGCCGAAACATGCCAAATCCAAGCCCTGTCGGGGCGTTGGGGCACCCGCAGAGCGCGGGTACGGGACCCACGCTAGGGACTTGCGGGGCCAGGCACAAACATCTGATGCCTGCGGATTCGCCGTGTCGCAAGAATTCTCGTCTCCGTGCGCCGGCGGTGACGGCCTCGGACCTCGCTGATCGAGGCGGGCGTCAGTCGGCGAAAGTCCTTGCAGGCAAGGTCTTCGGCTTGAACGCCGGACGCTTCTCCTCGAAATCGGAGATGGCCCGCTCGTCGCGCAGGGTCAGGCCGATGTCGTCGAGCCCTTCCATGAGACGCCAGCGGGTGTGGTCGTCGATCGTGAACGCCAGCACGAGATCACCGGCGGTGATGCGCCGTTCGACGAGGTCCACCGTCACGGCCAGCGCGGGGTCGGCCTCGAGGCGTGCCCACAGGCGCTCGATGTCCTCTTGTTCGAGCGTCGCCAGCAGGAGCCCCGACTTCCCCGCGTTGCTGCGGAAGATGTCGCCGAAGCGCGAGCCGATGACGACCGTGAAGCCGTAGTTCTGGAGGGCCCACACCGCGTGCTCGCGTGAGGATCCCGTGCCGAAGTCGGGGCCGGGCACGAGGATGGTGGCGCCCTGGTGTTCAGGTCGGTTGAGTTCGAAGTCGGGGTCGCCGCGCCACGCGGCGAACAGGCCGTCCTCGAACCCGGTGCGCGTGACCCGCTTGAGATAGACCGCGGGGATGATCTGGTCGGTGTCGACGTTGCTGCGGCGCATGGGGATCGCCGTTCCCGTGTGACTGGTGAACTTCCCCATGATCAGACCCCTTCGGAGACGAGCTGGTGGTCGGCGGCGTCGTCGAGCTGGCCCGGCGCGCTGAGTCGGCCGACGACGGCCGTCGCGGCGGCGACGGCGGGCGAGACGAGGTGCGTACGCCCGCCCTTGCCCTGGCGCCCCTCGAAGTTGCGGTTGGAGGTCGCGGCACAGCGCTCGCCCGGTGCCAGCTGGTCGGGATTCATGCCCAGGCACATGGAGCAACCCGCGGCGCGCCACTCGGCTCCCGCATCGAGGAACACGCGGTCGAGCCCTTCGGCCTCCGCCTGCAGGCGTACGCGCGCCGATCCCGGAACCACGAGCATGCGCAGGCCGTCGGCCAGCTTGCGCCCGCGGATGACCGACGCCGCCAGTCGGAGGTCCTCGATGCGCCCGTTGGTGCAGGAGCCCAGAAAGACCGTGTCCACAGCGATGTCGCGCATCCGCTGCCCGGCCGTGAGCCCCATGTAGGTGAGCGCCCGCTCGGCCGCGCTGCGCTCGTCGGGGTCGGCGAACGAGGTCGGGTCGGGGACGACGTCGTCGAGCAGCACGCCCTGTCCGGGGTTGGTGCCCCAGGTCACGAAGGGCGACAGGGCGGTGGCGTCGATCTCCACCACCGCGTCGAATGCGGCGCCGTCGTCCGTACGCAGGGTGCGCCAATAGGCCACCGCGTCGTCCCCGTCCTGCCCGGAGGGGGCGTGCGGCCGGCCCTCCAAGTAGGCGAACGTCGTCTCGTCCGGGGCGACCATCCCCGCCTTGGCACCCCACTCGATGCTCATGTTGCACAGGGTCATGCGCCCCTCCATCGACATCGCCTCGATCGCTGGACCGCGATATTCGACGATGTAGCCCTGTCCGCCGCCGGTGCCGACCTGCGCGATGAGGGCGAGGATCAGGTCTTTGGCCGTGACACCCTCGGGCAGGTCCCCGCGGACCTCGACGGCCATGGTCTTCGGGCGCGCCTGCGGGAGTGTCTGGGTCGCGAGGACGTGCTCGACCTCCGACGTCCCGATGCCGAAGGCGATGGCCCCGAACGCGCCGTGCGTCGCGGTGTGCGAGTCACCGCACACCACCGTCATGCCGGGCTGGGTCAGCCCGAGCTGCGGGCCGATGATGTGCACGATCCCCTGGTCGGCGTCACCCAGGCTGTGCAGGCGTACGCCGAACTCGGCCGCGTTGCGACGCAGTGTCTCCACCTGCGTCCGCGACACGGGGTCGGCGATCGGCTTCCCGATGTCGAGGGTCGGCGTGTTGTGGTCCTCCGTGGCGACGGTGAGGTCGGGGCGCCGCACGGGACGCCCGGCCTGGCGCAGGCCGTCGAAGGCCTGCGGGCTGGTGACCTCGTGGACGAGGTGGAGGTCGATGTAGAGGAGATCCGGCGCGCCGTCGACGCCGGGGCGGACCACGTGGTCGCGCCAGAGCTTCTCGGCGAGCGTCGTCGGACCGGAAACCGGCCGCCCATCACTCGTTCGCATGTGGATCTCCCTACTCTTGGAATCGCTGTACGCCGCATTCGATCGGAAAAGTACTTGCCATACCACTATCCGAGACGGCAATATCAGTACATGGACAACTCTAGCGGAGTCGGCGTACTCGACAAGGCGGCGCTCGTGCTCAGCGCCCTGGAGACCGGCCCGACCACCCTGGCCGGTCTGGTGACCGCCACCGGGCTCGCCCGCCCCACGGCGCACCGACTGGCCGTGGCGCTGGAACACCACCGCCTCGTCGGCCGCGACCTGCAGGGCCGCTTCGTCCTCGGACCGCGCCTGGCCGAGCTCGCCTCGGCCGCCGGTGAGGACCGGCTGCTCGCCACCGCCGGCCCCGTCCTCGCCCGCCTGCGCGACATCACGGGCGAGTCGGCCCAGCTGTTCCGACGCCAGGGCGACATGCGCATCTGCGTCGCCGCCGCCGAGCGCATGTCCGGCCTCCGCGACACCGTGCCCGTCGGCTCGCAGCTGACCATGTCCGCCGGCTCCGCCGCCCAGGTGCTGCTCGCCTGGGAGGAGCCCGACCGCATGCAGCGCGGGCTCCGCGGATCGCGCTATTCCGCCGTCGCCCTGGCCTCGGTGCGTCGCCGCGGGTGGGCCCAGTCGGTCGGCGAGCGCGAGGCCGGGGTGGCGTCGGTGTCGGCCCCGGTCCGCTCCCCCTCCGGCAAGGTCATCGCCGCCCTGTCGGTGTCGGGACCCATCGAGCGCCTGTCGCGCCAGCCCGGTCGCCTGCACGCGCGCGCCGTCATGGCCGCCGCCGATCGCCTCTCGGAGGTCCTGCGCCACAGCGGCGCGGAGGGCTGAACACCCTAGGATGACGGCCATGCGCGCAGCCTGGCCCCCACGGACGATCCTCTGGACGTTGATCGGCTCGGTCGGGACGTCGCTGGTCGCACTCGATGCCCTCGCGAGCAGCCACCTGCCCCGTGGCCCCCTCCGCATGGTCGAGGCCGTGCTGCCGTGGCTTCGTCACGGCGGCTGGGTCGGCGCCGCCCACCTGGGCGCCCTGGTCGGCTCGCTGGCCCTGTTCGCCGCCTGGCTGGCGCTTCGCCCCGGCACCGACCCCGGTGCGCGCGCGGGGCTGCGCACGCCCGTCCTCGGGATCCTCGCCCTGTGGTGCATCCCGCTGCTCCTGGCCCCGCCGGTGATGACCGCCGACCCCTACGCGTACGCGGCCCAGGGCTGGCTGCTGGCGACAGGTCGCGACCCGTACGAGGTGCCCATGGGCGTGCGCGGGCCCTTCGCCGAGGGCGTCTATTTCATGTGGCGCCCGACGACTGCGGTCTATCCGCCCTATGCCCTGCTGCTGCAGGAGGGCGTGGTCCGGCTCACCGGCGCCCACCCCTGGTGGTCGGTCGTCGCCATGCGCGCGATCGCGCTGCTGGGGCTCGCCATCATGGCCGTTGCCACGGTGTTGCTTGCGCGCCAACTCAAGGTCTCGACGCGCCTGGCGCTGTGGGGCACCGTGCTCAACCCGCTGGTCGTCGTCCAACTCATCGGCGGCGCCCACAACGACACGATGATGATCGGCCTGGTCATGCTCGCCCTGTGGGCCGCCCGGCGCCACGGACTGATCGCGGGCGCCGTCATGGTCGGGGTCGCCGCGATGTTCAAGCAGCCGGCGGTTCTCGCGGGGATCGGCGTCGTGTTGATCTCCCTGCCCGACGAGCTCCGCCGTCGACCCGTCCGGTGGGCCGCGATCGCGGGACGGCTCGTGCTGGGCGGCGCCATCGGCGGCGCGGTGTTCGCCGTCCTGTCGCTTCTCAGTGGTCTGGGCTTCGGCTGGCTCGGCGACGGCGCCGGCTCCCCCAGCCTCGTGATCAACCAGACGCCGCTGAGCTGGCTGGCCCAGGCCGCGCGCGTCCGCAACGTCTCCCCCGGCGTCATCGACGCGTCGCTCACCATCGTCAGCACGATCCTCATGGTCGCCTGCATCGCCTGGGTGCTCCGCCGGTTCGCCCTCGACCGCCCGGTGCTCACGACCGCGGGAATCCTGCTGGCGTTCGGACTGCTGGGGTCCGCGGTCCAGCCGTGGTATCCGCTGTGGGGCGGCCCCCTGCTCGCCCTCGCCGGCCTCACCCGCCGCAGCGAGCGCCTCGCCTGCGCCGGCGTGCTGCTCTTCCTCGTGTCGGGGGCGTTGCAGGGAATGCCGTCGCCCGTGGTCTCGGTTCCCCTGGGCGCCCTGATCGCCCTGTGCTGGTGGCGATTCGCGCCGTCGCGCCGGTCGGACGCCGAGCCCGTCCACGAGGACGCCGACACCCGCGTGGGCTGATACTTTGGCGCGCATGATCGACGAGTCGCCCGCCGCCCCCGAGGACTTCATCCGCACCGCCGTCCGCCAGGACAACGAGCAGGGAACCTATGGCGGTCGCGTGCAGACGCGGTTCCCACCCGAGCCCAACGGCTATCTCCACATCGGCCACGCGAAGGCGATCACGGTCAACTTCGGCATCGCCGAGGACTTCGACGGCATCTGCAACCTGCGCCTCGACGACACCAACCCCGACACCGAGGAGTCCGAGTACGCCGACTCGATCCTCGCCGACATCGCGTGGCTCGGCTACACCCCGGCGCGCGTGCTGCACGCCTCGGACTACTTCGACCAGCTGTACGCCTGGGCCGAGCTCCTCGTGCGCGAGGGCAGGGCGTACGTCGACGAGCAGGACCCCGACACCATCTCGGCGCAGCGCGGCGGCTACGGCAAGCCCGGCATCGAGTCGCCGTTCCGCGACCGTCCGGCCGAGGAGAGCCTCGACCTCCTGCGACGCATGAAGGACGGCGAGTTCCCCGACGGCTCGATGGTGCTGCGCGCCCGCATCGACATGCAGCACGAGAACATGCAGCTGCGCGACCCCGTGATGTATCGCATCCGCCACACCCACCACCACCGCACCGGCGACGCGTGGTGCATCTATCCGACCTACGACTGGGCCCACGGCCAGTCGGACGCCATCGAGGGGGTGACGCACTCTCTGTGCACGCTGGAGTTCCAGAGCAACCGCCCGCTCTATGACTGGTATCTCGACCAGCTTCCCCTGCCGGGCGACCAGCCCAAGCAGCGCGAGTTCGCGCGCCTCGAGTTCACCCACACCATCACCTCGAAGCGGCGCCTGAAGAAGCTCGTCGACGACGGTGTCGTCGACGGCTGGGACGACCCGCGCATGCCGACGCTGCAGGGCCTGCGCCGCCGCGGCTATCCAGCGTCGGCCATCCGCGCGTACTGCCGCGACACCGGCACCACCCGCACCAACGCGCGCCACGCGATCGAGGCGCTGGAATCCCATGTACGCAGGGATCTCAACGCTACGGCCCAGCGCCGCATGGCCGTCACGCGGCCGTTGAAGCTGACGATCACCAACTGGCCCACCGACGCCGACGGCGCGCCCGTGGTCGAGCAGTTCGAGCTCACGAACAACCCCGAGAACGAGGCCGACGGCGTCCGCAGTGTCCCGTTCACCGGTGACCTGTGGATCGAGCGCGACGACTTCGCCGAGGTGCCGCCGCCGAAGTTCTTCCGCCTGTCCCCCGGCCGCGAGGTACGCCTGCGCGGCGCCTATCTCGTGACGTGCACCGACGTGGTCAAGAACGACGCCGGCGAGGTCATCGAGGTCCGCACGACCGCCGACCTTGATTCGCGCGGCGGCACCGCGCCCGATGGCCGCAAGGTGAAGTCGACGATGCACTGGGTGTCGGCGCCCCACGCGGTCCCGGCCAAGGTCGCCCTCTATGAGCGCCTGTTCACCGCCGAGGTGCCGGGCCAGGCGACGGGCGAGGCGCTGGACGACCTCAACCCCGACTCGCGCGAGCTGCTCACTGATTGCCAGGTGGAGCCGGCCCTGGCCGACTGCGCGCCGGGCGAGGTCGTGCAGTTCGAGCGACTCGGCTATTTCGCGCTCGACCCGCGCGAGCCCATGCTGTTCCACCGCACCGTGGGACTGCGCGACGAGTGGGCGAACATCCAGAAGCGCCAGAACGGCTGAGCGGCGCTCGCGGACCCGACCCTGCGTACACTTAACGTCGCTCACACGTTAAAGGGGTCACTTTGTCCTGGACCGAGATCCTCGGCTTCGTCACCGGCGCCATCTGCGTCTGGCTGACCGTCCGCCGCAACATCTGGAACTTCCCCGTCGGCATCGCCAACAACGTCTTCTTCTTCGTCCTGTTCCTCCAGACGGGGTTGTACGCCGACGCGTGGCTCCAGGTCGTCTACCTCGGGCTCGCCGCCCTCGGCTGGTACTGGTGGCTGCGCGGTGGCGTCGACCACACCGCGCTCGTGGTCCGGCGTACGCCAGCCTGGGCCTGGGCGGCGGTCCTGGCGGCTGTGGGTGCCGCGACCGCCGTCCTCTGGCGCGTCCTCACCTCCAACACCGATTCGACGGTTCCCGTGTGGGACGCCGTCACGACTGCACTGTCGCTCGGCGCGCAGCTGATGCTCAACCGCAAGTGGATCGGCCACTGGTGGCTCTGGATCACCGCCGACGTGCTCTACATCGCCCTCTATTGGCACAAGGGTCTCCATCTCACGTCCGCCCTCTACGTGCTGTTCCTCGCGATGTGCGTGGTCGGGCTGGTGCAGTGGCGCCGCGCGCTGAGCGCTCCGACGGACGTCGAGGTGACGAAGGCCGCGCCCGAGGTGGTGATCCACGACCTGCTGGACGCGCCGGTCGACGCGGTGTTCACCTCCGACGCGTACGGGGCGGAACTGGGGCGCAGGCTCGACGCCGCGTGGGTCCGGGTCGACCCGGGTCGCGTGGCGACGCCGGTCTCCGGCACCGCCGTCCGCACCGACGTTCCCGGTCATTGGTGGGCGCTCTCCCCCACGGTCCGCGCCGACCTCGCGCGACGGGTCGTCGTGCTGGGGGCCGAGTCGACCGGCTCGACCACGTTGGCGAGACACCTGGCCGCCCGCCTGGGCTGCCCGTGGGTCCCCGAGTTCGGCCGCACGTGGAGCGGCGTACGCCCCGGCGGTCTCGACGCGCAGTGGCACCCCGCCGAGTTCGAGCTGATCGCCGTGGAACACCAGCGGCAGGAGGTCGAGGCGCTCCGATCCACGCCCGTGCCCGTTGTCGTCTCCGACACCGACGTCCTCGCGACGTGCCTGTGGTTCGAGCGCTATGTCGGCGGGCGGCTGGAGTCGCTGTGGGAGCGCGCAGAGGCCTGGCGTCCCGACCTCTATGTCCTCACCGGCGACGAGATCCCCATTGTGCAGGACGGCATGCGCGACGGCGAGCACATCCGCCACGCGATGCAGGAACGGTTCCGCCAGGTGCTCACGGGTTGGGGCGTCGAGTGGATCGAGGTCCGCGGCTCGGAGCCGGCGCGACTGGCGCAGGCGTACGCGGCCGTCGGCGCCCTGCTCGGGCGCGGCTGGCAACTGGCGCCACCGCTGGGGTGACGCGAGCTTCAAGCACCCCAACGTGATCGAGCCGGGCCCGAAGGCCCGGCTCGATCGACGACTCTTGTAGCCCCGACGGGATTCGAACCCGCGCTACCGCCTTGAGAGGGCGGCGTGCTAGGCCGCTACACAACGGGGCCCCAGCAAACCCTCCGCCACCGGTGAGGGTGAGGAGAGTCGTAGCCCCGACGGGATTCGAACCCGCGCTACCGCCTTGAGAGGGCGGCGTGCTAGGCCGCTACACAACGGGGCCCTAGCCAAGAAGTGGCACCACGACCCAGCGGGATCGGACACTCTTCCTGCGCTGGGGTACCAGGACTCGAACCTAGACTAACTGAACCAGAATCAGTCGTGCTGCCAATTACACCATACCCCAACGGCCCCGCGAGGGGCCGCATCGCGCCGTCGCTCTCGCTCCGGCACGAGGGTAAACACTAGAGCATTTCCCGCCCGTACGCCAATCCGGGCGCCCGTGTCACGCGCGGTTCTCCGGGCCGTCGGGCACGGCCTGCCCGAGGCGTGCGGGGACCGTGTTCGGCACCGCCATCAAGCGGGCGACGACGGCCGCCCCGAGGGCCACGGCGGCGAAGGTCAGCACGTCACCGAAGGCGGCCGTCCAGGTGATCACGGTGAGCCCGCGCGCGGCCGCGATGGTGCTCGTCAGGCCGGCGAGTGTGAACGCGAACACGTTGTTCACCACGTGGGCGGCGATGCCGGCCTCGAGCCCGCCCGTGCGGACGACCAGCCACCCGGCCAGCAGCCCGAACACGAAGCGACTGACGAACAGCGGCACGTTCTGCGTCCCGTGGAAGAGGGCGAAGACCAGCGCGGACGCGACGATGCCGACCCACGGCGTACGCGCCAGTCCGCCGAACGCCTGCAGGAGGTAGCCGCGGAAGAACACCTCCTCGGCGATCGCCTGCAGCGGCGAGGTCAGCAGGATGACGACGAGGAACGCCCAGAACCCCTGCTGGGGATGGAGTTGCAGCGGTTGGCCGCGCAACGGCAGCGTCGACACATAGGTCCCGAACACGACGAGCGAGATCAGGAAGCACGCCGCGAGGTAGCGCCAGCGCGGCGCCGCCCACACCGAGACGAGCCAGCCGCCGCGCAGCCGGTGGACGAAGCGCACCAGTGCCCACGAGATCGGGATGAGGATCGCGATCGACAGGTGGGCGGCCAGCATCCCTTCCCAGTGGTGGAATCCGCGCGCCGCCGTGGCGAAGTCGGCGTACGCGACGTCGCGGTGGCCGACCGCGTGGGCGATCCTGAGGACGACGTCTCCCACGAGCCCCGCCGACAGCAGCCACGCCGAGGCAGCCACGAGGAAGCACACGACCCCGATAACGGGGCCATAGAAGCCGCCGGTGAGGATGCGCGGATAGAGCGCCCCGCTCGGCGGCAGTCCCAGCGTGCCGGCCTCGGGCGGCGATCCCGCGGCCCGGCCGACGGTCGCCGCCATCAGGCCAGCGTCGCGCGGGCTCGCGCGATGCGCGACAGCGACGAGTCGCGGCCGAGCAGTTCCATCGACTCGAACAGCGGCGGCGACACCTTGCTGCCGGTGATCGCCGTACGCACGGGGCCGAAGGCGAACTTGGGCTTCAGGCCCAGGCCGTCGACCAGGGACGCCCGCAGGGCCGCCTCGATCTCGGCGGCGGTGAACTCGCCGATCTCCGACAGCGCCGCGGTCGCGGCGTCGAGCACGCCGGCCTCCTCGGGCTTGAGCGCCGCCTTCTCCTCGATCTCGATGGAATCGTCGGCCAGGAAGAGGAAGCGGACCTTGTCGACCGCCTCCGACAGCGTGTTCAGGCGCTCCTTGATCAGCGGCGTCGCGCCGCGCAGCAGGGCGAGCTCGTCCTCCTGGGGCGGGTCGGTCGTGACCCCGGCCCCGACGAGGAACGGCACAAGGGCGTCGGCCAACTCGTCGTCGGGCGTCATGCGGATGTGGGCCGCGTTGATCGCCTCGCACTTCTTCGGGTCGAACCGCGCGGGGTTGGGGTTCACGCGGCGAATGTCGAACGCGTCGGCCATCTCCGCCAGGGTGAAGATGTCGCGGTCCTCGGCGATCGACCAACCGAGCAGCGCGAGGTAGTTCAACAGGCCCTCCGGGAGGAAGCCGCGCTCGCGATATTCTGCGAGGCCCGACCCGGCGTCGCGCTTGGACAGGCGGCGATTGCCCTCCCCCATCACGATCGGCAGGTGGCCGAACATCGGCGTACGCCCGGGCCCGACACCCAGGTCGCGCAGCGCCTCGTAGAGCACGATCTGGCGCGGCGTCGACGACAACAGGTCCTCGCCGCGCAGCACGTGGGTGATGCCCATGAGCGCGTCGTCGACCGGGTTCACCAACGTGTACAGGGGATCGCCGTTGCCGCGCACGATCACGTAGTCGGGCACGTGCTCGGCCTTGAACGTCACCGGGCCGCGCACGAGGTCGGTGAAGGTGATGTCGCGGTCGGGCACGTGCATGCGGACGACGAACTCCCTCGCCGCCAGCCGGCGCTCGACCTCGTCGGCCGGCAGCGTCGGGCACGGGTTCGCGGGGTCGCGATGGATCGCCGCGTCGCCGAGCTCCTCGAGCTCCTCGCGCGTGTGGGCGTCGCGGTAGGCGTACCCGCCCTCGAGCAGCTTCGCGACGACGTCGCCATAGGTGCCGCGGCGCTGCGACTGGAGGTAGGGCTCGTGGGGGCCACCGACCTCGGGGCCCTCGTCCCACGTCAATCCCAACCAGCGCAGCGATTCCAGCACCCCGCGCATCGACTCCTCGGTCGAGCGGGCCGCGTCGGTGTCCTCGATGCGCAGCACCAGCTTGCCCCCGTAGTGGTGGGCGAACGCCCAGTTGAACAGGGCGCTGCGTACGTTGCCCACGTGGAGGTTGCCGGTCGGCGACGGCGGGAAGCGTACGCGCACCTCCGCCGGGTCGATGCCTCCCAGGACGTCGAGGTCTCCGGCGTGGTCGGCGGGTGAGGTCACTGCTGGTCTCCTACGGTGTCGGGGTTGTCGAGGTTCTCGGAGTCGTCGTCGGGGACGGTGAAGGCGCCCGGAGGCGCGGCGTCGGCCGCGACGACGGTGTTGGTCAGCGCGCCCATGCCCTCGATCTCGATGGTGATCTCGCTGCCGGGCTTGACGATGCCGACGCCCTCGGGCGTGCCGGTCAGGATCACGTCACCGGGCAGCAGCGTGGTGTAGCTCGACACGTGGGCGATGATCTCCGCGATCGAACGCACCATCTGGCTCGTCGACCCCTGCTGGCGCACCTCGCCGTCGACCGTCGTGGTCAGCGTGAGGTTGCCGGCGTCCTCGATCGAATAGTGGCTCGTGATCCACGGACCCAGCGGGCACGAGGTGTCGAAACCCTTGGCCCGCGCCCACTGCCCGTCGGTCTTCTGCTTGTCGCGCGCCGTCATGTCGTTGGCGATGGTGTAGCCGAAGATCACGTCCTGGGCCCGCTCGACCGGCACCTCCTTGCAGATGCGCCCGATCACGACGGCGAGCTCGCCCTCGTAGGAGACCGAGTCGGACCACGACGGGTGGACCACGGCCTCGTTCGGGCCGATGACTGCGGTGTTGGGCTTGAAGAACGTCAACGGCTCGGCCGGCACCTCGCCGCCCATCTCCGCGGCGTGGGCCGCATAGTTCTTGCCGACGCAGACCACCTTGCTGCGGGGGATGACCGGGGCGAGGAGGCGCGCGTCGGCCAGCGGCGTACGCTCCCCCGTCAGCTGCACCGGCATGGCCAGCGGGTCACCGTTGAGGGCGGCGATGGTGTCGGGGTGCTTGCCCCCATCGGACTCGAGCTCGACGATGCCGTACTTGGGGTCGCCCCCCGTGGAATAGCGCGCGATTCGCATTCCCCAACCCTAGCGAAGTACGCCGGATCGCAGGCGGCGCGATCCCGCGCGGTCCAGTTGCGGCACGATGCGGACGATGGACGAATGCGCGAGGATGGGCCCATGAGCAGCTTCGACGCCGTAGAGATGATCCGCACCAAGCGCGACGGGGGCACGTTCACCGACGCCCAGGTCGACTGGATCATCGAGGCCTACACCTCTGGGACGATCGCCGACGAGCAGATGTCGGCCCTCGCCATGGCCATCTTCTTCCGCGGCATGCAGCCCGCGGAGCTGTCCCGCTGGACCAACGCCATGATCGCCACCGGCGAGCGCCTCGACTTCTCGTCGCTGTCGCGCCCCACGGCCGACAAGCACTCCACCGGCGGCGTCGGCGACAAGATCACCCTCCCGCTGGCCCCGCTCGTCGCGGCCTGCGGCGTCGCGGTCCCCCAGCTCTCGGGCCGCGGGCTCGGCCACACCGGCGGCACCCTCGACAAGCTCGAGGCCATCCCCGGCTGGCGCGCCGCGCTGTCCAACGCGGAGATGCTGCGCCAGCTCGAGGAGGTCGGCGCGGTGATCTGCGCCGCGGGCTCCGGCCTGGCCCCGGCTGACAAGAAGTTGTACGCCCTGCGCGACGTCACCGGCACCGTCGAGTCGGTCGAGCTGATCTCGAGCTCGATCATGAGCAAGAAGATCGCCGAGGGCACCGGCTGTCTGGTGCTCGACGTCAAGGTCGGCGCGGGCGCGTTCATGAAGACCGAGGCCGACGCGCGCCGCCTCGCCGAGACCATGGTGCGCCTCGGCAAGGACGCGGGTGTCCACACCGTCGCCCTGCTCACCGACATGGAGACACCGCTCGGGCTGACGGCCGGCAACGCGATCGAGGTGGCCGAGTCGGTCGAGGTGCTGGCCGGCGGCGGTCCCGCCGATGTCGTCGAGCTCACCGTGGCGCTGGCCCGCGAGATGCTGGCGGGGGCCGGCGTACGCGATGTCGACCCCGCCGAGGTGTTGGCCTCCGGCAGGGCCATGGACACGTGGAAGGCGATGATCTCCGCGCAGGGCGGTGACCCCGACGCCGACCTGCCGACGGCCCGTCACAACGACACGGTCACCGCCGACGCCGACGGCGTCGTCACGCGCCTGGACGCCATGGGCGTCGGCCTCGCGGCCTGGCGCCTGGGCGCCGGTCGCGCGCGCAAGGAGGACCCGGTGCAGGCAGGCGCCGGCGTGGTCATGCACGCCAAGCCCGGCGACCGCGTACGCGCCGGCGACCCGCTGTTCACGCTCCTCACCGACGACGAGGACCGCTTCGCCCGTGCCCGCGAGGCGCTCACCGACGCGGTGGAGGTCGGGGAGGCGTACGCGGCGCGGCCGGTGGTCATCGACCGGCTGGGGTGACGGGGAGGCTGCCCGAGTCGAAGGTGGCTTCGACTCGCTGGCGCTCGCTCAGCCAACGTGGGAACGCGCTCGCTCAGCCAACGTGGGAACGCGCTCGCTCAGCCAACGTGGCGGCGCCCCGCTCTGCCATCAGCAGACCCGGTGCATCCACCCGTGCGTGTCCTCGGCCCGGCCGTACTGCACGTCGAGGAGGTGGGTACGCATCGCCTGGGTGTGCTGGCCCACGCCGCCGTCGCCGACCTCGTAGCGCTCGCCGTCCTCGGTCAGGAACCAGCCGATGGGGGTGATCACCGCGGCGGTGCCGCAGGCGAAGACCTCCTTGATGTCGCCCGAGCGGATGCCGTCGAACAGCTCCGTCATCTCGACGGGCCGCTCGGTCGCGACGAGGCCGCGGTCGGCGGCCAGCCCGAGGATCGAGCCGCGCGTCACGCCCTCGAGGATCGACCCCGACAGCGCCGGGGTGACGAGCTCGCCCTCCTTGTTGACGAAGAACACGTTCATGCCGCCGAGCTCCTCGACGAACCGGTGCGTACCGGCGTCGGCGAACAGCACCTGCGAGCAGCCGTGGGTCGTGGCCTCCTGCTGCGCGAGCAGCGAGGACGCGTAGTTGCCGCCGCACTTGGCAGCGCCCGTTCCGCCGGCGCCGGCGCGCGAATACTGCGACGTGACCCAGATGCCGACCGGCTTCACACCCGTCGGGAAGTACGCACCCGCCGGGCTCGCGATGCAGCAGTAGGTGACGTGCTCGGCCGCGCGGACGCCGAGGAACGCCTCCGAGGCGAACATGAACGGGCGCAGATACAGGCTGGCCTCGCCGTCGCCCGGCTCGGGCACCCAGTTGCGGTCGGCCGACACCAGCGCGTCGACCGAGCCGATGAAGTCCCCGATGGGGAACTCCGGCAGGCCGAGGCGATGGGCCGACTTCACGAAGCGGGCGGCGTTCATGTCGGGGCGGAAGGTCCAGATCGAGCCGTCGGCGTGCCGATAGGCCTTGAGGCCCTCGAAGATCTCCTGGCCGTAGTGGAACACGCCGGCAGCGGGCTGCAGGCTGAACGGCCCGTAGGGCACGACGGCTGAGTCGTGCCAGCCGTCGCTGCGGGTCCAGGTGGCCACGGCCATGTGGTCGGAGAAGGTGGTGCCGAATCCGGGGTTGGCCAGCACGGCTGCCCGATCCTGCTCCGTCGCAGGCTGGGAATGGGGTCGCACGTCGAACATCAGGGTCATGGCAGCAAACTAACGCACCTGCCGAGTCGTGAGACACCGTCCTCGAAAGTCGTGGCGTCATTAGGGTTTGCCGGGTGTCGACCCATGATCATTCCCCGTCAGCAGACCGCCCCCTGATCGCCGTCATCGGCGGCGACGGCATCGGCCCGGAGGTGGTCGCCGAGGGCCTGAAGGTGCTCGCCGCCACCTGCGGTGACGACGCCTTCGAGCTCGTCCACCACGACCTCGGGGCCGAGCACTGGAAGCGGACCGGCGAGGTGCTGCCCGAGGCGAAGCTCGCCGAGATCGCGCGCGCCGACGCCATCCTGTTCGGCGCGATCGGCGCCGCACCGGGCGACACCGAGGTGCCGTCGGGCCTGATGGAGCGCGGCGTGATCCTGGCGCTGAGGTTCGCGTACGACCACCACGTCAACCTGCGCCCGGCCACCCTCTATCCCGGCGTTCCGACGCCACTGAACGAGGATGTGGTCGGCGGACGCGAGATCGACTTCGTCGTCGTCCGCGAGGGCACCGAGGGCCTCTATTGCGGCAATGGCGGCAACGTACGCACCGGCACGCCCCACGAGATCGCGACCGAGGTCAGCGTGAACACCGCGTACGGGGTCGAGCGCGTGGTGCGCGACGCGTTCGTCCGGGCGACCCAGCGCCGCAACCGGCTGACCCTGGTGCACAAGCACAACGTGCTGGTCCACGCCGGCGCGTTGTGGCGGCGGGTCTTCGAGTCGGTGGCCACGGAGTTCCCTCAGGTCGAGACCGACTACCTCCACATCGACGCCGCCACGATCTTCATGGCGACCGACCCGGCCCGCTTCGACGTGATCGTGACCGACAACCTGTTCGGCGACATCTTGACCGACCTGGCGGCAGCGGTCACGGGCGGCATCGGGCTCGCGGCCTCGGGCAACATCAACCCCAGCGGCGCCTTCCCCTCGATGTTCGAGCCGGTCCACGGGTCGGCGCCCGACATCGCCGGGCAGCAGCTCGCCGACCCGACGGCGGCCATTCTGTCCGCGGCCCTCATGCTGGACCACCTCGGCCGCAAGGACGACGGCGACCGCATCCGGGCCGCCGTCACCGCCGACATCGCCGAGCGAACCGGCCGCAGGTCGACCTCCGAGATCGGCGACGCGATCGCAGCGCGGGTGCGCGGCTGACCCTGGGCTCCGGTTGGAGCGAGTGCCGGCGGCTTCGACACGAGGCGCTCGCTCAGCCAACGTGGCGGCTGCCCCAAGAACACACGCCCCCGGCCTGATGGCCGGGGGCGTGCGACGTCTGCGGGGACGGTCAGCGCTCGAGGCGCGCCGGAATCTCGGGCGAACGCGAGTCGGTGCGGCGCTGGCGGCGACGAAGGACGGGCTTGGCCTCCTTCTCACGCGACTGCTCGCGGGTCCAATCCGCGGGATACATGTCATACATGGCGACTCCTTTCGTTCGTCGAGTGGTTCTCCGTGGGGCCGAATCTACGCCGACACGGCCCTACTATCCAGTATATGGGCGCTTTCGTCTCACTTTATGAACGTCCAGCGGTCCCGGATGGCGGACCGCGCGGCGTACGCGGCCCCGCGCAGGCACACTGCTTCGGTGAGTTCCCACCCCGATGTGCCGCCGCTGGTCACCAAGGCGCTGCGTGCGTCGCTCTCGCAGGGCTTCATCGAGGCCACCCGGAGCGAGACGGGGCGCCTGCTCGCCACCCTCGCCGCGACGCGGACCGGCACGATCGCCGAGTGTGGCACCGGGTGCGGCGTCGGCGCGGCGTGGCTGCGCAGCGGTGCGCCGACCGCGACGCGGGTGATCACCGCCGAACTCGACGACGAGCGGGCCCTGGGGGCGCGCGACACCTTCGCCGGTGACGACATCGAGGTGCTCTCGGCCGACTGGACCGAGCTCGGGCGGCGCGGCCCCTTCTCGCTGCTGTTCCTCGACGCGGCCATCGCGCGGGCGACCCAGGTGGACGAGGTCATCACACTGGTCGAGCCCGGCGGCATCGTGGTCATCGACGACCTCGTCCCCTGCCACACCTGGCCGCCGACCGACCACTCCGGCATCGACGTGATGCGGCTCGAGTGGCTCTCGGACGAGCGCGTGTCGAGCATGGAGGCCCTGGTGGCCGAGGACACGGCGGTGCTGGTGGCCGTTCGGCGGGGCTGATCAGGTTCACCCGTCGGATCGCCCGCCACGACCCGCGGATTCGGGCAGGATACGTCCATGGCAACGGTGCATCCCCACCTCGACGAGCAGGTCCGCAAGCGACGCAGCAGGTCGCTCAAGACTGTGGTCGGCGTGGCCGCGATGGGACTGGTCGTCATCGCGGCACTCCTGTTCATCATCAGCAACGCCGGCCGATGGGGGGTGCCGATGTTCAGCTTCACCAACGAGCACGGGTCGCACTGCAAGAACCAGTTCATCGGCCAGCGCTGCGAACCGATGACGCTGGCCGACATCGAGGCCCGTGCGGAGGCGGACATCCCCGACGACGCGCAGATCGTGTCCGCGGTGTTCACCAAGACCCACGACTACGACCTCGACGCCCGGCTGATCTATCCCGCCGCGTCGGCTGAAGCGGGCGTCGCCACGCTGGTGAAAGAGTTCGGCGAATGCAGGCCCGGCATCCCGACCCCCTTGACCCAGATCCCCGGGGTCAAGGACGTCTGCACCATGACCAACATCGGCCGCATCAGCACCGACGGCAAAAAGCCGGATCCCCGCATCTGGCAGGTCTCGAAGGGTCTGCAGCCCGACGGGCGGACCGCGGTGCACCTGCACGTGCGATCGCGGTAGCTCCTCGTCTCGCTGGCGCCTGTGCTGAGCGAGGCCGTCCACGGCCGAGACGAAGTGCTCGCTCGGAGAGCGTAGGACCAGCGAGACGAAGAGTGATCAGCGCCGCTGGCGCCCGCCCGGAACGTTCTCCGAGCGAGCGCCAGCGAGTCGAGGAGCGATCAGCGCGCCGCCGTGCCCTCGACGTAGTCGTCGTCGTGCGACTTCACCCACGCCATCAGGCCGCGGAGCTCGGCGCCCGTCTTCTCGATCGGGTGCTCGGCGCCCCTGGCGCGGAACTCGTTGAACTCCTTGGCTCCCGAGCTCTGGTCGTCCATGAACCGCTTCGCGAACGAGCCGTTCTGGATGTCGGCGAGGACGTCCTTCATGTTCTGCTTCACGTGGTCGTCGATGACGCGCGGGCCCGACACGTAGTCGCCGAACTCGGCGGTGTCGGAGATCGACCAGCGCTGCTTGGCGATGCCTCCCTCATACATCAGGTCGACGATCAGCTTCAGCTCGTGCAGGCATTCGAAGTACGCCACCTCGGGCTTGTAGCCCGCGTCGACCAGCGTCTCGAAGCCAGCCTGGATCAGCGCCGATGCGCCGCCGCAGAGCACGGCCTGCTCGCCGAACAGGTCGGTCTCGGTCTCCTCGGTGAACGTCGTCTTGATGCCGCCGGCGCGCAGGCCGCCGATGGCCTTCGCGTACGACAGGGCGAGGTCCCACGCCTTGCCGCTGGCGTCCTGCTCGACCGCGACGAGCACGGGCACGCCGCGCCCCTCGGAGTATTCGCGCCGCACGAGGTGGCCCGGGCCTTTGGGCGCGACCATGGCGACGTCGACGCCCTCGGGCGGGGTGATGAAGTCGAAGCGGATGTTGAAGCCGTGGGCGAAGAAGAGCGCGTCGCCGGGGACGAGGTTCGGCTCGACGGCCTCTTTGTAGAGCTTCGCCGCATGCTGGTCGGGCACCAGCATCATGATCAGGTCGGCCTCCTCGCACGCCTCGTAGGGCGTGAGGACGCGCAGGCCCTGGGCCTCGGCCTTCGCGCGGCTCTTCGAGCCCTCGGCCAGACCGACGCGGACGTCGACACCCGAGTCGCGGAGCGACAGCGCGTGGGCGTGGCCCTGGCTGCCGAAGCCGAGGATGGCGACGTTGCGCCCCTGGATCAGGCTGAGGTCGGCGTCGGTGTCGTAGTACAGATCGGTGGCCACGGTGGGTTCTCCCTTGTTCTTCTTGTTGTGTGGTTGGGGTTTGCGGGGTGGTGCGGCGGATGGAACAGCGTCACACCACGCGGATGGGTCGCGAGCGCTCGTTGCGCTGCGTACGCTCCGACAGCGAGCGGCTGCCGCGGGCGAGCGCGACCATGCCGGACTGCACGAGCTCCTTGAGTCCGTAGGGCTCCAGCATGCGCAGCAGGGCGTCGATCTTCTCAGGCCCGCCGGTCGCCTCGATCGTGATCGAGTCGGCGGCGACGTCGACGGTCTTGCAGCGGAACAGCGACACGATCTCGAGCACCTGGCCGCGGGTCTCGCCGGTGCAGTGCACCTTCACCAGAAGGAGTTCGCGGCGCACGGCCGTCGGCTCGAGCTCGACGATCTTGAGCACCTCGACGAGCTTGTTGAGCTGCTTGGTCAGCTGTTCGAGGGCGAAGTCGTCGACCATCGCCACGATGGTGATGCGCGACAGGTTGGGCTGTTCCGTGGGTCCCACCGCGAGCGACTGGATGTTGAAGCCGCGCCGGGAGAACAGGCCCGCGATGCGGGTGAGTACGCCGGGCTGGTCCAGCACCAGGACCGACAGGGTGTGGATGGGGGTGCTCACAGCTGCTCCTCGTCCCATTCGGGCGCCATGTCGCGCGCGATCTTGATGGCGTCGTTGCTCGTGCCGGCGGCCACCATCGGCCAGACCATGGCGTCCTTGTGGACCACGAACTCGACGACGACGGGTTGGTCGGTGATGGCCAGCGCCTGGCGGATGGTGTCGTCGACGTCCTCGGCCTTCTCGCAGCGCAGGCCGACGCAGCCCATGGCCTCGGCGAGCTTCGGGAAGTCGGGGATGCGGCTCGACTTGAGGTCGGTGTTGGAATAGCGACCCTCGTAGAACAGGGTCTGCCACTGCCGCACCATGCCGAGCGACTGGTTGTTGATGACCGCGATCTTGATCGGAATCCCTTCCAGTGCACAGGTCACGAGCTCCTGGTTGGTCATCTGGAAGCAGCCGTCGCCGTCGATGCCCCACACCACCGACTCGGGCTGCGCGACCTGCGCGCCCATCGCCGCAGGGACGCAGTAGCCCATGGTGCCGAGGCCGCCGGAGTTGAGCCAGTGGGTGGGCTCCTCGAACGGGAGGAAGTGGGCCGACCACATCTGGTGCTGCCCCACGCCCGAGGCGTAGTAGGCGTCCGGACCGGTGATCTCGCCGATGCGCTTGATCACGTGCTGGGGCGACAGGGTGCCGTCGGTGGGCTCGTCCCAGCCGGTCGGGTATTTCCGCCGCATCTCGGAAAGCTGCGCGTGCCACGGGGCGTAGTCGGGCAGGTCGGCTTCGCGGACCAGCGGCAGCAGGCCGCTCAGCACCTCGCGGCAGTCGCCCACGATCGGCACGTCGGCGACGCGGTTCTTCGAGATCTCGGCCGGGTCGACGTCGGCGTGGATCACCTTGGCCAGCGGCGCGAAGCTCGGCAGGTGGCCGGTCACGCGGTCGTCGAACCGCGTACCGATGGCGACCAGCAGGTCGGCACGCTGCAGTGCGCCCACGGCCGACACGGCGCCGTGCATGCCGGGCATGCCCATGTGGAGGTCGTGGCTGTCGGGGAACGCGCCCCGCGCCATCAGGGTCGTCACGACCGGGATGCCGGTCTCCTCGGCGAACTCACGCAGCTCGGCCCACGCGCGGGCGCGGATGACGCCGCCGCCCACATAGAGCACGGGACGCTGCGACTCCTTGAGGAGGCGTACGGCCTCGCGCAGCTGCTTGCCGTGGGGGCGCGTGGTGGGGCGATAGCCCGGCAGTTCGAGGGTGGCCGGCCAGACGAAGTCGGTCTCGGCCTGCAGGGCGTCCTTGGTGATGTCGACGAGCACCGGGCCGGGGCGGCCGGACGACGCGATGTGGAACGCCGCGGCGATGGCCTCGGGGATGTCCTCGGGCTTCGTGACGAGAAAGTTGTGCTTGGTGATCGGCATGGTGATGCCGCGGATGTCGGCCTCCTGGAACGCGTCCGTGCCAATGGACGCGCTGCCCACCTGGCCGGTGATCGCGACGATCGGCACCGAGTCCATGTAGGCGTCCGCCAGCGGCGTCACGAGGTTCGTCGCGCCGGGGCCCGACGTGGCCATGCAGACGCCGACCTTGCCGGTGGCGACCGCGTACCCCTCGGCGGCGTGGCCCGCGCCCTGCTCGTGGCGGACGAGGATGTGGCGTACCTTCTCGGAATCGAAGAGGGGGTCATAGGCCGGGAGGATCGCGCCGCCCGGAATGCCGAAGACGACCTCCGCCCCGACCATCTCGAGCGAGCGGACCAGCGACTGCGAGCCGGTGACCCGCCCGGGGGGCGTCGTGTCCGGCTCCCCCACCGAGGTGTCCTGCGCCTGCGGCACCACCAGGGCCTCGACCCCGGCTGCCTTCTCCTGCTTCACCTTCATGGTGTGTTCCTTTACGTCTGTGACGGCCGGCGACGCGCCCTGCGCACCGGGTCATCAGCACGTTCATCTCGAAACTGCTTCCTCGGATCGGGGATCGGCCCGATACGAAAAAACCCCCGTCGCCGTGGGCGTCGAGGGAGCGTGTCGCGGTGAGGGATCGACCTCAGGCGACACGCTTGATGATGACGAGAGTCTGGCACTGCTGCACACGTTCACCCTGTCGCAGATCTGCACTGGTGTCAATCCGTGGACACCTGATCTCAGAATCCGGACAGGGTGAACGGTGTCGTTCAGTTGACCTCGCGTACAGCGCCGAAGCTCGCCGGCCGGACCAGGGACGCGTACGCCTGCAGGGCCTTGCTGACCACGCGCTCGCGGTTGGCGGGGCGCCACGAGGTCTCCCCCATCTCAGCACGCCGGCGCTCGAGCTCGTCGTCGGGGACGTTGAGCTGGAGCTTGCGCGCGTGGATGTCGATCTCGATCTCGTCTCCGTCGCGGACGAGGCCGATGGTGCCGCCGCCCGCCGCCTCGGGCGACACGTGGCCGACCGACAGGCCGGAGGTGGCGCCCGAGAAGCGGCCGTCGGTGATCAGCGCGCACTGCGTGCCGAGGCCGCGCCCCTTGAGGAACGACGTGGGATAGAGCATCTCCTGCATGCCGGGGCCGCCCTTCGGGCCCTCGTAGCGGATGACGACGACGTGGCCCGGACGCACGACCTTGTTGAGGATCTTCTCGACGGCCTCCTCCTGCGACTCCATGACGATGGCCTCGCCGACGAAGTGGAACAGCGACTCGTCGACGCCGGCGCTCTTGATCACCGAGCCCTGCTCGGCGAGGTTGCCGTAGAGGATCGCGAGCCCGCCGTCGACGGTGTACGCATGCTCCACCGACCGGATGCACCCGTCGGCCTGGTCGGTGTCGAGCGAGTCCCAGCGGTTCTCGGTCGAGAAGGCCTGGGTGGTGCGTACGCCGCCCGGGGCCGCATGGAACAGCTCGATGGCCTGCTCGGTGGCCTTGCCGCCGCGGACGTCCCACGCGTCGAGCCACGACTGGAGGTCGTCGGAGTGGACGCTGTGGACGTCGGTCTCGAGCAGGCCGGCGCGGTTGAGCTCGCCCAGGATGGCCGGGATTCCGCCGGCGCGATGGACGTCCTCCATGTGGTATTTCGGCGAGTTCGGCGCAACCTTGGACAGGCACGGCACCTTCGTCGAGAGGTCTTGGATGTCGTCGAGGGTGAAGTCGATCTCGCCCTCGATGGCGGTCGCGAGCGTGTGGAGGATCGTGTTGGTCGAGCCGCCCATGGCGATGTCGAGGCACATGGCGTTGCGGAACGCGGCCTTCGTCGCGATGTTGCGCGGCAGGACCGACTCGTCGTCACCGTCGTAGTAGCGCTTGGTCAGGTCGACAACGCGCCGGCCGGCCTCGAGGAACAGCTCACGGCGGGCGGCGTGGGTGGCCAGCGTCGAGCCGTTGCCCGGCAGGGACAGGCCGAGCGCCTCGGTCAGGCAGTTCATCGAGTTGGCCGTGAACATGCCGGAACACGAGCCGCATGTCGGGCAGGCCGAACGCTCCATCTCGTCGATGCCGGCGTCGCCGATCTGGTCGTTGGCGGTGGCGGACATGGCCGAGCTCAGGTCGGTCGAGGGGTAGGCCACGCCGTCGAGCACCATCGCCTTGCCGGCCTCCATCGGGCCGCCCGAGACGAACACCACGGGGATGTTGAGGCGCATCGCGGCCATCAGCATGCCGGGCGTGATCTTGTCGCAGTTGGAGATGCAGACGATCGCGTCGGCGCAGTGGGCGTTGACCATGTATTCGACCGAGTCGGCGATCAGCTCGCGGCTCGGCAGCGAATAGAGCATGCCGCCATGGCCCATCGCGATGCCGTCGTCGACCGCGATGGTGTTGAACTCCTTCGACACACCTCCCGCCTCGGCGATGGCCGACGCGACGAGGTCACCCATGTCCTTGAGGTGCACGTGGCCCGGCACGAACTGCGTGTAGGAGTTCGCGATGGCGATGATCGGCTTGCCGAAGTCGTCATCTCCCATGCCGGTGGCGCGCCACAACGACCGGGCGCCGGCCATGTTGCGACCGTGGGTGGACGTGCGGGAACGAAGCTGCGGCATGACGTGGTCCTTCCGTGCGTGGACCAACGAGGCTACTCCGGAGCAGGCGTACGCTCCGGCGGGCCCACGATGCGGGAACCGGACCTTGCCCGGGCGGGCTCCGTGCGCGCCGGGGCGATGAACCAGGCGAGCGTCGCCATCACGAGCAGCGTCGCCCAGAGCGGGCCCACGAGGCCGAGCGCGACCTGGCCCGGGTCCCGGCCCGCAGCGGCTGCAGGTCCGACCCTACCCCACACCAGCACCGGGCACAGCGCCACCCACACGGCCCACGCGGCGTACGCGGCCCGCAGCCACACCGGCACGCGCAGGCCGGCCGGCGCCACGGCGCCGATGAGGACAAGGACAGCCCAGACGTAGTGGTGGGTCCACGCGATCGGCGAGGCGAGGCACGTCGCGACGCCGATGGTGCCGACGGCGAGCACGCCAGCGTGCCGGGCGTGCAGGCGCGCGGCGCAGAGCGCGGCGACGACCGCGGTCACGACCCCCGCGGCCAACGCCACGGCGTGGATCGTTGGCGAGGTGCCCAATCGGTTGATGGCGCCGACCAGGGACTGGTTGCCGATGTACCTCGGGTCGCCGTAGAGGTCGTTGGCGAGGACCTTGCGCAGGAAGGTCGCCGAGGCGTGCGGCATCGCGAGCGCCCCGACGCCGGTGAGGACCACGAACGTCGTCACGGTGACGACCGCGAGACGCCAGCGGCGGGTCGCCACGGCGTACAGCACGAACAGCAACGGGGTGAGCTTGATGGCCGCGGCGATGCCGAGCAGGATGCCGGCGCGCCGGCGATGGCGCCCGCGGCGCGCGTGGCCGATCGGGTGGTCCGGCAGGAGGTCGGCGACGACCAGGGTCATCAGCAGGAGGTTGACCTGGCCGTAGCCGAGCGTCGTGCGCAGCGGCTCGACGGCGATCATGAGCAGGGCGCCGAGTGCCCCGAGCGTCGGCCCCCGTCGGATACCGGCGCGGCGCAGGACGAGGCCGAGGGCGAGGACGTTGGCCACGATCCAGAGCAGTTGCAGGACCGTGCGCGGGACCAGGCCCAGCGGCGCCATCAGCAGGGCGGCGATCGGCGGATAGATGAAGGGGAGGTCCCACCCGGGCGTACGCACGGCATAGACATCGCCCCCGTCGAGCAGGGTGCGCCCCGCCAGGCGATAGACGTCGAGATCGATCATGTTGGGCCGCCACGGCCACGCCGAGCCGTCCTTGATCACCCAGGGGACGACGAGCAGCGCCACCACCAGCGCCGGGAGGTGTTCGACGACGAAGCGCCCGACCCGGGAGGCGGCGGTCGGCCGGGGTCCCGTCACCGCGTCAGCAGGGCGTGCACGGCGTCGAGGTCGTCGGCAGCCGCCTCGTCGCGCTGGAAGAGCCCGCGCAGTCCGGGCGCCTTCGCATAGCGCGGCACGAGGTGGACGTGGAGGTGGAACACCTCCTGGCCCGCGACCTTCCCGGCCGAGCTGAACACGTTCATGCCATCGGCGTCGAGGCGCTCGACGAGCAGGCGGGACGTCGCCTCGATGGCGGGCGCGACCTCGGTGAGCGCGGGCGGGTCGGCGAGGACGTCGTCGACGTGGCGGCGCGGGATGACGAGCGTGTGGCCGCGATGGAAGGGTGCGATGTCGAGGAAGGCGACCGCGTGGTCGTCGGCGTACACCTGCTTGGAAGGGATGTCACCGGCGACGATCGAGCAGAACAGGCAGTCCATGGGAGCAGTGTGGCACGTTCAGTTCACGCGGTGGAGGAGTTCCTCGCCCGCCGCGAGTCGCCGGAGTTGCTCGGCGAGCAGCGCGTGGAATCGGGGGAAGAACGATGTCGCGGCGCCGCCGCGGTGGGGGACGACGATGACGCCGGGGGTCTCCCAGAGCGGATGTCCGGGCGGGAGCGGCTCGGGGTCGGTGACGTCGAGGGCGGCGCGGATGCGACCCGTCGCGCAGGCCTCGACCAGGGCATCGGTGTCGACGACGGGTCCGCGCGCGACGTTCACGACGAGCGCGTCGTCCGGCAGCAGCGCGAGGCGCCGGGCGTCCATGAGGTGGCGGGTCTCGGGCGTGAGCGGACAGATCAGGCAGACGATGTCGGCGGTCGGCAGGAGGTCGTCGAGCTCGTCGATGGCGTGGATGCCGTCGCGGGCGGTCCGGGCGACGCGGGCGATCGAGGCGACCTCGAAGCCCTCCAACCGGCGCTCGATGGCGCCACCGATGCGGCCGGCCCCGACGATGAGGACGCGGCGGTCGGCGAGGCTGATGCCGAACCGCGGGTCCCACTCCCCTCGCTCCTGGGCCCGGGCGTAGTGGTCGAGCCGCCGCCCCGACGCCAGCATCAGCGCGACCGCCAGCTCGGCGGTGGCCGCGTCATGGACGCCCGCGGCGTTGTGGAGGGTGACGCCGTCGGGGAGCAGCTCCCGCAGCCCCTCGAAGCCCGCCTGGCTCAGCTGCACCGCCTTGAGGTTCGGCATCTCGTCGACGCGCGCGAGGATCGCGTCGCCGGTCAGGTAGGGCTGGGCGATGAACTCCACCTCGTCCAGACGATCGGGCCACGGGGCGCTCGGGTCGGGGACGCCCACGACCTCGACACCGTCGGGCAGCGGGCCCATCAGTCGTTCGGCCTCGACCTGGTCGTCACACGGCAGCCACACCAGCACGGGGATCCACCTCCACGAGTCGCACGGGGAAGCCGGCCTCGGCGAGGGCGGCCTTGACGTCAGCAACACGTACGGCGCCGAAATGGAAGACGCTCGCGGCCAGCACCGCGTCGGCTCCGGCGCGGGCGGCGTCGACGAAGTGGCCCACCTCGCCCGCTCCGCCCGACGCGATCACCGGCACCTGGACGGCGGCCCGCATGGCCTCGATCATCTCGACGTCGAAGCCGTCGCGCGTCCCGTCGGCGTCCATCGAGTTCAGCAGGATCTCGCCCGCCCCCAGGTCGACCGCGCGCTTCGCCCACTCGAGCGCGTCGAGCCCGGCGGCCGTGCGGCCGCCGTGGGTGGTGACGCCGAATCCCGACGGCTGGCCGGGCTCCCGGCGGGCGTCGACCGACAGCACGAGGACCTGGTTGCCGAAGCGCATCGTGATCTCGCGGATGAGCTCGGGGCGGCGGATGGCCGCGGTGTTGACCCCGACCTTGTCGGCCCCCGTGCGCAGGAGGTCGTCGACGTCCTGCACGCTCGCCACTCCCCCGCCGACCGTGAGCGGGATGAAGACGCTCTCGGCCGTGCGCCGCACGACGTCACGGGTCGTCTCGCGGCCCTCGTGGGACGCGGAGATGTCCAGGAACGTGAGCTCGTCGATGTGGGCGCGGTCGTACGCGGCCGCGAGCTCGACAGGGTCGCCGGCGTCGCGGAGGGCGCTGAAGTTCACGCCCTTGACGACCCGGCCGTCGTGCACGTCCAGGCAGGCGATGACGCGGATGGCAACGGTCATGGGGGTCAGGCTACTGGTGGGGCCTAGGGTGGCCGCATGGGTGAACACCGGGTGGACGAACGATTCGCGTCGCTGCCGCTGGAGGCGCTGGCCGATGCGGCGCTGCAGCGGGCCAAGGACCTCGGGGCGGAGCACGCCGACGTGCGCATCGAGCGGCTCGAGCAGGGCTCGCGGGTGGTGCGGGACGGGCGGCTGGAGAGCGCCAACGACGGTGTGGTCCTCGGGCTCGCGGTGCGCGTCGTCCATCAGGGCGCGTGGGGCTTCGCGTCCGGCATCACGTTGACGTCCGGGGCCGCGGCCACGATCGCGGAGCAGTCCGTCGCCACGGCCAGGGTCGCCGCGTCGCTCGGCGGGGCGTCGGTCGAGCTGGCTCCCGAGCCGGTGCACCGCGGCGAATGGGTGTCCGCGTACGCAGTGAATCCCTTCTCCGTCAGTGAATCCGATCGCGTCGGTCGCCTCGTCGAGCTGTCGCGTGCGCTGCTGGACGCCGACGGAGTCGACCACGTCGACGCGTCGGTGCTGTTCCAGCAGGAGAACAAGTTCTATGCCGACCTCGCCGGGACGTCGACGCTGCAGCAGCGGGTCCGCATCCACCCGGAGTTCACGGCGGTCAGCATCGGCGACCACGGCTTCGCCTCCATGCGCACGCTGGCCCCGCCCGTCGGGCGCGGCTGGGAATACCTCACGGGGACCGGCTGGGACTTCGACGCCGAAGTCGCCGCGATCCCTGCCCTGCTTGCGGAACACGCGGCCGCACCGTCGGTGGAGGCGGGCGCGTACGACCTGGTGATCGAGCCGTCGAACCTCTGGCTGACGATCCACGAGTCGATCGCCCATGGCACCGAGCTCGACCGCGCGCTGGGTTATGAGGCGGCGTACGCGGGCACGTCGTTCGCGACGTTCGACCAGCTGAACTCCTTGGCGTACGGGTCGGAGGCGCTGAACGTGACCGGCGACCGCGTCACGCCGCACGGCCTCGCGACCATCGGGTGGGACGACGAGGGCGTGGCCGCGCAGACCTTCGACATCGTGCGCGACGGCACGCTAGTGGGCTATCAGCTGAACCGACAGATGGCGCGGGAGTTGGGATTCGGGCGATCGAACGGCTGCGCCTTCGCCGACTCCCCCGGCCACATCCCGCTGCAGCGCATGCCGAACGTGTCCGTGGCCGCCGACCCGGACGGACCCTCGGTGGCCGAACTGATCGGGCGGGTCGAGCGCGGGCTCTATGTGGTGGGCGACAAGTCGTGGTCGATCGACATGCAGCGCTACAACTTCCAGTTCACCGGCCAGCGGTTCTTCCGCATCGAGAACGGCGAACTGGCCGGACAGGTCCGCGACGTGGCCTACCAGGCGACGACGACGGAGTTCTGGGGCTCGATGGAGGCGGTGGGCGGCCCGGAGACCTATCTGCTCGCGGGGGCCATGAACTGCGGCAAGGGACAGCCGGGCCAGGTCGCCGCGGTGTCCCACGGGACACCGGCCGCACTGTTCCGCGGCATCAACGTGCTCAACACGACGCAGGAGGGTGGACGATGACGAACCCCGACGCGCGGGTCGCCGCGTGGATCGAGGCGGCGCTCGAACGCGCCGCCGACCGGACCGACGCCTGCATGGTCATCGTCGACGAGGCGACGCAGGCCAACCTCCGTTGGGCCAACAACGCGCTGACCACGAACGGGCAGATGCACAGCCGCACCGGCACGGTGATCGCGATCGCCGACCGCGACGGCGGCCGCTGCGCCTCGGTGGTGCAGGGCATGGTGGCTGACTCCGAGGCGCTGGGATCGCTGGTGGACAAGGCGATCGCCGGCCTCACGGACGCGTCACCCGCCGAGGACGGGATGCCACTGGTCGACGGCGGAGTCTCCGAGGACTGGGATCGTGCGGCTGACCAGACGTCGATCGCCGTGCTGGAAGGGTTCGCGGCCGGGCTGGGGCGCTGCTTCGGCCGCGCGGCCGGCCGCGATCTCCGAGCGAGCGCCGGCGAGGCGAGGAGTCACCTCCTGTTCGGCTTCGCCGAACACCACCTGACGACGACCTGGCTCGGCACCTCGGCGGGCACGCGGCTGCGGCACACCCAGCCCATGGGCCGGGTCGAGTTGAACGCCAAGCACACCGACATGATCGGCTCGGCGTGGGTGGGGCGCGCGACCGTCGACTTCGCCGACATCGACGCGGAGGCGCTCGTCGACGAGGTCCTGGAGCGACTTTCGTGGTCGGAGAACCGCATCGACCTGCCGGCGGGCGACTACGAGACGATCCTGCCGCCGTCGGCGGTGGCCGACCTGATGATCAGCGCCTATTGGGGCATGGGTGCGCGCGCGGCCGCGGAGGGGCGGAATGCCTTCTCCCGCAAGGGAAAGCCGGGCGAGACCCGCATCGGCGACCGGCTGTCCGAGCTCCCGCTCACCTTGGCGAGCGACCCCGCCGACGCCGAGCTGCGTACGACGCCGTTCGTCGTTGCGCACGCCTCGGCCGAGGGCGAACAATCGGTGTTCGACAACGGAGTTGCGACCGCGCGTACGGCGTGGGTCGATCGCGGCCAACTGGCCGACCTGGTGCGGACGCGCAAGGTGGCCGCCGACCAGGGGCTCGAGCCGAGGCCGGCGACGTGGAACCTGCGGCTGGACGGCGACGGAACGGCCTCGCTGCAGGACATGATCGCGTCGACGAAGCGGGGGCTTCTGCTGACGTGCCTGTGGTACATGCGGGAGGTCGATCCCGAGCGGCTGCTGATGACCGGACTCACGCGCGACGGTGTCTATCTGATCGAGGACGGCGAGGTCGTGGGCGCGGTGAACAACTTCAGGTTCAACGAGTCGCCGGTGGAGCTGCTGGGGCGCGTCAGCGAGGTGTCGCGCGCCGAGCCCACGCTCTGTCGTGAGTGGAACGACTACTTCACGCTGACGGCGATGCCGGCCATCCGCGTGCCGGACTTCCACATGTCGACGGTGTCGAAGGCCCACTGACGGTCGGCTGAGCGAGCGCCTCGAGTCGAAGCGTCGGCTGAGCGAGCGCCTCGAGTCGAAGCGTCGGCTGAGCGAGCGCCTCGAGTCGAAGCGTCGGCGTGGGCGTGGACCCGGCGTACGCGCAGTTGGTAGGCCATCATCAGGGCGCTCATCGGCATCGTGTCGACGAGTTCCGCCTCGAGCTGCACGGGGCACTCGGCGACGCGTGCCGGAGCCACGAGGTCGGAGGGCTCCGGCGTGAATCCGCCGAGGCTCCACTTGTCCGGCTCGTGGCGATAGACGCCCCGCTTGGGTTCGGGCACCTCGGGCGATCCGGTGGTCGGAGCGATGGCCTCCACCGCGGCGCACTGGTGGGCGCCGACGAGGTTGAGCACGGCCTGACCGTTGCGTTCGAGGTTCTCCGCACCGCGGTGGACGCGCAGCATGCCGAGCACATAGCGGTCCTCCAGCGACCAGGTGGAGGAGATGGGGGTCAGGTTGGTGGAGCCGTCGGCGTTGCTGGTCGAGACGATCACCACCGCGGAGCCGAAATAGTGGACCGAGGGACTGATGACGAGGGTTCTCATGGTTCGACCCTGGTGTCCCGACCGTTCGGTGGGCGCCGCACCATCGCCGGGGTTGAATGGGCCCATGGCCACCACACCGTCGCAGCCCGACCTCGCCGGGGTCGCCCGCGCCCTCGCCGACGAGTCGCGCGCCACCATGGCCGTGGCCCTCCTGGACGACCGCGCGTGGACGGCGGGCGAGCTGGCGGCGTACGCGGGGATCGCCCGCAGCACGGCTTCGGCCCACCTCGACCAGCTCGTGGCCGTGGGACTGGTGTCGGAGTTGCGCCAGGGACGCCACCGCTATCTGCGCCTGACTGACGCCTCGGTGGCCGACGCGATCGAGGCGCTGGCCCAACTCAGCGGCCGTGAGCGACCGGCCGCCCCCAACCTGTCCTCGCAGCGCGTCGACGCGGAGCTGCGGGCCGGGCGCACGTGCTATCGGCACCTGGCGGGAGCGCTGGGGCTGCACCTCACCGAGGAATGGCGACGCCTGGGGGTGGTGACCGAGGCGTGGGAGCTGACGGCCGACGGGCGGGAATGGCTGTCGTCATTGGAGGTTCCGGACCTCGGGGACACACGCCGAGCGCTGGTCCGGCCGTGCCTCGACTGGACCTAGCGCCGGGAACACATGGCCGGCGCTGCGGCGGACGCGTTCGCCCAGCACTGCCTGGAGCGAGGCTGGCTGGCGCGCGGGAGCCACACGCGATCGGTGCGGGTGACCGACGAGGGACGCCAGGCGCTGACCGCGGCGGGGGTGAGGGACCTTTGACGGCTCATCCCAAAGCAGGGTGGGTTCTGAATCCGCCGGTCTCGAGTAGGCATCGGGCGATGTAGTTGGTGAGGTTGCGGAAGCCCAGGGCAGAGCCGCGGAGGTGTTCGAGCCGCCCGTTCAGGGCT
>NZ_BAAHBN010000011.1:0-98320 GCF_054776655.1 Mariniluteicoccus flavus | reverse complement strand
TGAAGCGGTACCTCGCTCGCGAGCTCTTCCGCCTGCTGCCGGCCCCGGACGCCATCGCCAAGCCCGTTAATGGAGAGCTCGAAATCGCGGCCTGATCGACTTGACGATCTATAGGAGCATCAACGCCCTGGCCGAGACGACCGTGGGATCGTTCAAGACCGAGCAGATCAACCGGCACGGTCCCTGGCGAGACGTCAACCACGTCGAGGTCGCCACCTTCGAGTGGGTCGATTTCTTCAACACCGACCGACCCCACGAGTCCCTGGACGACCTCACCCCGGCACACGTCGAACAGCTCCACTACTCTCACAGAACCCCCCTCACCCGGGCTGGGTGAGACACACAACCGAGTCTCCGGAAACCCCGGGAGGTCTCAGATATGTCGACGCTATGTGATCGGCTCGCGTGAGCCGCGGCGAGCCGAGCATACGTGGGCGCGGTTGGGGCGTGGGCCGGGCTCCGCGAGCTTCGTCTTGCGGCTGGGACGCCGAGCCGTGGGTTCTTGGGTCGCGTTGGGTTCGCGGCGTCTTTACGCCGCTTCGCCGAACTCGCGGGTGCCCGGCCCACGCCCCAAGCGCGCCGAACGTTAGCTGAGCGAGGAACGAGTCGAAGCCACCAGGCTGTCACGTTGGCTGAGCGAGGAACGAGTCGAAGCCCTCACGCTGGCTGAGCGACGCAGGAGTCGAAGCCACCCGCGCGCGATCCCCTTCCACGCAAGCAAAAAAATAGTTCGAGATTCTTCTCGCAGGACCCTGTTCTGGGCCCGAAATTGTCAGACCCCCTTCCTAGGCTGGAACCATCACCACACCACCAGGGGGAAACCATGGACGACCTCACCGAACACCTTGTTGCGAAGGGAAAACCCGACCGCACCGCCGTCATCCTCGGCCTCAAGGACGCCGCCGATCGCCAATGCCAGGCCGAGGTCGACCAGGTCGCGCTGGTCGCCGCCGCAGCCGAGGCCTACTCCTGGATCGACGAACCCCTCGACGACAACCCCGGCAGCGATTCCGTGCCGTCGGTGCTGCATGGCGAACGTCTGATCGTGCTTGGCGGGGATGGTACGCCGGAGGTCGCGGAGTTCTGTTCGTTGGAGGTCGGTCCGGCGCTCGGGATCTCGCCGGACGCCGCCGCCCAGCTCATCGCCGACGTCCTCGACCTGCGCCACCGCCACCCCCAACTGTGGGCCCTGGTGATCGGCGGCTACGTCCGCGTGTTCGCCGCCAGGAAGGTCGCCCAACTCACCCGCACCCGTGAACTCACCCACGACATGGCGGGTGAGGTCGACCGGAAACTCGCGCCGTTCGCTCCGCAGTACACCGTAACGCGGCTGCTGAACCAGGCCGAACTCCTGTGCGATGTCGTCGACCCCGACGGTGCGGAGGCCCGCAGGAAGGCTGCACTGGAACGGCGCTTCGTCACCGTTCGGCCAGGGGAGGCTGGGACCGCGCTGGTCACCGGGCAGGTCGACGGCCCCGCCGCGCTGCGGCTCGACAAAACCATCACCCAACTCGCGGGCATCCTCCGTGACGCCGGACACCGGGACTCGGCCGACGGTGATGGCACGGTGGCTGGGGGTGCTGATGTCGATCCGTTGGACCCGCAGTTCGCCGTGCTGCGCGCCCAAGCGCTCGAACTCCTCGCCGACCCCGCCCGTGCGGGCCGGGTCCTCGGCACGGGATCCCTCGACCTCGACGACACCGACGATCCCGACACGTCGTCGGGACTGCCGTCGCGCAAGGACCTCCTCGAACTCGTCGTCCACGTCCGCCTCGATGAGGTCGACCGCGGCGCCGGCGGCCAGGTCACCGGCCTCGGGTCAGTCGCCCGCTCCCAACTCGATGCCATGCTGGCGAACGCGGAGAGGGTGACCGTGCGGCCCGTTCTGGATCCCCAGACCCCGCACGTGACCGTCGGCTACGAACCCACTGTGGCGCAACGCAGGGAGGTGCTGCTGCAGGAGGAGTACGAGGCGTTCCCGTTCTCCACAAGGCGTTCGGCGGGGAAGTTCATCGATCTGGACCACATCACCCCGTTCCCCGTCGGCCAGACGTGCACCACAAACCTCTCGCCGTTGTCGAAGCGGGTCCATCGCGCCAAGACGTTCGGCGGGTTCACCTCCACCCCGGTCCGCCCCGGGGTGAAGCACTGGAAAACACCCACCGGGCAGGAGTTCTGGACCACCCCCCACGGCACCTACACCCGCAACCCCGACACGGACCTGATCATCGACCCGACCGGAACCAGACGCCGCATCCGCCAAGCCACCCGACGAGCCGCCGAACTCGCCGAGAAGCACACCAAGCAACAGATCTGCGAAGAAGCACGAACTGCTGCAGAACGACTGTTCGCTCAGATGAACCCCGCCCTCATCCCCCTCACGGAGGAGACCGCCGCCTGACCCAATGCTTGCTGACTGACCCGCCAGGAACGTGTCAGGCGGGCGCGAAGCATGCCCACAGAAGCCCGCCGGCTCGTCGTCTCGTTGCGCTGGGTCGGAGTGCGGTGGCTTCGACTCCTTCGTCGCTCAGCCAGCGTGGGTTTCGGCTCCTATTTCACCCAGAGCCAGACGGCGAGGAACGTGCCGGCCAGCGCCACGATGACGCGCAGGACGTCTTCGCGGAAGAGGCGCTGGGCGACAGGGCCGAGGTTGCCGCCGACGAACGCTCCCAGACCCAGTGCCAGCGCGGCCCACCAGTTGATCGGGCCGAGCCAGGCGAACAACAGTGCCGCGGTCACGTTGGTGACGCACAGCAGCACGCTCTTGAGGATCATCGACCGGGTGAACGTCTCGGACGTCGCGACCAGTGCGAGGGCCAGGAAGATCACCCCGGCGCCGGCGCCGAAATAGCCGCCGTACACGGAGACCAGGAACAGCCCGACCAAGTACGCCGGCGCGGACTCCCGTTCGCCGCGCAGCCGCGACAGTCGCGGGGAGACCAGGACCAGGAGGGAGGCGGCAAGGATGAGCGCGGGGACGATGCTCTCGAAGGTCCCCTCACCGCCGAGCAGCAACAGGCCGCCGCCGACGAGCCCGCCGAGGGCTGCCACCACGAACTGGGCGCCGATGTGGGCCGGCGGGTCGCCGCGCAGGACGCTGCCGGCACGGACGCTGGAGCCGATCCCGACGCCGATCAACCCGACGGTGTTGGACACGTTCGCGGCGACGGGGGAGAGCCCAACGGCCAGCAGCGCCGGATAGCTCACCAGCGAGGCGAGGCCCGTCAGATAGCCGACGAGTCCGCTGCCGACGCCCGCCAGCACGAGCAGGACGAACGCGGTGACGGTCACTCGGTCAGGCTAGGCGTGATCGCGTTCGCGACGCCGCCGGGACCAAGGGATGGTCAGGCGTACGCCCAGGCCGAGCGCGGCCAGGGCACCGAGCAGGCCAACGGTGGCCGGGGCGCCCGTGTCGGCGAGGGACCCCTCGGTCGCGGGGAGGCCATCGAGTGCGCGCTGCTCGATCTGGGCGTCGGTGAGCGCGACCGGTGCAGCAGGGGGCGGCGGGGGCGTACGGACCGTCGGCATGGGCGCGGGTGCACTGGTCGGCACCGGTGCGGGAGTCGCGGCGGGGCCTTCGACGGAGTCGGTCGCTGGGTCTCGCCGACGCCCGGCGTGGGCCGGGGTGACGCGACGGGCTCGGCGGCGCGGGGGATGACACAGGTGTCAGGGGCGGCCTCGGCGTCGAACGCCTCGACCGAGATCGCCAGGCGGACGTCGACCGTGCGCGTGGAGTTGTCGGCAGACCGGGGGAGCCTAAGTCCGAGGTCGATCGGCACGGCCGCTCCCCGCGGCACGATCACACATGGGAGCGCTGGGGAGCCCGCGGCGAAGGTGCCGATGGCTTCGGCGCGGGTGTGACGCACCCACAGCCGATCCTGCGCGGCCGGGCCTCCGGGGACGAGCTTCGGGCTGGCGGCGAACAGCGGCCGGGGGAGGGTGGTGGCGTACGCCTGCCCGTCGGTCGAGACCTCGATCGAGGGCGGGGCGGCGTACGCGGGGGTCGCGACGGCGAACGGCGGCCAGCGCGAGGACCAGGGCGGCCGTGAGGCGGGAGCCGTCGGCCATGGCGTCGACGCGGATGATGCGGTGGGTGACGATGCGGGGGTTGTCGGGCTGGGGCAGGAATGGATTTCTCATGTTGCGCAGGGAATAGCGCCGTTACTGGTCGGTTGACCAGTTAATCTTCGCCACAAGGCACCCCGCAGCCAGTGCGCCGACCAGGGAAATTGCTACCGGCATGACCAAGGAATGAGACATGGCGGTGGTGAAACCCGCCTCGAGGAAGTCCGGGATGCGCCCTCCGCCCATGCCGCCGCCCGCGGGGGACTGGCCTCCCCCCGGGAGATTGGTGGCGATCTGGGCCTGCATGAGGGCGGCCACCGCCGCCGATCCGAGGACCGAGCCGACCTGGCGCGTCGTGTTGTAGATGCCGGAACCTGCGCCCGCCATGCGCGGCGGCAGGTTGCGGGTCGCCGACACCGACAGCGGACCCCAGATGCCGGTGTTCGCGATGCCGGCCAGGGCGGCCGGGATCAGGAGCCAGAGGGCCGAGAGTCCGGGCCGCATCAGCCACGCGTACAGGGCGAAGGACGCACCGAGCAGGACGAAGCCGCCCACCGCGTACGGCTTGGGGTCGTGGCGGTCGATGAGCTTGCCGATGACGGGGGCCAGGAAGCCGGAGAGTACGGCGGTGGGCAGGCCGAGCAGGGCCGCCTGGGTCGGGGTCATGCCACGCGCGGTCTGGAGGAAGAACATGAGCGGGAAGACCTGCGCGGTGATGATGAAGCCCATGGCGGTGATGGCGACGTTGGCGGCGGCGAAGTTGCGGTCGCGGAACAGCCCGAGCGGGACGAGGGGCTCGCCGGACATGCGGGCCTGCCAGAGGACGAAGAGGCCGAGCACCACGACGCCCGTGACGATGAGCAGTGGCACCGAGATCGGGCCCCAGATCTGGCCCCAGTCGTAGGTCTCGCCCTCCTCGATGCCGAAGACGAGGCAGAACATGCCGAGCCCGGACAGGGCGACGCCGAGCCAGTCGAAGCGATGGGGGTGGACCTCGAGCCGGGGAACCAGACGCCACGCGAGGACGAGGGCGAGGACGCCGACCGGAAGGTTGATGAAGAAGATCCACTCCCAACCCCACGCGTCGGTGACGAGGCCGCCGACGAGCGGGCCGAGCAGGGTGGCGACGCCGGCGGTCGCGCCCCACAGGCCCATGGCCGCGCCGCGTCGCTCCGGCGGGAACGTGCGCGTGATGATCGCCATGGTCTGGGGAGACATCATCGCGGCGCCGAATCCCTGGGCGACGCGCGCGAGGATGAGCATCTCGATCGAGCCCGACAGGCCGCACCAGACCGAGGCGGCCGTGAAGACGGTCAGGCCGGTGAGGTAGAGGCGCTTGGGTCCGAACCGGTCCCCGAGGCGGCCGGTGATCAGGAGCGGGACGGCGTACGCGAGGAGGTAGGCCGACGTCACCCACACCACCCCGCCGAGGTCGGCGCCGAGGCCGTGCATGATCGCCGGCATCGCGACGGTCACGATCGTCGAGTCGACGAGGATCATGAAGAAGCCGAGCACCAGTGCCCACATGCCGGGCCAGGGGTTCGCGGGGTGTTGGGTCACTTGGGGAGTGTAGGACCGTGACTTCGACTCCTGCGTCGCTCAGCCAGCGTGGCTTCGACTCCTGCGTCGCTCAGCCAGCGTGGCTTCGACTCCTGCGTCGCTCAGCCAGCGTTGCTCCTGCGTCGCTCAGCCGGCGTGCAGCTGGTCCAGCAGCCAGCTGCAGGGGAGGCGATGTGCGCCGAGCGCCTCGATGCGGGCGATCAGCCCGCGGTCGCTCGTGACGACGTCGATGCCCTCGCCGCCGCGCGTCGCCACCTGTGCCACGATCTCGGAGTCGCCGTCGGTCGGCGCGTGGACGGTGGTCACGCCGCCCTCCGTCCCCGCTGATACGCCGCGACGGAAAAGCCCCTCCAGCACCAGGACGACCTCTGCGTACGCCAGGTCGTGCCCGGTCAGTGCCTCGTGGAGTCGCCGGGCGGCCCCGGGGCGATCGCGCCACCAGCCGTCGGGGCGCGAACCGATGACGTTGGCGGCGTCGATCACGAGCGTGGTCACGACAGGCCCAGATGAAGCCGCAGAGCGTCATCCAGCAGCGCCATGGTGGCCGTGGGCAGGCGTCCCGCCGCTGTGTCGAGTCGATCCACCGCCACCGACCGCACCTGCTCCGCCTGTGCCTTTGAATCGCTCGGCAAACCGGCCTCGTCGGCTCGCACCAGAACCTGGAACGGGTGCACGCGATCGGTGTTGGTGGTCAGTGGGACGACGGTGACGACACCACGTCCCAACCTGGTCGCCACAGAGTTGGCGCGGTCGTTGCTGACGACCACGGCCGGGCGACGCTTGTTGGCCTCCCCGCTGCGCGCCGGGTCGAGGTCGACCCACCACACCTCACCGCGGCGCAACGGCCTGCCCGTCCGCGCCGAGTCCGTCGGCAGAGGTCGCCTCCCAGACGTCGGCCTCCGGTTCCCATTCGGCCCAGGCCGCGGCGTACGCACCTTCGATCTCTGGGTCGGCCAACAGCCGGATGGCGCGCTGGATCGCGGCCGAACGCGACGGCAGTCCGGCAGCGGCGGCATACCGGTCCAAGGTGGCCACATCGCTCTCGGGAAGGCTGACGCTGAGTTTCATACTCAGATGCTACCCCGGTAGCACCATCTCAGGTTTCGCCCACAGCGAACCTGTGACTCGTCGCATCGGGAATGTTTCCCGTCCTTCCGCTCGTTATTGAGTCGAATGGACTCAACCCTGCGGGATTCCGAAGGTCGATAAGCCGCCAACGGCTCCGCGGGGTGACTAGAGTTGAGGGACACACCAATCCGGCCGACGTCGGCCGGGCGAGGAGATACACATGTTCGAGCGGTTCACCGACCGGGCGCGTCGGGTCGTCGTGCTGGCGCAGGACGAGGCGCGTACGCTCAACCACAACTACATCGGCACCGAGCACATCCTGCTCGGGCTGATCGCCGAGGGCGAGGGTGTTGCCGCGAAGGCGCTCGAGTCGCTCGGCATCTCGCTCGAGGCGGTGCGCGAGAAGGTCGAGGAGATCATCGGCCACGGCCAGCAGTCGCCGACGGGCCACATCCCGTTCACGCCCCGCGCGAAGAAGGTGCTCGAGCTCAGCCTCAGGGAGGCGCTGCAGCTCAACCACTCCTACATCGGCACCGAGCACATCCTGCTCGGCCTGATCCGCGAGGGCGAGGGCGTCGCCGCCCAGGTCCTCGTGAAGCTGGGTGCCGACCTGAACCGCGTACGCAACCAGGTGCTCCAGTTGTTGTCGGGCTTCCAGGGCGGGGCGAAGGGCGAGCCGACCGCGGTCGGTGCCGGCGCGCCCGACAGCCCGCAGGGCCCCCAGAGCTCGACGGTGCTCGACCAGTTCGGCCGCAACCTCACCCAGGCCGCGCGCGAGAACAAGCTCGACCCGGTCATCGGCCGCGAGCCCGAGATCGAGCGCGTCATGACGGTGCTGAGCCGGCGTACGAAGAACAACCCCGTGCTGATCGGCGAGCCCGGCGTCGGCAAGACCGCCGTCGTCGAGGGCCTGTCGCAGGCCGTCGTGCGCGGTGACGTGCCGGAGACGCTGCGCGACAAGCAGATCTACACGCTCGACCTCGGCGCGCTCGTGGCCGGCTCGCGCTATCGCGGTGACTTCGAGGAGCGCCTGAAGAAGGTGCTCAAGGAGATCAAGACCCGCGGCGACATCATCCTGTTCATCGACGAGATCCACACCCTCGTCGGCGCGGGTGCGGCCGAGGGCGCGATCGACGCGGCCTCCATCCTGAAGCCGATGCTGGCGCGTGGCGAGTTGCAGACGATCGGCGCGACGACGCTCGACGAATATCGCAAGCACATCGAGAAGGACGCCGCGCTCGAGCGTCGCTTCCAGCCGATCCAGGTCAACGAGCCGTCGATCGCCCACACGATCGACATCCTCCGCGGCCTGCGTGACCGCTATGAGGCCCATCACCGCATCACGATCACCGACGAGGCCCTGACGGCGGCGGCCCAGCTCGCCGACCGCTACATCCAGGACCGCTTCCTGCCCGACAAGGCCATCGACCTCATCGACGAGGCCGGCGCCCGCCTGCGCATCCAGCGCATGACCGCGCCGCCGGACCTCCGCGAGTTCGACGAGAAGATCGCCACCGTGCGCCTCGAGAAGGAGGCCGCGATCGACGCGCAGGACTTCGAGAAGGCCGCGGGGCTCCGCGACCAGGAGAAGAAGCTCATCGCGCAGCGCGGCGAGAAGGAGGAGGCCTGGAAGATGGGCGACTCCGACACCACCGCCGAGGTCGACGAGGAGACGATCGCCGAGGTGCTGTCGTCGGCAACCGGCATCCCGGTGTTCAAGCTCACCGAGGAGGAGTCGAGCCGCCTGCTCAAGATGGAGGAGGAGCTCGGCAAGCGCTACATCGGCCAGCACGACGCGGTGAAGGCGCTGTCGCGCTCGATCCGGCGTACGCGGGCGGGGCTCAAGGACCCGAAGCGTCCCAGCGGCTCGTTCATCTTCGCCGGCCCCTCGGGCGTCGGCAAGACCGAGCTGACCAAGGCGCTCACCGAGTTCCTGTTCGGCGACGAGGACGCGCTGATCACGCTCGACATGTCGGAATACAGCGAGAAGCACACCGCGTCGCGGATGTTCGGCTCGCCCCCCGGCTATGTCGGCTATGAGGAGGGCGGCCAGCTCACCGAGAAGGTGCGCCGCAAGCCGTTCTCAGTGATCCTCTTCGACGAGATCGAGAAGGCCCACCCCGACATCTTCAACTCGCTGCTGCAGATCCTCGACGAGGGTCGCCTCACCGACGCGCAGGGTCGCGTGGTCGACTTCAAGAACACCGTCATCGTCATGACGACGAACCTCGGCACGCGCGACATCAACAAGTCGGTGAACCTGGGCTTCTCGCAGGCCGGTGACACCGAGTCGAGCTACGAGAAGATGAAGGCGAAGGTGGCCGACGAGCTCAAGACCCACTTCCGTCCCGAGTTCCTCAACCGCATCGACGAGATCGTGGTCTTCCACCAGCTCACGCAGCCCGAGATCGAGAACATCGTCGACCTCATGGTGGCCCAGATCGAGGATCGCCTCCGCGACCGCGACATGGGCATCGAGCTGACGCCGGCGGCGAAGAAGCTCATCGCCAAGCGCGGCTATGACCCGGTGCTCGGCGCCCGTCCGCTGCGTCGCGCGATCCAGCGCGACATCGAGGACATCATGGCCGAGAAGATCCTCTTCAGCGAGGTCAAGGCCGGCGAGATCGTCGTCGTCGACGTCAACGAGGGCGACGACGCGACCGAGAACCCGTTCACGTTCACGGGCTCGAAGACCGACGAGGCACCCGACGCGGTGCCCGCGTCGCTGGCCGGCGGCGACAGCAAGGACGAGCAGGCGGGCTGACCCCGCGTACGCAGGTCTCGCACCACTGGGGCCCCGCCGCAGACTCACGTCTGCGGCGGGGCCCTTTTTCGCTTGGGGGGCTCAGCCCCGGTAGCCGTCCGGGTTCGCCGACTGCCACGCCCAGTGGTCGCGGCACATCGTGGCGAGGTCGCGCTCGGCGGACCAGCCGAGTTCGTCGCGGGCGCGGGAGGCGTCCGCGTACGACGTCGCGATGTCGCCGGGGCGGCGCGGGCCGACGGCCGCGGGGATCTGCTGACTCGACGCCTCGCGGAACGCCTCGATGACCTGGAGCACCGAATAGCCGCGGCCGGTGCCGAGGTTCCAGACCTTGAACCCCGGGTGGCCGTGGATCGCGTCGAGGGCCCGCAGGTGGCCCTCGGCGAGGTCCATGACGTGGAGGTAGTCGCGTACGCCGGTGCCGTCGACCGTCGGGTAGTCGTCGCCGAACACGTTCAGGCGCTCGCGGCGACCCGCGGCGACCTGGGCGACGTAGGGCACCAGGTTGTTGGGGATGCCGAGCGGGTCCTCGCCGATGCGGCCCGACGCGTGGGCGCCGATGGGGTTGAAATAGCGCAGGGCGGCCAGCGACCAGCCGCCGGGTCCGGCCGCGACATCGGACAGGATGTTCTCGACCATCAGCTTGGTCGCGCCGTACGGGTTCGTGGTGCCGGTCGGCGCGTCCTCGCGGAACGGCGGCACCGCCTTGTCGCCGTAGACCGTTGCCGACGACGAGAAGACCAGGCTGCGGACGCCGTGGCGCTCCATGGCCTGCAGCAGGCGGATCGAGCCGGTGACGTTGGTGTCGAAATAGGCCAGCGGCTTCTCGGTGGACTCGCCCACGGCCTTCAGGCCGGCGAAGTGGATGACGGCCTCGGGGGAGAAGCGGTCGAACGCCTCGTCGAGGTCGCTGTCGGTGCGGATGTCGCCCTTCTGGATCGTCAGTTCGGGCTCGCCGCCCACGAGGTCGCGTACGCGCTCGAGGGAGGTGAACGAGGCGTTCGCGAGGTTGTCGATGACGTGGACCTCGTGGCCCTGTTCGAGGAGGCAGAGGACGGTGTGGGAGCCGATGTAGCCGGCGCCGCCGGTGACGAGTACGCGCATGGTCCCCATCGTTTCATCCCCGCGCCGCGCTGCAGGGATGGCGTCGGTCGGTAGGCTGACGAGGTGAGCACCGCCCCGTCCGACACACCGAGCCAGCTCCGCGTACGCCTGGGCTGGGCCGTCGCAGCGATCGCCGCGGTGCTCACGGCGGTGTCGCTGTTCTTCGCCGTGACCACGCTCGTCTTCGCGCTCCGGTCGGGCCAGGCGACCGGCGAGGTCATCGCGCTCGAGACGGCGCGGGACGCGCAGGGGCAGGTCAAGGTCCCCGTGGAATATCAGGCGGTGATCGAGTTCCCCGACCACAACGGCCAGTTCCGGCGATTCACCGACGCGTCCACCACCACGACGCCGCCCGCCATCGGCTCGGAGGTCAAGGTCCTCTTCGACCGGAAGCGGCCGTCGAAGGCGCGCATGGAGGACATGTCGCTGATGTATCGCGAGGCCCTGACCGCCGGCGTGTGGGCGCTGGCGATCGGCATCGTCGCCGAAGAACTCGTACGCGGGGCGCGGCGGCCACGCGCGGGAGTGCCCGCGGCCGCCTGACCGGCGTTCAGTGACTCAGCAGGTGGGACCGGTGCAGCTCTTGGGGAACCGGGTCAGATAGTCATCGAGCCGGTCCTCGCGCAGGGCGTTGGCCATCTCGGCCATCTGCTTCTCGTCGACGACGGCGACGGCCTGGTCGCCGGCCCAGCCGAAACCGGTCATCGGCGCCTGCATCGACACGATGTCACCGTTCTGGGTGATGCGCATCGAGAGCGCGGTGTTGCGGATCTCGGCGTCGGTCAGGCCCTTGTCGACCTTCACGGCCCTGGAGGCGCCGGTCAGCAGCCGGTCGAACGCGATCGGGTTGGCCAGGGTGTCGGGGCGCGACGCTTTGGCGAGGATCGCCTGGACCACCGCGCGCTGGTTCTCGGCGCGGTCGAGGTCGCCGTTGGCGAGGCTCTTGCGCTCGCGGACGAACAACAGGGTGCGCTCGCCCTCGAGGTGGACCATGCCCTCCGCGAAGTGTTCGCCCCCGATCGAGAAGCTCTGCTTGTTGTAGACGTCGACGCCGCCCAACGCGTCGGCGAGCTGGACGAACCCCGTGAAGTCGACGACCGCGGTGTGGTCCATGCGTACCTTCAACAACTGCTCGAGGGTCTGGACCGTCAGCGGCGGGCCACCGAAGGCGTACGCCCAGTTGATCTTGCCCTTGTCCCTGCCGGGGATGTCGACCCACATGTCACGGGGGAACGAGATGAGGTGGACCCGCTGGCGGTTCTCGCTGACGTGGGCGACGATCAACGAATCGGAGCGTCCGGTCTCACCTGCGCGGGAGTCGGAGCCGAGCAGGACGTAGTTGATACCCTTCTGGCCCGAGGTCGTCGGCGTGGACGACGGGGCCTGCGGCTGGCCGCTGGCCCGCGGGGGCATGTAGTCCTCGCGCGGGATCTCGGCCACGGCGCGGTTGAGGCGGGAGATGTAGAACCCCGCAGCGGCCGCGATCCCCAGCACCAGGACGCCGAGCACCGCGACCGGGATGACCCAGCGGCGGCGACGCGGACGGGGCGAAGGCGAATCGTCGAACGTGGAATCGTTCTGATCATCGTCGTGGTCGTCGTTCAGGATCGACAGCCGGTCGTGCTCGCTCACATTGCTCCTTAGGGCGGATGTGTCCGATGATACGCGGGTGGCTGCCGGGATTGACGGCGAAATCAATCGGGCGGATATGTCAGGAATGGCGCGAACTGGGCCATGGGTCGCGCGAATGCCGGAACAATCCGGCACAATGAGACGAATCGTCACGATCGGATTGGGTAGAAATGCAACTTTCGGACCACCTGGGGCTCGCGCGTCGACGCTGGCTCAGCATCGCAGCCTGCGCCATGGCCGGCCTCGCCCTGGCTGCGCTGCTGTCGCTGGTGACCAAGCCGCAGTACACGTCGAAGACGTCGGTGCTGTTCGCCGTGCAGAGCGCGAGCTCGGCCGGCGACCTGGCGCAGGGCTCGACCTACGCCGAGAAGCAGGTGCAGTCGTTCGCCGAGGTCGCGACCTCGCCCCTGGTGCTGCAGCCCGTCGTCGACAAGCTCAAACTCGCCGAGCCGACGCGTGATCTCGCCAGACGAATCACCGCGACCGTGCCCCAGAAGACGGTCATCATCGAGATCTCGGTGCTCGACAAGGACGCCGGCAAGGCCGCCGAGATCGCCAATGCGGTCGGCGAGCAGCTGTCCCAGGTGGCCGGCCAGCTGACCCCGCGTACGCCGCAGGGGCAGGAGGCCGTCAAGGCGACCGTCATCGCGCCCGCACTGGCCGCGACGTCGCCGACCTCGCCCAAGGTCGCCCAGAACCTCGCGCTCGGCCTGCTGCTCGGCCTCGGCATCGGCTATGCGCTGGCGCTGCTGCGCGACCAGCTCGACACGCGCGTGCGCGACGAGGCCGACGTGAGCCGCGTGACCGACACGTCGATCATCGGGCTGATCCCCATCGAGGGCTCGGCAGGCGGCTCGCCGCTGCCGATGGAGACCGACCCGCTCGGCATGCGGGCGGAAAGCTATCGGCGCCTGCGTACCAACCTGCAGTTCCTGCACGTCGACGATGGTCCCCGTGCCGTCGTCGTGACGTCCTCGCTGCCCGGTGAGGGCAAGACCACGACCTCGACGAACCTCGCCATGGCCCTGGCCGAGGCGGGGGAGCGCGTGCTGCTCATCGACGGCGACCTGAGGCGCCCGCGGCTCGGCAAGAGGCTCGGGCTCGAATCTGCTGTCGGCCTGACGACGGTGCTCATCGGGCAGGCGGGCCTCACCGACGTCGTCCAGCCCTATGGCACGGCCGACCTGCACATCCTCCCGTCCGGCCCGATCCCGCCGAACCCGAGCGAGCTGCTCGGCTCCCACCGCATGCAGTCGCTGCTGGATGAGGCCGCGTGCCACTACGACACCGTCCTCATCGACTCGCCGCCGCTGCTGCCGGTCACCGACGCCGCCGTCCTGGCGAAGCTCGTCGGCGGAGCCCTGGTCGTCGTCAGCGTCGGCGTCGTCCACCGCCAGCAGCTGGGCGAGGCGCTCGACGCGCTGGAGACCGCCGGCGCACGCGTCGACGGCCTCGTGCTGAACCGCGTGCGAAGGAGCTCGGGTGACCGGTACGCGTACCGCTATGAATACCGCAGCGAGCAGAAGGACGCCTTCGCGACGGCCGAGGACGCCCACGCGATGACGTCGGTGCCGTCAGAGCCGGCGCACGTGCCGGCGAGGGCTGAGAAGCTGAGCTGATGTGGATTGCCTGGCTCCGCCAGGCGATCGGCCTCGCGCGCACAGCACATGGCGTCGCCCTGCGACGCGTACGGCCTCGCGCGCCTCATACGGTGTCTTCGGACGCTCTGCGCAACGCGGCCCCTGGCTGGTTGGACCGGTTCCGGTCTCATCGCTGGGGGCCGCGTTGCTCCTCGGTCCTCCAGACACCGGGCGCGCGAGTCCCGGACGTGGCTGATCGACGAGGTCCTGTGACAACGCTGGCTGAGCGAGGCCGCCCGCGGCCGAGTCGAGGCCGAGCAGCCAGCCGCGTACACGTTTGAGTCCCGAAAGGTCGTTCGAGTCGGTTCGAACAGCCTCAAACAACCTTTCGGAACTCAAGCGCGGTGAGGTAGCCGTGTTCGCGAACGCTCCTGCAGTTGGCGAACCGGAAGTGCGTTGGAGTGTGCTGCAACCTTCGCGAGGGCAACTACTCTTCGCCAACTGCAGGACGGTTCGCCAAGGTGACTAACCCGGTGCTCCTCGTCTCGCTGCGCTCGCTCGGAGAACGTGACCACGAGGGTTCTATGGACTCAGTACCGTTTGAGAAGCCTCATCTCGTCCTCCAGCGACTCCGGCGCCAGCGTCGGCACCGTCACCTGCGAGATCAGCGGGTGAGACGTCGCCTCGGCGTCCTCGGTCTCGCTGAACAGCACCTCGTGGAGCTTCTCGCCCGGGCGCAGACCGGTGAACACGATCTCGATGTCCTTGCCCGACTGCTTCACGAGTCGGTTCGCCACGTCGAGGATCTTCACGGGCTGACCCATGTCGAGGACAAGCACGTCGCCGGGCTCGCCGATGGCGCCCGCCTGGATCGTGAGCTGGCAGGCCTCGGGGATCGTCATGAAATAGCGGGTGATGTCGGGGTGGGTCACGGTGACCGGTCCGCCGTCCTCGATCTGCTGGGTGAAGGTGTGCAGCATCGAGCCGCGGGAGCCCAGCACGTTGCCGAAGCGGACCGACAACCAGGTGCCGGTGTTGTTCTCCGCATACCAGGAGGTGAGCTGCTCGGCGAGGCGCTTGGTCTTGCCGAGGACCGAGGTGGCGTCGGCGGCCTTGTCGGTCGAGATGTTCACGAAATGGCTGACGCCATAGCGGCGTGCGGCGTCGAGGACGTTGAGGGTGCCGAGGACGTTGGTCTTCCAGCCCTCGCTGGGATATTGCTCCAGCATCGGCAGGTGTTTCAGGGCCGCCGCGTGGAACACCACGTCGGGTTGGTGGAAGGCGAAGATCTTGTCCAGCGCGTCCTTGTCGCGGATGTCGCAGAGCACCATGTCGGGGGTGTCGAGAAGGCCCTTGCCATAGATCGACAGCTGGACGCCGTGGAGGCCCGACTCGTCGCGGTCGAGCATGACCAGTTCCTTGGGCCCGAAGCCGTGGACCTGGCGGGCGATCTCGGAGCCGATCGAGCCGCCGGCGCCGGTGACGAGGACGACCTTGCCGTTGAGGTAGCTCGCGATCTCGGACAGGTCGGTGGTGACCTGCGTACGCCCGAGGATGTCGGCCACGTCGACCTTGTGGAGCTGTTTGACCTCGATGCGTCCGCCGACCATGTCCTGGACCGGAGGAAGGATCAGAAGCTTGAGGCCGGCACCCTCGACCTGGTCGGCGAGCCGGCGTACGAAGTCGTTGGTGGCGGTGGGGGCCGCCAGGATGATCGTGCTGACCTCCTTGGCTGCGGCCTGCGCGAGGAGGTGGTCGCCGTTGCCGAGGACGCGGTGGCGACCGAGGTGGAGGTTGCGCTTGCGGCGGTCGTCGTCGATGAAGCCGCGCACCTCGTAGGGCGCGTCCGGGTCGTCGTTGAGCAGGCGCGCCAACTGCGAGCCGGCATTGCCGGCACCGTAGATGAGGACCGGCTCGGCGACCGTCTCGCCCTGCGCGTGCCGGACCAGGATTGCGCGCATCGCGAACCGTCCCGCGGCCATTCCGAGGAGGGACGCGACCGGTGCCAGCACGACCAGACCGCGGGGGGTCTCGGGCCGCAACACGATGAAGGTGACGCACAGGACGCCCCACGTGACGAGGGCGATGCCGGCCAGGGAGATGGCCTCCTCATAGCTGCCGACGCGATAGCGTCCCTGGTAGACCTTCGACGCCCAGCCGAGCACGAGCTGGAGCAGGACTGCGGCTCCGGTGTAGAGGAGCACCTCGGTCCAGAGCACGTTCGACAGCTCGAAGTCGTAGCGGGCGCCGACGACGATGAAGGTGGCCGCTATCCAGCAGAACGTGTCCCACAGCGCCAAGGATCCGCGGCGCCAGCGGGCGTCCGAAGTGATCAGACCATTCCCCATGAAAACCCCTACGACAGCGTCCTCCCACGGACCGCCCGTGGATTGAACGTTCAATACTGTGCAGCATTATCGCCCGACCCGAACGAAAATGACCATCCCCACCTCAACCGGGGGTAGAGACCTACACTGTCGCCTGTGACGGACCCCGCTGTGCGCCCCCGCATCCCGGCCGTCTGGCTGGTCCTCGCCTCCATCGCCTCGGTCCAGATCGGCGCGGCGATCGCCAAGGGTCTGTTCGGCGAGATCTCGCCGACCGCCATGGTCTGGCTGCGTCTGGCCACCTCCACGGTGGTGCTGCTGGTCTGGGCGCGACCCCGCGTACGCGGGCGCACGGCGCGGGACTGGGCCGTCGTGATCGCCTTCGGTCTGTCGCTGGTCGGCATGAACTGGGCGATCTATCAGAGCTTCGCCCGCATCCCGCTCGGCATGGCTGTGACGATCGAGTTCCTGGGCCCGCTCGCGATCGCGGTTGTGGGATCGCGCCGGTTGCGCGACTTCGTCTGGGTCGTGCTCGCCGGAGCAGGCGTCGCCCTGCTGGGCTTCTCCCCGGGCCGCCTCGACCCGGTCGGGGTGGCGTACGCGGTCGCGGCAGGGGCGGCGTGGGCCGCGTACATCCTGTTGAGCGGGCAGACCGGACGCCGCTGGGACGGGCTCAGCGGCCTGGCGATCGCCAGCCTCGTCGGGACCCTGGTGATCACCGGGCCCGCGCTGGTGTCGGGCGGCGAGGCCCTCGGCCGGCCGCACGTGCTGGCGATCGGCGTCGCGGTGGGCATCCTGTCGTCGGTGATCCCGTATTCGTTCGAGATCACCGCGCTGCGCACCATGTCGCCCAAGGTGTTCGGCATCCTCATGTCGCTCGAGCCGGCGGCCGCCGCACTGGCCGCGCTGCTGCTCATCGGCGAGACCCTGTCGCCGATCGAGGTGGCCGCCATGGCGTGCGTGGTCGTCGCGAGCGTGGGGGCGACGCGCACCGCCTGACCTGCGGTCCGGGCGAGTCACGGCAGGGCGTACGCGTCCCCGCGCCGCACCAGCAACCCGTCATTGACGAGCGAGGCGAGACACCGGTCGCGCTGCTCGCCCTCGTCCCACGCGCCGGCGAATGCTCCGGCGTCGACCGGGCCGTCGGCCTCGCGCACGATCGCCAGCAGGCGCCCGCGGACCTGACGGTCGGTTCCCGCGTACGCCTGCCCGCGGCGTGCGGGGCCCTCGTGGGCGGGCCGGCCCGCAGCGACCCAGGCGCAGCGGTCGACGACGGGGCAGTCGGAACAGCGGGGGGAGCGGGCCGTGCAGACCAGGGCGCCGAGTTCCATCGACGCGGCGGCCCACACGTGCGCGTCGGTGGCGGGCATCAGCGCGGCGGCGAGCGCGCGCTCGGCGACCGTCGGTGAGGTGGCGGGAAAGGCTTGCCCGGACACCGCACGGGCCAGCACGCGCCGCACGTTGGTGTCGAGCACGACATGGGCGCGGCGATGGGCGAAGCTCGCGATGGCCGCGGCGGTGTAGTCGCCGACGCCGGGGAGGGCGCGGAGCTCGTCGTAGTCGGAGGGGACCTGGCCGTCGTGACGCTCCACGATGGCGGTGGCGGCCGCATGGAGGCGCAGTGCGCGACGCGGGTAGCCGAGGCGCCCCCACGCGCGGACGGCCTCTCCGGCGGGGTCGGCCGCGAGGTGGCCCGGGGTCGGCCAGCGTTCCAGCCAGGCCTGCCACGGGTCGAGCACGCGGGCTACCGGCGTCTGCTGCAACATGAACTCGCTGACCATGACGCCCCAGGGGGAGCAGTCGCGCCGCCGCCAAGGGAGGTCGCGGGCGTGGTGGGCGAACCAGTCGATGACGACCGGGACGATGGAGTCGTCGGGGTCGGTCGATCCATCGGGGCCTGAGGGGCGGCGCGCGGGCATGCGGAGACCCTACGCGGGACGAGCGAGGTGGCGCAGCGCCCGGCGTGGCGCCACCATCTGCGTGCGCGGGCTGCCTAGGCTCACGCCATGAGCGGCTTGCTGCACCCCGTGGGCCCCGAGAACGCGGCCACGTATTGGCTGCGTCGCGCCGCTGTGTTGGCCACGCTGGTCGCGCTCGTCATCGCCCTGTGGTTCACGGTCGCGAACCTTGCGAACGCGGCGCGTACGCCGGCCACTCCGGCGGCGCCTGCTTCGGCTTCGCCCGCGAGTACGCCGGGGCAGATCGAGCGGCCGGGCACACCTGCCGCCACCACGCCGGTGGCCACACCGGCCACCGCGCCCGCGCCTTCGACACCCGCGACGCCGAACCCTCCCGCCTCGCCGCGGGCGGCCACGCCGGCGCCTACTCAGGCCGCGCCCGTGACGCCGGTCGCTCCAACCTCGGCGTCGGCGACGCCAGCCGCACCGGGCCCGCCCATGCCAGCTGACCCTCCGCCGGGGCTGCCGCACACGGGCATGGGGTCGTGAACCGTCAGTCCAGCCTGTCCTGGTAGGCCGACTCCGCCAGCCGGGTGAGGCCGTCCCGGACCATGCGCGCGCGGCTGCCGCCGACGCCGTCCACCTCCTGCAGCTCGTGGGTGCTGGCCGCGAACAGGGCCTGGAGCGAGCCGAAGTGGTCGATCAGCCGCGTCGCGACGCTCGTCGGGAGCCGGTTGACCCCCGCCAGCTGGCGGAAGCCGCGCGTCGTGATGCGGGCATCGAGGGGTTCGGTGAAGCCGATCGCCCTGGCGACGACCTGGGGGTCGACGATTTCCTCGTCGGGCAGGCCTGAGAGGGGAGCGAGTGTCAGCCCGTCGTCGGGATCGCGGCGATAGTCGCGCTCAAGCAGGTCGGGCAACTCCTCCATGCCGACGTGGACCTCGAACAGCTGCAATTGCAGCAGGCGACCGTCCGACCCCAGCTCGGTGACGTATTCGGTGGTTTCGGCCTCGAGGCGCCGCACCATCTCCAGTCGTTGGGCCACGAGCACGAAGTCGCGCACCGTCACCTGGTCGTGGACCTCGAGCGAGTTCAGCCGGCCCAGGACCTCGCCGAGGCGCACCTTGTAGCGCTCCAGCGTCTGGAGGGCGAGGTTGGCCCGGGCGAGGATCGCGGGTGACTGCTCGATCAGATAGCGCTTGTCCTCGAGGAAGATCTGGATGGTGCTCATCGACGCCGACACGGTGACCACGGGGACGCCGCACTGCTGCGCGACCCGGTCGGCGGTGCGGTGGCGGGTTCCGGTCTCGACGGTCTCGATCGTCGGGTCGGGCATCAGGTGGACCCCGGCCATCATGATGCGGTCAGCCTCGTTGTTGAGGATCAGGGCGCCGTCCATCTTCGCCAACTCGCGCAACGCCGTGGCCGTGAAGGGGGTGTCGATGCGGAAACCGCCGGTGGTCACCGCCTCGACCTGGCGGTTGCTGCCGAGAACGACGAGTGCGCCCGTGCGCCCGCGGACGATGCGCTCCAGCCCCTCGCGCAGCGGGGTGCCGGGCGCCATCTGGGCGCGATATTTCCGAACGGGCACGGAGATCCTCTCGTCGGGTGGGTCCGATCCTACGGGGCGGACTTCAACGCGTCACTCGTCGTCGGCCTCGGAAGACGGCTCTCCGTGGGCGCGGTCGGCGATGGCCGGTCTGGCCGAGAGGGCCTCGAACAGCGCGTGGTTGAGCGTGCCGACCTCCACGACCCGCATGCCTTTGACCGCGCGCCGGCGCCCCTCGCTGCCTCGTTCGGCGGGGACGATTGCGGTGTCGAAGCCCAGACGGGCCGCCTCCGCTATGCGGCGCTCCAGCCCCGGCACCCGGCGCAGTTCACCGGCAAGCCCCACCTCGCCGATGGCGACGAGTCGCCGGTTGCCCTCCACCCCGGTCGCGGTCCGCTCGAGAGCGGCCGACGCCACGGCGATGGCCACCGGCAGGTCGACGGCCGGATCGGTCACGCGCGCGCCTCCGACGGTCGACACATAGACGTCCTTGTTGCCCAGCGCGATGCGGGCCCGCCGCAGCAGCACGGCGGTCACCATCGCCACCCGGTTGGTCTCCACCCCATGGGTGGTGCGCTTCGGCGCCTGGAGCTGGCTGGGCGCCACCAGGGCCTGGATCTCGGCGAGCAGGGGACGACGCCCCTCCATCGTCACGGTCACGCACGTGCCGGTCACGGGCTCGGCGTGGTGACTGGTGAACAGGCCCGACGGATCGGGGACCTCGATGATGCCGTTCTCGGCCATCTCGAAGCACCCCACCTCGTCGGCGGGCCCGAACCGGTTCTTGGTGGCCCGCACCATGCGGAAGCCCGAATGGCGGTCGCCCTCGAAGCTCAGGACGACATCGACCAGGTGTTCCATCGTGCGGGGTCCCGCGATCGCGCCGTCCTTCGTCACGTGGCCGACGATGACGACGGCCATGCCGCGGCGCTTCGCGACCCTCACCAGCGCCGCCGTGGTCTCGCGCACCTGGGACACGCCGCCCGGGGAACCCTCGGCCTCGGCCGTCGACACCGTCTGGATGGAGTCGAGCACGCACAGGCTCGGCCCGATGTCCTCGATGTGGCCCAGGATCGTGCCGAGGTCGGCCTCGGCCGCCAGATAGAGCTCGTCGGCGAGCGCGTCGGTGCGGCCCGCCCTGAGCCGGACCTGGGCGGCCGACTCCTCGCCCGTGACATAGAGCGTGCGTCGCCCGGCGTTCGCCCACTTCGCCGCCACCTCGAGCAGCAGGGTGGACTTTCCGACCCCGGGCTCGCCCGCGAGCAGGACGACCGCCCCGGGGACGAGGCCTCCGCCGAGCACGCGGTCGAGCTCGCCGACGCCGGTCAGGTCGCGATTCGCCGCCGTCGCGCTCACCTCGCCGATGCGCACCGCTCGGGTCGTGGGCGCACTCGACCGCACCTCCTGCACCTTCGGTGCACCCTGCTCGGCCACCGACCCCCACGTCTGGCACTCGCCGCAGCGGCCCACCCATCGCGCCGACGTCCAGCCGCACTCGGTGCATGCGTACTGGGGTTTCACCGAAGACTTCGCCATGACCGGAACACTAGAGGGGGTCACCGACAATTCCTGTGCGCGTACGCCGCGTGGGCGACCGGCGGAGGCTTCAAGCGGGAGTTGAGGGTTCACCGCCTCGGGCTGCGAGGCTTCTCGTGGGTCGTTAGGGTGCGACCATGCGTTCCAAGAGATGGCCGATTCTGGGTCTCGGTGTCCTCACCCTGCTCACGGCCGGACTCGTCGTCCTCGCCCTGCTGCACGTGCGGCCCCGGGAGACCGCCGCGGTCCCCGCGGCGCCGGTCACCGTGCCGTCGGTGCCCGGTTCCGGGCCGACGTCGACTGGGAGCGCGACCCCCTCGGGTGCCTCCACGCCGCGTCCCCGCACCTCCGAGGGCGTGCGCGACGTCATGCGCGGCGACGCCGTCGACATCGTCGTGCTCGGCGACGCGTCCGGCATGGGGGCCAACGGCTGGGTCGCCCAGCTGGCCGACACCCTCGCGTCGTCGCGGAAGGTGAAGCTCGTGACCGTCGAGGGCGACCGCGAGAACGCCACGGAGAAGGGCTCGGGCGCGCGCCAGGTCACCCTCCGCAACGTCTCCGACGCCAACCTCACACTCCGCGGCGCGGCCGGCCGCATCGACCAGCTGGTGCCGCAGGGGACGGACCTGGTCATCCTGAGCTTCGGCCACAAGGAGAGCCAGAGCTCCATCTCGGCCGATCTCGAGGCCCTGTGGACCAAGATCCCCGCCAGCGCCACCGCCATCGTGACCGTGCAGAACCCAGAGAAGGGGACCGCTCAGCAGGCGCAGCGTGACCGTACGCGCGCGGTGACCGACTGGGCCAACGAGAACAAGGCGCCCAAGGTCGACGTCTTCGACGCCTTCACCAAGGCGCCCGAGCCGCTGGCAGAACTGCTCGACAAGGATCTGGTCATGCCGAACGCAGAGGGGTCACGCCTCTGGAAGGACACGGTCGTCAAGGTGTTGGGGGCCTGACTCGCTCGGCTCCTCGTCTCGCTGGCGATCGCTCGGAGAACGTTCAGCGGTGGGCCGCCGCGGCCACCGCGCGTACGGCCTCGTCGATGTCGGCGAACGCCTCGTCGAACAGCGTGTCGTCGCGCTTGTAGGGGTCGACCACGTCGTCCAGCTCGGGGGATGCGGCCCGGGCCCGTGCGCGCAAGGCACCCGCCTGGCCCACCGCCACGCGGAGAAACTGCCCGGGCGTCTCGCCGGGGGCGAAGGCGCCGTGCAGCGACAGGACCCGCGCGAGCTCACGCAGGGTGAAGGCCCGGCGCACCGCGGCGGGGAAGGTCTCGACCGCACGCGACCGGTGTTCCCGGGACATGCCGATGACGAGGTCGGCCTCACGCAGCATCGCCGGCGTGAGCTGGCGGGCGACGAAGGCGGACGGATCGACGTCGGCCGGCATGCGGGCCGCCATCGCGGGCTCCATGGGATAGCCCGCCATCGCGTGGGTCCCGGCGCTCGTCACCACGACGGAGTCTCCCAGATGGTGCTGCAGCAGCAGTTCGCCGGCGGGGGAGCGGCAGATGTTGCCGGTGCACAGCACGAGGATCTTGAACGGGTCGGACACGGTGACCTCCTGGGTCGACGGGGTCAGCGCTCGAGTCTGCCGGCCACCTCGAGTGCCAGCCGGTTCGCCTCGGGCTCGCCGACGGTGATGCGTACGCCGTCCTGGTCGTTCCCGGCCACGTAGACGCGCACCATGATGCCAGCCTCCGCGAACGCGTCGGCGTACGCCTGGCTCTTCTCGCGCGCAGGGATCCAGACGAAGTTGCCCTGGGCCTGCGGGACGGTGAAGCCGAGTCCGCGCAGGCCGTCCACGAGCACCTCGCGCTCCGCGACGAGCGCGTCGACCCGCTCCATCAGCGCGTCATGGGCGTCGAGCGAGGCCACGACCGCGGCCTGGGCCGGCACCGACACCGCGAACGGCAGGGTGCAGGCCTTGAGGGCGGCGGCGACGTCGGGGTGGGCCACCGCATAGCCCACCCGGAAGCCGGCGAGGCCGTAGGCCTTCGAGAACGTCCGCAGCACCACGACGTTCGGCCGGCCCTGCCACACGTCCAGGCCGCGCGTGGCCGCCGGGTCGGTGACGAACTCGACGTACGCCTCGTCGACCAGCACCAGCACGTGGTCGGGCAGGTCGTCGACGAACGCCACGAGCTCGTCGTGGGGGATCGTCGGACCGGTCGGGTTGTTCGGGGTGCACAGCATCACCACGCGCGTGCGGTCGGTGACCGCGGCGCGCATCGCGGCAAGGTCGTGGGTGCCGTCGGCCGCGAGCGGCACCGGGACCGGGACGGCCTCGGCCAGCTGGACCGCGATGGGATAGGCCTCGAAGGAGCGCCACGCGTACACGACCTCGTCGCCGGCCTCGCAGGCGGCGTGCAGGACGGTCGCGAGGACGGTGACCGAGCCGGTGCCGAACACGAGGTTGTCGCCGGTGACGTCGACACCCGAGCCCGAAAGGGCGGCCGCGAGCCGGTCGGTGATGGCGGTGTTGGTGGCGTCGGGATAGCGGTTCATCTGGCCGCACGCGGCCTGGACGGCCTCAAGGACGCCGGGCAGCGGCTCGTACGGGTTCTCGTTCGACGACAGCTTGAACGACACGCCGTCGGGGCCCAGGGGCGCGGGCTTCCCGGCCCGGTAGGGCGGCAGCGCCGAGACCGAGCCGCGGATGCGTACGCCCATCAGATGCGGACCTTGCCCGCCGGGGTGCGGAAGTGGGCCGCGACGATGCCGGGCGTGCCGTTCGGTGCCATCCACTCGATGTCGACATCGGAGAACATCGCGGGGCACTGGCCGCCGAGCCAGTCCTCGAGGCGATGCTGGTCGCCCGCGACCTCGACGCGGATGAGTTCGATCTCGCCCTTCAACGCCTTCGGAAGGACCGCCTCCTCGGAGGTCCACTTCACGAAGAACGGGAGCTGCGGGTCGGACTGGAGGCCCTTGACGCCGAGCTGTTTCCAGGTGAGGCGGCGGCCATCGGGGAAGTTGCGGACGCCGTTGACGGCCTCGCGGCCGAGACGCTTCTCGAAGGGGGCGATGTCGTCGACCGAGACGGCCCAGCCGAGCCAGCCACCGCCGGCCTCGGAGCGGGCGCGGACGGCCTGGCCGAACGGGGCCTTCTCGGCAGCGGGGTGGTCGAGGACCTCGACGATCTCGAGGTAGCGACCCTGGGTCAGGGCGATCACCCGGTTGCGCGTGCCGAAGGTGGGGTGGAAGCCGCCGTCGCGCGACTCGACCCCGAGCAGGGAGCCGAGTCGTTCGGCGGTCTGGACCAGACCCTCGGGCCCGGCGGCGAAAACTAGGTGGTCGAGATGCATGCGGACCATTGTGGCCCGTCCATACCAAGCGTCAATTCACGGGGTTGGCCTAGCACGAGCAGAGCACCTGTGTTAATGGCGTGTCGCCGGATGGAAGGTGCGCGACGGGCCGGCAAGGAAGTCCTCGCAGTGGCCGACCAGGTCGGCGTACGCCTGCTCGCCCATCAGCGCGACGAGTTCGTCGTGGCTGGAGACGTAGACGGGGTCGGGGGCGGTGTGCGCCTCGGTGTTGGACGTGCAGTACCAGTCGAGGTCGTGGCCGCCGGCACCCCAGCCCTCGCGCACGTATTCGCCGATCGTGACCTCGGTGTAGGTCGTGTCGTCGCCGCGGGTGACCTCGCGGAACTGGCGTCGGATCGGGAGCTGCCAGCACACGTCGGGCTTGGTCTCGACGAACGAGCGCCCCTCGCGGGCCGCCAGGGTGTGGAGCGCGCAGCCCGCGCCGGCGGGGAAGCCGGGACGGTTCAGGAAGATGCAGGCGCCGTCGACGACGCGGGTCTTGCGGGCGGGCTCCTCGCCCTCGCCGACCTGGTCGGCGGCCTCGAGCTCGGCCCAGGCGTCGCGGCCCTCGGGTCGCAACTGCCAGTCGTCGTCGGTCAGTCGCGTCACCGCCTCTCCGACGCGCGCCTCGTCGCCGGCGTCGGAGAAGTGGGCGCCGAGGGTGCAACAGCCGTCGTCGGGGCGATCGGCGTAGATGCCCTGGCAGCCGGACCCGAAGATGCAGCGCCACCGGGACGTGAGCCAGGTCAGGTCACACCGGAACACCTGGGACTCGTCGGCGGGATCGGTGAACTCGACGAAGCTGCGGGGGAATCGCAACAGGACCTCAGGCATTGGAGGAGTGTAAGGGCTGCGACCGTGACGGAGTCGACGCGGCTTCGACTCCTTCGTCGCTCAGCCAGCGTGACCTCTAGTGTGCTCCCCGTGCGCTTAGGAGTCCTCGACATCGGGTCCAACACCGTCCACCTGCTCGTCGTCGACGCCAGGGTCGGCGGCGCCCCCGTGCCCGCTGCGTCCCACAAGCGCGAACTGCGGCTGGCCGAGCACCTCGCCGACGACGGGTCGATGAGCCGCGCCGGCATCGATGCGCTGGTCGCCACCGTCGCCGAGTGCCGCGACTTCGCCGAGGACACCGGCTGCTCCGAGATGCTCCCGTTCGTGACCTCCGCGCTGCGGGAGGCGTCGAACTGCGACGACGTCGTCGGCGAGGTGCGCGACGCGACCGGGGTCGAGGTCCGCGTCCTCTCCGGCCACGACGAGGCGCGCGCCACTTTCCTCGCCGCACGCCGTTGGTTCGGCTGGTCGGCCGGCGCGCTGGCCGTCTTCGACATCGGCGGCGGATCGCTCGAGATGGCCGCGGGTCGCGACGAGGAGCCCGACATCGCCCTGTCGGTCCCCGTCGGCGCCGGGCGCCTGGCCCGCCGGTTCGGACCCCGCGAGCGCTCCCGCGTACGCCGCCTCGCGCGTGCCGAGGTCGGCGGCGTCATCGGTGACGTGCTCCGGCGCGGCCCGTTCGACAGGGCGGTGGCGACCTCGAAGACCTTCCGTACGCTGGGCCGCCTCACCGGCGCCGCCCCGGCCACCGAGGGACCGTTCGTCCGTCGAATCCTCGAGCGCTCCGCGCTGCACGAGGTCGTCAACCGGCTCGCCGCGACCAAGCCGGAGGCGCGTGCCGGCCTGCCGGGGGTCTCGGAGGGCCGCGCCGACCAGATCCTCGCCGGAGCCATCGTGGCCGAGGCCGTGATGGACCTGGCCGGGCTCGAGACCCTCGAGCTGTGCCCGTGGGCCCTGCGCGAGGGCGTGATCGTGAACCATCTTGACCACCTCGACTACTTCACCGACCGCTCCCCGCGCGCCCGCCGCCTGGGCGACTGAGGCGGCTTGGCGGCCGGCACGCGCGAGAACCCGGGTCTTTCCGGGGTCGCCGCACGGCGTACCGGCTTTCCGAACCGGCCGTCAGGGGGCATGATCGACAGCGATGCTCACGCCCTCCGCCCCGCTCGCCGTCGCCATCTCGGTCTTCGGCAGCCTCTGCTATGCCTTCGGCATCGCCCTGCAGCACCACAGCGTCGGTGAGGGAGGCACGGACTCCGTCGGCTTCCGCGCGTTCCTGAAGCTGCTGACGACGCCCCGCTGGCTCCTGGGCCTGCTCCTGGTCGGCGTGTCCGCCGCGTGCCACCTGACCGCGCTCACCTTCGCGCCCATCACCCTGGTGCAACCCATCGGCATCCTCGCCATCGTCTGGGCCGTCCTCCTCGAGGTGCGCCAGCGCCGCCTCGAGTCCACGTCGCGCCTGTGGGCGACCGTCGCGGTCGCCGTGGCGTCGCTGGCGGTGTTCGTCGTGCTCGCGGGCCTCCACACGCAGGCGACGACCCATCTCGCCGTCGGGCCCGTGCTCGCCACCGGCATTCCCATCGTCGTCATCGCCCTGATCACCGGATTCCTGGCGCCCCGCCAGGGCCGCGCCCTCCGCGCGTTCCTCTGGGCCGCATCGGCCGCCATGGTCTACGGCCTCGCGACCGGCATGATCCGCGTCGGCCTCATCACCGTGGCCCAGCCCCGGTGGTTGCTGTCGCCCTGGTTCTGGGCGGTCGTCGCCGTGCTCGTCATCGGCTACAGCGGCGCCGCGTGGGTCGTCCAGCAGTCGTTCGCCGCCGGCCGTGCGTCGGTCAGCGTCGGCGTGATGACCACGGTCGACCCCGTGATGGCCGTCCTGTTCGGCATCTTCGCCCTCGGCGAGGGCGCCCGCATCGGCCTGTGGTCGGGTCTCGCCATGGCCGTCACGGCCGCGCTCGCGTTCGGTGCGGTCGGCCTGCTGTCGGCGCGCCGCGACCACCCGGAACACGAGTCGCCCGCGTCCGAGCCCGTCCCGACAGCCGCGGCGCGCGATGGCCTCCGCTGACCCCGGGACCCCGCGTACGCGCCCCCGCGTCGCGCTGGTCAGCGACTACTGCTTCCGCACCCTCGGCGGGGCGCAGACGGCGATCATTCAGCAGGCCCGCGCCCTCGCGGTCGACCACGACGTGGTCCTGATCGCCCCGCGCTCCGATGCGCTCGCCGCGCTCGCCGGCCCCGGCATCACCACGCTCGGCCTCGACCCCTTCGTCTATGTCCCGTTCGCGGCCGTCGTGTCGGTCCGCAACAGTCCGCGTACGCGCGCTCGCGTCGCCGAGGCGCTCGACGGTGTCGACGTCGTCCACCTCCACTCCGAGCTCGGCATCGCCGCCGCGGTCGTCGCAGTGGCGAAGGGGCGCGGCATCCCGATCGTCCACACCATCCACTGCTGGCTGAACACGCCCTACCCGATCCAGCGGCTGCTGGCCGTCGTCGTGCCGCCCTACCACCGCGTGATCACCGGCCTGCCGTGGCGACGCCGCCACCTGTCCGACCAGCCGGGCGACTCCGCCATGCGCACCATGACGTACGCGGTCGCGCGCCACGCCGACCGGATCGTGCTGCCCTCGGCCCACGTGGCGGCCCAGGTCGCGACCTCGGGGCTCGGGCCGATCGACGTCATCCCGAACGCGCTGGCCGAGCCCCCGGCCGACGCGACGCCGCTCGAGGCCGTCGACGGCCCGATCACGATCGTCTGGATCGGCCGTGCCGTCGAGGAGAAGCGCCTCACGCTGTTCGCGAAGGCCTGCATGGCCGCGGTCGAGCGCCTCGGCCCCGGCCGCCTGCGCATCGAGGTCGTCGGCGAGGGCGAGTCGCTGGCGCGCGCGAAGGCCATCACCCGCGGCCACCCCGACATCCGCTTCCTCGGCCGCCTGCCCAACGATCAGGTCCAGGCCCACATCAGGGCCGCCCACGCCACGGCGCTCACGTCGTGCGGCTTCGACAACCAGCCCATGACGATCGTCGAGTCGGTCATGCAGCTGCGCCCGGTGATCTATCGCGACCCCGACCTCGCCGAGGGCCTCGACACCGGCGCCGGCCTGCCGGCGTTCGGCGACGCCGACGCGTTGGCCGAGCGGCTCGTGGACCTCGTCGAGCACCCCCACCAGCTCGTGACCGCCTCGCAGGCCTGCGTCGAGGCGCGCCAGACGTTCGCGGGATCGACCTTCGTCGAGCGCGTCTCGTGCTGCTATCGGGCCGCCGGCGCGAACTGGCCCTGAGCGCCTACCTCCCCGGCGTTAGGCTCACGGGGTGAACGAGCAACCCGATGACCCGACCCCGGTGTCGCTGAGCACCTCGGCGGCCTATCCCGAGTCCACCGCGGCCGGCTTCGCCTACGCCGAGAGACTGGGCTATGACGGGGTCGAGGTCATGGTCGGGCTCGACGCGCAATCGCTCGACGTCGACGCGCTCGAACGGCTGCGCGACCACCACGGCCTGCCGGTCGTCTCGATCCACGCGCCGACCCTGCTGGTGTTGCAGCGCGTCTGGGGCTCCGACCCCTGGGAGAAGCTCGAGCGTTCCGCCGAGGCCGCGAACCGGCTCGGCGCGTCCACGGTCGTCGTCCATCCGCCGTTCCGCTGGCAGGGCCGGTACGCGTCCGCGTTCGCCGAGGGCGTCCGCCGCCTCACCGAGACCACGGGCGTGGAGTTCTGCGTCGAGAACATGTATCCGTGGCGCACACCCCGCGGCGAGTTCAAGGCATACCTCCCGGGGTGGGACCCGACCGAACTCGACTACGACCACCTGACGCTCGACCTGTCCCACGCGTCGACCGCCCGCCAGGACTCGCTCGCGCTGGCACGGTCGTGGGGGGATCGCCTGCGCCACCTCCACGTCACCGACGGCAAGGGGTCGTTCAAGGACGAGCACCTCGTCCCGGGTCGCGGGGACCAGCCGGCGGCCGAGCTGCTGGAATACCTTGCGGGCAAGGGATGGGACGGGCACGTCGTGCTCGAGGTGAACACCCGCGGTTCCGGAGGGCGAGCCGGCCGCGAGGCCGACCTGGTCGAGGCGCTGGAGTTCACCCGCACCCACCTCGCGCGCGGGCGTACGCCGGATCACCGCTAACCTGAGGGCCGGCCCGCGCCCGGCGCGGACGCCGGACACGACGAACAGGCAGACGACCAACAGAACAGGTGGGGACCAGTGGACGTGGTGCGACAGGCGCTGCTCGGCGTCGCGCGGAACGAGACCCTGAAGAAGACCGCGGTGGGCTTCGCGCCCACCCGCAAGGTCGTCGAGCGGTTCGTCGCGGGCGAGACGGCCGACGACGCGGTCGCGGCAGTGCGATCCCTGCGGGACAAGGGCATCGCGGCCACCATCGACCACCTCGGTGAGGACACCCTCGACGCCGACCAGGCGGCCCGGACGGCCGAGGCCTACCTCGTTCTGCTCGAGAAGCTCGGCGAGGCCGACCTCGCCGCCGGCACCGACCTGTCGCTGAAGTTGTCGGCGCTCGGCCAGCTGGTCGGGCCGCGCGGCGAGCAGCTCGCGCTCGACCACGCGCGCGCGATCTCGACCGCCGCACGCAACGCCGGAGCCACGGTCACGGTCGACATGGAGGACCACACCACGACCGACTCGACGCTCGGGATCGTCGCCGAACTCCGCAAGGACTTCCCGTCGACGGGCGCGGTGCTGCAGGCGTACCTCCACCGCACCGAGGCCGACTGCGCCGCGCTGGCCGGGCCGGGGTCGCGCGTACGCCTGTGCAAGGGCGCGTACGCCGAGCCCGAGACGGTCGCGTTCACCGACCGGGCCGAGATCGACCGGGCGTACGTGCGGTCGCTGCGCATCCTGATGGAGGGCGAGGGCCACCCCATGGTCGCGACACACGACCCCCGGCTGGTCGCCATCGCGCTCGACCTGGCGAACCGGAACCACCGCGCGCCCGACAGCTATGAGATGCAGATGCTGTTCGGCGTGCGCCCGCAGGCCCAGGAGCAGATCGCGGCGCAGGGTCACCAGATGCGGGTCTATGTGCCGTTCGGCACCGATTGGTACGGCTACCTCGTCCGTCGCCTCGCCGAGAAGCCCGCCAACCTGTCGTTCTTCCTGCGCGGACTGGTGGACCGCCGTTGACCGGGCCCGCCGCCTGATGCCGGCGCGCCGATGAGCCACGCGTACGCGGCCCCACCCGCCGCGGGGGCCAGGCCGCGCCCCGTGGCCGAGCTGCTGCTCGTGCTCGGGGTTTCGCTGGGGGAGTCGGCGATCTATTCGGTGCTGCGCATCGTCGAGCGACTGACGCGCGTCGACCAGCCGCTGAGCCAGCAGAGCGCGTCGACCAACCAGTCGGTGACGCCGGAGCGGCCGTGGCTGGACCTGGCGTACCAGGTGGCGAACGTGACGCTGCCGCTCGTGCCGGTGCTGTTGGCGTTCTATCTGCTGGCGGTCTGGGTCGGGCCGCGGTTCGCGCCGTGGGACCGGCTCGGCGTGGGGTCGCGGCGGCTCGGTCTGGACCACCGGCGCCCGCTGTTCGACGTGCTGTGGGGCGTGGCGATCGCCGCCGGCATCGGCATTCCCGGGCTGTTCTTCTATCTCGGCGCGCGCCAGTGGGGGCTGAATGTCGACGTGCGCCCCGGCAACCTCGCCGAGAACTGGTGGACGGTGCCGGTCTATGTGCTGGCCGCGTTCATGAACGGCCTGCTGGAAGAGGCCGTCATGATCGGCTATGCCTTCGTCCGCCTGCGCCAGGCGCGCTGGTCGTGGCCGGCGGTGATCGTCGTGAGCGCGCTGGTGCGGGGGTCCTACCACCTCTATCAGGGGTTCGGCGGGTTCGCCGGCAACGTGCTGATGGGCCTGCTGTTCGGGCTGCTGTTCCTGCGGCTGCGACGCGTGGGACCCCTGGTCGTCGCCCACACGGTGATCGACATCGCGGCCTTCGTGGGGTACGCGGCGCTGCACGACAAGGTGAGCTGGCTGTAGATCCGTGGGATGATCGACGGCGTGTCCGAGCGTCGCGACCTCACGAAATATGCCTGGCTGTCCATCGGGGCGGCCATCGTGACGATCGCGCTGAAGACCGGCGCGTGGGCCATCACGGGCTCGGTCGGCCTGCTGTCGGACGCCGCCGAGTCGATCGTGAACCTCGTCGCCGCAGTCGTGGCGCTCGTGGCCCTGAAGGTCGCCGCACGGCCGGCCAACGCGAAATACACCTACGGGCGCGCCAAGGCCGAATATTTCTCCGCCGCCATCGAGGGCATGATGATCTTCCTCGCCGCGGCGGTCATCCTCGTGACCTCGGTGGAGCGATTCGTCCACCCGCGACCCATCGACGACGTCGGCCTGGGCCTCGCGATCTCGGTCGTCGCGAGCGTCGTCAACGGCGTGGTCGCGGTCGTGCTGATCCGGGCGGGGGAGCGGTTCCGCTCGCTGACGCTCGCCGCGGACGGGCGTCACCTGATGACGGACGTGATCACGTCGGCGGGCGTCGTCATCGGCGTCCTGCTCGTCTGGCTGACCGGCTGGGACCGCCTCGACGCCATCGTCGCGTTCGCCGTGGGCGTCAACATCATCGTCACCGGCGCGAAGCTCGTCGCCGAGTCGACCGAGGGGCTCCTCGACGTCACGCTGCCCGAGGCCGAGAACCGGGCCATCATCGAGGTCCTGCGCCGGCGTACGAGCGACCAGGTGACGTTCCACGGACTGCAGACCCGCGTGGCGGGCCACCAGCGCCACGCGAGCCTGCATGTGCTCGTGCCGGGCGACTGGACGGTGCAGCAGGGTCATGACTATCTCGAGGAGCTGGAGGACGAGCTGCGCGCGGCGGTGCACGACCTCCACGTCATGACCCACCTCGAGCCCTTCGACGACCCGTCGTCCTACCGTGACCGGCCGATCGGGGAGGTACGCATCCACGACGACGACCACCACGACGGCCGCGGGGCGGCGCTGGGGTCGGAGTAGGACCCTTCGACTCGGCCGCGGGCGGCCTCGCTCAGGGAACGTGTGGTGGGGTCGGGCGGCCTCGCTCAGGGAACGTGTGGTGGGGTCGAGCGGCCTCGCTCAGGGAACGTGGACCGCGACGCGGAATGCGCCCGCGCGTGTCAGTCCCACCGCGTACGCTGGGCCCGTTCGTGCAACCAAGGAGAGAGACGTCATGCGCGTAGGTGTGTTCGGGGCGACCGGTCAGGTGGGTGGCGTGATGCGCGCCCTGCTGGAGGAGCGCGATTTCCCGGTCGACGAGATCCGGTTCTTCGCGTCGTCGCGGTCGGCCGGCAGGACGCTGCCGTTCAAGGGTCGTGACGTCGTCGTCGAGGACATGGCGACCGCCGACTTCGCCGGGCTCGACATCGCGCTGTTCTCGGCCGGCAAGGGCGCCTCGAAGGAGTTCGCGCCGAAGGTCGCCGCCGCCGGCGCGGTCGTGATCGACAACTCGTCGGGCTGGCGCATGGACCCCGACGTGCCGCTCGTCGTCGCCGAGGTGAACCCCGAGGACACGGTCGCCCCGGCCAAGGGCATCATCGCGAACCCCAACTGCACGACCATGGCGATCATGCCGGTGCTCAAGCCGCTGGCCGTCGAGGCCGGCCTCGAGCGCCTCGTCGTCGCGACCTACCAGGCCGTGTCCGGCACGGGCGGCACCGCGGTGTCGGTGTTCGCCGACCAGGCCCGCGACACCGCCGACCTCGAGGGGCTCACCTTCGCCGGCCGCGCCGACGAGGTCGCCGACCCCGCGCCCTATGTGAAGCCCATCGCCTTCAACGTCCTCCCGCTCGCCGGGTCGATCGTCGACGATGGCTCCGACGAGACCGACGAGGAGCAGAAGCTCCGCAACGAGTCCCGCAAGATCCTGCACCTGCCCGACCTGCGCGTGGCGGGGACCTGCGTACGCGTGCCCGTGTTCACCGGCCACTCGCTGGCCGTGCACGCCGAGTTCGCGCGCGAGATCTCGCCGGAACGCGCCCGCGAACTGCTCGCCGACGCCCCCGGCGTCGAGCTGATGGACGTGCCGACGCCGCGCGACGCGGCGGGCGCCGACCCGTCGTTCGTCGGCCGCATCCGCGCCGACCAGTCGGCCCCGGAGGGCCGCGGCCTGGTGCTGTTCGTCTCGAACGACAACCTGCGCAAGGGCGCGGCGCTGAACGCCGTCCAGATCGCCGAGGTCGTCGTCGCCCACCGCGGCGCGGCCGCCACCGCGGGGGTCTGAGCCATGGCGCGGCTCGCCATCCTCGGTGCCGGCGTCATGGGCGAGACCGTGCTGGGCGGACTGGTGAAGGCCGGCTGGGACGCGGGCGACATCGTCGTCACCGACCGCCGCCCCGAGCGCAAGGCCGAACTCGAGGAGCGCTACGGGGTCTCGGTGGTGTCCAACGTCGAGGCCGCGGGCGCCGCCCAGACGATCCTCGTCGTGGTCAAGCCCCAGGACATCGAGCCGGTGCTGTCGGAGATCGCGCCGGTCCTCGCGCCGGGGGCTGTCGTGGTCTCGCTGTGCGCCGGAGTCTCCACCGCCCGCATCGAGGCGCGGCTGCGCGAGGGCACGCCCGTCGTGCGCGTCATGCCGAACACCCCGGCCCAGGTCGCCGAGGGCATGGCGGCGATCTCGGCCGGTTCGTCGGCGACGAGTGACCACCTCGACACCGTCACCGAGATCCTGGCCGCGACCGGACGGGTGGTGACGGTCCCGGAACGCTATCAGGACGCCGTCACGGCCATCTCGGGGTCGGGACCGGCCTACCTGTTCTTCGTGGTCGAGGCCATGATCGAGGCCGGCGTCCAGCTGGGGCTGCCGCGCGACACCTCCAGCGAGCTCGTCGTCCAGACCATGCTGGGCTCGGCCAAGCTGCTCAGCGAGTCGGGGGAACACCCGACCGTGCTGCGCGAGCGGGTGACCTCCCCGGGTGGCACCACGGCCGCCGCGGTGCGCGCGCTGGAGAACAACGGCGTACGCGCGGCGTTCATGGAGGCGATGGAGGCCGCGCGCGACCGGTCCGCCGAGCTGGGCTCGAAGTAGGGCCACCGACGTGCGCGCCTGCCTGGTCCACTCCGACGAGCTGACCCACTATGACTTCGGGTCGTCCCATCCGATGGCGCCGGGCCGCGTACGCCACGCCATCGACCTCGCCCGCGCGCTCGGGGTGATGGACCACCTCGATGTGGTCGAGGCGCCGCCGGCCGACGACGCGCTCGTGCGGCTGGTGCACACCGACGACTACATCGCGGCGGTGCAGTCCGACCGGGTCCAGACCCACTACGGGATCGGCACGCCGGACAACCCGCTGGTGCTCGGCATGCACCACGTGGCGTCCCGCGTGGCCGCGGCGACGACCGAGGCCGCGCGGCTGGTCTGGAGCGGCGAGGCGACGCGTGCGGCCAACATCTCGGGCGGGCTCCACCACGCCATGCCGGCGGCGACCAGCGGGTTCTGCGTCTACAACGACTGCGCGATCGCCATCCGGTGGCTGCAGGCGCAGGGCGCGCAGCGCATCGCCTACCTCGACATCGACGCCCACCACGGCGACGGTGTGCAGGACATCTTCTACGACGACCCGAACGTGCTGACGATCTCGCTGCACGAGTCGCCGATCCACCTGTTCCCCGGCACGGGCTATGCGTCCGAGATCGGCGCCCGGGGTGCCGAGGGCTCGGCGGTCAACGTGGCGCTGCCGCCGGACGTCGACGACGCCGGCTGGCTGCGCGCGTTCGACGCGATCGTCCCCGCGGCGCTGGAGGCGTTCAAGCCCGACATCCTGATCAGCCAGCACGGCTGCGACTCCCACGTCGCCGATCCGCTCACCGACCTGCGGCTGTCCGTGGACGGGCTCGCGGCGTCGTACGCGATGGTGGCCGACCTCGCCGATCGCTTCTGCCGGGGGCGCTGGGTCGCGACCGGCGGGGGAGGGTACGCGGTCCACTCCGTGGTCCCGCGGGCCTGGACCCACCTGCTGGCGGTGCTGGCGGGCCATCCCATCCCGACCGACACCCCGACGCCGGAGTCGTGGCGCGCCGGCATGGCCGCCGAGGGCGTCGAGGACATCCCCGAGACGATGGGGGACGGGTGCTCGGGAGAGTTCGAGGCTATCGGCTGGGGCTACAACCCGTCGAGCCGCGTCGACCAGGCCATCATCGCCACGCGCCGGTCGGTGTTCCCCGACCTGGGGCTCGACCCGGACTTCTGACACGCTCGGGCTGGCGCGATCGGCTTTCGCGTCGCCCCATTTACCACTACTGTCACTCCCAGTGCGTGCGACGCGCCGGAGGGGAAGCCGGTCGCAGGGATGCGTGCTGGAAAGTGTGTGCCATGAGCGATCCGCAGCGCCCCGCGCTCTCGCCCGTCGACGACCTCTCCGGGGTCAAGTTCGTGACCGTTGCCGAGGTGGCGGCCATCATGCGCGTGTCGAAGATGTCGGTCTATCGGCTGATCCACTCCGGCGAGCTCGAGGCGGTGCGCTTCGGCCGCAGCTTCCGCGTGCCACAGAAGGCGGTCAACGACTACCTGCGGGGCTCGTACTACGACGTGGGCTGAGCCGCGTGGTCGGACCTGCGGGTGCCCGGAAGCGTGACCGGGCCCGTTTCGGCATGAACCTTCACCTGAACGGACGGATCGCTCGGACCGCCCAGCGGGACGAGGGACCGAATGCCGGCGACCTCGATCGCCTGATCCGGGTGTGGCGCGTCGGCCAGGAACTGGCCCGGCAGGGTCCCCTCGATCCCGTCCTGGTGACCCCGCGTGCGACCGGTCTGTCGACTCGGCGTGGCCTTCCTGTCGACTCCCCGGCCGTACGCAAGGTCTCGCGGGCCGCGGTGACGCAGCTCTGGCACCGCGGGACGAACTCCGTGGTGATCCTCGACGTGCTCGCCGGTCGCGAGTGTCGGATCGAAGTGCCGCCGCGCGAGGTCGCCGGACTCGGGCTCGACGTGCGGTTGAGCGACGTCGACATCGACCTCCTGGTGCTGCTCCATGAGCTCAAGGGGGCACCGCGTCGCCGGTCCACAACTCCTCCGGTCCCCGTCGGCGACGAGACGCTCCCGCGTACGGTCCTGCTTGGTCCTACCAGGCGTTGAGACCGAAAATCTTGTGATGTGGACGTTCCTGACCCAGGAGTCCTGTGGGTGACACGCGGTGCGGCGGCCTTTTCGCGCGAGAAGTTCGAGGCAACCGGAAGTTTCCGGGTTCCTGTGCCGGGCGCGCGTTGACAGGGTGGAGGGGGCAAGGGTCCGAGGAACCACCCCCCATCCTGGAAGTCCGGAGGCACCCCATGCACCCCTCGACGCGTCGAACCCGTCTCGCCCTGCTGGCCGCCGTTGGTTCTGCCGCCGTCGCGGCAACCGCGCTGACCGCCACCGATGCCGTGGCGAAGGAGGCCGGACCCGAGGACCCGGGTACGCCGGCGAAGTCCGCGCCGAAGCCGGCGCCGAAGCCGGCCGCGAAGTCGGCGCCGAAATCAGCGCCGAAGTCCGCCGCGAAGCCCACCTCGAAGAAGATGTCGGAGAACGAGCAGGCGCGCGCGGACAAGAAGGAACAGCGGGCCGAGGCGAATGCGGCGGCGAAGAAGCGTGCGGTGGCGGCGAAGGCCCCGGCGAAGTCCGCCGCGAAGCCGAAGCAGAAGCCCGCCGCGAAGAAGATGACGGAGAAGGAGCAGGCGCGCGCGGACAAGAAGGTCCAGCGCGCGGACGCGAACGCAGCGGCCAAGAAGAAGGCCGTGACCGCGAAGCCTGCGGCGAAGGCGCCGGCGGTCAAGGCGCCCGCGAAGCCTGCGGCGAAGGCCCCAGCGAAAGCGCCGGCCAAGCCCCTCGACCTGCGCCAGGCCGGGAAGTTCCCCACGCGGATGAACGACGCCGAGCAGGCCAAGCTGGACAAGAAGGAGCAGGTCGCGACGCAGAACGAGGCCGCGGCGAAGAAGGCCAGGGCGCAGCACGTCCAGGCGGCCAACAAGGCCGACCGGCAGGCCGTGGTCGAGCGGAAGGCCGAGGCTGCCGAGCGTCGCGTCGGCGCGAAGCAGGATGCCCGTCGCAACGAGTCCATCCGTCAGGCCGAGGCGAAGCTCGCCCTGAAGGCGAAGAAGGTCGAACAGCAGTCGGTCGCCGAGCGGAAGGCCGAGGCGGCCGAGCGCCGGGCCGGCGCGAAGCAGGATGCGCACCGGAAGGCGGCGGAACGGAGGGCCACTGCGGAATGGGTCGCGAAGTCGCCTCGCATCACACCCTCCGCCGCCAAGTCCCCAGCCCCCTCCAGGCCGGGGGGCTTCCAGACCCAGCCGAAACTGGACCTGTCGCCCGAGGCCCTGAAACTGATCAAGACCCCGGAGGAGGGGCAGGCGCGCCTCGACAAGCAGGAGCAGGTGAAGCCCGGCAACGCCGCGGCCGCCCGCCGCGCCGCCGCCACGCAGGACGCCAAGCGGAAGACACAGAACCGCGAGGACGCGAAGCCGGGCAGCCTGAAGAACCAGCTCCGCCACCAGGAGGATCGGGAGGGGCAGCGCAGCGTACAACTGACGCCCAGCGAGCGTCAGCGTGACCGCGAGAAGAAGGCGGGCCTGGACTCGGGGTCGGTCCGGCACGTCGACGGCCACCGCGAGTTGGAGTCGGCGAAGAAGAATCCCAAGGCCCAGGGGCCGGGCGTCTGCGCCGAGGCCGACTATGCCCCCGCCGGTTTCGGGGCCGGTCTCCAGGTGTGCAACGGGGCGAACTGGAGTGCCCAGGCGGTGCGCGGCCACGCGGGTCAAGCCGTGTCCGGGAAGGTGTCCGCCGTCGATGCGGCCCCGAAGCCCGGTTGGGCGCTCAAGGCGACGTCGGAACGGCAGATGGGCACCTACAGCAACTCGGTGGAGGGGAAGATCGGGCGCGAGGACAGCGGCAAGGTCACCGAGTCGTTGGGCGTCGAATCCAAGGCGGTGACGGGCCACTCGGTGGGGGCCACGTGAAGTTCGCAGGGGCGCGCCCGGAGGAAGTTCGCGGGAAGTACGGGACGCCGGCGGGCGTCGGGGCGGAGGGGGCGTACGACGTCACCACCGACTCCTTCAAGATGTCCGGCGGCAAGAAGCTGTCCGGCGGTCTCGGCAGCAAGAACGTCGTCACCGTCGAGCGCACGGAGGTGCAGGTGCGTCCGCCGTCGCCGGCCGAGCAGCGTGAGTTCCTCGACAAGGTCCGCATCAGCGAGAACGAGCGCGTCCAGAAGCTGAAGGACTCCAGCCGGGCCGAGGACCCGGGGGCCCTGACCCAGTCGCCCATGCGCCTGCGCGCGGAGCAGAAGGCCCGCGAGAACGGCGTCGAGACCCGGAACGCCCAGTTCCGCGCCCACGGGTGGGAGCGCTGGGCGGCCGCGGCCGGCTACAGCGACTCCGACATCGCCGCGGCCAGGCACGATGCCCGCGACGGGGAACGCGAGCAGGCCCGCCGGGTCGCCGAACGCCGGTGACGGGAGGCCGTGACTTGGCCGATCCGGCGCGACCGCGTAGGATTCCGTTCTTGTCCGGCGCATCCGTCCGGGCTCGCCTCACTCCGCTGGTCCCACCCGATCGCGACCGGGGCGAATCGATTCTCTGAGAGGCACCACCTGTGGGTTCGGTCATCAAGAAGCGTCGCAAGCGTATGGCGAAGAAGAAGCACCGTAAGCTCCTGAAGCGCACGCGCATTCAGCGTCGCCGCGCCGGCAAGTAACTCCGAACCGAGTCCCCTCATGTCCCGCGTCGTGCTCGTCACGGGCGTCGCGCGTGACGTGGGGGCCCGTTTCGCCCGCGCACTGGCCGCGACCGAGGGCTATGAGGTCATCGGCCTCGACGTGACCTCCCCCCGCCACGAGTTGGGGGCGGTCAACCACGTGCGCGCCGACGTACGCAGCCCGCTGGTGCAGCGCCTGGTTTCCGACCGTGCGGTCGACACCGTCGTCCACCTCGGCCTCATCGACGGCGGTCAGAGCCGCGCGTCGGCCAAGGAGGCCAACGTCATCGGCACCATGCAGTTGCTGGCGGCGTGCCAGAAGGCCGAGTCGGTCTCGAAACTGGTGTTGATGAGTTCGGCCGTGGTCTATGGCTCCGGCCCGCTGGCTCCGGCCCGGTTCACGGAGCCGATGGCCAGGCGTACGCCCGATTCGCCGGGTTTCGCCAGTGACTGCCTCGAGGCCGAGAGCTATGTCGACGGCCTCGCGCTGCGCCGACCCGACGTGACAGCGACGACGCTGCGGCTGGCGAACCTCATGGGCGCCGGCGTCGACTCCCCGCTGACGCGCTACCTGTCGTCGGCGGTCGTGCTGCGACCGCTGGGGTTTGACGCGCGCCTGCAGTTCCTCCATCCGGCCGACGCCGTCACCGCCCTGCTGGCCGTGGTCGAGCGCGACCTGCCCGGCACGTACAACGTGGGCGCCGACGACGTCGTGACGCTCACCCAGGCCGTGCGTACGCTGGGTCGCCCCTCGCTCGGGGTCCTGCCCGACCTGCCGCCCGCCGCGTGGTCACTCGGCCGCCGCCTGGGCCTGACCAGCGTGACCGCCGACCAGTTCCGGGGCGTCATGTTCGGGCGCGCGATGGACACGTCGCGGTTCGCCGAGGCCACCGACTTCACCCCCCACTACTCGTCGCGCCGCGCGCTGGACGAGTTCGCGGCGCTGGGCGAGCCGGGCCTGTTGTCGATCGACAAGGTCGACCGGGCGCTGGACGCCGCGGCCCGCATGTTGGCCCCGGCCCCGGGAAGGCGTACACATGGCTGACCGCGACCGCGGCGGCGACGACCGCCCCGACCTCGGGTCGCTGCTGATCGAGCTGGCCGGCGCTGGGGTGGAGGCGCTGGAGAAGTTGCGCGGGGCCGGTGGCGACCAGTGGAGGCGCCTGGCCGACGACCCGTGGCCGGCGTTGTTCGAGGCCGGACGCGCGGCCGGCATCGAGTGGCAGGGGTCCCTGGAGGAGTTGGTGGCGTTCGCGCGCCAGCGCATCTCGGGCGACTACGCGGTCGACGAGTTCGGGCTCGATCCCGAGTTCACCGAGCGCGTCGTGTTGCCCGCTCTGCGCTTCCTCGCCACGCGTTGGTTCCGCATCGAGGTCCGCGGCCTCGAGAACGTGCCCGCCGACGGACCGGCGCTGCTGGTCGCGAACCATGCCGGCGCCATGCCGATCGACGCGCTGATGGTGCAGTCGGTGGTCTTCGACGGGCTGGGCCGGCACTCCCGCATGCTCGGCGCCGACCTCGTCTTCGAGACCCCGTTCAGCCACGACTTCGCCCGCCGTGTCGGCGCCACGGTCGCCTGCCCCGAGGACGCGGCGCGGCTGCTGTCCAACGGCGAGTTGGTGTCGGTGTTTCCCGAGGGGTTCAAGGGGCTCGGCAAGCTCTATTCGGAGCGCTATCGGCTCCAGCGCTTCGGCCGCGGCGGCTTCGTGTCGACGGCGCTGCGGGCGCGGGCTCCGATCGTGCCGGTCTCGATCGTGGGCTCGGAGGAGATCTATCCGCTGCTGTCGAACGCGCCGGGACTGGCGAAGACCCTGGGCTTCCCGTATTTCCCGATCACGCCGCTGTTCCCCTGGTTCGGCGTGCTCGGCATGATCCCGCTGCCGAGCAAGTGGATCATCGAGTTCGGCGAGGCGATCACGACCGACGAGCTGGGCGCACACGCGGCGGATGACCCCATGACGGTGTTCCAGATCACCGACCAGGTGAGGTTGACGATCCAGAACCGGCTGTACGCGTTGTTGGCGCAGCGTCCGGGGGTTTTTCTGTAGGGCGTGGGGTGGGTGTCCGGGAGCTTCGGTTTGCGGCTGGGACTGTGTGCATTGCGCCGCTCCGCGACGCGATCGGCCTCGCGCGCACGATCCGGTGTCTTCGGACACTCTTCGCGACGCGGCCAGGCGTGGATTCGAAGCCTGCGGTTCGTCGGTAGGCCGCGCCGCTCATCGGCCCTCCAGTCACCGGGCGCGCGAGTCCAGGCGGGGCTGGCCGGAACGTTCTCCGAGCGAGCGCCAGCGAGACGAGGAGCTGGGCCCTCCCGCGTTTGAGTCCCGAAAGGTTGTTTGAGGCTGTTCGAACCGACTCAAACCACCTTTCGGGACTCAAACCGCTGATGGGGCTGGTGTTGGCGAACGCTCCTGCAGTTCGAGTGCCGAAGTTGCGTTGGAGAGGGGTGCACCGTTCGCGAGGACAACTAGCACTCGCCAACTGCAGGACGGTTCGCCAACGGCCTGCGGGGCCGTCATTCGGGGCCGTCATTCGCCTGACGGCCGCGTACGCGTGTGGCACCCTGCATGCAGGCCGTCATCGGTACGCGGGGCCGCCATGTCGATGACGGCCTGGATTGACGGCCTGTGGGGCTCCTCGTCTCGCTGGCGCTCGCTCGGAGAACGTTCCGAGTCGATCTTCCTCGTCTCGCTGGTGGCTTCGACTCCTTCGTCGCTCAGCCGGCGTGGGGTCGTTCCTTGGCTCGCTGGTGGCTTCGACTCCTTCGTCGCTCAGCCGGCGTGGGCTCGGAAGGCCGAGGGTGGGGTGGGGTCCGGAGTTCGGTGAAGCGGCGTAAAGACGCCGCCGCCAAACGGGACCAAAGAACATTCGGCTCGGCGTCCAGCCGCAAACCGAAGCTCCCGGACCCCACCCCGCCCGCCACCCAAGAAAACCCCTACACCCGCGCCCGAAGAGCCCCCAACGCCAGCCCTCCCAGTGCCACCGCCGCGATCAACCGCCTCCGCCGCCCCGCTCCACGGAAGTCGTGCACCTCCCACCCGCGTTCCTCCGCGATCTCGCGCAGGTGGTGGTCGGGGTTGACCACGTGCGGGTGGCCCACCATCTCCAGCATCGGCAGGTCGTTGCACGAATCGCTGTACGCGTGGCACTGCGCCAGGTCATAGCCCTGCTCGCGGGCCACCGCCGCCACCTTCCGCGCCTTCGCCGGACCGTGCAGCAGCCCGTCGACCAGCCTCCCCGTGTAGGTCCCGTCGCGCTTCTCCGCCTGCGTCCCGAAGCCTCCGGTCAGCCCCAGGTGGGCCGCGGCCGCGTCGGCGATCTCGGTCGGCGCCGCGGTCATCAGCCACACCGGCACCCCGACGCGCAGGTGGCCGTCGGCGAGGGCGCGCGTCTGGGGCCAGATGCGGCCGGCGATGGACCGGTGATAGATCTCTGTGACGTCGTGGGCCAGTTCGTCGACGCCGCGGCCGGCGATGATGCCGAGGATGGTCTCGCGGGCCTCGACGATGTGGCCCTCGTGTTCCTTGCCGGACGCCCGGAAGATCGCCTCGAGCCACAACGCCCGCACGATGACGCGCAGGCGGAAATAGTGCCGGGCGTACAACCCCTTGCCCAGCTGGATCATCGACGTGCCGCGCACCAGCGTGTTGTCGAGGTCGAAGAAGGCCGCCGTGCCGGGGTCAGCGGGCGGCTCGGAATGCATGGAATCCACCCTAGGGCACCGCGCCCGGGAACCCCTGTGTAAAAGTGAGGGCATGGCCCCTGACCACCTCAACCTCGCCGAAGCCATCCGGCGCCACGCCACCGAGCGGCCCGACGCCGTCGCGCTCGTCGAGCGAGGGGAGGCGCGCCGCCAGGTCACGTGGGCCGAGTTCGACGCCATGGTCGATGAGTCCGCCGCCGCGTACGCAGCGCTGGGCCTGCGGGCCGGCCAGCGCCTGGGGGTCGTCATGACCAACACCATCGAAGGGGCCGTCGCCTGGTTCGCCGGGCTCCGCGGCGGCGTCGTCATCGTGCCGGTGAACCCCGGCCTCACCGACCCGGAGATCGCCCGCGCCCTCGCGCACGCCGGCGCCGGGGCCGCCCTGTGCGACGACGACCGGCCGCTGGGTGACGGCGTACGCCGGGTCGTGCTGCACGGCCACCGTGACCTAGCCGGACCGACGCGTGTGGAGTCGGTTCCCGACCCGGAGAGCCTCGCGGCGATCGTCTACACGTCGGGCAGCCAAGGCGAGCCGCGCGGGGCGATGCTGACGCAACGGGCCCTGCTGGCCTATTGCGATGCGGCCGCCGAGGCCGGCGTCTCGACCCCCGACTCGATCGCGCTCGGCATGTTGCCGCTGTTCCACGCCTATGGGCTCAACGCCGTGCTCGGGTCGGCGGTCCACGCCGGGGCCACGACCGTCCTGGTCGAGGGGATGCCCGACGACATCTGCCAGCAGATCTTCGACGAGCGCATCTCCCACCTGCCGGTGACCCCGTCGGTGCTCTATCGCCTCGTCCAGGACGACGGGCTGACCGCAGCGGCCGGGTCGCTGCGGCTGGTCAGCTCGGGTGCGGCCCCGATGCCGGCGGTGCTGGGGGAGCGATTCACCCAGCTCACCGGCCGCCGGGTCGAGCAGGGCTATGGCCTGACCGAGGCCTCGCCCGGCGTCACCACCACCGTTGGCCACGAGCTCCGCGGTCCCGGCCACGTCGGGCGGCCCCTGCCGTGCGTCGAGGTGCGTACGGCAGGCGGGGAGCGCAGCGAGCCCGGTGCGCTGTCCGTGCGGGGCGCCAACCTGTTCTCCGGCTATTGGCCCGACGGTGCAGGCGGGCCCGACGCCGAGGGCTGGTTCCCCACCGGCGACATCGGCTATCTCCACGGCGACGACCTGTTCCTCGTCGACCGCGAGCGCGAGATCGTCATCGTGTCGGGCTTCAACGTCTTCCCCAGCGAGGTCGAGGAGGTGCTCGAACAGCACGACTCCGTGGACGCCGCCGCGGTGATCGGCCAGCCCGACGAGCACACCGGCGAGCGCGTCGTCGCGTTCGTCCAGGGGAAGAAGGTCCAGCTCGCCGGCGTACGCGCCCACGCGCGCGCCCACCTGGCGCGCTACAAGGTGCCGAGTGAGTTCGTGGTGCTGAAGTCGCTGCCGCGCACGCCGACCGGCAAGGTCCGCAAGGGCGCCCTGCGGGACATGCTCGACCGGGTGGAGGAGGAGTCGTGACCCAGAACCGCGTACGCGTCCTCACGCGACCCGGCTGCCACCTGTGCGTCGACGCACTCGACACGGTCACGCGCGTGTGCGGAGAGCTGGGCGTGGGCTGGGAGGAGGTCGACATCGACCTCGACCCCGCCCTGCGGGAGCTCTACACCGACCAGGTGCCGGTGACGTTCGTCGATGGCTACCAGCACGATTTCTGGCGCGTCGACGAGACGCGCCTGCGCGCCGCGCTCGCGGGCTGACCGGCCTGTCACGTTCGTCACATCGCTTGTGCACGGATTCACAAGCGGCCTAGTCTGCTGGTGACCAGAGTGTGGACCACACGGTGACCAGTGGGGAGGCGAGCCTCGTGGAGGGCGAAGCGCTGCGCCGCACCGGAATCCCGACAGCCACGGTCGCCCGTCTCTCGTCCTATCTGGGCGTGCTGAACGCGCTGGCCGCCCAGGGCGTCACCACCATCTCGTCCGGCGAGCTCGCCGAGGCGGCGGGCGTGAACCCGGCCCAGCTCCGCAAGGACCTGTCCCACCTGGGCTCCTACGGCATCCGTGGTGTGGGCTACGAGGTGGCGTACCTCCGCTTCCAGCTCGACCAGCACATCGGCTCGGCCGAGCACTGGCCCGTGATCATCGTCGGCGTCGGCAACCTCGGCCGCGCGCTGGTCAACCACGCGGGCTTCGCCGCCCGCGGCTTCCGCGTCACCGCGCTGTTCGACGACGCGCCCGGGCTGCTCGGGCGCGAGGTCGAGGGCGTACGCATCCACGCGATCGCCGACATCGATGCGGTCGTCGCCGATCCCGACGCCACGATCGGCGTCATCGCGACCCCCGCCACGGCCGCGCAGGACGTGGCCGAGCGCCTCGTCGCGGCCGGCATCCGCTGCCTGTTGAACTTCGCGCCGATCAACCTCGTCGTCCCCGATGACGTGACGGTGAGGAAGGTCGACCTTGGCTCGGAGCTGCAGATCCTCGCGTACCATCGGCAGTTGTCGCTGGCCGACGAGATCCGCTCGGACCCCGAGCGGCCGGATCCTGTTCGCCGGGACCCGGTCCCCGGCTGACCGGAGCATTACCCGCACCATCCCCGAGCACCACCCGTACCACCCGAGAGAAGGCCGCAAGTCGTGAGCATCCTGGTCGTGAGCGTCTCCCACAAGACGGCCCCCATGGACCTGCTGTCCCGCCTGACCCTCGACCCCGCCGGCGTCGCCAAGTTCGTGGGCGCGCTCGTCGCCGACGAGCACGTCGAGGAGGCGGTGGTGCTGTCGACCTGCAACCGCACCGAGGTGTACGCGGCCGTCACCCGCTTCCACGGCGGGCTCGCCGCCACGACCGACGGGCTGGCGACCGCGACCGGCGTCGGCCTCGACGTGGTGCAGGACTCGTGTGCGGTCTTCTATGACGAGGCCGCGGTCAGCCACTGCTTCTCGGTCACCTCGGGCCTCGACTCGATGGTCGCGGGCGAACACCAGATCCTCGGCCAGGTGCGCTCGGCGCTCGCCGCGGCCCAGGCCGAGGGGACCGTCGGCACGGCCTTGAACTCCCTGTTCCAGCAGGCCCTGCGCGTCGGCAAGCGCGTCCACTCCGAGACGTCGGCGGGCTCGGCCGGCCGGTCGCTCGTGACCGCCAGCCTCGACCTGCTCGACCGGCTCGACCGCCGGGTCGAGGGCCGCCGTGTCCTCATCGTCGGCGCCGGCTCGATGGCCGCGCTGGCCGCCCACACCGTCGCCGACCGCGGCGGCGACCTCACCCTGGTCAACCGCACGTTCGAGCGCGCCGACCACCTCGCCAGGGCCGTCGGCGGCCGCGCCCGCACGCTCGTCGAGCTCGACGACGCGCTGGCCCACGCCGACGTGCTGATCACCTGCACGGGCGCGCGCGGGCTCGTCATCGGCCCCGATCGCCTGGCGGGTACGCCGGTGCGCGGCGTCATCGACCTCGCCCTGCCCGCCGACGTGGCCGACGAGGTCGGCGACCTCGACGGCGTCGAGCTGGTCAACCTCGGCCGCCTCCAGACCGAGGGCGGCTTCGACGCCGCCGGCTCGCACGAGCTCGGCGCGGCCCACGAGCTGGTCGGCGGCGAGGTCAAGGACTTCCTCGGCCTGCGGCGCGCGGCCCAGGTCGCGCCGACCGTCGTGGCCCTGCGCACCATGGCCAACCAGGTCGTCGGCGCCGAGATGGATCGCCTCGACCACCGCCTGCCCGACCTGGACCCCGCCGCCCGCGACGAGATCGCCCAGACCGTCCGCCGCGTCGTCGAGAAGCTCCTCCACCAGCCCACGGTGCGCGTCAAGGAACTCGCGGCGCTGCCGGACTCACCGGACTATGCGGCCGCCCTGCGCGAGCTGTTCGCCCTCGACCACCGGGCCGTCGAGCAGGTGTCGCGCGGGTCGATCGAGGGCCTGTCCAACCACGTGCTCGACCTGCCGGCGAGCATGCGGTGACGGCGGGACCCTCCGCGGCCCGGTCGGCCGGCGAACCCGTCCGCATCGGCGCCCGCCGCTCCCCGCTCGCCGTCGCCCAGGCCGAGGCCACCGCGGCCGCCCTGGCCCGCCTCGGCATCGACGCCGTCCTCGTCGGCATCACCACCGAGGGCGACACCAACCGCCGCCACCTGACCGAGATCGGCGGCACCGGCGTCTTCGCCATGGCCGTCCGCGACGCCCTCCACGACGGCCGCATCGACATCGCCGTCCACTCGATGAAGGACCTGCCGACCGCGCCCGCCGAGGGTCTGGTGATCGCCGCGGTGCCCGAGCGCGAGGACGTCCGCGACGTGCTCGTCGGCCTCGCCCTCGACGACCTCGCCGACGGCACCGTGATCGGCACCGGATCGCCACGGCGTCAGGCCCAGCTGGAGGCGTACGCGGCCGCCCGCGGCATCGCGGTCGAGTTCCGACCGGTCCGTGGCAACGTCGACACCCGGCTGGGGCTGGTCCGCAGCGGCGAGGTCGACGCGACGGTGCTCGCCGCCGCCGGTCTGCGGCGGCTCGGCCGCCTCGACGGGTTGGACGTGACCCACCAGGTGCTGGAGCCCGGCGTACTGCTCCCGGCGGCGTCGCAGGGCGCCCTCGCCATCGAGGTCTCCGCCGCGAACCCCCGCGTACGCGACCTCGTCGCCCGCCTCGACCACGCGCCGACGCGCGCCCGCGTCGAGGCCGAGCGCACGTTCCTGCGCACGCTGGAGGCCGGTTGCCTCGCCCCCGTGGGGGTGCTGGCGACGGTCCGCGATGCGGGTGATATGAAGGACGATTTGACTCTCGACGCCGTTATTGGGAGAACTTGGGGGAGCGATTCGTCTCGACCCGGGGACGGGGTCCCGCTGCTGCGGGTGTCGGCCACGGGCGTGGCCGCCGCGGCCGCACAGCTGGGGACGTCCCTGGCCCAGCGGGCGCTGGCCGAGATGGGGAGCCAGCCACCTTCAACCCAGTGGTGACGGGCCCGAGCGTGAGCGCGGACCCGCAGCACGAGGCAGGACGCGGAGACAACGTTGAGCAACTCATCGGCCCGCACGTCGGCAGGCACGACCTCGACCCCCGCGGCGCCCGTCGCCCGCGGCCGGGTGATCTTCGTCGGGACCGGGCCGGGTGATCCCGACCTGTTGACCCTCGGCGCCGTCGCCGCGATCGCCGACGCGAGCGCGGTGGTCCTCGACCGCGACCACCTCCTGCCCCTGTTCGACCACCCGCAGGTCGCCTGCGCGGAGGGTGTCGAGCCCCAGGTGCTGCCCCTCCAGCAGAACGGCAAGTTCCTGCCGCCGTCGCAGCGGGCCAAGACCGTCCTGCGCCTCGCCGAGGCGGGGGGGCGCGTCGTGCGGCTCGTCGCCGGCGACCCGTTCCTCGACGGCGGCATCGCCGACGAGGCCGCGGCGTGCGTGCGCGGCGGCATCGAGTTCGAGGTCATCCCGGGTGTCTCGACGATGATGTCGGTGCCGGAATACGCGGGCGTTGCGCTCAGCAACCCCGCCGGGACCCACTTCGTCCACGCGCTGGACCGCATCACCAAGACACAGTCGGCCCAGTGGGCGCCGACCGGCACGCTGGTGATCTCGACCCGCGTCGGCCTGATCGCCGACGCCGCCGACGCGGCCCTCGCGACGGGCCGCCCCGACGACGAGTCGTGCCTCCTGACGGTGTTCGGCGGCTCGACCGAGCAGGCCACGGTCGCGTGTCCGCTCTCCGACCTCGCCGACGCGGCCGCCGAGCTCCAGCTCGACGACGAGGAGGCCGCCCACCTGATGATCGGCCCCGCGGTGGAGCAGCGGGAGGACCTGTCCTGGTATGAGACGAAGCCCCTGTTCGGCTGGCGCGTCCTCGTCCCCCGCACCAAGGACCAGGCGGCGCCGATGGCGAACCGCCTGCGCAGCTATGGCGCCCATTCCGAGGAGGTCCCGACCATCTCGGTGGAGCCGCCGCGCTCGCCCCAGCAGATGGAGAAGGCCGTACGCGGCCTCGTGGAGGGCCGCTACGAGTGGGTCGCCTTCACGTCGATCAACGCGGTGAAGGCCGTCCGCGAGCGCTTCGAGGACTACGGCCTGGACGCCCGCGCGTTCTCCGGCCTCAAGGTGGCCGCGGTCGGCGACGTCACCGCCGGCGCCCTGCAGGCCTGGGGCATCGAGCCCGACCTCGTCCCGACGGGCGAGCAGTCGGCCGCGGGTCTTGCGGCCGAGTGGCCGCCCTACGACGAGGTCCTCGACCCGATCAACCGCGTCTTCCTGCCGCGCGCCGACATCGCCACCGAGACGCTGTCGGCCGGCCTGTCGGAGCTGGGCTGGGAGGTCGAGGACGTCACGGCCTACCGCACCGTACGCGCGGCCCCGCCGCCCGCCGAGACGCGCGAGGCGATCAAGACCGGCCGCTTCGACGCCGTGGTGTTCACCTCGAGCTCGACCGTGCGCAACCTCGTCGGCATCGCCGGCAAGCCCCACGCCGCGACCGTCATCGCGGCCATCGGCCCGGCGACGGCCCGCACGTGCGAGGAGCACGGCCTGCGCGTCGACGTCATGGCGGCCAAGCCGGGTGCGGTCGACCTGGCCGACGCGCTCGCCAACTTCGCGGCCGCGCGCCGCGACCAGCTCGTGGGTGCCGGCGAGGCCGTCACCAAGCCCTCGGACCGCAAGGGCAACGGACGGCGGAAGCAGTGATGCCGGGCTTCGAGACCGTGCGCCCACGGCGCCTGCGCTCGACGCCGGCGTTGCGGGCGCTGGTCGCCGAGACCACGCTCGAGCCGCGCCAGCTGATCTGGCCGCTGTTCGTCGGCGAGGGCTTCAGCGAGCCCCGGCCGATTGCGTCCATGCCGGGCGTGGTCCAGCACACCATGGACTCGCTCAAGGCCGCGGCCACCCAGGCCGCCGAGGCCGGGCTGGCGGGCGTCATGCTGTTCGGCCTGCCCGCCGAGAAGGACGCCGACGGGTCGGGCGCCCTGGCCGACGACGGCATCCTCAACGTCGCGCTGCGCGAGGTGCGCTCCGAGGTCGGCGACGCCTGCCTCGTGATGTCGGACGTGTGCCTCGACGAGTTCACCGACCACGGCCACTGCGGCGTCCTCACCGAGTCGGGCGCGGTCGACAACGATGCGACCGTCTCGATGTATGCGGAGATGGCCGTCATGCACGCCGAGTGCGGCGCCCACGTCGTCGCGCCGTCGGGGATGATGGACGGCCAGGTCGGCGCGATCCGCGGGGCGCTCGACTCGGCCGGGTTCAGCGACACCGTGATCATGGCGTACGCGGCCAAGTACGCGTCCGCCTTCTATGGCCCCTTCCGCGAGGCCGTCGCGTCGTCGCTCACGGGCGACCGGAAGACCTATCAGCAGGACCCGGCGAACCTCCGCGAGGCGCTCCGCGAGATCGAGCTCGACGTCGCCGAGGGCGCCGACATCATCATGGTGAAGCCCGCGCTGGCGTACCTCGACGTGATCCGAGCCGCGCGCGAGGTCACCGACCTGCCGATCTCGGCCTACAACGTGTCGGGGGAGTACGCGATGGTCGAGGCCGCCGCGGCGAACGGCTGGATCGAGCGCGAGCGCGCGATCGACGAGACGCTGCTGTCGATCCGGCGGGCGGGTGCCGACATGGTGCTGTCCTACTGGGCGCTGGAGTGGGCGACGCGGCGCTGGGCGTAGGCGTACGCCGTCGTGCGGGGCGAACCCCGACAGTCAGCGCGAACCCGCCGTCGTGCGGGGCGAACCCCGAGAGTCAGCGCGAACCCTGCATGTGGGGTTCGTCGTGCACCGCAGGGTTCGTGCTCGAGGTTCCGTGTGACGGCGAACCCCGGCGTTCAGCGCGAACCCGCGGGGGGCGCCGGCGTCAGCGGCCGAGGACGCGTACGTAGGGGGCGACGAGGTCGGCGAACAGGTCGTTGTCCTCGATGGTCATCATGTCGAGTTGCATGCCGCGGGGGTCATGCAGGTACGCGCGCTCGCGGAAACCGGTCGAGGTCATGTCCGTCGAGATGCGCGGGACGACGTGGCCCCAGCGGGCCTGCACGCGTGGGGTGCGTACGCCCTCGCGCGAGACCAGCCAGCCGCTGAAGTTCCACTCCTCGCCGCGCATCAGGGTCGCCTTCGCCTCGTCGAGCTCGGCCCTCCGCGCGACGAGTGCGGGCGCGAGGACGTCGGCGATGTCTGACCAAGTGGCGTCCGACACCACGATGACCCCGTCGGGTGCGGCCACCGTCCAGACGTGGGTGCGGCGCGGGAACTCGTGCTCGGACAGGCGCAGCTCGCGCCGTGACCGGCAATGAGGCGTCGGCCGTCGATCATGACCAGACCCCGCTCGTAGCGGCGTACCTCCAGCTTCCGATCCGCGGCTGCGGCCTGGAACAGGAGGTATCCGACGGTGATCACGGCGGCCAGGACCGCGCCCGCCGTCGCACCCTGCCCCCACGTGAGGTCTTCCTCGGACGCTCCGAACAGGGCGCCGAGCACGGCGAGTCCGGGAATGCCCCACACCATGGCGAGGTCAGGATTCTGCTTGTCCACCGCCACGAGCGTGCCGAGCCCGTGTTGGGCGGCGCTGGCGTCCGCGGCGGGGTGTCGGGGGAGCACCTGCTGCCGGCTGAGGGTGTTGGCCACGAAAGGAAGGGTAGGGCTCGGTGGGTCGGTCGGGGCGCGTACGCTCCGGACATGCCCGCCGATCGCCTGGCCGACCTCGCGCGGCTGCGGCGTGTCCGGGACCGGATCGATCGCGAGTACGCGGAGCCGCTCGACGTCGAGGCCCTCGCTCGGGGGGGGGGGGGGGGGGGGGCGCACATGTCGGCGGGTCACCTGAGTCGCGAGTTCAAGCGGGCGTTCGGGGAGTCGCCGTACAGCTATCTGATGACGCGGCGCATCGAACGCGCCATGGTGCTGCTGCACGCGACGTCGCTGCCGGTGACCGAGGTCTGCTTCGCGGTGGGGTTCTCGTCGCTCGGCACGTTCAGCACGCGATTCGCCGAACTGGTGGGGGTGCCACCCTCGGCGTACCGGCGCGGGGGCGAGGGGCCGGTGGACGCGCTCCCGCCCTGCGTCGGCAAACAGGTGCGCCGCCTGGTCAGGAATCGAGAAGCGGACGAGGTTGCGGAGTCCTAGCGTTGCGGCCATGGACATCACCATTCACCAGACCTTCCTCCCGCACACCGACCCCGAGCAGTCGCTGGCGTTCTATCGCGACGTGCTCGGCTTCGAGGTCCGCCTCGACGTGGGCCAGGGCACCTGGCGGTGGATCACCGTCGGGCCGCCGAACCAGCCCGGCACGGCGATCGTGCTGCAGCCGCCGACGGCGGCGCCCGGCCTGAGCGACGCCGAGAAGACCATGATCACCGAGCTCGTGGCGAAGGGGTCGCTGTTCGCGGTGAACCTGGTGCCCCACGCGCTGGACGCGACGTTCGCGACGCTGGTCGAGCGCGGGGCGGAGGTCGTGCAGGAGCCGACGGACCAGCCGTACGGGATCCGGGACTGTGCGTTCCGCGACCCGGCGGGCAACCTGGTGCGGATGCAGGAGCTGAAGGACTGAAGGGGGCTCGGAGCGAGGGTGGCTTCGACTCGCTGGCGCTCGCTCAGCCAACGTTGGGGTACGCGCGCTCGCTCAGCCAACGTTGGGGTACGCGCGCTCGCTCAGCCAACGTTCTCCGAGCGAGGCCGCCTGCGGCCGAGACGAGGAGCTCCTCGACTCGCTGGCGCTCGCTCGGAGAGCGTTGGGGTTCGCGCGCTCGCTCAGCCAACGTTCTCCGAGCGAGGCCGCCCGCGGCCGAGACGAGGAGCTCCTCGACTCGCTGGCGCTCGCTCGGAGAACGTTCGGGTTCGCGCGCTCGCTTCGAGAACGTAGACTCCACTGTCGTGATCACCGACCGTTCCGCAGCCCTGTTCGACCGCGCCCAGCGCGTGATCCCCGGGGGCGTGAACTCTCCGGTCAGGGCCTTCAAGTCGGTCGGTGGGACGCCCCGATTCATCACCCGCGCCTCGGGTCCCTACATCTATGACGCCGACGACAACCGCTATGTCGACCTCGTCTGCTCGTGGGGCCCGATGTTGCTCGGCCACGCCCACCCTGAGGTCCTCGCCGCGGTCGGCCGCGCCGCCGTCGACGGCACCAGCTTCGGCGCCCCGACCGAGGTCGAGGTCGAGCTCGCCGAGGAGATCATCGGGCGTACGCCGGTCGAGCAGGTCCGTCTCGTCAGCTCCGGCACCGAGGCGACGATGTCGGTGCTCCGCCTCGCCCGCGGCATCACCGGGCGCGACAAGATCGTGAAGTTCGTCGGCTGCTATCACGGCCACGTCGACGCGCTGCTGGTGCAGGCCGGCTCGGGCGTCGCGACGCTCGGCATCCCCGGCACGCCGGGCGTCACCGAGGCCACGACCCACGACACGATCGTGTGCGAATACAACGACCGGGAGGCCGTCGAGCGGGCCTTCGCCGAGCACGGCGACCAGATCGCCTGCGTCATCACCGAGGCCGCGGCCGGCAACATGGGCGTCGTCCCGCCCGGCGTCGTCGACGGCGTCGGCTTCAACCAGTTCCTCGCCGACCTCTGCCGCCGCCACGGCGCGCTGTTCGTTTCCGACGAGGTCATGACGGGCTTCCGCGTGACCCGCGAGGGCCAGTTCGGCGTCGACGGCGTCGTCCCCGACCTCATGACGTTCGGCAAGGTCATGGGCGGCGGGTTCCCCGCCGCCGCGTTCGGCGGCCGCGCCGAGCTGATGGCCCACCTCGCCCCGGCGGGTGAGGTCTACCAGGCCGGTACGCTGTCGGGGAACCCGGTCGCCGCGACCGCCGGCCTGACGACTCTGCGCCTCGCCACCGACGACGTGTACGCCCGCGTCGCCGCCACCTCCGACACGCTGCGCGCCGAGGCCTCCGCCGCGCTGACGAAGGCCGGCGTACCCCACGTCGTGCAGGGCTCCGGCACGCTGTTCTCGATCTTCTTCACCGACGCCGACGCGGTGCCGGACTATCGCACCGCCTCGACGCAGGACACGGCCGCGTACGCCGCGTTCTTCCACGCGATGCTCGACGGCGGGGTCTATCTGCCGCCGTCGGCGTACGAGGCGTGGTTCGTGTCGTCGACCCACGACGACGCCGCGATGACACGTATTGTGGAGGCGCTGCCCACCGCGGCCGCCGCCGCGGCCCGCGCCTGACCGCTCACAGTTCAACGAGACCCCTGCAGAAACCGGAGCCCCGATGTCGACCGCACTCGTCCACCTGATGCGCCACGGCCAGGTGCACAACCCCGACGGCGTGCTGTATGAGCGCCTGCCCGACTTCCACCTCTCCGACATCGGGCGCGCGATGGCCGAGCGCATGGGCGAACACACCGCCGAGTTCGACCTCGCCCACCTGCGCTGCTCGCCGCTGGAGCGCGCCCGCGAGACGATGGAGCCGATCGCGCGCCGCCGGCCCGACCTCGAGGTCACCCTCGACGACCGCGTCATCGAGGCCGGCAACAAGCTCGCCGGTCGCGTGTTCACCGGGAAGGTCTCCCAGCTGATGCAGCCGGCGGTTCTGCGTCACCTCTACAACCCGCTGAAGCCCTCGTGGGGCGAGCCCTATCCGAAGATCGTGACCCGCATGCAGGCCGCGATCCGCGACGCCGCCGAGGCCGCGAACGGCCGCGAGGCGCTCATCGTGTCCCACCAGCTGCCGATCTGGATCACGCGCCTGGCCGCCGAGGGCCGCCCTCTGGTCCACGACCCGCGACGCCGCGAGTGCACCCTCGCGTCGATCACCACGCTCGAGGTCACCGACGGCCGCATCACGCGGGTGTCGTACGCCGAGCCCGCCCTCGACCTCGTGCCCGTCAAGGACACCGAGAAGTCGAAGAAGTTCGTCGCGGGCGCCTGAGTTGTCCCCCGACGTTCTCCGAGCGAGCGCCAGCGAGACGAGGAGCGCCCTCCTCGCCGCTCTCTGCGCCGCCGTGCTCGCACTCACCGGGTGCACCACCGGCGGCGGCTCCGGCGGTCAGGAGGGCTTCGTGTCGGGCTCGACCGGGCTGACGCGTGTCGAGGTCGCCAAGCGGAAGCCGGCGCCCGTGGCCAAGGGGCCCGGGCTCGACGGGGGAGAGGTGACCACCGCACACCCCGGCAGGGTCGTCGTCGTGAACGTGTGGGGCTCGTGGTGTGCGCCGTGCCGCAAGGAGGCCCCCGACCTGCAACGCGCGGCCGAACAGACCCGCGACATCGCCCAGTTCGTCGGCATCGACACCCGCGACCCCGACCCCGCCCCCGCGCGCGCGTTCCAGCGGAGCTTCGGCGTGACCTACCCGTCGATCCATGACCCGCAGGCCTCCCAGCTGCTCGTGTTCTCGGGCGAGCTGCCGCCGTCCGGCATCCCGTCGACCCTCGTCATCGACCCCCAGGGCCGCGTCGCCGCGCGCGTGATCGGGGTCGTCGACACCACCACGCTCGTCGGACTTGTGCGCGACACGGCGGAGGGACGCTGATGGTCCCGCTCGACCTGTTCCTGCTCGCTCCCCTCGACGTGCACCTGCTCGCTCCGCTCGACGTGCACCTGCTCGCTCCCCTCGACGTCGGCCGCTGGGCCCAGGAGGTCGTCGGCGGCGGCAACCTGCTCGTCGCCCTCCCCGTCGCCGCGCTCGCCGGCCTCGTCTCGTTCTTCTCGCCCTGCGTGCTGCCGCTGCTGCCCGGCTACCTCTCCTACGCCACCGGGCTGTCCGCCGCCGAGGTCGTCGAGGGCCGCGGCGCCCGCGGCCGCATGTTGCTCGGCACCCTCGGCTTCGTCCTCGGCTTCGCCCTGGTGTTCGTCGCCTCGGGCGCCCTCGCGGGCACCCTGGGCAGCTTCCTCCTCGCGTACGCCCGGCCCATCACCATCGTGCTCGGCCTGCTGACCATCCTGTTGGGGCTGATGTTCGCGGGCGTCGTCCGGCTCGGCCAGCGCGACCTGCGGTTCCACCGCGTGCCGCGCGTCGGCGTCGCGGCCTCGCCGCTGCTCGGCGTCCTGTTCGGCCTCGGCTGGACGCCCTGCATCGGCCCGACCCTCGGCGTCGTCCTGTCCCTGTCCCTCAACGAGGGCTCGGCGGTGCGCGGCGGCGTCCTGGCCTTCGCGTACGCACTGGGGCTCGGCCTGCCGTTCGTCGTCGCGAGCCTGGCCTTCGTCCGCTTCGGCCGCGCCCTCGCCGTGGTGAAGCGCCATCAGGGCCTCGTGATGAAGCTCGGCGGCGCGACCATGGTGCTCGTCGGCCTGCTGCTCGTCACCGGGCTGTGGGACGTCCTGATGGCCGGCCTGCGCCAGTGGGCCGCCGGCTTCGGGACCGTCCTCTGATGGCGCGCCGCGACACCACGCCCGCGGAATCGCTGTCGCTGAAGGAGGCGCTGCGGTTCGGCTGGACCCAGCTGACGTCGATGCGGACGGCGCTGACGCTGCTGTTCGTCGGCGCGCTGGCGGCGATCCCGGGATCGCTGATCCCGCAGCGCCCGGTGTCGCCGATCCAGGTGCGCGACTTCATGGTGCAGCACCCGAACCTCGGCTGGGTCTACGACAAGGTCGGGCTGTTCGAGGTCTACACGTCTCCGTGGTTCTCGGCGATCTACCTGCTCCTGCTCGTCTCCCTGATCGGCTGCATCATCCCCCGCATCGGGGTGTACGCGAAGGCCGCGCGCGCCGAGCCCGTCGCCACGCCGCGCAACCTGCTCCGCCTGCCGGTGAGCGGGCGGGCGTACGCGCGGGACGACGCGCTCGACCGCGCCGAGGCCTTCCTGCGCGGCCGGCGCTTCCGCGTACGCCGGCTCGACGAGGGCGACGGCGTCGCGAGCGTCTCTGCCGAGCGGGGCTATCTGCGGGAGGCCGGCAACCTCGTCTTCCACGTGTCGCTGGTGACGCTGCTGCTGGGGATCGCGACCGGCGTGCTGCTGGGCTATCGCGGCACGTCGGTGGTGCTGGTGGGGCAGGGGTTCTCGAACACGCTGAGCCAGTACGACGACATCAGCTCCGGCGCGAGCTTCACCGACCGCGACCTCGAGCCGTTCACCGTGCTCGTCGACCGCTTCACGGTCCGGTTCGAGACGAGCCGCGTCAACACCGGCGCCCCCCGCGAGTTCACGGCGAACGTCCGCGTCGTCGAGAAGCCGGGCGCCGCCCCGCGCGCCGGCACCATCGAGGTCAACCACCCGCTCGAACTCGGCGCGACGCAGGTCCACCTGCTCGGCCACGGCTATGCGCCGCGCATGACCGTCCGCGACGGCGCCGGCCAGGTCGCGTGGTCGGGGCCGTCGATCTTCCTGCCGCAGGACGGCAACTTCACCTCCGCCGGCGTCGTCAACGCCGTCGACGCGCGGCCCGAGCGCATCGCGCTCGAGGGGTTCTTCCTGCCGACCGCGACGGTCGACCAGCGCGGCCCGCGGTCGCTGTTCCCCGACGCGTTCAATCCGGAACTGTTCCTCACGGCCTACCACGGGCCGCCGCTCGTCGAGACCGGAGTGCCCGAGAACGTCTATTCGCTGAACAAGCAGGGCCTGACCCAGTTCCAGCGCGACGGCCAGCCGCTGCGCATCCGCATGAAGCCCGGCGAGACCCTCGACCTGCCCGACGGCCGTGGCTCGGTCACGTTCGACGGCTATGAGCGCTGGGTGAAGCTCCAGATCTCCCACACACCGGGGCTGTGGCTCGTCCTGGGCTCGCTCGTGGTCGGCGTGACCGGGCTCTGCCTGAGCCTGTTCGTGCGCCCGCGGCGGGTGTGGGTCCGCGTACGCCCGGGTGATGCTGTCGACGGAACCGGCGTACGCATGGTGGAGGTCGCGGGTCTCGACCGCGCCGATGCGCGGGCCGGGCTGGACGACGAGGTCGAGGCGCTGGCCGCCGAGGTGGCGCGCGACGATGTCGCGATCGGGGCCGACGTGGGGGATGATCGCAGGACAGGCTCGGCGGAAGGGGAGCGCGCGTGAGGTTCATGGCGGAATATTCGATGCTGGCGATGGTGACCGCAGCGGTGGTCTATCTGTTCGCCGTGATCGCCCACGCCGCCGAATGGGCGGCCGCGCGCAACGCCGTGACGACCGTCGAGCGGCGCCGCCGGCGCATCCTGGTCGGCCCGGGCGGCGTGAACGAGCCCGTCGACGTGCCGGAGGCGGCGATCCCGGCTCCCGAGGTCGAGTCGCGGGAGACCGACGCCGACCGGCTGCGGACGGACAAGTGGGGCCGCATCGGCATCGCCCTCACGGTCGTCGGCCTTGCCTCCCACGTGTTCGCGGTCGTCGGCCGCGGCATCGCTGCGGGCCGCTGGCCCTGGGGCAACATGTATGAGTTCACCAGCTCGTCCCTGGTCTTCGTCGTCGCGGTCTATCTCGTGCTGGCCACGCGCTTCCGCATGCGGTGGCTCGGCCTTCCGGTGACCATGATCGCGTCGATCGGGCTGGGGCTCGCGGTGACGGTGTTCTATGTCGAGGTCGGTCCGCTGGTGCCGGCGCTCCACTCGGCCTGGTTCCTGTTCCACATCCTCGCCGCGACCGTCGCCTGCGCGGCGTTCACGATCGGCGGCATCGCCTCGATCCTCTATCTCGTGCAGCAGCGCGCCGAGGCCGACGGCGTCGTCCACGGCTATCTGGCGAAGGCCCCGTCGTCGGAGGCCATGGACCGCCTCGCGTACCGCACCCTGGCGTTCGCCTTCCCGCTGTTCACCTTCGTCATCGCGGCGGGCGCCATCTGGGCCCAGTACGCGTGGGGCCGCTATTGGGGTTGGGACCCCAAGGAGACCTGGTCGCTGATCACGTGGGCGATCTATGCCGCGTACCTCCACGCGCGCGCCACCGCCGGCTGGAAGGGCCGCCGCGCCGCGGTCATCGCCATCATCGGCATGGTGTCGTTCTGGTGGAACTTCGTGGGCGTGAACCTGTTCGTGCAGGGCCTGCACTCGTACGCGAAGTGAGTCCTTCCGAACGTTCTCCGAGCGAGCCCGCACGCTCTCCGAGCGAGCGCAGCGAGTCGAGGAGTCCGAGCGAGTCGAGGAGCGCGGCGTCCGCGCCCAGCCCCGCCGTCGTCACCCTGGCGCTCGCGGCGCTGTCGATGTATGGCCCCTTCACCACCGACACCGTCTTCCCCGGCTTCGCCCAGATGGGCGCCCAGTTCGGCGCCGACGACGCCGCGCTGCAACAGATCACGTCGGTCTATCTGCTGGCGTTCGCGATCGCGGGCCTGTTCCACGGGCCGATCTCCGACGCGGTGGGCCGCCGGCCGGTGATGCTGGCGTCGACGCTGCTGTATTCGCTGACCTCGGTGGGCTGCGCCCTGGCCCCGTCGCTGCCGGTGCTGCTGGTGTTCCGCGTCGCGCAGGGCGCGTTCGCGGCGGGCGGCCTGATCATGTCGCGGACGGTGGTGCGGGACCTGTACGCGGGGCCCGAGGCCCAGCGGCTGATGAGCCGCGTGGCGATGATCTTCGCCGTCGCCCCGGCCGTGGCGCCCATCATCGGGGGGCTGCTGCTCGGGCTCGGGCGCTGGCCGGTGATCTTCTGGTTCCTGGTCGCGTACGGGCTACTCACCTGTGCCTGCGCGGCGCTGCTGCCGGAGACCCACCCGGCGGACCGGCGTACGCCGTTGCGCTTGGGCACCCAGTTGGCGTCGCTGTGGCAGGTGGTCCGGCACGGGTCCTTCCAGCGCATCGCGTGGGCGTCGGCGCTGGGGTTCTCGGGCCAATTCCTCTATGTGGCGGCGGCACCGATCTTCGTGGTCTCGCTGCTGGGCAAGGGGGAGCGCGACTTCTGGATGTTCTTCGTGCCCATGATCACCGGCATGATGCTCGGCGCGTTCGCGCAGGGGCGGCTCGCGGGGCGGATGGCGGCGCCGAAGCTGGCGGGGATCGGGTTCGTGATCTCGGTGGTGGGGTGCGTGCTGAACGTGGCGCTGATGGCGGCGGGCCTGCAGGCGCTGCCGTGGCCCGTCGTGGCGCCCGCGATCATCGCGTTCGGCAACCAGCTGTTCTTCCCGATCACCCAGTTGTCGATGCTGGACCTGTTCCCGGAGCGGCGCGGGGCGGCGGCGTCGATGGGGTCGTTCGTGTCGCTGCTGATCTATGCGGCGGTGGCGGGGCTGGTGGTGCCGCTGGTGACGGGGTCGCTGGTGGTGCTGGCGGCGGCGAGTCTGGGGTTCGTGGTGGCGGGCTGGGTGCTGTGGAGCTGGCACCGGCGGTGGCTGGGGCGAAGCGGGGGCGCGGGCGCGACGGAGTGAGCCCGGCGGAGTCGAGCGCGAACCCTGAGATTCGGCGCGAACCCCGGGCCGCGCAGCGCGAACCCTGGGGTGCGGCGCGAACCCTGCATGCGGGGTTCGTGGCGAACGGTGGGGTTCGTGCTCGAGGGCGGGCGTGAGGACGAACCCTGCGGCGCACGGCGAACCCCGGCGTACGCGCCCTCGCGCCTGTGGATGATCGTCAACTCGCCGAAATTGCCCTGTGGATAACCGTTTCGAGCGGCGTCAACCCTGCTGGACTTGTCTGGTGCTGATTCACTCACGTGACCTGGAGGCCAGGGGCCTCACCCGTTCCGAAGTCCTGGCCCGCGTACGCCGGGGCGAGGCCCGACAAGTGCGACCAGGGGTCTGGTCGCTCGACGACCCCGACACCCCCGAGGGGCTCCACCGGGAACTCCTCGCCGCGACCGCGCCGGGCCTGCGCGACGGCGCGGTGCTGAGCCACGTGTCGGCGGCGGTGCTGCACGGGCTGCCGGTGCCGAAGGCTGCGCTCGATCGCGTCCATCTGACCCGGGCGGGGGAGGGCGGCAAGCGCTCGCGGTTCCTCCACCTCCACCGGGGAAAGGTTCCCGACGCCGACCTGGTCGAGCTGGACGGGTTCGTGGTGACCGGCCTCGAGCGCACCGCCGTCGACCTGGCACGCACGCTGTCGCCGATGGACGCGCTGGCGGCGGCCGACGTGGCCGTGGGGCTGGGGGTGGAACGTGACGCCGCCTTGGCGCGCATCGCGGCTATGCCCCGGTGGCCCGGCAATCCGCGCGCCCGCAACGCGTTCGTCCACGCCGACGCGCGCGCGGAGAGCCCGGGGGAGTCGTGGTCGCGGTGGCGGATGATCGAGTTGGGCGTTCCCCTGCCCGACCTCCAGGTCACGTTGTTCGACGCCGACGGGTTCGAGGTCGCGCGTCCGGACTTCCTGTGGAAGGAGGCGGGCCTCGTGGGCGAGTTCGACGGGGCGATCAAATATGGACGCTGCCTCAAGCCGGGACAGAGCATCGCCGACGTGATCATGGCCGAGAAGGAGCGCGAGGAACGCATCCGCCGCCTCGGCTATTGGATCGTGCGCTGGACGGCCGCGGAGCTGTTTCCCCCGTCGCGCTTCCGACGGCTTCTGCTGTCGGGATGGACGGCGGGGAAGCGCCCGGCGGCGTGACGCCGCGTACGCGAGGGTTCGTGCTGTACCCCGGGGTTCGCGCTTGGCCGACGAGACTCAGTCCCTCTTCCGCGGCTTCGCGAACGCCCTCGCAAGCGGCAGCGCCACGCGTACGGGCACGAGGCGATTCGCCTGCGCCAGCACCTCGTTCGCCGCCCCGTCGATCACCCGCGGCTCGTGGCGCGCCAGCGCGCGGAACGTCGACAGCACGACCTGGTCCGGCGTACGCCGTCGCTGCATCGCGTCGGGCTCGCCCGTCTTCACCCAGAACTCGGTCTCGGTGGGGCCGGGGCACACCGCGATCACGCGTACGCCATGGTCGAGGTTCTCCGACCACAGCGCCTGCGAAAAGCTGAGCACATAGGCCTTCGTCGCCGCATAGACCGCCATCGACGGGATCGGCTGGAACGCCGCCGTCGACGCCACGTTGATCACGACTCCATAGTGCCGCTCGCGCATGCCGGGCAGGAACAGCCGCGCGAGGTGGGTCACCGCGGCCACGTTGAGTTCGACCTCGTCGAGCGCGCGGTCGGGGTCGGTGGACGTGAACTCGCCGTGGGTCCCGAAGCCCGCGTTGTTCACCAACACGTCGATCGCCACGCCGCGCGCGGCCAGGTCGGCGGCCAGCTTCGCCCGCGCCGCCCGGTCGGTCAGGTCGGCCGGCACCACCGTCACCGCGCGGTTGTGGCGCTCGCGCAGGCGGGCGGCCAGGTCCTCCAGCACGTCGGTGCGGCGCGCGGTCAGCACGACGTCGAGGCCGCTGCGCGCGAGGAACTCCGCGTACGCGGCCCCCAGGCCCCCGGTAGCCCCGGTGACCAGTGCCGTGCCGTGCAGGTCGAATCGCTCGTCGCTCATGGCCCCGAGCCTAGCGAGTCGTGCGCCCCCGGTTTCCCCGCGCAGGAGCCCGGTGGGTGGCAGACTGTCGCCCATGTCGACCTTCGCCGTGCACTACACCTACATCGATGACGCCGACCGCCGCCAGGAGATCCGACCGGCCCACCGCGAGTTCCTCGGACGGCTCGCCGAGCAGGGCATCTGCCTCGTCGCGGGGGCGTACGCGCCCCACGAGCAGCCCGGCGGCCTGCTGATCTTCCGCCACGAGTCGGCTGACGGGCTCGCGGCGCTGCTCGCCGACGACCCGTTCTCTCGGGAGGGGATCATCACCGACACCCGCATCGTGGAGTGGGGCCCGGCCGTCGGGCCGTACGCGGGGGACCTGGCCTAGTCTTCGACTCGTTCCTCGCTCAGACAACGTCGACTCGTTCCTCGCTCAGACAACGTCGACTCGTTCCTCGCTCAGACAACGTCTGATCTGGACCGTTGTCCCGCCGTGGAAGGATGGGGGACATGGACTCGACCCTGCCCCACTATGACCTTGTCGTGATCGGTTCCGGCTCCGGCAACTCGTTGCTCGACGAGCGGTTCGCCGACCAGAAGATCGCGCTCATCGACAAGGGCATCAACGGGCACTTCGGCGGGACGTGCCTCAACGTGGGCTGCATCCCGACCAAGATGTTCGTCCATCCCGCCGACCTCGCGATCACCCACCGCGAGGCCTCCCGGCTGGGCGTCGAACTCCAGGCCGGCACCGCCGACTGGCCCGCCATCCGCGATCGTGTGTTCGGCCGCATCGACGCCATCTCCTCCGCGGGCCGCGACTGGCGCGTTCAGAACGAGCACATCACGCTGATCGAGGGCGAGGCCCGCTTCACCGGCCCGAAGACGCTCGGCGTCGCGGGCGGCAAGATCACCGCCGACCGGTTCGTGATCGCCGCCGGCTCGCGCCCGCGGCCCCTCACGGTGCCGGGCGCCGACGAGGTCGAGGTCCACACCTCCGACACGGTCATGCGGCTCGAGTCGCTGCCCGCGTCGATGACGATCATCGGCGGCGGGTTCATCGCGGCCGAGTTCGCCCACGTGTTCTCGGCGTTCGGCACGAAGGTCACCATCGTCAACCGCTCCGGCGCCCTGCTGCGCCAGGAGGACGAGGACGTCTCGCGTCGCTTCACCGAGCTGATGGGCCGCCAGGTCCCGGTGCGGCTCGACCAGGACCTCGTCCGCCTCGAACAGGGCGACGGCGAGATCGTGGTGGTGACGACCGACCCCGACGGGGTCGAATACGAATACGGGGCCGAGGTCGTCCTGAACGCCACCGGCCGCATTCCCAACGGTGACACCCTGAACCTCCAGGCCGCCGGCGTCGAGATCGGCGACGGGGGCTATGTCGTCGTCGACGAGTTCCAGCGCACCACCGCCGACGGCATCTTCGCGATGGGTGACGTCTCGTCGCCGTGGCAGCTCAAGCACGTCGCCAACCACGAGACCCGCGTCGTCCAGCACAACCTGCTCCACCCGGACGACCTGGTCGCGAGCAACCACACGGCCATCCCCCACGCGGTGTTCTCCAACCCCCAGATCGGCGCGGTGGGCACGACGGAGCAGGAGCTCCGTGAGGCCGGCCGCCCCTACGTACGCGCGGTCCAGGACTACGGCTCGGTCGCGTTCGGCTGGGCGATGGAGGACTCCGACCACTTCTGCAAGCTGCTCGCCGACCCCGAGACCGGCCAGCTGCTCGGCGGCCACATCATCGGCCCCGAGGCGTCGGTGCTGATCCAGCCGGTGATCCAGGCGATGTCGTTCGGGCTGGGTGTGCGCGACATGGCCCGCGGGCAGTACTGGATCCACCCCGCCCTCACCGAGGTCGTCGAGAACGCCCTGCTGGCGCTGCCGCTGGAGGCCAACTCGTAGTCTGGGTCGGTGCATCTTCGCCTGCTGACCCTGCTCGCCCTCGCCCCGCTCGCCGCCTGCGGTACGCCGCCGCCCGAGTCCGCGCGTACGCCGGCCCCCGACGGTCCGGCCCCCACGGCGACCACGCGTACGCCGACGCCCAGCCCCACGCCGGCCGAGCCGACGTGCGCGAGCGTGGTCGCGGCCATGTCGCCCGACGACCGCGTGGGGCAGCTGTTCATGGTCGGGAAGCCCGCCACGTCGGCGGTCGACGCCGACTACCGCGCGATGCTCGCCGAGACTCGCACGGGCCAGGTGATCCTGCTGGAGAACACGTCCGCGGGCGCGACCGGGGTGAAGAAGTTGGCCGATGACGTGCGCGCGGGCTCGGTCTCACCGGGCGGCGTACGCCCGCTCGTGGCCGCCGACCAGGAGGGCGGGCTGGTGCAGCGGCTGAAGGGGAGCGGGTTCACGACGATCCCGAGCGCGGTCGAGCAGGCCGCGATGGCGGACGCCGACCTGCAGCGCGCCGCGGAGGGCTGGGGACGCGAGCTCAGGGCCGCCGGCATCGACGTCGACCTCGCGCCGGTCACCGACACCGTGCCGAGTGACGTGGGACGCGCGAACGAGCCGATCGGGGCGCTGCGGCGCGGCTATGGCGCGACGCCCGACAAGGTCACCCCGAAGGCGAACGCGTTCATCCGCGGCATGGACGCCGCGGGCGTGGCGACCTCGGTCAAGCACTTCCCGAACCTCGGCCGCGTGAAGGGCAACACCGACCTGCAGGCGAACGTGACCGACGCGACGACCACGCGTACGGACGCGGCGCTGGCGCCGTTCCGCGAGGGCATCGCCGCGGGGGCCGATATGGTGATGGTGTCGACGGCGGTCTACAGCCGCATCGACCCGGGCACGCCCGCGACGTTCTCGAAGGTCGTCATCGGCGACATGATCCGGGGCGACCTCGGCTTCGACGGCGTCGTGATCTCGGACGACATGGGGGCGGCGAAGCAGGTCGCGTCGGTGAAGCCTGGAGACCGCGCCGTACGCTTCGTCGCGGCCGGCGGCGACGTGGTGATCAACGGGGACCCGTCGTTGCAGAGGGCGATGGTCACGGCGGTCCGGGAGAGGGCGGCGTCGGACCAGGCGTTCGCCGCGCAGGTGACGCGGTCGGCCGGGCGCGTGGTCGCGTACAAGGCGCAACACGGGGCGGCGAGCTGCCGCTGACGCCGGCTGAGCGCGCTCCCGAGTTGAGTCACGCTGGCTGAGCGACGGAGTCGAGTGACGCTGGCTGAGCGACGGAGTCGAGTGACGCTGGCTGAGCGACGGAGTCGAGTCACGCTGGCTGAGCGACGGAGGAGTCGAAGCTATCCCTCCACCCGCAGGTCCGCCATCGCCTGACGCGCCGGTGCGACCCATTGGGGCGACGTGTCGGGGATCGACGCATAGAACAGGCTGGCCTCGCCCTCACCGGTCGCCACGATCATCACGATCAGCAGCTCGCCCTTGGTCTTCAAGCCCTTGATGTCGAAGCTGAGCTGCGACTCGACGAGCCATGCCTCCTTGCCGCCGACGGTGGCCGCGCGGTTCACGGTGTCCTTGCGGGTGACCTTCGAGTTGCCGTAGAACGACCCGACGATGCAGGTCACCACGATCTCCGAGCCCTGCTGGGGGGTGTAGAACCCGTCTCCCGCGACCAGTTTCGCGATCAACACCGAGGCGACCCAGGCCGTCCAGTCGTGGGTCGGATTGGTGGACTGCTCGACGAGGATGGACTGGTGGTGGACGTCGCGGCCGAAGGGCACCCGGGTGTCGCCCGACGCGGAGGACCAGGGGGCCGGCAGCGTCGGATAGGACAGTTTGCCGCCGTAGACGCGGCCGTCACGGGTGCCGCCCGTGCCCGGCGTCGGGGTCGCGGTCGCCGTGGTGCGGGGGCAGGTCTCGCGTGTCGACTGGCCCGAGGGGCCGGGGGGCCCGCCGGTGACGGTGTCGGCGACCTGGCGTACGCCCCAGGCGATGAGGAGCACGAGGGCGAGCGCGGCAGCGATGCCGGCGACCCACCAGAGCTTGTTGGGGCCGCGCTGGGCGCCGGGGGAGCCTCCGGTGCCGTGCCGGGTGGGGGTGGGGTTGCCGGGGTGGCCTGGGCCGGGGTGGCCGCCGGGGTGGCCGGGGCCGCCCTGGCCGTTCAGCGGGCGCGTCGGGTCGAACCCGCCGCCGCCGGGGCCGGTGCCGCCGGGCGGACCCGCGGTCGGCGTCGGCGACACGGTGGGGGACCAGCTCTGGCCGTCCCAATAGCGGAACATGCCCTTCTGGCCGCCTGGATCGGGATACCAACCGGGTGCGCTCACGCGGCCAGTGTAGGCGGCCAGCGGCCCCCTTTCGACCGTCATGGACACGTCGCGGACGGGGCCCGGGTCAGGGGGAACCCCGGGACGTCCCACCTGCATGTGGACACGACTCGCCAAGGGAATCGCCGTCGCCGCCGGTCTCGGCCTGCTGACGGGTGGAATGGTCGGCTGCGGCCAGGCCGACGCGTCGGACACCCTCGACCGCCGCTACTGCGTCGAGGTCGCCACCGACAAGCGCGTGGAGGACCGGCTCTGCGAGCCCGACAACGACCCGGCGTACGCCTGGGTCTGGGTGGAGCGGCAGACGCATCGGCCGGGTCACGGCTATGCGGCCCACTATCCGACCTATCGCTATCCGATCGACGAGAGCGGCCGCCGGGTCGAGGACCGTCGGCGCAGCACCCCGCGTACGACGGTGGCGCAGGGACCGGCGTCGCAGGGGCCGGCGTCGGGAGAGTCGAAGTCCTGGCCCACCTACCCGCGTACGCAGCAGACCAGCGGCCCGCAGGACCCGGCCCCCACGAAGCGGTCGACCACGAGCACGCGATCGGACACCACGACGCGGGGCTCCGGCACGGGTTCCACCTCGGGAGGGTCGAAGTCGGGGTCGATGTCGGGAGGGTCGAAGTCGGGCTCGGGGACGAAGTCGGGCGGCTCGGCGGGGCGCCGCTGACGCCGGACCGTGGGGCGCGAGGCGTGTCGTGTGCGCAAGTTGCGTCGACACGCCGGCCACGCACCCCAACTCATGCACCCGGGTGCGCAAGTTGCGTCGACACGCCGGCCACGCACCCCAACTCATGCACCCGGGTGCGCAAGTTGCGTGAACGCACACACCCGCACGCACAGCGGCCCCGCCGGATCGAAATCCGGCGGGGCCGCGGCGCGTTCAGCGGGGGAGGATCATCCGAACTTGCCGGTGATGTAGTCCTCGGTGGCCTTTTCGTCGGGGTTGGAGAAGATCTTGCCGGTCGGGCCGATCTCGACGAGCTTGCCCGGCTTGCCGGTCGCCGCGAGGTTGAAGAACGCGGTCTGGTCGGACACGCGCGACGCCTGCTGCATGTTGTGGGTCACGATGACGACGGTGAACTTCTCCTTGAGCTCCTGGATCAGGTCCTCGATCGCCAGCGTGGAGATGGGGTCGAGGGCCGAGCAGGGCTCGTCCATGAGCAGCACCTGGGGCTCGACCGCGATGGCGCGGGCGATGCAGAGGCGCTGCTGCTGGCCGCCGGACAGGCCGATGCCGGCCTTGTCGAGGCGGTCCTTGACCTCGGTCCACAGGTTGGCGCCCTTGAGCGAGCGCTCGCACGCCTCGTCGAGGACCTTCTTGCTGGACACGCCGTTGAGGCGCAGGCCCGACACGACGTTGTCATAGATCGACATCGACGGGAACGGGTTGGGGCGCTGGAAGACCATGCCGACGAGCCGGCGCACGGCCACGGGATCGACGCCCTGGCCATAGAGGTCGACGCCGTCGAGCTTGACCGAGCCCTTCGAATAGGCGCCGGGGATGACCTCGTGCATGCGGTTGAGGGTGCGGAGCACCGTCGACTTGCCGCAGCCCGACGGGCCGATGAAAGCCGTCACCGTGCGGGGCTCCACCCGCAGCGAGACGCTGTCGACGGCGTGGAAGTTGCCGTAGTAGATGTTGAGGTCTTCGACATCGATGCGCTTTGCCATGTTGGTTCAGGTCCTTACTTGTTCTTGACCTTGCCGACATTGGCAAGGGCTCGGGCCAGGAGGTTCAGGCCCATGACGAGGATGATGAGGGTCAGGGCCGCGCCCCACACGCGGGCATAGCCGGGCATGCTCTCGGCCTGCGTACGCCCGTCGTTGATCATGGTGGGCAGGGTGCCCATCACGCTGCTGTTGGGGTTGGTGTTGGTTCCCTGCGCATAGCCCACGAGGATCAGCAGCGGCGCGGTCTCGCCCATGACGCGGGCGAGGCCGAGGACGATGCCGGTCGCGATGCCGGAGAACGCGGTCGGGATGACGATGTTCAGGATCGTCTTCCACTTGGGTACGCCCAGCGCGTACGACGCCTCGCGCAGGCTGTCGGGGACGAGCTTCAACATCTCCTCGGTCGAGCGGAGCACGACCGGCAGCATCAGCAGCACCAGCGCCACCGCCGCGGCGAATCCGGAGCGACCCTGGCCGAGGATGGTGATGAACAGCGCGAACACGAACAGCGCCGCCACGATCGACGGGACGCCGCTCAGGATGTCGACCATGAAGGACACCACGCGGGCCCACCGGGTTCCGCGGGCGTATTCGATCAGGAAGATCGCCCCGAGGATGCCGAGCGGAACGGCGATGACGGCGCAGATCAGGCCGATCTCGAGCGTGCCGATGATCGCGTGGAGCGCGCCGCCGCCCGCGCGGCGGAACGTGATGCCGGTGAGGTCGTCGATCCACCAGTTGGCGTTGAGGATGACCGGCAGGCCTTGGCTGATGACGGCGAACAGGATCCAGACCAGTGGGATGAGGGCCAGCAGGCCGCACGCATAGACGAACACCGTCGTGGCGGTGTTCTTGGCCGCGCGGGCGCCCTTCGGCTTCGAAAGGTCGAACTTGCCGACATGCTCGGTGGCTTCGGTTGCGGTGCTCATGACTTGACCCCTCCGCGGTCGGCGATGATGCGGGCCATGGCGTTCACCGCGAAGGTCACGATGAACAGGACCAGGCCCGCGGCGATGTAGGCGCCCGTCTTGGACGGGGTGTCGAACTCGGCGGCGTTGTTGGCGATCTTCGACGCGAACGTCTCACCGCCGGCGAACAGCGACGGGTTGAACGGGGACCCGGGGGCCTCCTGGGCCAGGATGATCATCACGGCGACCGTCTCGCCGAGCGCGCGGCCGAGGCCGAGCATCGACGCCGAGATGACACCCGAGCGGCCATAGGGGAACACCGCGGTCTTGATGACCTCCCACTTCGTGGCGCCCAGCGCGAGGGCGGCCTCGATGTGGTCACGCGGGGTCTGGGCGAACACGTCGCGCGACATCGAGGTGACGATCGGCAGGATCATGATCGCGAGCACGACCGACGCCACGAACGCGGTGCCGGTCGACGACAGCCCCTTGCCGAGCAGCGGGAACCAGCCGAACGTGTTCTGGAGCCACAGCGTCATGGGGTTCAGGAAGGGGGCGAGCACCTTGATGCCCCACAGGCCGAAGATGATCGACGGCACGGCGGCCAGCAACTCGACCACGAAGCCGAACGGGCTCGCGACTCTCTTCGGCAGGAACATCGTGATCAACAGGGCGCAGCCGACCGCGATCGGCACGGCGATCATCATGGCGACCACCGACGTGAGCACCGTCGTCCACAGCAGGCCGGCGATGCCGAAGGCGAGCTGCTCGCCGCCGACGTTCCATTCGCGCGAGGTCAGGAAGTTGGCCTGGTTGGCCATCAGGCTCGGCAGCGCCATCGACAGCAGGAAGAGACCGACGAACGCGACGACCGCCACGATCAGGACGGCCGACGTGACCGACAGGCCGAGGAAGACCTTGTCGCCGGCCTTGCCGACCTTGGCCAGGCGTACGCGGCCCCCGTCGCCCTCGGTCGCGGGACTGTCGGGGCGGGCCTCGCGTGCGGCCACCTTGGGGACGGGCGGGGCGGCGTGGGAAGGGTGGTGTTCGCCCGCCACGGCGACCGGCGAGACGGACGCGTCGGCGGGGGCGTGGTCGTCGAGGGGGCGGCCGAGGTCATCGGTCGAGGTCGACTTCAGCGGTTTGCCGAAGTCATCGGTGTTCGACATCTTTCTCCCTGTTACGGGCGTGGCCTTCCCGTCGCGAGGACGGGAAGGCCAAGCACTTCGTGCAAATTGTAAGGGGTTTCAGTCACGATCGCCGAGGCGAACGGTCACTGGATCGCCTTGACGGCGGCCTGGACCTTCGTCTGCAGCTCGGTGGGGAGCGGCGCGTAGCCGATGGCCTCGAGGGCCTTCTGCTGCTCGGTCGACGACATGAACGTCAGGTAGTCCTTGACCAGGGCGGTCTTCTCGGCGGGCAGGCCCTTCGAGCAGACGATCTCGTAGGTGACGAGGTTGATCGGGTAGGCGCCCTCGCCCGTGCCCGCGTACTTCAGCTCGAGCTTGAGGTCGTTGCCCTGGCCCGCGATCTTCGACTCGGCGACTGCCTTGGCGACGTTCGCCGCGGAAAGCTCGACCGCGCCCTTGCCGTTGTCGATGGCAGCCATCTTGAGCTGGTTGTCCTTGGCGAACGACCACTCCATGTAGGAGATCGAGTTCTTGGTGGCCTTGACACCCTCGGCGACACCGGAGGACTTCTGCTTGCCCTCGCCCTTGCCCTTCCAGGACTTCGAGACCTTGTCCTTCGCCCAGGTGCCGTCGCCGGCGGCCTTGTTGAGGAACGAGGTGACGTTCTCGGTCGTGCCGGACTCGTCGGAACGGAAGAAGACCGTGATCGGGGCGTCGGGCAGTTTCGCGCCCGAGTTGATCGCGGCGATCTCGGGGGCGTTCCACTTGGTGATGGTGCCGTCGAAGATCTTCGCGAGGACCTGGGGGGTCAGCACGAGCTTGTCGACGCCGTCGACGTTGTAGGCGATGGCGACGGGCCCGACGACCATCGGGAGGTTCCAGGCATCGTTGCCCTCGCACCGCTCCTTGGCCTTGTTGGCCTCGACGATGCCGTCCTTCTCGGTGGTCTTCAGCGCCGAGTCGGAGCCGGCGAAGTCGACGAGCTTGTTGTAGAAGGCCTTGATGCCGGCGCCGGAGCCGGTCGGGTTGTATTCGACGGTCGCCTTGCCCTTGCACTCCTCGCCGTAGGCGGCCGAGGTCTCCTGGATCGCGTTGCCCTGGGCCGACGAGCCCTCGGCGGAGAGCTTGCCCGAGGGGCAGGCGTACTTGCCGGCGGGCTTGGAGGCCTCGCCCGGGCCCTGCGGGTTGGCAGCGCCGCCGCTGTTGCAGGCGGTGAGCGCGAGCGTGCCGACCGCGGCCAGAGTGGCCAGCTTGGCGAACTGGTTCATCGTCACAATGTTTCCTTCTCGATCGAGGGAGGTTTCCCTGTGGTGGGCCCCGTGAAGGCCCTCGTGCGAGAACCGGAGAAGTCCCGCTGAACCGGAAGGTAGGAGGAAGACGTGACGCAGAAAGCCCTATTCGGTAAACGGAAGGTTAACGCCACCGGGACATGTTGAAATCGTTATGGAACGAGCGTCCCACTTGGTCCCGATGGCCGGGATCAGGAGAGCGTGCGGATGCGTTCGGCGGCGTGAACGCCGTAGTCAGCGGTCAGATGCACCACGGCCGACTCCCCGGTCCGAAACGGCTGGTTCGGCAGCCCCAACCCCGCAAGCATCGCCGGCAGGACCGGCCGATGTCCGCACACCACCGTGGGCGCGGCGTTGTCCACCGCCGACCGGGCGAGCGCCCTCATGTAGGCCCCCACCTCGTCGGGGGAGTCCTTGCCGCGCTCCTCCGACAGGATCGTCGCGCGCTCGATCGGCGCGTGGCGCAGGGTCGCGTACGGGAGCACGGTCGACACGCAGCGGTTCGAGCTCGACGACGCGATGCGGCGTACGCCGAACGCCGCGAGGACCCTCGCGACCTCGCGGGCCTGGTGGCGGCCCCGGTCGGTGATGGGCCGCGCGGGATCGCGGTGGGCCCAGCGCTTGCGGTCCATGGCCTTCCCGTGGCGGGTGATGATGAGCGCCGTGGTCGGCGGCGCCGCGGCGGCCGCCCGCACCAGCGCCGCCTCGGCGGGATAGCTCAACACGTCGCCGACGTCGGCGAGGCCGACCCAGCGCACCTCGTCGACCTCGGGGCCCTGCGGCGCACCGACCATGGTCTCGACGCCCGCACGCCAGAAGTGGACGCGCTTGGCGCGCCCCTTCACCTTGTAGTCGGTGGTGCCGAGCGGGATGTCGAGCCGCACCACGGCGCCGGTCTCCTCCGCCACCTCGCGCGTCGCGCACACCGGCAGCAGCTCGCCGCCCTCCAGCTTGCCCTTGGGCAGCGACCAGTCGTCGTGGTGGGGGCGATGGACCACCAGGACCTCGCGGAACGACCCCTCCCCGCGGAGCACGACGGCTCCGGCGGCGAGGATGCGATCGTTCGCCATGGCTCAGCCCTCCCTGGTGCGGCGCTTCCCGGTCACCTCGATGAGGTGCTCCTGCAGGTCACGCAGCGGTTGGCCCTCGGCGTCGGTCGTGTGGGCCTGCCAGCCGTCGGGGGTCAGCCACCACGAGACCGTGCCATCGTCGAAGGCCAGGTCGAACAGCGTCTCGATCTCGGCGATGTGGGCGCGATTGGTGATCGACACCACGACCTCGACGCGGCGGTCGAGGTTGCGGTGCATCATGTCGGCCGACCCGAGCCCGACCGTGGGTCGGCCGTCGTTGGCGAACCAGAACAGCCGCGAGTGTTCGAGGAACCGGCCCAGGATGCTGCGTACGCGGATGTTCTCGCTCAGACCGGGTACGCCCGGCTTGAGCGCGCAGATGCCGCGTACCCACAGGTCGACGGGTACGCCGGCGTTGGACGCCCGGTAGAGCGCGTCGAGGATGGGCTCGTCGACGATGGAGTTGACCTTGATGCGGATGTGGGCGTCCTTGCCGACCTGCTTGTTGCGGATCTCGTTCTCGATGCGCTCGATCAGGCCGCGGCGGATGGAGTGGGGCGCGACGAGCAGGCGACGATATTGCGTCTCCTGGCCCATGCCGGACAGGTGGTTGAACACGCGCGCGACGTCTTCGGTGATGATCGGGTTGGCGGTGAGGAGGCCCATGTCCTCATACATCCGCGCGGTCTTCGGGTTGTAGTTGCCCGTGCCGATGTGCGCATAGCGGCGCAGCCCCTCCGGCTCGTCGCGCACGACCAGCGACAGCTTGCAGTGGGTCTTCAGCCCGACCATGCCGTAGACGACGTGGACGCCGTATTTCTCCAGCTTGCGGGCCCACGCGATGTTCGCCTGCTCGTCGAAGCGGGCCTTGATCTCGACCACCGCGAGGACCTGCTTGCCGGCCTGGGCCGCCTCGATCAACGCGTCGACGATGGGGGAGTCGCCCGACGTGCGATAGAGCGTCTGCTTGATCGCCAGCACGTGGGGGTCGGTCGCCGCCTGCTCGATGAACCGCTGCACCGACGTCGCGAACGAGTCATAGGGGTGCTGCAGCAGCACGTCGCGCTTGCGGACCTGGGTGAACACGTCGACCGGCGCGGCCGTCTCGACCTCGGCGAGGCCCGGGTGGGTCTGGGGCAGGAATTTCGGGTAGGACAGGTCGTCGCGGTCCACCGACGCCAGCGAGAACAGCCCGGTGAGGTCGAGCGGGCCGTCCATGCGGAAGACCTCGCGCGCGTCGATGTCGAGCTCGGAGACCAGCAGGTCGAGCATCGTCTCGTCGATGTCGTCCTCGACCTCGAGCCGCACCGGCGGCCGGCCGACCTTGCGGCGCAGCAGCTCCTTCTCGAGCGCGAACAGCAGGTTCTCGGCGTCGTCCTCCTCGACCTCCACGTCCTCGTTGCGCGTCACGCGGAAGACGTGGTGCTGCAGCACCTGCATGCCGGAGAACAGCTGGTCGAGGTGGCGCGCGATCACGTCCTCGAGCGACACGAACCGGCCCTCGCCGAGCTCCAGGAAGCGCGGCAGGATGTTCGGCACCTTCACGCGCGCGAACTGGCGTACGCCGGTGGTCGGGTTCTTCAGCAGCACCGCGAGGTTGATCGACAGCCCCGAGATGTAGGGGAACGGGTGGCTGGGGTCGACCGCGAGCGGCGTCAGCACCGGGAAGATGCGGTCGGCGAACAACTGCCTCATGCGGTTCTTCTCGGTCGCCTGGAGCTGGTCCCACCGCAGGATCTCGATGCCCTCCGCGGCCAGGGCCGGGCGTACGTCGGTGGCGAAGACGCGGTGCTGCTCCCCGACCAGTTCGCGGGTGCGCTGGAGGATGGTGTCGTGGAGGTCGCGCGGCAGGAAGCCCGACACGCTGGGCACGGCGACGCCCGCGGCGATGCGGCGCTTGAGACCGGCGACGCGGACCATGAAGAACTCGTCGAGGTTCGACGAGAAGATCGCGAGGAACTTGGCGCGCTCGAGCAGCGGGACGCGGTCGGCGTCCATCGCGAGCTCGAGGACCCGCTGGTTGAACGCCAGCCACGAGAGCTCGCGATCGCCGAACCGGTCGTCGGGGAGCCCGTCGGACGTCCGGGAAGGCTGGGTCTGGCTCACGGGGCGGGCTCCTCGGTCGGGTGGGCGCTCGGGTCCGGGGCTTGCAGGACGGGGGCGTGTAGGACGTCGCGGTGCGCGATCCCAAATCTAGCGGAGAGATAGAGGTCCACGACGCGGGTCTGGTCGGCCTCGACATAGAGGATCACGCGCTGCACGCCCTGGTCGCGCAGGTGGGCGAGCCCGGCGTACAGCAGTTGGCGACCCAGCCCCCCGCCGCCATGGTCGGGGTCGACGGCGATGACATAGACCTCGCCGGTGCGCTCGTCGTGGACCTTGGTCCAGTGGAAGCCGATGACCTCGCCGTCGCGCTCGGCGATCAGGAAACCGGCGGGATCGAACCACGGCTCGGCCATGCGGGCGCGCAGGTCGGGCTCGGAGACCATGCCCTGCTCGGGGTGGTGGGCGAACGCGCGCGCGTTGACCCGCAGCCACGGCTCGGCGTCGGCGTCGGTGAACCCGCGGACGCGTACGCCGGCCGGGAGCTGGGGCTCCGGGATGTCGGCGACGTCGCGTTCCATGATCAACAGCTCGCGCGAGGGGGCGTACGCGAGGGCGTGCGCGGCCGCGCGGGCTGGCTCGAGGTCACCGAACGACCACAGCTTGAGCACCTGGCCGCGATCGCGCCGGCTCGCGCCCTCGGGGGAGCGGGGGTCGAAGCCGAGCGCGCCGAGCATGGCCGACGCGACGCCGCGGCGACGCCGGTCGGGGGCGACGACGAGCTGGGCGGTCGGGTCGTCGGTGGAGGAGTCGAGGTGGGCATAGCCGACGAGGTCACCGCCCTCGCCGCCGCGCTCCCCGAGCTGGTGGGCGATGCCGTCGCGGGCGTCGCCCCGGACGTCGAGTTCGGCCTGCTCGTTGAGGGGGCGTACGCCGTCGGCGCGCTCGGCGGCGTCGACGAGGGCGAGGACGCGGGCCCGGTCGGGGGCCTCGAGGCTGCTGAGGACGCGGGTGACGACCGGCTCTGTGGACATGGCCCCACGGTAGTCTGGCCGGAGCCCGGGCTCCACCGGGACGACGCGATTCGAGGGGGACACCGTGGGCCGACATGACTATGCGGTGACGGACATCGGCGCCTATGGCGTGCCCGCCCAGCCGGCCGTCGTGGCCCGCATGCGGCCCCACCTGATGATGACGCGCGTGGGGGTGGGTGCGGCCGTGGTCGCGCTGGTGGCCGGGATCGCGTCCCTGTTGACTTTCGCCCAGTTCACCGACTGGGCCTGGCTGTGGCCGGTGCTGGTGCTGGGCGCCTCGGTGGTGATGGTGGCGATCTGTGCGCTGCAAGCCTGGGTGTGGCACCAGGCGATGGCCGAGTGGAGCGGACTCCGCGACGTGAACCTCGCCGGGTTCATGACGCCGTCGTGGGCGGCCCACCTGCTGTCGTACGCGGCGGTGCTCGCCGGGCTGGTCGGGGCGCTGTTCATGATGGGCGACACGGGAGCAGGCGCGGCGTCGTTCTGGTGGTCCTTGGTCGCCGGGGTCTCGCTGGTCGTGGCGCAGCTGACGGCGGCGGTGGAATACCTGCGGCTGGACGGCCCGCCCGGGACTCTGCCGGCGCACTTCCGGCGGCTGCTCAAGCGGGAGAACCCGGGGTCGTCGGCGGGCCGCGCCGCGGCGTCGGGGATCTTGCGTACGGGCGACGACGAGGCCGACGGGGCCACGCGGGCGGAGACCGAGAAGACGTGAGGACTTCGCCTCAGCCGAACCGATAGCCCACGTTGCGGACGGTCGAGATCAGGCCGTCCGACTCGCCGAGCTTCGCACGGAGCCGGCGTACGTGCACGTCGACGGTGCGCGTGCCGCCGTAGTAGTCATAGCCCCACACGTCCGACAGCAGCTGCTCGCGGGAGAACACCTTGCCGGGGTGGCGCACGAAGAACTTCAACAGCTCGAACTCGGTGTAGGTCAGGTCGAGCAGGCGGCCGTCGACCTTGGCCGCGTACGCCTCCTCGTCGATCTCGACGCCGCGGCTCGACAGGGGCTCGACTGTGGTGGTCGAGGCGTGGGTGGTCAGCCGCAGGCGAGCCTCGACCTCGGCGGGGCCCGCGTGGCTCAGCACGAACTCGCGGGGCGCCCAGTCCGGGGACAGGGCCGGGAGACCGGCGTCGGTCACGACGAGCATCAGCGGCACCTCGATCTGGGCCGCCGCCAGCGTGCGACACAGCGAGCGGGCGCCGACGAGGTCGGTGCGGGCGTCGATGAGCACGACGTCGGGGTCGGCGTTCAGCAGGCTCGCCGACTCGGCGCGGGCGACCCTGACCTGGTGGGAGAGCAGGGCGAGCGAGGGGAGCACCGCGGCGGACTGGCCGGGGTCGGGGGTCAGCAGCAGCACGACCGCCATACCGCACCTCCCGCTGCGACTAGGATCGCGCCATGGTTGACGTGTCGATCCGCTATTGGGCCGGGGCCGCTGCGGCTGCCGGCGTCGACGGAGAAACTATCGCGGCGCCGAGTGTGGCCGCGGCGCTGACCAGTGCGCGGACGGCCCACGAGGGACGGCTCGACGGGGTCCTGGCGGTGTCGTCGATCCTGGTGGACGGGCGCGCGACGCGGGGCGAGGCGCTCGAGGCGCCGCTGACCGGACCGGTCTCGGTCGAGGTGCTGCCGCCGTTCGCGGGGGGCTGAGAGACTGCGACTCTTCGCTCATCAGTGACGATCTCGATGCCCGTGGCGGCCTCGAGATGGCCACTGATGAGCGAAAAGTCACGCTCACCCCTCGATCTCCATCACCAGGGTCACGGGTCCGTCGTTGACCAGCGCGACCTGCATGTCCGCCCCGAACCGTCCCGTTTCGACGTGGGCCCCGAGGGTGCGCAGCGACGCCACGAAGGCCTCGACGAGTGGCTCGCTCACGGGCCCGGGTGCGGCCGCGCTCCACGAGGGACGCCGGCCCTTGCGGGTGTCGGCGTACAGGGTGAACTGCGAGACGACGAGCAGGGGCGCGCCGGTGTCGGAGGCCGAGCGCTCGTCGGCGAGGATGCGCTGGTTCCAGACCTTCTCGGCCAGCCGGGCCGCGATCTCCGCGGTGTCGCCGTGGGTCACGCCCACCAGCACGACGAGCCCGGGGGAGGGGAGGCGGCCGACGACCTCGCCGGCGACGGTGACGGAGGCCTCTGTGGCGCGCTGCACGACGACTCGCATGCCCGCAGGCTAGCGGGAACATCCTTGCGTACGCCGTGGTTGCACCCGGGGTGATCGCCCCTAGAGTGGAACGGTGATCACTCTTGCCTCGCAGGACGTCTGGACCGGCGTCCTGATCGCCGCCGCGGTGATCGTGGCCCTGTTGGGCCTGGTCACCGTGGTGCGCGAACTGCGCCGCGCGGGCCGCCCGCGCGCCGCCGAGACCGCCGCTCCCGGGGCGACCCGGGCCGAAGGACAGGACGACTGATGGACGCAGAGACCGGCAGCAACCTCGACTACACGTTCCCCGAGGGCCTCCACCCCGCGCTGAACGGGCTCGGCTGGCTCGTCGGCCACTGGGAGGGCTTCGGCCAGACGCAGTGGCCGAACGAGAAGGACCAGCGCGTGCTCGAGCAGGTCGACTTCTCCCACAACGGCGAGCCCTATCTGCACTACCTGCTGCAGACGTTCGTCGACGACGACGGTGCGCCGGGGGACCCGGTCTCGATGGAGTCCGGCTTCTTCATCCCGGGCGAGGGGAACGAGCTGATGGTGGTCGTGACCAATCCGACCGGCGTGGCCCAGAAGTGGCACGGCACAGTGACGGGCCTGAAGTCGACGCCCGGCACGGAGCTGGCGACGAAGATCGAGATCACCACCGACGCCGTGGTGTCGCAGGGCACCCATACGGCCGGCCATCGCCTGTTCGGCTATGTGCAGGGCAAGCTGATGTTCGCGTTCGACCGCGCCGACCAGGACGTGCCGCTCGGCCCGTGGCTGACCGGCGAGCTGGAACGGCGCTGACCATGGGCGCTGCGGTCGAGCTCGAGGCGGGTCCCGACGCGGGCGCCGTCTGGCACTTCGGCAACCCCGTCGCCGAGCAGCGCCTGCTCGAGCGCGGCGAGGGCGCGGTGGTGCTGGGCCACCGCGACGTGCTGTCGATCAGCGGCCCGGATCGCCTGCCCTGGTTGCATTCCCTGACCTCGCAACACCTGGAGGGGTTGGCGCCGGGGGAGGGGACGACGGCGTACGTCCTGTCGCCGCAGGGCCACATCGAGCACGTGCTAAACCTCGTCGACGACGGCGAGGTCACCTGGGTCCACACCGAACCCGGTCACGGGGCGGATCTCGTGGCCTGGTTGGAGAAGATGGTGTTCATGCGGCGGGTGGAGGTGGCGTTGCGTACGCCGCTGCTCGCCGTGGTCTGGCAGCCCGGCCCGGCGCCCGAGGGCCCGCGCATCACCCGCGCGGCCGCCGATTCGCTGGGCGGCCACGAGTCGTTCGTCCCGCGGGACCACCTCGACGATTTCCTTGCGGGCAAGGAACTCGCCGGCATGTGGGCGTACGAGGCGCTGCGCATCGCCGCGGGTGTCCCGCGCGTGTTCGTCGACACCGACCACCGCACGATCCCCAACGAGCTGGGCGTTCCCGGGGCGGCGGTGCACCTCGACAAGGGGTGTTATCGCGGCCAGGAGACGGTCGCGCGCGTCCACACGCTGGGGCGGCCGCCGCGGCGGCTGACGCTCCTGCACCTCGACGGCTCGGTCGACCACCTGCCGGCCGTGGGCTCGCCGGTTCTCAACGGGGACAAAGAATGCGGTGTGGTCGGGTCGTCGGCGCGCCACCACGAGCTCGGCCCGATCGCGTTGGCGCTGGTGAAGCGCAACGTGCCGGTCGAGGCGACGCTGGTGGTCGACGGCGTGGCGGCGTCGCAGGAGCCGATCGTCGACCCGGAGATCGGCCTGCACGTGCGTACGCGCCTGCGCTGAGGCCCCGCGTACGGTCCCGTCCCGGCTCCGCGTACCCCGCTCGTCCCGGCTCCGCGTACCCCGCCCGTCCCGGCTCCGCGTACCCCGCCCGTCCCGGCCCCGCGTACCCGCCCGTCCCGGCTCCGCCGGGAACCCAACTTGTGCACACGTGTGGGCGAGTTGCGCGTTTTGCCTCGGCGTGTCGACCCAACTCGTGCAGTCGTGTGCACAAGTTGCGGCGAGGGCGAAGCCCGAGCCCGAGCCGAGGGCGACGCCCGTGCCGAAGGGAACCCAGCCCCGCCCACGTCCCATGACAGATGTCACCGGCGCCCCGGGACGGCCTCACCCCAACCCGTGACCGTACGCACCGCTCTGCCGCCATTCTGGGCCCCAGAGTGGAGGCATGACCACGCACCCCATGCCCCAGACCTCCGTCGCACCGATGCCGCCGCCAACGGTGAGCCCCGTCGACACCCCGGCCGCCTACGGCCTTCAGGCCCGGCGATCCCCGTGGTGGAAGGGGGTCCTGTCCATCGTGGCGATCGCCGTCGCGTACGTCGTCGCCAGCATCGCCTTCATGATCCCCGCCGGCATCGTCGGCAACCTCCTCGGCCTCCAGGGCACCGTCAACGCCGCCACCCTCGCCGGCCTGAACCTCGCCTGGGGCGCCATGATCGTGCTCGCGCCCCTCATCATGCGCCTGGTCCACGGCGTCCCGCGCGGTGCGATCGGCTCCATCCGCGGCGGCTTCCGTTGGGGCCGCATGGCGAAGGCGCTGATCTGGGTCGTCCCCCTCTATCTCGCGTCCACCGTCGTCCTCGCCCTCGTCGGGCCGTCCATGGGCAACGGCGTCATCACCCCCGCGCTCCTCGCGATCTTCGGCGTCGTGCTGCTCACCACCCCACTCCAGGCCGCCGGCGAGGAGTTCGCCTTCCGCGGCGCCGTCAACGTGTCGGCCGCCTCCTGGGGTCGTACGCAGCGCTCCGCCATGATCATCGGCGCGGTCGTCTCGTCGCTCGTCTTCGGCGCCGCCCACGGCGCCACCGACCCGTGGCTCGCGGTCTACTACACCGCGTTCGGCTTCGGCTGCTGGATCATCACCCGCCTCACCGACGGCCTGGAGGTCTCCACCGCCATCCACGTGTTCAACAACGTCATCTCCTTCGCCTCGAGCGTCGTCATGGGCGTGGACCCCAACACCATGTTCGACCGCTCGGCCGGCAAGGGCGGTCCGTTCGTGTTGCTCCCCATCGCCGCCATGGCGATCGCCTGCCTCATCACCTGGCTGCTCACGCGCCGCGAGCGCGCCACCCGATGACTACCCCCGCGTATGCGTCCGCCGCGCCGAAACTGCGCGCGGCGGGCGACGCACGTCATGATGGACCCATGACCCACGGCGATGCCCCCGGCTCGACCGCCCCCCACGCCCACGCGACCGAAGCCCACGTGGACCACGCCGACCACGGCTACGGCCGCCAGACCGCCCACTCCCCGTGGTGGAAGGGCCTCTTCTCGACCGTCCTGATCCTGGCCGTCTGGGCGATCCTGACGACCGTGTTCACGGTCGCCGCGGGCCCGCTCGGCCGGGCCGCCGGCTTCACCGGCGCGATGAACCCCGCCACCTTCGCCGCGATCAACCTGTCCTGGGGCGCGATGATCTTCCTGTCCCCGCTGATCATGCGCCTGGTCCACGGCCTGCCGCAGGGCCGGATCAGCTCCCTCGACGGCGGCCTGCGCTGGCCCCGCATCGGCCGCGCCCTCCTCTGGGTCATCCCGCTCTATCTCGCGTCCAACGCCCTCTGGATCGTGTTCGGGCCCAAGGTCGGCAACGGCGTCATCACGCCCATGCTGATGGTCTTCATGGTCGTGACCATCCTCACCTCACCGCTGCAGGCCGCCGGCGAGGAATACACCTTCCGCGGCGGGATCTTCACCTCCCTCGGCGGCTGGGGATCGCCCCGCGTCGGCCTGGTCGTCGGCGCCGTGGTGTCGACGCTCGCGTTCACCGCGCTGCACGGCGCGTCCGACCCCCTGTTGATCGCCTTCTATCTCACCTTCGGTCTGGGTGCCCTCTTCGTCACCCGCCTCACCCGCGGCCTCGAGTTGGCCATCGCCCTCCACGCGGTCAACAACACCCTGACCTTCCTCGTGAACTGCCTGCGCGGCTTCAACCCCGATGTCGCCGGGCCCTCCCACCCCGCCCTCGCCATCACGATCGCCGTGAACGTCGCCTTCTGCGTCATCGCCTGGCTCCTGCACCGGCGCGAGGCCACCACCCTCCGATAAGGACCCCATGACCACCGGATCGCCCGAGACCGCCACCGCCCGCAATGCCCGGCGGTTCGAGACCTACGTCCGCTGGTCGCTGTATGCCTTCGCCCTCCTCGAGGCCACCTACCTCGTCCAGACCATCACGATGGTCAGCTATGAGCTGGCCTGGCTGGTCTGGGCGGGGGTCGGTGTCGGCCTCGTCCACGTCGTCCTCGACGTGTTCGTCGGCAGCTGGGCCTTCACCCACCTCCGTACGCCGGGCTCCCTGCCGAGGCGCCTGCTGGGCGCCTGGGTCGCCACCGGGGCGGTGACCGTTCTCTGCTTCCTGCCCTGGACGTCCCCGCGTACGCCGTGGCCCATCATCGTGCCCGCCGTCGTCGTCGTCTCGCTGTGCATGGTCACGCCGCTGATGTCGCTGCGCACCGCCCTGGCCTCGGCCGCCGGACTGGCGGTCCTCGGCGTCGCGCTCGGCCTGGCCATCCCCATGCCGTGGGGCTATCGGGTCGGCTACATGCTGGTGATCGCCGGCATGGCCGCGTTCTTCGTCATCACCGCCTGGTCGCTGGTCTGGATGCTCAAGGTCCTGTTCCAGCTCCAGGACGCCCAGGAGGCCCAGGCCCGCCTCGCCGTCGCCGACGAGCGACTCCGCATCTCCCGCGACCTCCACGACGTCTTCGGTCGCACGCTCGCCACCATCGCTGTGAAGTCCGAGCTCGCCGCCGAGCTCGTCCGCCGCGAGCGGTCGGCCGAGGCCGCGGCCGAGCTGACCGAGATCCGCGCGATCGCCGACTCCGCCGGCAAGGAGGTACGCACGGTCGTGCGCGGCGAGTCGGCCGTCGGGCTGGCCCAGGAGCTGGCCGGCGCCAGGGCCCTGCTCGCCTCCGCCGGCATCGCCACCACCGTCGCCGGCAACGCCGCAGCAGTCCCGCCCGCCGCCTCCGACGTCCTCGCCTGGGTCGTCCGCGAGGCCGTCACCAACGTCCTGCGCCACAGCGCGGCGAGCCAGGCGTCGGTCTCGGTCGCGGTCGACCACGAGGCCACGACGCTCATGGTCGCCAACGACGGCGCCGACCTGACCGGCACGTCGGGCTCACGCACCGGCGTCGCCTCGATGCGCGACCGCCTCGCCCCCCTGGGCGGCACGCTCGAGGTGACCCACGACGGCGGCTGGTTCACGCTCGTGGCGACCGTGCCGGCCCACGCGCCCGGGGCAGACCCCAGCACCGCCGCGAACCCGACCATGTCCACCACGACAGGGGAGTGACCATGATCAAAGTCCTGCTGGCCGATGACGAGAACCTGATCCGCGACGCGCTCGCGGGGCTGCTCGCGCTCGAGGACGACCTCGACGTCGTGGCTCGCGCCGCGTCCGGCTCCGAGGCGCTCGCGGCCGCGCGGAAGCACCGTCCCGACGTCGCCGTGCTCGACCTCCAGATGCCGGCGCCCGACGGCATCGAGACCGCGCGCCTGCTGGCTGACGAGTTGCCCGACTGTCGCTGCATCATCGTGACGTCCCACGGCCGTCCCGGCTATCTGAAGACCGCGCTCGCCGCGGGCGTGAAGGGTTTCCTGCCGAAGACCGTGTCGGCGAGCGTCCTCGCCAAGGTCGTCCGCGACGTCGCCGCCGGCGGCCGCTATGTCGACCCCGAGCTCGCCGCCGAGGCCATCGGCGCGGGCGACTCGCCGCTGTCGCCGCGCGAGGCCGACGTCCTGGCGCTCGCTGCGGAGGGTGACCCGATCGAGGACATCGCCCGCCGCGCGAGCCTGTCGCCGGGCACCGTCCGCAACTACCTCTCCGTCGCTACGACCAAGCTCGGCGCCGCCAACCGCCACGAGGCGGCGCGGAAGGCCCGCGAGCGCGGCTGGATCTGACCGCGGTCGACCCGGGGTTGTCACGAAACGTCCACTCGATCGCCCCAGCGGGCCAGATCGGCCGCCCTGGGCCATCGAGTGGACGATCCGTGACACTCGCTACGCTCGCTCCGTGACCACCGATCCCTTCGCAGCCGATCCCATCGTCCTCGACGTCGTCCGCGAGGGCTTCGTCGAGTCGGTCCACCGCGCCCGCATCGTCGTGACCGCGCCCGACGGGTCGATCCAGCACGCGATCGGCGCCGTCGACGCCCCCATGTATCCCCGCTCCTGCGCCAAACCCATGCAGGCCGTCGGCATGCTCCGCAGCGGCCTCGACCTCGACGGCCGCCTGCTCGCGCTCGCCGCCGCGTCCCATTCGGGCGAGGAGATCCACCGCGAGGGCGTCGTCGAGATCCTGTCGGGCACCGGCCTGACCCTCGACGCTCTGCAGACCCCGCCCGACTGGCCGATCGACGAGACCGCGCGCGTCGAGTGGATCGCCGCCGGCCACCAGCGCGAGTCGATCACGATGAACTGCTCCGGCAAGCACGCCGCGATGCTGCGGACCTGCGTCCGCGCGGGCTGGTCGACCGACGACTACCGCGACCCCGACCACCCGCTGCAGCGGGCCATCCGCGACGCCATCGCCGACCTCGCCGGCGAAGAGGCCGCCGCGCCCACCACCGACGGCTGCGGTGCTCCGCTGTTCGCGGTCTCGCTCGCCGGACTGGCGCGCTCGTTCGGCCGCATCGCCGCCGCCGGAGAGGGCACCGACGAGCGACGCGTCGCCGACGCCTACCGCGCCCACCCCGAGTACGCCTCGGGCACCCGCCGCGACGAGGTCGCCCTCCACCGCGCCGTCGACGGGCTCGTCTGCAAGGCCGGCGCCGAGGCCTGCTTCGGCGTGGGCCTGCCCGACGGCCGCGGAATCGCCGTCAAGATCGATGACGGCACCCCCCGCGGCAGCGCGATCATCGTCGCCGAGACCCTGCGCGCCCTCGGCTTCGACCACCCCGAACTCACCCGCCTCAGCACCGTCCCCGTCCTCGGCCACGGCCGGCCCGTCGGAGAGATCCGGCTGCGCGCGGGCTCCCTCGACGCGCTCGCCGCCCACTGAGGGAAACCCAGACCCGATGTGGATCCCGGACCGCTTCGACCTCCCGCTCGACGAGGCGTACGCCGTGCTCGGCGACCTGGGCGCCGCCGACCTGCTGACGCCCGCGACCGGCCCCGACGGCACCTCCGCGATCGAGGCCACCTTCCTCCCGCTGCTGTTCCATGACGACGGACACCGGCAGGTCCTCCGCGGCCACCTCGCCCGCCAGAACCCCCACGCCGACGCGCTCCGCCTGGCCACCGCGCCCTCACTGGTGATCGCCCACACCACCGACGCCTACATCTCGCCGAACTTCTATCCCTCCAAGCAGACCAACCCGCGCACCGTGCCGACCTGGAACTACACGACGCTCCACGTCCACGGCCGCGTCACCCTCCACGACGACACCGCGTGGCTGCTCGACCACCTCCGCGCGCTCAGCGACCACCACGAGCAACCGAACGAGACCCCGTGGTCGATCGACGACGCCCCCGCCGACTACATCGCCGGCATGGCCCGCGCCATCGTCGGCGTCGAACTCACCATCGAGCGCCTCGAGGCCAAGGCCAAGCAGTCCCAGAACAAGGCACCCGAGGACGTCGCCGGCGTCGTCGCCGGCCTCCGCGCGCTCGGCGACCACGGCGCGGCCGACGCCGTCGCCGTCGCCAACCGCGACAAGACATGGCCGCCGCCCCGCCTCAAATATCGGTGAGCGACCCGCCCCCGCCACCTGACCGGCCCGAAACTTCTTCGCTACCGTGGAGTTCATGAGCCGAGACCAGATCGACTGGACCGAGATCGACGCCTGCCTGTTCGACCTCGACGGGGTGCTGACCCCGACCGCGGAGGTCCACATGCGGGCCTGGTCGTCGATGTTCAACGCCTTCCTCTCCTCCCGCGGCGTCGAAGCCCCCTACACCGACCGCGACTATTTCGACCACGTCGACGGCAAGCCCCGCTACGAGGGCGTCCAGTCGTTCCTCGAGTCCCGCGGCATCGACCTGCCCCACGGCGACCCGTCCGACCCGAACGACGCCGAGACCGTCTGTGGCCTCGGCAACCGCAAGGACCAGGCCTTCAACGAGGTCCTTGAGCGCGACGGCATCGCCCCGTACGCCACGTCGCTCGCCTACCTCGACCACGTGCGCGAGCGGGGGTGGCGTACGGCCGTGGTCTCCAGCTCGAAGAACGCCCGCGCCGTGCTCGACATGGCCGGCATCGCCGACCGCATCGAGGTCATCGTCTCCGGCAAGGAGGCCGCCGAGCTCGGCCTGCCCGGCAAGCCCAGGCCCGACACGTTCCAGCACGCCGCCGACGAGCTCGGCGTCGCCCACGACCGCGCCGTCGTCTACGAGGACGCCCTGTCCGGCGTACGCGCGGGCGCCGCCGGCGGGTTCGCGGGCGTCGTCGGGGTCGACCGCGGCACCGGCGCCGACCGCCTCACCGAGGCCGGCGCGACCGTCGTCGTCACCGACCTCGACCAGCTGATCTGACGCGCCCCGCGCCCGGACCACCTCACCTGCACCATCCGACCCAAGGCATCCATGACCCACGACAGCGACATCAGCCCCTCGACGCTCCACGACCCGACCGCGGAGCCACCCGAGTCCAGCGAGGGGCCGGGCGCCCACGGCCACGACGCCAATGCGCCGTCGGAGGGCCGCGTCAACCAGGACCCGTGGCTGTTCTCCGAGCACGAGCCCGAGGAGCCCGGCCCCCGCGACGCGCCGCCGGCGCCGACCGACCCGCTGGACCGCGGCCGCTTCCCGCTCGACGAGTGGCGCCTGGTCGAGACCGAGCACAGCAGCGACGACCTCGGCACGACCGAGACGCTGTTCGCGGTGGCGAACGGCTATCTCGGCATGCGCGGCAATCCCGAGGAGGGCCGCGACGCCCACGCCCACGGCACCTTCATCAACGGGTTCCACGAGACCTGGCCGATCCGCCACGCGGAGGAGGCGTACGGCTTCGCGCGCGTCGGCCAGACGATCGTGAACGTGCCCGACACGAAGGTCATGAAGGTCTATGTCGACGACGAGCCGCTGCTGCTGTCGGTGGCGGACCTCGACGACTACGAGCGCTCGCTCGACCTCCGCTCCGGCGTGCTGCGCCGCCGCGTGATCTGGCGGACGTCGGCCGGCAAGCGCGTGCTCATCAACACCACCCGCATGGTCAGCTTCGCCCAGCGCCACCTCGCCGTGATGACGATGGACATCACGATGCTCGACGGCGACGCGCCCGTCGTCGTCAGCTCGCAGGTGATCAACCGCCAGGACGGCCAGGACGACTACGCCGGCTCGCCGTCGCCCGGCACCACCGACCCGCGCAAGACCGAGAAGGTCGACCGCCGCGTGCTGGACCCGGTGTCGCAGTGGTGCGGCGACGGGCGCATCATGCTCGGCTATCGCACCCACGACTCCAAGATGACCCTCGCGGTCGGCGTCGACCACCTGATCCGCACGGAGAACGCCTACGAGGACTCCGTGTCCGCCGAGGGCGACTCCGGCAAGCAGGTCTTCAAGGTCACGGCGAAGCAGGGCGTCCCCATCCACATCGAGAAGCTCGCGGCCTACCACACGTCGCGCTCGGTGCCGGTGCGCGAGCTGTCCGACCGGTGCCGGCGTACGCTCGACCGCGCCCGCCAGCAGGGCGTCGAGGCCGTCCACGACGACCAGCGCGACTGGCTCGACACGTTCTGGGAGCGCTCCGACGTCGAGGTCCCGGGCCAGCCCCACCTCCAGCAGGCGATCCGCTGGAACCTGTTCCAGGTGGCGCAGGCGAGCGCGAGGGCGGAGGCGTACGGCATCGCGGCGAAGGGAGTCTCGGGGTCGGGCTATTCCGGCCACTATTTCTGGGACACCGAGATCTATGTGCTCCCGTTCCTGACCTACACGAACCCGCAGGCGGCGCGGTGTGCGCTGCGGTTCCGCTACACGATGCTGGACGCGGCGCGGAAGCGCGCGACCGAGATGGCCCAGCTGGGCGCGCTGTTCCCGTGGCGCACGATCAACGGCGAGGAGGCGTCGGCCTACTACGCCGCCGGCACGGCGCAGTACCACATCGACGCCGACATCGCGTACGCCCTCGGCAAATATGTCGACGCCACGGGCGACCTCGACTTCCTCCTCCACGAGGGCATCGAGATCCTCGTCGAGACCGCCCGCATGTGGGCCGACCTCGGCTTCTGGCGCGCCAACGGCGACGACCGGTTCCACATCCACTCGGTGACGGGGCCGGACGAATACACGACGGTGGTGAACGACAACCTGTTCACCAACGTGATGGCGCGGTTCAACCTCGCGAAGGCCGCCGACACCGTGCGCGAGCTGCAGGTCGCCCGCCCCGCCGCGTACGCCCGGCTCGTCCGCCGCCTCGACCTCCGCGACGGCGAGGTGGAGGAGTGGGCGCGGTGCGCCGAGGCGATCTCGATCCCGTTCGACGAGCGGCTCGGTGTCCACCCGCAGGACCTCCACTTCCTCGAGCGCGAGGTGTGGGACCTCGAGCACACGCCGCACGACCGGCGGCCGCTGATGCTCCACTACCACCCGCTGGTGCTCTATCGCTTCCAGGTGTTGAAGCAGGCCGACGTCGTGCTGGCGATGTTCCTGCAGGGCGACCACTTCACCGCCGAGGAGAAGCGGGCGAACTTCGAATACTACGACCCGATCACCACCGGCGACTCGACGCTGTCGGCGGTCGTCCAGTCGATCATGGCGGCCGAGGTCGGCTATCACGAGATGGCGCTGCGCTATTTCTATGCCGGCCTGTTCGTCGACCTCGACGACCGCCACGCCAACACCGCCGACGGCGTCCACGTGGCGTCGACCGGCGGCGTGTGGTCGGCGCTGGTCTATGGCTTCGGCGGCATGCGCGACACCGGCGGCGACCTCACCTTCGACCCGCGCCTGCCCGTCGGCTGGGACCAGCTGGTGTTCCGCGTACGCCTCCGCGACACCCACCTGCGGGTCGTCGTGGAAGAGTCGTCGATCACGTTCCACGTGGATCGTGGGCCCGGCGTGCGGGTCGGCGTACGCGGGGTCGCGGTCGACCTCGACCCGGAGCGCCCGGTCTCGGTGGAGCTCGACGGCCAGGGGCGTGACCTCACGGGCGACGTGGGGCGCTCGCCGATGGTGGGCGGCCGCAATGACACCGGCGAGGTCATCACGGCCAGCGTGCCGAGGTCGAGGGAGGACTGAGTAGGCTTCGGGCTAACGGATCTGGATCAGGAGGAAACATGACGGAGAAGAAGAAGGACGTCGCCGGGGGGCAGCCTCTCCTGGAGACCAGCATCAGGGCGCTCTATGTCGCCGCCGGGGTGACCGACGTGCTGGCGGAGCGGCTGAAGGAATACGCCGAGCAGAAGCAGGACGCCGCCCGCGTGAAGCGCGAGCGCCGCAACGAGCAGATCGCCCAGGCCTCGGGCCTCGCGCGCGAACTGCCGAAGCGCGCCCAGTCGCTCGTGGCCGACGCGCCCCACCTGGCCAAGGAGCTGCCGGAGCAGGTCCAGGCCCAGCTCGAGGCGCTGCTGACCGAGCTCAACCTGACGTTCGAGGAGATGGCCGCGCGCGGCGAGCTGCGCATCAACGAGGTCCGCCACACCACCGCCGCCACCGCCCGCCGCGGCGCGCGGACGACGTCGTCGGCCGCCGACGAGGCCCAGTCCGACTTCGTGGACGCGGTCGACACCGTGGCCGAGGCGATGGAGGCCGAGGACCAGTCCGACGTGACCGAGCCGGTGGCGCCGAAGGCGTCGACGACGCGGCGCGCGACGAAGGTGACCACGAAGAAGGCACCGGCCACCGGTGCGGCGCCGAAGCGCGCCGCCAAGGCGCCGGGCGCGAAGCCGCCGGTGGCCCAGGCCCCGGTCGAGCCGCCGTCGGTGGTCAAGCCGTCCGCCGCGAAGGCGCCGGGCGCGAAGGCGCCGTCGGTCGAGGCCCCGATCCCGCCGGCCGCGAAGAAGGCGCCGACCAGGCGCGGCCCGAAGGCCTGAACCCGCGTACGCAGCGCCCCGGTCCCGTTGGACCGGGGCGCTGCTGCGTTTCGGGAGGGTGCCGGGTGCGTACGCGGGTTCCGAGTCGCCCGCCCCGGCCACTTGGAACCTGCGCTGCCACTTGGCGGCCTCCATGCGGGGTCCCGGGTGCGTACGCGGGTTCCGAGTCGCCCGCCCCGGCCACTTGGAACCCGCGCTGCCACTTGGCGGCCTCCATGCGGGGTCCCGGGTGCGTACGCGGGTTCCCAGTCGCCCTCCCCGGCCACTTGGAACCCGCTCCGGCACTCGGCACCTCATCCCGCCCGGTGATCTGACGGCCACACGTCCGCCATCAGCTGGCGGAACCGCTCGGCCGGATGCAGGTCTCGCGTCGCCCACCGGACCATCCAATAGCCGCGGCGGCGGATCCGCTCTTCCCGGTCCTTCTCCGCCCGGATCACGTCGGCGAGGTCCTGGCCGGGCTTCAGCAGGCGCCCATATTTGACCTCACCGTCGAACTCACCCACGAGCTTCTGCCGCTCCCACAGGAAGTCCGGCCGCGCGATCTCCTGCCCCGCATCGTCGAACAGCCTCACCTGCAGGTTCGGCAGCGGGATCCCCAGCTCGATCATCCGCCACCGCGACCACGACTCGCCGGGGCTCTCCGCCCGCGCGTCCCCGTGGACGAACGCCGCCCGCGCCCGCGCGTTGTGCGGCCGCCGGGCCGCCCTCGCGACCTCCTCGAGCGCCTGATCCCGGTCGATCCCCAGCGCCAGCCCCCGGTCGACCACCGCGAGCGCGTCCATGGGGGACAGCGCCCGCGCCAGGTCCACCGCCGTACGCAGCAGCGACGTCACCGCCATGCCATCGAACAGCACCACCTCCGACGCGTCGACCACGTCCCGGTGCACGTGCAGGAACCCCGACCGCTTCCCGCCACGCCCGGGCCGCAGCACGTGCACCCGATCGAGCCCCCGCTCCGGCACCGGCAGCCCGTGCAGCACCGCGGCCGACGCATGACTCACGACCGCGCCGCCCCGCAACCCTGGCACCGTCGCGGACATCAGCTCCCGATGCCGCTCCTCCGGCGAGCACACCTCGGCCAGAGACCACACGCCGGGCCTCACCTGCCTGGCCTCGCCCCGGCGTACGAGCCCCAGCATCTCCGACCGCGTGAGGCCGCGGGCCTCCACTTCTGATGAGCGAATCAACATGGCTCAATCCCAGCGGAATCCGCGACCCGAAAACCGCGGAGACCCGACTTATCCACAACCCAATCGCGCCCCCCGCAGAAACAAACAGCGCCCCGACCATCCGGCCGGGGCGCTGCGGGTCAGTCCAACGGGCTGATCACCAATACACGACGACCTTGTCGCCGAGCTTCACCTGCGTGTCATAGAGCCACTGGATGCCGTCCCAGTCGCGGATGTTCACGCAGCCGTGCGAGGCGAACGCCGTCTTCGAATAGCCGTACGTCGCGAAGTCGTACGAGTAGTGCACGGCCTCGCCGCCCGAGAAATACATGGCGAAGGGCATCGGGGTGTTGCCGTACAGGTAGGAGACCTCGTCGCGGACCTTCGAGAACACCTTGAACTCGCCCTCGCGCGTCGGGGTGCCGGCGGCGCCGAAGCGGGCGTCCATCTCCTTGATGACGCGGCCGTCGATCATCCAGCGGAGCTTGCGCTCGGCCTTGCTGATGCACATGACGCGCCCGGTGCGGCAGCGCGCGTCGACGTTGGGGCCGGGCCACACGATGTTCATGCGGCCGTTCACGAACGTCAGGCGGCCGTGCTCGAAGTCCTGGGCGAAGCCGCCGGCGATCGGGAACTCATTGGTCGTCGGGGCGCCGAGGGCGCCGCCCTCGTAGCCGTTGGCCGCATAGCCGCTCAGCAGCGCGCCGCGCACCGCGAAGGCACCCGTGCGGCCCGTCCAGACCATCAGGCCGTGGGCGAAGCGGTTCACGCGGGCGCCGTTGCGGCCGGCGAACTCGTCGGAGGTCGGCACGCCGAGCGGGCCGCCCTCGTAACCCAGCGCGCCGTACTCCTGCGCGATCGCACCCTGCACGCTGTTCGCGCCGGTGGAGCCGGTGAAGATGATCTGGCCGTTGGCGAAGTTCTGCACGCGGGCGCCGTTGGCGCCGCCGAACTCCGAGGTGAGCGGAGCGCCGAGCGCGCCGTTCTCGAAGCGGAGGGCCGCGTACTTGTCGAGGATCGCGCCGTGGACGCCGTGGGCGCCGGTGGCCGGCGTCCAGATCATCAGGCCGCGCTCGAAGCGCTGTACGCGGGCGCCGGTCGCGCCGTTGAACTCGCCGCTGGTCGGTCGGCCGAGGGGGCCGCCCTCCCAGCCGAGGGCCGCGTACTCGCGGGCGATCGCGCCGTAGACGGCGTGGGCACCGGTCTGCGCCGACCAGATGATCTGGCCGTTCTCGAAGTTGACGACGCGCGCGCCGGCGCCGGTGAACTCCGACGTGATGGGCTTGCCGAGCACGCCGCCCTCGAAGCCGAGGCCGGCGTACACCTTGGCGATGGCGCCATAGACCGCGTGGGTGCCGGTCTTGGGCGACGAGATGATCTGGCCGCCCTCGAAGTTCACGACGTGAGCGCCGGTCGAGCCGATGAAGTGCGACGTCACGGGGCGGCCGAGGACGCCGGTCTCGTGGCCGAGGCGCGAGAACTCGGTGTGGATCGCGCCATGGACCGCGTGGGCGCCGGTCTGCGGCGACCAGATGATCTGGCCGCGCTGGAAGTCGGTGATGCGGTCGCCGTTGGCGCCGACGTATTCGCTCGTGGTGGGAAGGCCGAGGTCGCCGTTCTCCCAGCCCAGGCGGGCATATTCACCGAGGATCGCACCCTGCACGAAGTGGGTGCCGGTGGCGGACGACGACAGCGCGAGCGCGTTGGTGAAGCGCTGCGCGATCGGTCCGGTGGCCGTGGTGAACTCGTCGCTGGTCGGGAAGCCGAGCGGCGAGGCGGGGCCGCCCGCGGCGTCGTAGGCCGCGAGGATCTTGCCCTTCACGATGAACGCGCCGGTCGCCTGCGACCAGAAGATCGTGCCACCCGCGTACGCCTGCTTCTGTCCGCCCGCGACGGCCTGCTCGCCGCCGATGGGCGCGCCGAGCCAGGCGTTCTGCGCGTACTTCGCGGCGATCGCCGGCGTGGCCAGCGGGCTGGCGGGAGCGCGGTTCGCCGTGGCGGACGGGCTCACCGACGCGGTGGGCGCGGCGGGCGTCGAGGACGCCTTCGCCGACGGGGTCGGCGTCGCGCTCGGGGTGGCCGAGGCGGTGGCCTTCGGGGTGGCGGTGACCGAGGGGGTCGCCGTGGGGCTCGGGGTGGGGGCGGCCTGGGCCAGGCCGGGCATCGACAGCGCCAGGGCGGCGACAGTCAGTCCCACAGCCGACGAAACGACTGGCTTCATGGTGTTCCTTCATTCGGTTTCGTGCGGGGTGGGAAGGTGCCCCGGGCCTTGCGGACAAGACTCGAACACACCGTACGTTGCGCACGGGCGGTTGGAGAAATCGTGACCAACGGGCGGATGGAGATGGGAAAACTCACCCCCGGCCGCCCGCCGGAGGTCAGTAGACGACGACCTTGTCGCCGGAGCGGACCGTGGTGAACAGGGCCTGCATGGTGGCGCGGTCGCGCGTGTTCACGCAGCCGTGCGACGCGCCGTTGTAGCCGCGGGCCGCGAAATCGGGGGAGTAGTGGACGGCCTGGCCGCCGGAGAAGAACAGCGCGTACGGCATCGACGTGCCATAGAGCGTCGAGTGGTGGTTGCGCGACTTCCAATAGACGCGGAACGTGCCGTTGCGGGTTGGCGTACGCGAGCTGCCGAATCGGGCGTCCAGCGACATCTGGACCGAGCCGTCGACGACCCAGCGGACCTTGTTGTCGCGCTTGCTGATGCAGAGGACGCGGCCGGACATGCAGCGGGAGTCGAGGCCCTTCGCGGCCGGCTTCGACGTGGAGGCCGAGGCGGCGTTGATGGTGCCGGTCGTGGTGACGAGCCGGTTCCAGGTGCGGATGTCGACGCGGCCGGTGATCGGCAGCCTCTCGCGGCGCTGGAACGCCTTCACCGCGTTGCGCGTGAGCGAGCCGAAATAGCCGGTCGTGTAGCGCGACTGCAGGACCCCGGCCTTCACCAGGCGCTGCTGGAGCGCCTTGACGCCGGCGCCGGACTGGCCGACCTTCGGCGCCGTGTAGGCCGTGGGCACGGGAGCCGCGGCCGCGGTGGTGGTCGCGATGCCGGTGAGGGCGGCCATCGAGACGACGGCGACGGCGATGCGCTTGGAAGCCTTCATGATCTTCTCCTTCGAACGGACAAAACACCTGGGGGATGTTTCGGAGCCGTCGGCCTGAAGGGGAAGAAGTTCGGGCCGGATCCTTGCGAACCATCCTTTCCCGAACAGAGCTCGCTGGGGAGGGGAAGGTTCCAGAGGGGTGATAACGAAGGCGTAACGCTCCCTACGTTGGCTGAGCGAGCGCAGCGCCACTTACGTTGGCTGAGCGAGCCCGCACTCCCTTACGTTGGCTGAGCGAGCGCGCACTCCCTTACGTTGGCTGAGCGAGCGCGCACTCCCTTACGTTGGCTGAGCGAGCGCAGCGAGTCGAAGCCTCAGCACCCCGGCGTCGCCAGCACGCTCTCTTACGTTGGCTGAGCGAGCGCACGCTCTCTTACGTTGGCTGAGCGAGCGCAGCGAGTCGAAGCCTCAGCACCCCGGCGTCGCCAGCGCCTTCACGAACGCCCCGACCTCGTAGAGACCCGCGTACGTCCACGCCCGCTTCCCGTTCTCGGTGTCCACCGCCGTCATGCGGATCTCGCCGCTGAAGCAGCGCCCCATCAACAGGCGCGTGCGGCTGATGTGGGACGTGTGGGTCACCACGGTGGCCGACCGCCAGCCGCGCTCGGCGGCGAGGCGGCCGAGGTTGCGCGACTCGCCCTGGGTGGTCTCGGGGTCGGGATGGACGCAGATCACGGTGCGATCGGTACGCGCGCACGCGCGCTGGTAGTCGGGCATCGCCAGCAGTTGTGCGGTGACCGACAGGACCACGGGAATGTCGGCGGGGATGGTGTCGATGCCGCGCTCGACGGCGCGCATGCCGCCGGGGGAGGCGAGCAGATAGACCGCGTCGGTACGCCGGGGCGGGTCGACCATGGGATACCGCAGGACCTTGATCACGAACGCCGCGCCGCCGACCACGAGGGCCAGCAGCACGGCGAACACGACGATCCCGCGCCTCATGCCATTCCCCCCTACGTTCCCGATGCGATTCGCGCGCCCACACGTTCTCCGAGCGAGCGCCAGCGAGACGAGGAGTCACCTGTGCCCCCACGTTCTCCGAGCGAGCGCCAGCGAGACGAGGAGTCAGCCCTGCTTGTTCTTGTTCCGCGTCTTCGCCCGGTCGTTCGCGAGCAGCTGGACCTTGCGGATGCGTACGTGGGTCGGCGTGACCTCGAGGCACTCGTCCTCGCGGCAGAACTCCAGCGCCTGCTCCATGTTCAGCAGTTTCGGCGGGATCAGGCGCTCGAGCTCGTCGCCCGTGGAGGAGCGCACGTTGGTGAGCTTCTTCTCCTTGGTCGGGTTGACGTCCATGTCGTCGGGGCGGGAGTTCTCGCCGACGATCATGCCCTCATAGACCTCCGTGGTCGGGCCCACGAACATCGTGCCGCGCTCCTGCAGGTTGAACAGCGCGTACGACGTGACCACGCCGGTGCGGTCGGAGACGAGGGCGCCGGTGTTGCGCGTACGCAGCTCTCCGGCCCACGGCTCGTACGACTCGAACACGTGGTGCATGAGGCCGGTGCCGCGGGTCTCGGTGAGGAACTCGGTGCGGAAGCCGATGAGGCCACGCGCCGGCACGATGTATTCCATGCGCACCCAGCCCGTGCCGTGGTTCACCATCTGCTCGAGGCGCGACTTGCGGGTGCCCATCATCTGGGTGACGGTGCCGACGAACTCGTCGGGGATGTCGATGGTGAGGCGCTCGAACGGCTCGTGGCGCTTGCCGCCGATGTCCTTCGTGACGACCTGGGGCTTGCCGACGGTGAGCTCATAGGACTCGCGGCGCATCATCTCGACGAGGATCGCGAGCTGCAGCTCGCCGCGGCCCTGCACCTCCCACGTGTCGGGGCGCTCGGTCGGGTTGACGCGGATCGACACGTTGCCGATGAGCTCGGTGTCGAGGCGCGCCTTCACGAGGCGGGCGGTGAGGTTCTTGCCCGACTTGCCGGCGAGCGGGGAGGTGTTGATGCCGATGGTCATCGAGATCGACGGCTCGTCGACGGTGATGAGCGGCAGCGGCTTGGGGTTCTCCGGATCGGACAGCGTCTCGCCGATGGTGATCTCGGGGATGCCGGCGATGGCGACGATGTCGCCGGGGCCTGCGGAGTCGGCGGGCTTGCGCTCGAGCGCCTCGGTCATGAGGAGCTCGGACAGCTTCACGTTCTGGACGGTGCCGTCCTGCTTGCACCACGCGACCATCTGGCCGCGCTTGAGCTCGCCGGCGACGATGCGGCACAGCGCGAGGCGGCCGAGATAGGGCGACGCGTCCAAGTTGGTCACGTGGGCCTGGAGGGTCGCGCCCTCTTCGTACGCGGGGGCCGGGATGTGGGTCATGATCGTCTCGAACAGCGGCTCGAGGTCCTCGGAGTCCGGCATGCCGCCGTTCTCGGGGCGGTTGGTCGACGCGCGGCCGGCCTTGGCGGAGGCGTAGACGACGGGGAAGTTCAGCACGTCGGTGGAGTCGTCGTCGATGAGGTCCATGAAGAGCTCGTAGACCTCCTCCTCGACCTCTTCGATGCGGGCGTCGGGGCGGTCGACCTTGTTGATGACGACGATGATCGGCATCTTCTTGTGGAGCGCCTTGCGCAGCACGAAGCGGGTCTGGGGCAGCGGGCCCTCGGACGCGTCGACGAGAAGGGCGACGCCGTCGACCATCTCGAGGCCGCGCTCGACCTCACCGCCGAAGTCGGCGTGGCCGGGGGTGTCGATGATGTTGATGGTGACGTCGTTGCCGTCGGCCATGCGGTGGAGGACCGCAGTGTTCTTGGCGAGAATGGTGATGCCCTTCTCGCGCTCGAGGTCCATCGAGTCCATGACCCGGTTGTCGACGTCGGAGCCTTCGCGGAACGCGCCCGACTGCCAGAGCATGGCATCGACCAGCGTGGTCTTGCCGTGGTCGACGTGGGCCACGATGGCGACGTTGCGCAGGTCATTGCGGATGGGCATGCAGGTCTCTCCAGACTGTGGTGGATTACGCAGCAACTCTAGGGGGAGTACGGTGATTCGCCGCAATCGCGCGAAATGACGCACTCCGAGCGAGCGGAGCGAGACGAGGAGCTCCCGTTCACTGAGCGGGCCCCCACGTTCTCCGAGCGAGCGCAGCGAGACGAGGAGCTCACGTTCTCCGAGCGGCGCGCCCATGTTCTCCGAGCGAGCGCAGCGAGACGAGGAGCTCACGTTCACCGAGCGGCGCGCCCACGTTCTCCGAGCGAGCGGAGCGAGTCGAGGAGTGGGTTGCGTTCGCTGAGCGGCGCGCCCACGTTCTCCGAGCGAGCGGAGCGAGTCGAGGAGTGGGTTGCGTTCGCTGAGCGAGGCCGCCTGCGGCCGAGTCGAAGTGTCGCGACCGCGAACCCCGCGGTCCACCGCGAACCCCGGAATCGTCACCCCGAACCCCGCGGTTCACCGCGAACCCCGGAATCGTCACCCCGAACCCCATGGTTCACCGCGCACCCCGCATGCGGGGTGCGCGCTGCACCTCGGGGTTCGCCCTCGAGGGCCTCCGTGACCGCGAACCCTGTCGGTCACCGCGAACCCTCGCGTGGCGTTATCCACAGCCCGTTCGTTAACCCAGTGTTTGCCGTCGCGTCGCGAATGGCGGCCCGGGCGCCGACCAGAATGGCGGGGGTTGAACCGCTGGTCGAATCCCCGGGATCTTGGAGGAAGTGTGCGTCACGTCGCCGTAGGCCTTGCCGCCGCGCTGCTGCTCGCGAGCGCGTGCACCCCGAAGGACGACGGGGGTACGCGGGACCCCTCCATCACGTATGGCAACCCGACCCCGACGCAGACCTCGAGTACGCCGACTCCGACCGCGAGCCCGACGCCATCGACGGAAGAGTTGGTACGCCAGACACAGGCCGCCTACAAGATCGCGTTCGACGAGTTTGAGCGCCTGTCCTGGGCGGGGGGTGCGGACGAGCCGTCACCGAAGCTCAAGGAAGTGGCTGAGGGCGTGTATTTGGAGAAGATCATGGCTCTCCTCCGCGACCAGAAGAAGAGCGGCTTCCGCATCGAGGGCAAGGTCTCCGTCACTCGGGTGACGTCGGCGCCGGGATACGCCAGTAGGGATTCCGACCCAACTCTCACTCTGTTGATCTGCGAAGATCGCCGCGAGGTGACACTGGTCGAGCGTGACGGGAAGCGATCATCTGGGACTTTGGCTGAGGGCTACGCCTACGCGAAAAGGGTCAATGGTCGCGTCAAGCTCGTCGACATCCGCACACAGGATGCTTCCAAATGCACGTGAAACTCGGCGCGGTCCTTGTAGCGGCCGCCATCGCCCTTGTTGGTCCGGAAGCCGCGGCCAACCCGACGAGAGGCCTCCCGCCACCTCCCCCCGATGAAGTTGTCGGCCAAGGGCGAAAGAAGGTGGTCGCCGCCCCCACCGGCGGCGGGGTCGGTGTCTCTGCCGGCGAGAATGAGCAGAAGAAGTGGGTGGCTGAACTTCCAGCCAAGAACAATCCCGGTGGCTCGAGCAACTCCAGGCCGGGCGGGGGAGCGGGTGGGAATGCGCCTGTTCGTCCGGCGCCGTTGGATCCGATTGATCAGGATCGTGTGCGGCGGGGTTTGTTGCCCCGTGAGTCCTGTGGTGGGTTGACCGCTGCCGCGGGAAGTGGAGCCGGGTGCTCGGCCCCGACTGGTCCTGGTCCGGGTGGCGCTCCTGCTGCGCCTCCGCCTCCTGATCCTGTGGTGGTGGCGCGGCGGGCGGTGGCGGAGTTGAAGCTTCCGGCGGGGCGGCCGCTGGTGGGGCCTGATCCGAGTGTGAATGAGTGGAACATGGTGGCGGTGGGGTATCCGATCTGGTTGTGGACCGATGATCCCGCTACGCAGT